>NZ_CP139969.1:1860899-2481198 GCF_034424645.1 Bordetella avium
TTCCAAGATCATGCCCCGTATATTGTCGACAACGGGGCTTTGCCTCTGTGGAGGGGCCCTGCGCTGCCTTAACGATAATGTGTCTGCGATCACTCGAATCGGCAAAATATCGGGGCACGAGACGCGTTATTACCGCATTCGTCACCCTGAATCCCTCAAACTATCAGAACAATCTTTGGAGTCTATCGGCAATGCTGAAATCCAAGGCAAGTCTGATTGTGACGACTGTTGCACACAAGCCGTGGCCCACGACGTTAACGGTGGTCGGCCCAACAACTTTAGGGTGGCGGCTTCGGCGTCGGTCGGTGCACCTGTCAAGCCATGTTGTCTGCCTGGACCGTTTTGGGCCTCGCCGAGCAGGCTGTAGAAACGAATCTGATAATATTCAGGTTCCTGTAAGAGCCTCGGGAAGCCCGTCGCCGCATAGCGCGATGTTTCCCCATTTATGACCGAAGAGCCTCCGTCTCGATGCGGCACTGTGCCGCGATACCTTGTCCGCCTGCGGACACCCGCTTTTTCTATTCAGCTGCTTGCTGCGCTGAATGTCCTTTCTATCAAAGGCCCATGGCTACGCCTGTCTGCGCGTGGCCATGGGCGTTTCTATTTGAGGTTGGTTGATGTTATTTGATTGGATGTCCGATCCTACCGCCTGGGTTGGGCTTGCCACACTGATCGTTCTGGAGATCGTGCTGGGCATCGACAATCTTGTGTTCATCGCCATTTTGGCCGACAAGCTTCCCGCGCATCAGCGCAATCAGGCACGCATGCTGGGCCTGACGCTGGCGCTCGTGATGCGCCTGGGGTTGCTGGCCAGCATCGCCTGGGTCGTGACGCTGACCGCGCCCTTGTTCACGGTGTTGGGCGCGGAAATTTCTGGCCGCGATCTGATCCTGATTTTTGGCGGGCTCTTTCTGCTATTCAAAGGCACGATGGAATTGCATGAGCGCGTGGAAGGCCGATCGCATGTCAGCGGGGATCGCCAGCACTATGCGGTGTTTTGGCAGGTGATCGCGCAGATTGTGGTCTTGGATGCCGTGTTTTCGCTGGATTCGGTCATTACGGCCGTGGGCATGGTGCAGGATCTAAGCATCATGATGACGGCGGTGGTCGTGGCGATGGTCGTCATGATGTTGGCCAGCCGGCCGCTGATGGCTTTTGTCGGCCGTCATCCGACGGTGGTGATCCTCTGTCTGGGCCTGTTGTTGATGATCGGTTTCAGCCTCGTGGCTGAAGGTTTGGGGTACGAGATTCCGAAGGGCTACCTCTACGCCGCCATCGGTTTTGCGATTCTTATCGAAGTGTTCAACCAGCTGGCGCAGCGTAATCGCGATGTATCTGGGCTGGGACGGCGCGAGCGCACCGCACGCGCGGTGCTGAAGCTATTGCGCGGCGGACGCGAGTCGACGGCCGAGCCCGATATGGGCCTGGATGAGGAAGCCGCCTTCGCACCCGAGGAGAGCAGCCTCATCGAGGGGGTGTTGTCGATGGGTGAGCGCGATCTGCGCAGCATCATGGTGCCGCGTGGCGAAATGGTGTGGCTTGATGTGAAGGACGACGCCCAGACTGTGCTCAACAAATTTGCCTCGGGCCACTCGCGCTTGCCGTTGTGTGATGGCGATCCGGCCAATGTTGTGGGGGTATTGCACTTCAAAGATGTGCTGGGGCCGCTGCGCGTACCGGGCGCGGTGGATCTTATCGAGTTGGCCCAGGAGCCGCATTACGTGCCGGAGACCGTTCCCGTCATCAAGCTGCTGGCCGCCATGCGCGAATCTCGCGATCATCTGTTGATCGTGGTCGATGAGCACGGGGTCTGCGAAGGCTTGGTCACGCCGATGGATTTGCTGACTGCGGTGGCGGGGGATCTGCCTGAACATCCGGGCGACACCGTCTCCGGCGCTGCGCAGATGGCGGATGGTTCCTGGTTGCTTGACGGCCGGTTGGCCACGCCCGAGGCCGCACGCATCATCGGCGCGCCGGAGTTGGTGCTGGACTATGATGATGACGCCACGCTGGCGGGGTGTGTGCTGCGGGCGGCAGGCAGTCTGCCCATCGCTGGTGGAAAGACGCGCTGGCGCGATTGGGAGTTCGAGGTGACCCGCCTGGATGGCCGCCGCATTGCCCAGGTCCATGCGCGGCGGCTGGCCTGACGGCTCAGGCGCGTTCGTGTAGTTCCAGCTCCAGCGTGCCTAGGTCGCCGTAGCGTAGGCTGACGCGGCCTCGGGCCGGCACATCGATGACACCCGCATACGAGCCGGTAATGATGTGCTGGCCTGCAACCAGACCCTTGCCGTTTTCGCGCAGATAATTGACCAGCCAATATAGGCCGGCAAGCGGCTCGCCGTCAGGATGCCGGCCGTCGATCAGGCGTTCGGCCTGACCCTCGATATGCAGTGTAAGCGGCATCGTGGCGGGCGCGGCCTGGGTAATAGCGGGCCCCAACACGAGGCCATCATTATTGAGATGGTCCGCCAGTAATTCGATGTGAGGCAGATGTTGCGGTTCACGGTAGCGGCTGCCGATCACCTCCAGCGCTAGTCGGGCGCCGCCGATCGAGGCCTCGATTTCCGCTTGCGCATAGGGCTTTGCGCGCGGCGGTAGGTCGTGGCGCAGCTCGAAAGCGATTTCTGGTTCTATGCGCACCTGGCCTCGACCCAAGCTTAACGGGCCCGCACGTTGCAAGCCGCTTACATAAATGGGCGCCAAACGTAGTTTGTCCGGCAGCGGTAGACCACATTTCCATGCGGCGATGGGGTCGCCTTCGACTAATCGCAACGCGGATTGGGCTTGCTGGACCGCTAGCGCCTGGCCTTGAGTGGCGGGGCGGCAGGTCTCGGGCAAACGCTCACCCGGCGCATGCCGGGCCTTGCGCAGAATGCGGGCGGCAGCGGGAGCGCCAGCATAAAACTGGATGGGTTCGGACATGAGAGGCAAAAGGCTTAGTCTACGCTCCGGGACTCTATGCCATCAAGGCGCGGCGGGATTTCACTTTCTGCGCTGATGCCCGTCGTGCTTTCTTATTTTTTAGATTTTTGATTGTAGATATGGTAAACAAGCCGCTGATTTGATTAGTCAAGGTTACGGTGCCGCAACAGGTATGCGGGCCCTCTATTGCAATAATGGCTTCTTCGATGACCTTGGCGCTCGCGCGCTTTCTGTTTGGTTTTTCTCTTGCTTTGGCGTGCACGGCAATTTTCCTTGCGGTGAGCATGGTGTGCCTGTACTTCGTGCGCCGCGCGGTGCGAACGCTGCCCGATGAGCGTCATCAGGATCTGGTAAGTGCTGCGGCAGTACTGTTGTGTGTGGTGGTGGCGTTGCTGGGCTGTTATGCCAGCGGGCATGCTTTGCACGCTTGGCTGGGGCGCGGCATCGCCATGGGCCAACCCAACTGGCTTGCGGGCAATAGTCATGTGTCGGCTGCGGCGCTAATGGGCGCTACCGTGGCCTTAGGCTTGGCTGCGGCCATGCCGGGCTTGTGGCGGCGCCTGCGTGAGCCGCAAGCCAAGGCGGAAACGCCAGCGGTCTCCAGTAAGGCAAGCGCCAAACTGGCCAAGGTCGAGAAAACAGCCAAGGCCGAGAAAGCAGCCCGCCGTGCAGGGGGGCGTGCGCCGCGGATCGCCGCCCTGGGGTGGGGGGCGCTGTTTCTGATCTTGCTGGGTGGGGTCTTGCTGGCCTTTGCTTATATTGTGGCGCCGCCGGGTCCGGCGTCTTTGGCGGCGGGGGCCGATGCCAAAGCCATCGCCCGCGCCGATCTGCATGCCGAACATGCGAGCCGCGCCCGTCCGGTGTATTACGCGGGGGCGGGCTTGTTGGGGGCGGGAGGGCTGATGTTGCTCGCTTGGGTGGTCTTGCGCCGGCGCGAACAAGCCTGAACGCCGGAACTCAGGTACGCTCATTAATCTGGATTTCGGGTGCACACAAGGAGGAAGGGCGTGCGACATGCCAGTTTTACCGTGCTGCCCGGAAAGCTGTGGCGCTGTTTTTCGCTAACGCTAGTGTTTCTAGTGCCTTTGGTGGTCTGTCTTGTCGTGAGCTGGATGGCCGCGCAGCGCTTGACCCAGGCTCAGGCCGATGCAAAGGCTGCCATGGCCCGTAATCAGATCGGGCATATCCTGAATGAGGCCTGGCAGGCGGTCGACATGATGTTGCCCCTGTTGCGCGGCACTTGCGCCGAAGCGCGGCCCGTATTGGTACGCACACTCAACACAAAGCCCTATTTCCGCTCCTTGTTACTGTTGCAGGGGCAGCAGCCTTATTGCGCCACCAACCTCGTGGTGGCGCGCGCCAATACGCCGTCCTGGCGTTGGGAGGCGCCGCCGGGGCGCTGGTTGCGTCTGGTGGACGGTATGCCTTTCATGCGGGAGCGGCCTGCTTTGCTGGTCGGCGCTTCCGGTCATGGCGGACGCCGCGCCGTGGCCGTGGTCGACGGCCAGTATCTCCAGGAGATGCTGGACTCCGTGGCGGCGCTCGGTGGCCACCGCGTCGAATTCAAGATGCAGGGTGGCGGCAATCTGCTTAGCCGCCCGGCGGTGGCCGGCGGTGATGAGGGGGTGATGGCGCGTGAGGCATTCACCTCGGCAGGGGTGCCAGTCAGCATCGAGGTGATGCTGCCCGAATCAGAGGTCATCAAAGAATGGACGCGCATTCTGATCGGTTTCTTGCCGCTGGCTTTGTTGGTGAGCTGTTTGATGGTGTGGGCTTTACGCCATTTGCAGCTGCAGCAGACTTCCGTGCAGGATCAGATCCGCCGTGCGATGCGGGCGGGGGAGTTCCACATGGAGTACCAACCCATTTATTCATCCAAAAGTGGGCGCTGCGAGGGAGCCGAGGCGCTGATGCGTTGGCGGCATCCTGGGGCGGGTGCGATCAGCCCCGAGGTGTTCATCGCGGCGGCGGAGGCGGAAGGGGCAATCGTGCCCTTGACCCGTCACGCCTTGGGGCTGATTGCGCAAGACTTGCCTCAAATGAATCTGCCGGCAGGCTTTCATTTGAGTGTGAACCTGGCCGCCGAGCATTTGCTGCATCGGGAGTTCGTGAGTGATGTTGCGGCGTTTGCAGCCCGGATCGCGCCATGGTCTCCGCACCTGGTTCTGGAGTTGACCGAGCGCAGTCTGGTGGAGGATGCCGCCCAGGCCTTGAGCAATATCCGAGCAGTGCGCACGAGCGGCGTCAGCATCGCGATCGATGATTTCGGTTCGGGCTATTGTTCGCTGGCTTATCTGCAACAGTTTCCGGTGGATTACCTCAAGGTCGACAAGACGTTTATTGTCGGCATTGAAAATGCGCAGCAGGAGTCGCCCATTTTGGACATGATTTTGGCGCTGGCCCGTCGCCTCGAACTGGAGGTCGTTGCCGAAGGCGTGAGCACGCGTGGACAGTTGGACTATCTGTTGGCCCGGGACGTGGCGTATGTGCAGGGTTTTCTGGTGGCCGAGCCCATGCGGGCGCAGGTATTTGCCGACTGGTACCGGGAGCAGGTTTCCTTAAGCTGAATTGAAACCGCAGTCCGTTGCGGAAGCGGGCTTTGGTGGCGAGCCCGGCCTGTCGCCGGCTTGCGATGCTTGCCGTGCAGAGACTAGCCACCAGGAAAGACAGCAAGGACCTGCAGCGGGAGGCTCTCTTTGTCTGCCGGCACAACTGACGCTGACTAAGCTGTGGCGGCAAGCCATAAGAAAAGCCGGCGCAAGGGCCGGCTTTTCTTATGGCCTTGCGCTCGCTGGCCCGGCTCGGGCGGAGCTTTTGGCGCTTTGCCGCATCAGAATCCGTTGGCGTGGGGCGGGTAGTCCAGTTCGCCAAAGGTGTATTCACCCTTTGCCTTGGCTTGGGCAAGCTCCTGGGCGACTTCTGCGCGGGACTTGCCGGACTGGATTGCGAGGGTGGGCGGGTAGTCCAGTTCGCCGGTAGTGTACTGACCATCGGCCTTGGCTTGGGCCAGTTCCTGAGCCACTTGGGCGCGGGTTTTCGCTTGGCTGTCTTGCTGGCCGTACACGCCTTGATAGGGGATGTTGTTGGGCTCGATGTTTTGCGAGGCCTGGGCAGCAGCGGTCAATAGGGTCAAGGACATCAGTACAGCGGTGCTGAGGGTTTTCATAGTCTTTCCTTTGGTCTGGGGTTCCTGGGATCGGACCCGGCGGATAGCCCGTCAAAGTTCGTTTGTGTTTCCCAATGCCTGCATTGTGCGCGGTACGTAGACTAGGATAAACCCGGATTTTTTGAAAAGATTATTCCATTTATCGATGTAATATAGGGGGTGCTAGGGTTTTATTTCCCATTTTATCGCGTTCCACTATCGAGATTTGGGGAGGATAGCCTAAGCCATTGCTCGCAGCACGCCATGCCTGCCCATGAACAAAGGCGGGCAGCGGTTCGTTTTCGAATTAAAACGCGCAGATACGCGCGTCTCTCCTATACGAGCCGCTTAGCCTCGCCCGAGGCAGCCAGTGCCGGCTGGCAGGGAAGGGGAGCAAAAGGCGCAGATCGAGGGGTGCCGATATAATCACGGGTTCGGCCCGGCCTTTCTCGTTCTCGCGCTTCTTGCGCTTATCTCAAATGAAAAAACTCAGTGCTGTTTTGATGATGTCCGCTTTGCTTGCCGCCTGCGGCCAGAGCGATAACACCCCGCAGGCCGCCGCGCCGGCCGCTCCTAAGAAGGTTGTGGTGGGCCTGGATGACAATTTCCCGCCCATGGGTTTTCGCGACGAGAAGAATCAACTGGTCGGTTTTGACATCGACATGGCCCGGGAGGCCAGTCGCCGTATGGGCGTCGAAGTCGAGTTCAAGCCTATTGACTGGAGCGCCAAGGAGGCTGAGCTCAATGGCAAGCGCGTGGATGTGCTCTGGAACGGCCTGACGATCACCGACGAACGTAAGAAGAATATCGCTTTCACCCAGCCCTATATGGCGAATCACCAGATCATTCTGGTGACCGCATCCTCGCCTATTCAGACCAAGGCCGATCTGGCCGGCCGCGTTCTCGGGGCTCAAGATGGCAGCAGCGCCGTCGATGCCATCAAGAAAGAGGAAGCTGTGGCCAAGAGCCTGAAGGAGCTCAAGCTGTTCGGCGACAACGTGACGGCCCTGATGGATTTGTCGGCCACCCGCCTGGATGGCGTCGTGGTGGATGAGGTGGTGGGCCGTTATCTGGCCTCCAAGCGTCCGGGCGAGTATCGTGTTCTGGATGAAAACTTCGGCACCGAAGACTATGGCGTAGGCGTGCGCAAAGACGATACCGACTTGCATGCCAAGCTGGACCGCACGCTGGCCGACATGAAGCAGGACGGCACCTCGGGCCGCATCGCCACGCAGTGGTTCGGCGCCGACATCATTAAGTAAGCAGGGCAGGGCCCCAACCTCCGTATGGACTACGTAATATCTTTGTTGGGGCCGATGGCCGACGGCGCCAAGGTCACCCTGTCGCTGTTCTTCATCACGCTGGCCCTGGCCGTGCCGCTGGGGCTGTTGCTGGCCCTGGCGCGCCTTTCCCGTTTCCGGCTGCTGTCGCGTTTGGTGAACGCCTATATATGGCTGATGCGCGGCACGCCGCTGATGTTGCAGCTGCTGTTCATCTATTTTGCTCTGCCTTTCGTGCCGGTGATCGGCGTTCGGCTGCCTGACTTCCCGGCCGCCATCGTGGCCTTCGCCCTGAATTACGCCGCCTATTTCGCCGAGATTTTTCGCGCGGGCATCCTATCGGTGGATCGTGGGCAGTATGAAGGCAGCAAGGTGCTGGGGATGTCGTATTTGCAGACCATGCGCCGTATCGTACTGCCGCAGATGGTGCAGCGCGTGTTGCCCCCCATGAGCAATGAGACCATCACGCTGGTCAAAGATACGTCGCTGATCTACGTGCTGGCGCTCAATGACATTTTGCGCACCGCGCGCGGCATCGTGCAGCGGGATTTCACCACCACCCCGTTTCTGGTGGCGGCGGCCTTTTACCTTCTGATGACGCTGGTGCTGACCTGGTTCTTCCAGCACCTGGAAAAACGCTATGCCAAGTATGACGAGTAATCTGCCCATGATCGATGCCCTGGGCATCGTCAAATCTTTTGGCGGGACGCGGGTGCTGGATGGGCTGTCGCTCAGTCTTGCACAAGGGGAGGTAGTGGCCGTGATCGGGCCGTCGGGATCGGGCAAGAGCACGTTTTTGCGCTGCCTGAATCATCTGGAGACGATCGATCAGGGCAGTATCGCCATCGAAGGCGAGATGCTCGCGCGCGGGGCGCCGGACGGCCACAGCATCTATGTCAGCGATGCCGAGGTGCGCCGCATCTGCCGCAAAATGGGTATGGTGTTTCAGTCCTTCAATCTCTTTCCGCACATGACGGTTTTGCAGAACGTCATCGAAGCGCCGATGGTCGTCAAGGGCATGAAGCGCGACGCGATTGTGCCCAAGGCGGAGGAGCTGCTGCGCAAAGTGGGGCTGCTCAATAAGCGCGATAATTATCCGGGGCGGTTGTCGGGCGGTCAGAAGCAGCGGGTGGCGATTGCCCGGGCGCTGGCCATGGAGCCTGACATCATGCTCTTCGATGAGCCGACTTCGGCGCTGGACCCGGAGCTGACGGTCGAGGTGTTGCGCACCATGCGGCAATTGGCCGAAGAACATATGACCATGCTGGTCGTCACCCATGAAATGGGTTTCGCCCGAGAGGCCGCCCATCGCGTCATTTTCATGGACCAAGGGCGTATTGTCGAAGAAGCGCCGTCGCAGCAGTTTTTCGACGCGCCGCAACAGGCGCGCACCAAGGCGTTTCTGGGGCAGATGCTGTAGCGCTGCGCCGGCGGCATTGGCAATCTTTGGCTCACTATGCATGGTGGGCCGACGCCGCAGACTTATCTTGACGCGGGCTGCGCGTCTGCACAGGCTGGCTTGGCTGGCAGGGGCGAAACGCCTGCCTGAGCCAAGCCGCCCCGTTGCGGACCCGCCAAGCCGTGTTTGCGGCGGTGCTCGGCTATGTGTCGGGGCGCAGCCAGGTGACACTGGCCTGCCGGGCGTCACCATCACCTCATCCGTAACCTTAGCCGGGGGCTTCGCCTCGGTTTGTCCCGCTTTAGAACTGATACTGCACCCCTGCGCGCAGGGCGTATTCGCGGTAATCCTGCTTGCCCCAGTTGCCTGACAGGCTGGTCCAGCCGGTCCAGCTTTTGGCCAGGCGCGCGTTAAGGCCTGTCTTGAGTTCGTAGCGGGATTGGGGATACATGTTGTCGATGCGTTTGCCGTCCATACGGACGGTGGGCTCGATGCTGGAGCGCCACCAGTTGGCGGCAAGATAGGGCTGGAAGGTGTCGGCCTGGTGGTAGAGGCGGGCGCCCAGGCGGGTGAGCAGGCCATCGGCGTTGGCGCTGCCGATGCGCACGCCGGTGTTTTCGGTGAAGCCGGATTGGCGGTAGCCCAGGTAGATGAGCTGGGCCTGGGGTTCGATGACCCAGCGGCCGCTGAGGGCGGCGGCATAGCCGGTTTCGGCGGACAGGGCCCAACCGTGGGCCTGGTATTTTTCTTTTTCGAGCAACTGGCCTTCGACGCGGTTGCGGAAGGTGCCGATCTGGGCCCAGGTATCGACGTAGGGGCCCAGGCGGGTCAAGTCGTTGCCATACCAGGTGCCGTAGGCGCCCAGGCTCCAGGCTTGGCTGCGGCCGTTGGCGCGATAGGGGTTGCCGTCGGCGCGGGCGCGTGAGCTGCCCACGCCATAGCTGGCCATGAGGCCGGCATAGGTTTTGCCCTGGCCATCGGCGGAGGCCTGTTCATAGAGGTCGGCGCCGCCATGCAGGGTGAAGACGTCGGTCTTGGCGCTGTGGTTGCCGTCGCCGGTGTTGCCCTTGGCGTGGGCGCCTGTCATGCGCAGCCAGGAGGCGTGGGGCAGACGCTGAGTGGCTTGGGCCGGGGAGGTGGGCTGATCGCCGCGCCGGTCATCGAGGGTGTGGGTCAGGAATTGCTGAGCGAAGAACTGGTTGGCCAGATAGGCGCCGACTTCGGGGCGGTAGAGGGGCTCATCCGGCTGGTTATTGATTTTTTCCGAGCGCAGATACCAGGCCTCGGCATTGCTGCCGTCGGTGGCGCCGCGCAGCAGGCGGTACTCGTAAGGCCCGGCCACCGCGCGGCCCTCTAGCGCGAAGGCGTCGGTGGTGGTGGTGGCGCCATTGATGGCGTCGATGACCAGGATGCCGTTCTTGGTCTGGGCACCCGTTCCCCCGCTATTTCTGATCTGGACCAGCGTGCTGCCCCTGGCCCTGCCGCCATCGATGACGAGCCGGTCACTGGGGGAGTTGTCGCCAGCGAGATGTGTATTGAGGGTGAGCTCACCCTCATCCGAATAATACTGTTCTACAGTCAAGGTGCGATACAAAGCAGGATTGGCACCATTGACTGGGGTGAATCGAATGGCGCTGGAGCTTGTCGTAAGTTCCGTGACTTGCGAGTCACCCGTTACCCACCATGTTGACTCGCCGTACATACTTAGCTCGGATCGAGCGCCGTTGACCTGAGTCGTTCGACCGACAAGCACGACGCTGTCGGCTTCGATTTCCAATTCGCTCGTCGGCGCATTGAGTTCCCACAGCGCCTTTGCGCCGGCAATATGACTTTTGACAATCAATGCCGCCATTGAACCACCTTCGGACAGGAAAGCGCTTCCTCGCTCAGATACGAGTTTGGAATCCGAAATAACGGTCGCTGATGCCCCTGCCGCGATGTGGATCGCGGCGGAATCTGCGCCCCGAGTGGTGATGGCGCCATCGTAAAGGTCGAACGAGCCGTCTGTACCAAACGAGACGCCATGTGTAGCGTCGGCGCTTGTGCTGAGTGTGCTTTTCTTCATTGACACCCTGCTCTGTCCCGCGTTGGCGGGATCGTCAATCCGTACCGCATGAGCGCCCCTGCCTGACGTGATGATTTGGCTATTCTCCATCTGAATGTCGCCGCCGTTGAAGGAATACACCCCGAACGCAGAATCGCCGCTGGTCGATATCTTGGCGCCGGTGGCGAAAATTTCACTGCTGTCTGACTCAGCTTAGAAACCGTAGCCATTTACACCGTTGGTCTGGACGTCGACGCCTCCGTTAAGGTGAATATATCCGCCGGTATTGGCGTAAACGCCGTACCGGTTGTCACCTGAAGCATACGAAGACACTTTATTTGTTGCTGTGATCGATCCGCTATTAATCGCCTGTAGCGCGGCAGAGTTGGTATCTGTACTGGTTACGGTGTAGTCGCCACTCGCCACTTCGTTTGTTCCGTTTACCAGAAGGGGGGCCGCCATTGTGTGATCCCAAGCGAGCAGCGCGAGGATTACGGCCAGCATCTTTTTGGGCATTACGGGCATCAACGGCTGTGGGTGCGGCAGAGCCTGCACAGAACTCAACGCGCGTAGAGGGGTGGCGTGCATAAAATGTCCTTGTCGCTCAGTGATGCGACGCTAGTTGTATGAACTTGCGGAGCACGCGGCAGCCCATGCGCTCAGGAATCGCGTTAGCGCGAGCTTCCCGTCCTAGAATCGAGAGATAAGCCGGAAAGACAGTCAAACGGCGATGCGGTGGTTGCTGGCCTGTACCCATGGTGATTACTGCGTATGGCATACCGCCGTGGTTTGCGCGTGTTGCGCTCAGTGAGTGGGGAGGGTGTGCTTACCTGACCTTTCAACCGGCGAGAGGAGGCTTGTGGCGACAGCGGGTGGCGCAGGTCGGGGCTGGTCTTCGAGGCAGGCGTTTTGGCGACGGACACAGCACGAGCTTCCAGGAAAGAATGTGGGCAGACAGGTTTTTTTGAGGAATTAAACCTTCTTTCCTGAAGCACAAAAATCGTACAGGTCTCAAATATTAAACGGTAGGGGTGGACGCACTGATGTGCGGATCGCGCTGATTGAGCGGATGGCGATATGGCCTGTGTTGGGCCCCGTGGGAGAGACGTGCCGCCCGGCTTGGCCGGGACGGCGTAGCGTCATGATGATTAGTGTTGCAGCGCGAGGGCTTTTTGGTGGGTGCGTTGGCGCACGGCGGAAACGACCAGCAGCAGGATCAGGGCCACGCAGGCGATGACAAAGCCCAGGCTGATGGGGCGCGTCACGAAGACGGCCAGGTCACCCCGCGACAGCAGGAGGGCGCGGCGGAAGTTTTCTTCCACCATGGGGCCCAGCACAAAGCCGAGCAGCAGCGGCGCGGGCTCAAAGCGCAGGCGCATGAGCAGATAGCCGGCGATCCCAAAGAAGGTGACCATGCCGACGTCGAAGAGATTGTTGTTGGTGCTGTAAACCCCCACGCAAACAAAGAAGAGCGCGGCGGGGAAGAGATAGCGAAAAGGCACCGACAGTAGGCGCACCCACATGCCGATCAGCGGCAGGTTCAAGAGCAGCAGCAGCACGTTGCCGACCCAGAAGCTGGCGATCAGCCCCCAGAACATATCGGCGTGCTCGATCATCATTTGCGGTCCGGGTTGGATGCCGTGAATGATAAGCGCGCCTAACATCAGCGCCATGACCGGATCGCCAGGGATGCCCAGGCTCATGGTCGGGATAAAGCCGGTCTGCGTGGAGGCGCTGGTGGCGGCCTCGGGGCCGGCGATGCCTTCGATTGCGCCGCGGCCAAAGCGTTGTGGCTCGCGCGCCACCTTTTTTTCTGTCGCATAGGAGATGAAAGAAGCGATCGTGGGGCCGGTCCCGGGCAGGATGCCGAAGGCGGCGCCGATCGCCGTGCCGCGCACCAGGGCGCCGCGCGATTGCTTGATATCGCCTGGCTGCGGGCGCATGGAGCTTAGACCGATCTTGCCGGTATTGATCGCCGCGCCGTCGCCGATCTGGTTGATGTTCTTCAGAAAATCCGCCACACCGAACAGGCCCATGGCGAGCGCTACGATCTGGAGGCCGTCGCTCAGTTCCAGGATGCCGAAGTGAAAGCGCATGGTGCCGGTGTTAACGTCGGTGCCGACCACGCCTAGCAGCAGGCCTACGGTCACCATGGCCACCCCCTTGAGCGCCGAACCCTTGGCCAGCGTGGCGCCGGCCAAGAGGCCCAGCATCATCATCGAGAAGTATTCGGCAGGGCCGAACTTGAACGCGATGTCCACCAGCATGGGCGAGAACAGAATCATCGCGAGAATGCCGACGGATGCGCCGCAGAAGGACGAGAACATCAGCATGAACAGCGCCGACCCCGCCTTGCCATTGCGCGCCAGTGGGTTGCCGTCCAGGCAAGCCACCGCGTGCGAGGCGGTACCCGGCAGATTGAGCATGATGGAGGTGATGCCGCCGCCATACTGCGAGCCGTAGTAGATGCCAGATAACATAACCAGGGCCGCCGTCGGCGTCATGGTGTAGGTGAGGGGCAGCAGGATGGAGATGGCCGCCAGCACGCCCATTCCCGGCAGCACGCCGATGAGATTGCCCATGAAGACGCCGAAGGCTGCCCACATGAGGTTGTCGAGGGCGAACGCGACGGTAAAGCCCTGAGCTAGGTTGTTCAGAATTTCCATGATGTGTTTAGCCCCAGCGCAGCAAAGGAACCTGCAATTGCAGGCCCCAGGAGAAGATGGCGACGCCAAGAAGCGTCACGCCGACGGCGAGCAGGGCGGCGGTTTTGACGCTGTGCTGTCGATCGCCCAGCGCGGAGATGAAAACCAGGGCGAGGGTGGCGGGGATCAGGCCGCCATATTGCCCAAGCAGCATGAAGGCGAGCAGGCCGCCCGTGATGCAGCCCCAGCCGCGCCATTGCGGCGACGTGGCCTCTGCGGCGTCTTCGGCGGGCTGGCGGCTAAAAGCGATACCTATGCCGAGCAGCGCCAGCAGCACACCCAGAATCGCCGGGAACATGCCCGGCCCCATACGACCCAGCGTGCCCAGTTGATACGTCGTGGCCTGGGCGAATGCCGCCAGCCCCAACACGATCATGGTGCCGCCGGCCACCCATTCCCGGCGGGCGGGCCTTGCGTCTTGCTGCATCTTTAAGTCTCCTAGTATTTTTGGCTGACGACTGTCTTAAGCAAAGCTGACGTTAGGTTGAAAAGGCGTGCAGTCTAAAAGCCGAAACTTCCGTTCCGCTTTCAATTAATGATTAAGTTCGGGTAAATCCTGGTAAAACGTCATTAAGTTTCATTCTGCTTTCATTCGAATTTCTCAGAAGAAAGCCGGGATGGCTTTGCGTCTAGTAAGACGGGTGGCGGGGCGACGCGCAAAAAAAAGCGGCCCGAAGGCCGCTTGCCATGATGCGCGAAGCGATCAGGCGATAGACGCCAGGATGCTGTTGAGCGTAGCGCTCGGGCGCATGGCCTGGGTGCTCTTCTCGGCATTGGGCTGGTAGTAGCCACCGATATCGACCGGCTTGCCTTGAGCGGCCTTCAGTTCGTCGAGAATCTTGGCTTCGTTGGCGACCAGCGCTGCGGCAACCGGCGCGAACAGCGCGGCCAGTTCCTTATCTTCGGTTTGTTCCGCCACGGCCTGCGCCCAGTACATGCCCAGATAAAAGTGGCTGCCGCGGTTGTCCAGACCGCCGACCTTACGCTCGGGCGACTTGTTGTTATCCAGGAACTTGCCAGTGGCCTGATCCAGGGCTTTGGCCAACACGCTGGCGCGGGCATTGCCATAGGCGGTGCTCAGGTGTTCCAACGAGGCCGCCAGGGCCATGAACTCGCCCAGCGAATCCCAGCGCAGGAAGCCCTCTTCGAGGAATTGCTGCACATGCTTAGGCGCCGAACCGCCTGCGCCGGTTTCCAGCAGTGCGCCGCCGGCCATCAGCGGCACGATGGACAACATCTTGGCGCTGGTGCCCAGTTCCATGATGGGGAACAGGTCGGTCAGATAGTCGCGCAGCACGTTGCCGGTGACCGAGATGGTGTCCTTGCCGGCGCGGATGCGTTCGACTGAGAACAGGGTGGCCTCGATGGGCGGCAGGATGCGCAGATCCAGGCCGCTGGTATCGTGGTTTTTCAGGTAGGTGTTGACCTTGGCGATCAATTGGGCGTCGTGGGCGCGCTTTTCATCGAGCCAGAACACGGCCGGCGTATTCGAGGCGCGCGCGCGGGTGACGGCCAGCTTGACCCAATCCTGGATGGCGGCATCCTTGGTCTGGCACATGCGCCAGATGTCGCCGGCCTCGACGGTTTGTTCGAGCAGGGCCTTGCCGTTGGCGTCGAGCACGCGCACCACGCCGTCGGCCGGGATGATGAAGGTCTTGTTGTGCGAACCGTATTCTTCGGCGGCCTGGGCCATCAGGCCCACGTTGGGCACGCTGCCCATGGTTACCGGGTCGAAGGCGCCATTGCGCTTGCAGTCTTCGATGACGGCCTGGTAGACGCCGGCATAGGAGCGGTCGGGGATGACAGCCTTGGTGTCTTGCAGTTGGCCGGCGGCATTCCACATCTTGCCCGAGTCACGGATCATGGCCGGCATGGAGGCGTCGACGATCACGTCGCTGGGCACATGCAGATTGGTGATGCCCTTGTCGGAGTTCACCATGGCCAGCCCGGGCTGAGCCTGGTACAGGGCTTCGATGTCGGCCTTGATGGCGGCTTGCTGGTCGGCGCTCAGGCTGCCCAGCTTGGCATACAGGTCGCCGATACCGTTATTCGGATCGAAGCCAGCCTGCTTGAGGGCGTCGGCGTGCTTGGCCAACACCTCTTTGTAGAACACGGAAACCACGTGGCCGAAGATGACGGGGTCGGAGACCTTCATCATGGTGGCCTTCAGGTGCACCGAGAACAGCACGCCTTGCTGGCGGGCATCGTCGATCTGAGCTTGCAGGAAGCTGCGCAGCTTGGCGGTGGACAGCACGGCGCTGTCGATGACTTCGCCTGCCTTGACGGCGACCTTGTCCTTCAGGACCGTCTTGCTGCCGTCAGCGGCCGTTAGTTCGATCGACAGATTTCCCGCCTCGGTCAGCGTGACCGAGTTTTCGGAGCCGTAGAAGTCGCCGCTTTCCATGCTGGCGACGTGCGACTTGGAGTCGGCGGACCAGGCGCCCATCTTGTGGGGATGCTTGCGGGCGTAGTTCTTGACCGACAGCGGAGCGCGGCGGTCGGAGTTGCCTTCGCGCAGCACCGGGTTCACGGCGCTGCCCTTGACCTTGTCGTAGCGGGCCTTGATGTCACGCTCGGCATCGGTCTTGGGCTCATCAGGATAGTCGGGCAGCTTATAGCCTTGCTCCTGGAGCTCTTTGATGGCGGCCTTGAGCTGAGGCATCGACGCGCTGATGTTGGGCAGCTTGATGATGTTGGCTTCGGGTTTGAGCGCCAGTGCGCCGAGTTCGGCCAGGGCGTCGCCAATGCGTTGCGACTCGGTCAGGAACTCGGGGAACACGGCGATGATGCGGCCTGCCAGGGAGATGTCGCGGGTTTCGAAGGTGATACCGGCGGGCTTGGCAAAGGTTTGAATAATCGGCAGCAGCGAACGCGTGGCCAG
This sequence comes from Bordetella avium, assembly GCF_034424645.1. Taxonomy (NCBI): domain Bacteria; kingdom Pseudomonadati; phylum Pseudomonadota; class Betaproteobacteria; order Burkholderiales; family Alcaligenaceae; genus Bordetella; species Bordetella avium. The sequence goes on from NZ_CP139969.1 coordinate 1,877,276, forward strand.
GGCCGGCGCTTCGTCGGTGAAGGTGTAGATGATCTTGGGAGTGTTAGACATAGTCTTTTTGACTGCCCGTGTGCGCGGCGCGCATCCGGACATACTTTGCGCGATGCGCGGTAGAGTTTGTCGGGAGTGTTCAAGCAGGTAGACGCGCCGCCGCTGAGCGCCGCGAGCCGAGAGGCGTTCGCTTGGCCGCTCGTCAGAGCGGAAAAGCGGGCGCATCCCGGGCAGCGTCTTGCCTGGTTATGCCGGCACGCGCCTCCCCTGTGGGAAGCGGCTGGGCCGCCACATCTTCAGATTGTAATGCCTGCGCCGTCCGGCGGGCGAGCCTGAATCGGCCAGGCTTGCAGGCCGAAGATTCAGAACGCCAGTCCGAGGCCGGGCAGGGGGCCGGCCCACCAACCGCTGCGCAGTTCCTGAGGGGGGCGATTAGCATGAACACGGGCGCTGGACTCCCAGGCATGTTCGCTGACTTCGACGCCGGCATAGACGCCATAGCCGTCGCCGGCCTTGATTTGGCCCTCGGCGGACAGACTTTCGCCCGCCCGGATGCTGCCTTCGGCGTGGATGTCGCCGCGTGCTTTGATCCCCCAGCCCGCCTCGAGATGGCCGCCGGCACGCAGATCGGCGCCGCACTCGATGCCATGGCCGGTTTGCAAGCGCTGGGCGGCATCAATCGCGCCGCCGGTGCGCAGACCCTTGGCGCAATAGAAGTCTTGCAGGGCAGTAAGGCCTTCGCCGAGGCTACAGTCACCCGCGATGCGGGCCGGGCCCTGACTCAGTAAGTCCCAGCCGGCGCGCAGGGATTCACACTCCAGTTCGGAGCCCGAATGCACATTCCATTCTGCCTGGATCAGGCCTGCGGCCCGTAACTTTTCTGCGGCCCGCAGGGCAGCGCCGCTCTTGATGTCGCCGCCCGCAATGACGCTGCCGCCCGAAGCAATGCCACCGCCGGCACGGATATCGCGGCCGGCGCGCAGCATGGTTGCTACCTCGATCGTTCCGCGCACATGAATGGTGCCCGCGAAAATCAGGGCGTCAGCATCGACGTGATCGAGCGTGAGCACGGCGTCGGTGGGGCCGAATTGATCCAGCAGCCAACAGGCGTCGTTGATCCGACCGTCCGCGACCAGCGCGTCCAGGATCTCTTGGTAGCTGCTTTCCTGGCGGGCGTTGCGCACATACCAGCGAAAGCCGTCCGCGCAGGGTTGTTTGGCCTTGATGAAGGCTTTGGTGATGTCCATGCAATTCCTTCCGCCCGCCAGCTGGCGGGTTTGCGCGTGCGTCGGAGACGAACGCTTGAGGGCGCGGGATGTGCCCGACGACCTAGAATGAATGCGCTTAGAACAGAGGGAGGTGGTCGCCGGGCTTAATCATCTGCGGCGAGCGTTGGGGAAACGCCGGCCTGGCGCGCGCGCGGCAGGGCGGGCGTGCAAATGTTGAGCAGGTGGGGGGCGAGGCCGGTCATGGGCGGCTATTGTACGAAGCCGGGGCGGGAATGGAAAGCACGGGCGATAATGGCACTTCAGGCCTGATGGGCAAGAGCAGGAGCATAAGCAATGAGCAAGGGGTTTGAGGGCGTGCGCCCGGCATCGGAGTCGTCCATCGAGATCGGCTTTGTGTTCGAGGGCCGTCAGCATGTGCAGCGATTGCGCCTTAAGCCCACGGCCGCCAACCTGAAAAAAGCGGCTGGGCAGCGGGCCGCCATTATCGAGGCCATCGCGCGCGGCGAGTACCGCCCGCCCGCCAACTTGCCTAAAGCGCAATAGCCGGGCTAGGATCGGATGACCAGCCCATCTTTGTGATCTGAGCCTTGAATTCACTCATCTCGCAACTGTCTGCCTCTTTGCCTGCCGCCGGAACCCTGGAGCAGCTCACGCGCCCCTTGCTCGACATGCTGAGCACGGTCACGGACATGGAATCCACCTATCTGACATCCATTGATCTGAGCCAAAACCGCCAGCGGGTCGATTACGCCCGCAATGCGGGGGACATGCAGATCCCTGAAGGTTTGGAAGTGAGCTGGTCGGACACCCTGTGCCGCCGTGCGCTGGCCGAGGGCTGTATGTACACCAATGATGTCGCCAGCCGTTGGGGGGATTCAGATGCCGCGCGGGCCTTGGGCATCAAGACCTATCTCAGCGCGCCCGTGCGCGCCAAAGACGGCCATCTGCTGGGCACCATCTGTGCTGCCAGCGCCAGCATCAAGCCCATGCGCGAGGATGCCCAAGCCGTGATCGTCCTGTTCTCTAGCCTGGTGGCCAGTTTTATTGAGCGCGAAATGCTGATTACGCAGGTTCAGGACGCCAATCAGCAATTGCGTGACTTTGCCATGCATGACGCTTTGACAGGCCTGCCCAATCGGCGTGCTTTATTCCAGGCGCTCGAGCTTATGCTGAGTCGCGCCAGAGTAAAAGACGAAACCCTGCTGGTCGGGCTGATGGATCTCGACGGGTTCAAACAGGTCAATGACAACTACGGCCATCAGGTCGGCGATGCCTTTCTGCGTGCGCTGGGCGCCCGTGTCGCGGGGGCATTGCGTCCAGACGACGTGTTAGGCCGTCTGGGCGGCGACGAGTTTCTCTTGCTGGCGTCGGGCCCGCAGGGCCGTGAGCAGGCCGAGCAGGCAGCCCGGGCCTTGCAACAGCGTGTGCAGGATGCCTCTTCAGGGGATTACGCCTTGGGTGGCTTGACCCTGCCCTATGACGGCGCCAGTGTGGGCGTGGCCCTTATCGGTCCTCGCGACGCCTTGGATGCAGACCAGGCGGTGCGCCTGGCCGATGCGCGCATGTATGAGGTCAAGCGCTCGCGGCAGGCCGCCAGGCTGGATGCCGCAGGCTAGGTTCGCACGCCACGCGGCGCAATCCCGTAGGCGCGGCGAAAGGCCGTGGCGAAGTTGGCCGGGCTGCTATAGCCCGCGATCTCGGCGGCATCCGCGACACTGACACCCTCGCGCTCCAGCGCAGCCCGGGCCCGGCGCAGACGGGCATCTCGCCGGTACTCGGCGATCGAGCTATTCCATGCGGCGCGGAAATGCCGTTGCAGGGTGTTGACGCTGAGGTGATGCTCGGCTGCGATGCGGGCCAAGGGCCAGTCGTCGGCCTGACCGCTTTCCAGTAAGTCCCGCACCTGCACCATGCGCAGGTATTTGCGTTGTGTCAGCGGCGGTTCTGCGGTGCGCTCTTCGCGTAGCGCCAGGGCCGATTCACGCAGCAACTCCAGCACGCGCGCCTCTAGATAAAGCGGCAGCAGATCGGCGCTCTGCCTCGGAGGATGCAGCACTTGCTGCACCCGGGCCAGGGAGCAGCGTGAGAGTTGCCAGCGCCGCGGCTCCAGGTGGGTTTGCGCCAGTTGCCGCAACACCCGGCAGCCGCGCTCATTCAGCCAGGACGTGCTGATGCGCAGGATGAGGCCGCGCTCGATGTCGCCGCGTCGTGACTGCCGCTGGACTTCGTGGCGCGCGGTTGCGCCCCAGATGACGCCGTGGCCTGCGAGCGCCTGCATTAGCAGCTTGCCCTCGGCGCTCAGGTCGGTGCCACCCGCCAGCATCAGCACGAGGTACAGCCCCGGCCCTTCATGGCCGCGCATGGGCACCCCTTGCAGGTCGCGCCAGTCAACACGCTGCAAGGTCAGGCCGAAGCCGAGCTGATGGGTTTCTAGCAGGCCCTCGAAGCAGGCGCGGCTTTCGGCCAGCGCGCTCAGATAGGGGTGGCGCAGAAGCGTTCCGTCATTTGGTGCTTGGGCAAAGGTTTGTGGTGGCACGGCAAAGACCGCTAGCTAGACAAACTGACATAATTAGTGAAAACAAATAGTAATACAAATCATTGTTATATAAAAAGTGACACTCAAGATAGGGAGTGTCACCTGACGGGAGTTTTGCATGTCGCTCGTGCGTTTTTCGCGGCAGTACGCCGGTTCGGTGGTTCTGCTTTCGGTTGCCGGTTCGGCGGTGGCGCAGACCCAGTTGCACGACCCTTCGCAGGTCAAGGATCTGCCCGCTGTGCAGGTCTTGGGCACGGCCGAAGAGGAGGTCAAGGAATCGCTGGGGGTTTCCATCATTACCGCCGAGGAAATTCAGCGCCGTCCGCCGGTGAATGATTTGGCGGACATCATTCGGCGTGAACCAGGCGTGAACCTGACGGGTAACAGCGCCAGCGGCGCGCGGGGTAACAATCGTCAGATCGATATCCGCGGCATGGGTCCGGAAAACACCCTGATCATGATTGATGGCAAGCCGGTGAGTTCGCGTAACTCGGTGCGCTATGGCTGGAACGGCGACCGCGACACGCGTGGCGACTCGAATTGGGTGCCGGCCGAGGACGTGGAGCGTATCGAGGTCATACGCGGCCCGGCCGCGGCCCGTTATGGGTCGGGTGCGATGGGCGGGGTGGTGAACATCATCACCAAGCGCCCGGCGGAAAAACCCACGGCGCGTGCGACCTATTATGTCAACCAGCCCGAAAGCAGCAAGGAAGGCAACACCAACCGGGTCAATGTGAGTCTGTCCACGCCCATCAACGACACGCTGTCGATGCGTGTTTATGGCAACTACAACAAGACCAATCCGGATGCACGTGACATCAACGCGGGTTATGCGCCGGCCGGCACCAATGGCGTGACCACGACCGCAGGGCGCGAGGGCGTGATCAATCAGGACATGAACGCGCTGTTCTCTTGGAAGCCCGATTCGCGCAACACCTTTGATCTGGACGCGGGTTTCAGCCGCCAGGGCAATCTGTTCGCGGGCGATACCATGAACAACGCCAATACGGCGATTTCCGATGCCCTGTATGGCAAGGAAACCAACATCATGTACCGCGACAACTTCGCCTTGACGCATCGCGGCGCGTACGATTGGGGAACGACGCGGGCCAACATCGCCTACGACTACACCCGTAACTCCCGCCGTGAGGAAGGCTTGGCGGGCGGCCCAGAAGGCGCGCCCAACGGTAATGGTTTCGCAACGGCGCGCCTGAAAAACTGGCGCGCAGCGGGCGAAGTGAACCTGCCCTTGAACCTGGGCTTGAGCCAGATGCTGACGGTGGGCGCGGAATACCTGCATGAATCGCTGGAGGACCCCAGCGGCCTGCGGCAGACCTATACCGGCGGCACGATAGGCGGCACCAGCCCGGCCAATCGCGATCCCAAGGCGACGCAGAGCAGCTATGCGCTGTTTGTCGAGGACAATATTGAAGCCAGCCAGGATGTCACCCTGACCCCGGGGATGCGCCTGGATTACACCTCCAAGTTCGGTAATAACTGGAGTCCCAGCCTGAACGCCTCCTGGGCCGCGACCGACGCCTTCAAGATCAAGGGCGGTATCGCGCGCGCTTACAAGGCCCCCAATCTGTATCAGTCCAACCCGAACTATCTGCTCTATAGCCGGGGTCAGGGTTGCCTGGCCTCGCAGACTAATTCCAATGGTTGCTATCTGGTCGGCAATGACAATCTTTCGCCGGAAATCAGCGTCAACAAGGAAATCGGCTTCGAGTACGACCCGGGCACGTGGCGCACCTCGATGGCTTACTTCCGCAACGATTACAAAAACAAAATCATCTCGAGCACGGACGTGCTGTACCGTCTGAACAATGGCGCGCGCGTGCTGCAATGGGCCAATAGCGGCAAAGCCGTGGTCGAAGGCTTGGAAGGCAATCTGTTTGTGCCGCTTGCCGCCAACTTGGACTGGAATACCAACTTCACTTACATGATCACGTCCAAGAACAAGAGTTCTGGGCAGCCGCTGAGCGTGATTCCCAAGTACACGATCAACAGCACCTTGGACTGGTTCTATACCGAAAAGCTGTCTTTCCAGGCCAACCTGACCTATTACGGCAAGCAGCAGGGCCCGTCGGTCAACGAGCGCACGGGCAACACGCTGTCGGGTGATGGTCTGCAAAGCGTCAACCCCTACGCCCTCGCGGGTCTGAGCACGGGCTACGAGGTCAATAAGAACCTGCGTTTCCGGGTGGGTGTGAGCAATCTGTTCGACAAGCGCCAGTACCGTGAAGGCAATGCGTCCACCGCGGGCGCGGCGACTTATAACGAGCCGGGCCGCGCTTACTACGCGACCATGACGGTGAGTTACTGATGCGGCGCGCGCTGGCTGTCTTGCTGTTGCTTGCGGCGGGGGGCGTCTCGGCTCAGCCGCAGCCGCAAGATTTCGACCCTGCGCTTGAGCGGGCCCGCCTGGGCCTTCTGGGACTGGTTCAACAAGAGATCATGCCCCGCGAGGGGGGGCTGACCGCCGCGCGCATCTATCTCTGGGCTCCGCTCGGGCCGGCGCCGGCAATGGGGTGGCCGGTGGTCTATATGCTGGACGGCACGGCTGCGTTTCAGGCGTTGGCCAAGGCGGATGCCTTCAAGCCCGAGGCCGTGGTGGTGGGCATCGCGTATGACAGTCCAGGCCGTGTGGACGGCGCGGCGCGGGCCTGGGATTACACGCCGCGTCTGCCCGGCGCGGGCGCTCAAGGCACGCCCGACCCGCGCGCCCAGGGACGGCGCAACGGCGGGGCGGCGCAGTGGCTGGCCTTTATTGAAGACCAAGTCAAACCCTGGGTGGCCAGCCAGGTGCCGGTCGATCCCGAGCGGCAGACGCTTTATGGCCATTCTTATGGCGGGCTGTTTGTTCTGGAGACCTTGCTAACCCGCCCCGAGAGCTTCCAGCACTATGTGGCGGCCAGCCCATCCCTGTGGTGGAACGCGCCCTATATGCAGGAAAGATTGGCGGCCTGGCAGCCGTCAGTCCCGCTGAGCTTGCGCCTGATGATAGGAGGCCAGGAGCGGATGGCCGGGCGGGCCACCACGGGCGACACGGCGTCCATCGCCCGCCTGTTGGCGGCCAAGCCTGGCTTACAGGTCAGCTTGCGCGAGTTTCCCGAGCTGGGTCATGGCCCCATGTTGCCGGCCTCGGCCGTGGCCACCCTGACCGAAGGGCGGCCTTAGCAAAACGCCGCCCGGATCTCGGGATCAAGCGCCGGCCTGAGGCACACCGCTTTTAAGATGTTTCATGAAATCGGCGAAGTGGGGCCGAAACGCCGCAAAAAGCGGGTGGCTGCGGTTTTCCAGCATGATTTCACCGAATAGCTTCAAGCCCACGGCCATCGCCGTCGCGGAGCGTGCGTCGAGGTCGCCGCGCTGTTTGACGCGTTCCACGATGGCCAGGATGTCGTCGTGGTTGCCGGTTTCGAACTGTAGCGGGCCAGCATGGGTCGAGGGCTGGCCATGGGCGTCGGCCAGATGTTCGACCGTGATGCGGTAGCGGTGTTGTTTCATCGTGCTTCTCTTCTTTAGGCGCGGCCGATATCGACAGCGGCGCGGTCAATGATGGCAATCAGGCGTTCCAGCGTGGCTGCGTCGCGGTCGGCCTCCAGGCGCAGACGTAGCGCCGCGCGGAAGTTTTCGATGGCGCGTTGCAGTTGGGGCGGACGCGCAGGGCGTTCTTGCGCCAGGCGGCGGCGCACCCGTTCCAGGTCTTCGGCATGGGCATCGAGGTGCTGCTGCCCGGCCGGGGTGATGCGGTATTGCTTGCGGCCATCATCTAGGACGCTGGCCGTGGCCAGGCCCATGTCTTCGAGTAGCGCCAGCGTGGGATAGATGGTGCCGGGGCTGGGGCTATAGTCGCCGCCCACCAGGGCGCCAATGGCCCGGATGACTTCGTAACCATGGCAGGGTTGGCTGGCCAATATGGACAGCGCCAACAGGCGGATGGCGCCTGGCGGGAAGACACGCTCGCGGCGGCGGCCGCCTTCTTGTTCGAAAGGATCACCGCCACGGACATGATGAGAGTGCATGTTTGGTCTCTTGAGATAGATCTAAGATATATCGTAAATATAACGATAAAGATATATCTTAGATCTATCGTAAGTCAAGCGATTTAGCATGGCGCCGACGGCTTTTTTCGGCTTATGTATATGCGCAGTGCATTAGCAACTGCCGGATTTTTAAATCCGGAGAATGTATTTAGGGCGGCAGAAAGGGCTGTTTAGAGTGATGCCTGGTCACTCAAACACAGGTAAGAGCCCATGCATTTCTCTGCAAGCCCTAAGCGAGACATCGTTCGACAATGGCGCTATGCGCCCCTGCTGCTGGCCTTGTGCGCGCCGGCGCTGATGGCGGCCCCGCAATCCGGTGGGGTGTTGAAAGTGGCGCTGGCAGGTGACCCGCTTTGCGTGGACCCGCAGCAGCCCGGCAATAACACGGCCCTGAATATTGCCCGCCAGATCACCGACTCGCTGACTGACCAGGACCCCAAGACCGGGGACGTCGTGCCCTGGCTGGCGACGCATTGGGAGGTGGAAGACGATAGCCGCCGCTTTCGCTTTGTATTGCGCGATGGCGTGAGGTTTTCCGACGGTACGCCTCTGGATGCCGAGGTTGTGAAGGCTAACTTTGAGGGCATCGTGAAGATGGGCGCCCGGGCCTCGCTGGCCTCGACCTATCTGGCGGGCCTAGACCGGATCGAAACCCCCGACCCGCGCACGGTTGTGGTGATTTTCAAAAGCCCTAACGCGCAGTTTCTACAAGCCACGTCGACCATGAGCATGGGCTTGCTCTCCAAGGCCACCTTGGCTGAGTCCTATGAGGCGCGCTGCCAGGGCAAGGTGATCGGCACCGGGCCTTTCAAGCTGGACAGCTATACGCAAAACCAGTCCGCCAGATTGTCGCGTCGTGATGATTACGGCTGGCCGTCATCGCTGGCTGCGCATCAAGGCCGCGCCTATCTGGAGGGCATTGAGTTTCGCGTAATCCCGGAGTCTGGCGTGCGCACGGGCAGCCTGTTGTCGCGCCAGATCGACGTCAACACCGAGGTGCCGCCCCAGGATGAGCCCTTGCTGGAGGCCCGTGGACTGCCCGTGTTGGCGCGTGCCAATCCGGGCCTGGTCTATACCCTGTTCCCGAACGAATCCATTAGTCCGGGATCATCACGCGCTGTCCGCCGCGCCTTGGTAAAAGGCATCAACCGCCCTGAATTACAGGCCATTTTGTCGCGGTATCAGCGTCCGGCCAGCTCGGTGCTGGCTTCCACCACGCCGCTTTATCAGGCGCAGCCCGAGGCGCTGGCCTATGACCCGGAAGGCGCGATCAAGCTGTTGGAGGAGGAGGGTTGGGTGCCAGGACCGGATGGCATTCGTGTGAAGAACGGCGAACGTTTGGCCTTTCGCCTGGATTACTGGCAGTCCGTGACCTATCTGGAGCTCATCCAGCAGCAATTGCGCGCCATTGGGGTGGACTTGCAGCTAAAAAAGGGTGTGATCGGTCAGGTGAATGCGATTCGGGATACCGGCAAAGCGCCCTTGCAGTTCTATAACCTGACCCGTGCCGATCCGGACATTATCCGCACCGTATTCCAGGCCAGCGGTCGTAATGTGAACCTGCGTCAGGCCGCAGACGTGGACGAGGTGCTGGCCCGCTCGGCCGCCACGCTAGATGCCGCCGAGCGTAAAGCGCTGGTGAACCGCGCCGCCGAGTTGCTGGTGGAAGAGGGCCACGCCGTACCGCTGGTGGAGCTGGCGACCGTGACCGGACTAGGCAAGCATGTCCACGGCCTGCATTACGACGCCTCGTCGCGTTTGCAGTTCTATGACACGTGGATCAAGCGTTGAGGAGCCGCCATGAGCAGGGCTGAGCCGGGTGATTGGCAGTACTTGGGGCGGCGTCTGGCGCAGGCCGCTCTGGTGCTGTGGGCTGCCTACACCGTGAGTTTTCTGATTCTCTATATTTTGCCGAGCGATCCGATCAGCATCATGCTCAACCAGAGCGATGCCAGCGTGGTCGATCCGGCCCAGGTGGCGGCATTGCGCGCCGAGTATCACCTCGACGATCCTTTGTGGAAGCAATACCTGCTGGCGCTATCGGGCGCCTTGCATCTGGATCTGGGCAACTCGATTCAGAGCGGCAAGCCCGTGGTGAGCATGCTGGCCGATGCCGCGCCCGCCACGGCGGCGCTTGCCGCCGCCGCATTGCTGATCGCGCTGGTCGTCGGCGTGGGACTGGCGTTGGCGGCGGCTGGCGCGCGGGGCCGTCGGCTGGAGGATTTTTTGCAGTCCTTGCCGACCATCGGCGTGTGCCTGCCCACCTTTTGGGTCGGCCTCTTGTTGCTACAGGCTTTTTCCTTCAGCCTGCCTTGGTTTCCCGCCATGGGCAATGAGGGCTGGCAGTCCTTGGTGCTGCCGGCCATCACGCTGGCGATTCCGACCGCTGCCGCCTTGGCGCAGGTGTTGGCGCGCTCTCTGGCGCTGACCCGGCGGCAGCCTTTTGTCGAAGCGTTGCGCGCCAAGGGCGTATCGCGCCGCCGCCTGCTGCTCGGTCATGTGTTTCCCAACGCGGCGATTCCGGTCCTCACGATGGCGGGCGTGCTGATGGGCAATTTGTTGGCGGGCGCCGTGGTGACGGAAACCGTGTTCTCGCGCGATGGCATCGGCAGGCTCGCCCAGAGCGCCGTTGCCGTCAAGGACATTCCGGTGGTGCAAGGCGTGGTGATGTTCGCCGCCGCCGTTTTCGTCACGGTCAGTCTGGCGGTCGATCTGCTTTATCCCTTGCTGGACCCGCGCATCAGCCGCAGTCGTGGGAGGGCCTTGGCATGACGCTATTGACCATCACTACGCCGCTACGGCGGGTGCCGCTTTCGCTAGCCCTGAGTCTGGCAGTGATTGTGCTGGTCTTGGGCTGGGCCTTCTTCCCCGGCGTGTTCACCAGCGCTGACCCCTTGCGCGGCGTGCCGCAGCAGGCTTTGCAGCCGCCTTCTTTTGCGCATTGGTTCGGTACGGACCATCTGGGCCGGGACGTGTATTGCCCGTACGGTATACGGCACGGCGCTTTCCTTGCAAGCAACCGCGCTGGCGGTGTTGATCGCGCTTTTTTTGGGCGGCGGCCTGGGATTGATTGCGGGCTTTGCGGGAGGGCGTGTTGAGTCCGTGCTGATGCGCTGCGCCGATACCTTGATGGCGATTCCGACCCTGCTGCTGTCCATGGCTATTGTGACCGTGCTGGGTTTTGGCACGGTGCATATCGCGATTGCCGTGGGTTTTTCCTATGTGGCGACCTTTGCCCGCCTGATGCGCGGAGAGGTTTTACGCTGGCGCGGCGCGCTGTTTGTTGAGGCGGCAGTCGCCTCGGGCGTGGGTCTGGGCGGCGTGTTGCTGCGCCATATCGCGCCGCACGCGGCCGGTCCGGTGCTGTCGCTGGCTGCCCTGGAGTTCGGCGCGGCCGTGCTGGCGGTTTCGTCGCTGAGTTTTCTCGGTTTCGGCGCGCCGCCGCCGCAGCCGGAATGGGGCCTGTTGGTCGCCGAGGGCCGCAACTATATCGCCAGCGCCTGGTGGTACACCACGCTGCCGGGTCTCGTGGTCGCCGCGGTTGTGCTGGCGGCTAACCGTATTGCACGTTATGCGCAGGACCAGGGGGAGCAATGAGTGAAATACTGCGGGTTCAGGGTTTGGCGCTGTCCTATCAAGCGCCCACCGGAGTGTGGCGTCAGGTGGTTCATGAGCTGGATCTCATACTTCAGCCTGGCGAAATTGTGGCGCTGGTGGGGGAGTCCGGGTCAGGCAAATCCACGACTGCCGCTGCATTGGCGGGCCTGCTGCCTGCCAATGCCCGCATGACGGCGGGTGAGGTGGTGCTCAATGGTGAGGCCTTGGGGCAGGCGCATGAGGCGCGCTGGCAGGCGCTGCGCGGACGCCATATTGGTCTCGTGCCGCAAGATCCGGCGCAGTCGCTGGACCCGGTGCAAGGCATCGGTCGGCAGATCCGCGAGGCGCTGACGGTGCATGGGGTAGGCCGCGCGCAGGCCTTCTTGCGGGCGGCAGAAATCCTGCGCGAAGTGGGTTTGCCGGAGCGGGTGGCGGAGCGCTATCCGCATGAGTTGTCCGGCGGCCAGCGTCAGCGCGTGCTGATCGGCATGGCGTTGGCGCATCGGCCTGCCTTGTTGATTGCCGACGAACCGACCAGCGCCCTGGATGTGACTGTCCAGCGTCAGGTGCTGGATCAACTGGAGACCCTGTCACGCGCTCGGGGGGCCGCCGTACTGTTGATCACCCATGACCTGGGCGTTGCTTTCGACAGGGCCGACCGGGTGCTGGTGATGCAGCATGGCCGCATTGTTGAGGCCGGCACGTCGCGCCAACTGCGCCAGGCTCCGCAGCACCCCTACACGCGGGCCCTGCTGGCCGCCGCGCCGGGTTTGACCGAGGGCCCGACACGCGAACCGGCGCCCGCCCGTCATGCCATTCTGCGTCTACATGCGCTGTCCAAGCGCTTTGGCCGGGGAGCGCAGTCCTTTCAGGCCGTGGACGAGGTGTCCTTTCATGTGCCGCGTCACGGAACGACAGGGCTGGTGGGAGAGTCGGGTTCAGGCAAATCCACGACGGCGCGCATCGCGCTATGCCTGGAAGCGCCCAGCTCAGGCGAGGTCTGGTTTGATGGGACGAACGTGACGCATCTTGACCGCCGCGCGCTGCGCGATTTCCGCCGCCGTGTTCAGGTGATGTATCAGAACCCCTTTGTTTCATTGAATCCGCGCCTGACGCTGGCGCAGATTATCGCTGAGCCTTTGACGGCCTTCGGAATGGGCCTGCCTCGCACGCGGAGGGATCGCGCCGCAGAACTGTTGGCCGCCGTGGAGCTGGACCCCGCCATGCTGGATCGCAGGCCCGGGAGCTTGTCGGGCGGCCAACGCCAGCGCGTGGCCATCGCCCGCGCGCTGGCCATCGAACCCGAGCTTATCGTCCTGGATGAGCCGGTGTCCGCGCTGGATGTGTCGGTGCAAGCGCGCATTCTGACGCTGCTCCAGCGTCTGCAGCAAGAGCGCGGGATGAGCTATCTCTTTGTTTCGCATGACCTATCGGTCATCCGCCAGGTTTCCGACCATGTCGTCGTGCTGCGTCAGGGCCGCGTGGTGGAGCAGGGGCCTGCGCAAACCCTGTTTTCCGCGCCCGCACATCCGTATACGCGCAGCCTGCTGGCCGATATTCCGGGCCGCCGTCATGCGTTTTCTTCCACCTTTCCGATGGCGCTGGCTGCCTAGGCCGCGAGGGATCATGACATTTCCCATTGGCATTGCCTTGAACGAAATCAAGCACGAAGGCGTGGCGGGTCCGCAGAGCTGGATCTGGGCCGCCTTGCGTGCCGACCGAGCCGGCCTGGACTTTCTGACCCTGGGCGACCAGGCTTTAGCTGGGGTAGGGCAGACAGCCCTTGACGCCAGCCTGCTGGCGGCCGCGATGGGGCCGCTGACCCAGCGCATCGGGCTATTCGCCACGGCGCCGGTCACGCAGCATGAGCCCTTTCATGTCTCGACTGCGATTGCCACGCTGGATTATGTGAGCCAGGGGCGGGCGGGCGTGATTCCCGCAGTGCCGGCCGTTGCAGAAACGGCCGCGCTTTACGCGCGCACCGGCGAAACGCTGTACGGCGTGCCGCAGGAGCGCGCTGCCATCTATCACGATGCGGCCGATGCGGTCGAGGTGGTTCGCCGGCTGTGGGATAGCTGGGAAGAAGACAGCATTATCCGGGATGCCGCGACGGGCCGTTTCATTGATCGCGACAAGCTGCACTATGTGGACTACCAGGGTGAGCACCTGTTTGTAAGGGGGCCGTCCATCGTGCCGCGCCCGCCGCAGGGGCAGCCGCCCTTAGCCGTGGTCTGGCGAGAACCGGCGGATCTGGACTGGGCGCGGGCCCAGGCCGATATTCTGTTCGCCCCGCAATGGGTGAATGCCGCAGGCGTGCGCCTGTATGCCGATCTTGCCGTGGCGTTTGAAACAGAACCGTCGGCGGCAGACGCGGACGGCGCGCCGGTGTTTCGCGGCAGCCCGGCCGAACTGGCCGAGCAGGCCCGTGGCCTGATCGCGCAGGGTTATGCCGGTTTGCGGCTGCATCCGCGCCGTCTGGACACCGATCTTGACCGCATCAATCTTGAATTCCTGCCCCTGCTGCGCGGTGCGCCCGCTGCCGGCAGCGGTCCTTTGCGAGCGCGTCTGGGCCTGCCCCCGGCCATCAATCGTTATCGCGCCACCCTTGAAGGATAAGCATCATGGCACTGAAACAAGTGATTCTCGGCGCCCATTTTCCGGGCGTGAACCACAACACTGTCTGGAGCGACCCCGAGGCGGGCAGTCAGATCGAATTCGCCTCGTTCGAGCGTTTCGCGCAAACGGCCGAACGCGGAAAACTGGACTTTCTCTTTTTGGCCGAGGGCTTGCGCCTGCGTGAGCAGCGTGGCCGCTTGCATGATCTGGATGTCGTAGGCCGTCCCAACACCCTAGTCGTGCTGGCGGCGCTGGCCGCCGTCACCTCGCGCATCGGTCTGGCCGGCACGCTCAATGCCACGTTTAATGAACCCTATAACCTGGCCCGCCAACTGGCGAGCTTGGATATCCTGTCTGCAGGCCGTGCCGCCTGGAATGTGGTGACCTCGCCCGGCGCGTTTACAGGCGAGAACTTTCGCCGTGGCGCCTATCTGCCGCATAGTGAGCGCTATGAGCGCGCGCGGGAATTTGTCGCGCTGGCCCGACATCTGTGGGAGGGCGGCGATGACGGCGAGGGTGGCTTCGACTACCAGGGTAAACAGTTCGACATTCGCGGGCGTTTGCAGACCGGCGCTTTGCCGCAGGGGCAGCCGGTGATTTTCCAGGCAGGTGATTCCAATGACGGGCGCGAGTTTGCGGCGGCGTCGGCCGACGCCATTTTCACGCGCCACGGCTCGCTGGAAAAGGGCCAGGCCTTCTACCGGGACGTCAAAGATCGTCTTCCCAAGTATGGCCGTGCCGACCATGCGCTGAAGATTCTTCCTGGCGTGGGGGTGGTGCTGGGCGATACGCCCGAGGAGGCCGCAGACAACTATGCCCGCGTGCGCCGCCAGCAGGTCAGCCCGCAGACGGCGCTGGTGTTGCTGGAGCAGCTCTGGAACCGTGACCTGTCTGCCTATGACCCGGACGGCCCCCTGCCAGACATCGAGCCCGATGTCTCGGAAAGTACCGTGGCGCGCGGGCGCACGAGGCAGTACGACGACACGTTGGAGACGGCGCGGCGCTGGCGCGAGATTGCCCAGCGCGACAAGCTAAGCATCCGCGAGCTCATCATCCATGTCACCGGGCGTCAGGACTTTGTCGGCACGCCCGCGCAGGTGGCCGATGACATCAACCATTATGTGCAATCCGATGCCAGCGATGGTTTCATCCTCGTTCCCCATCTGATCCCTTCGGGCCTGGAGGGTTTTGTGGACAGGGTGGTGCCTCTATTGCAGGAAAGGGGCGTGTTCCGCCAGGATTACACCGGCCTGACCCTGCGCGACCATCTGGGTTTGCCAGTTTCAAGCCAGGTCAAACGGGAGGCCGTGGCGTGAGCGTCGTTCCTTTGTCTGTGCTGGATCTGGCCCCCGTGCGCGCCGGCGGCAATGCGCGCCTCGCATTGAACGAAACCCTGGATCTGGCGCGTCAAGCCGAGCGCCTGGGTTATCACCGCTACTGGCTGGCCGAGCATCATCTATCAGGCGGGCTGGCCAGTTCAGCCACACCCGTGGTCATCGGGCAGGTAGCGGCCGTGACCGAACGCATCCGTGTCGGGTCGGGCGCGACGCTGTTGGGCTACCATACCCCGCTGTCGGTGGTGGAGTCTTTCGGCACGCTGGAGGCGCTGTATCCTGGTCGGATCGACCTGGGTCTGGGCCGGGGGCTGGCTGCTCGAGAGCGGGCGCACGCCTTCTTGGCCCAAGCCGTGGAGCAGGCCGGGCCTCGTATCGTGCGGGGCGTCAAGGTGCCGGCGCCGCCACCCATGACGCCGCAGCGCAGTCTGGCGCGTGATCGGCTATTGCAGCACCCTGGGGCGCAGCCCCTGTCGCTGGCTGCGGCGGTGGAGACGATTTTTCAGTTGATCAACGGCGATTATCTATTCGAGGATGGCAGCCCTGCACAGGCCATGCCTGGGGTCGGCGCGGACCTGGATGTGTGGGTGCTGGGATCGTCGGCGGGCGAGTCAGCGCGGGTGGCCGCCGAACGGGGTTTGCCTTTGGCGGTCAATTATCACGTCAGTCCAGCGACCGTGTTCGACGCCATCGAAGCCTATCGCAGCGCTTTCCGCCCCTCGCCGCGATTGTCGCGCCCCTATTTGATGGTGTCGGCCGATGTATTGGTGGCCGAGAACCTGGCCCAAGCCCGCTATCTGGCCAGACCCTATGCCGCATGGGTGCACGGCATTCGCAGCGGGCAGGGTGCGCAGCCCTATCCGGCGCCCGATACGGTCGATCTGTCGGGGATCGACCCCGAATTGGTGCGCGACCGTCTCGAGACCCAGTTCCTGGGAGACGCACGGGGCGTGGCTGAAAGCCTGCGTGTCCTGCAAAGGGCGACCGAGGCCGACGAGCTGCTTGTCACCACCAATGCCTACCGGCACCAGGACAGGCTGGCGTCTTTTGCTTTGCTGGCGGGAGCCTGGTTCGCACAAGGACGCCATAAGGACGCATAAGGACATGTGAAGCCGGTATTTTACGGGGAGCCGGTGTCACTGCCAGAATTCCCCTACCTCCTCTCTATGTGCCGGCTCGCGCCGCCATCGCCGCAATCATGACGATACTTACTCTGGCAGGCAGTCCTTCCCTTCGTTCCCGTTCTTCTGGGCTGCTGCGTCATGTCGCGCAAGCGCTCGCCCGCCACGGGCAGGCTATCCGCGAGATCGGGCTGAGGGATGTGCCCGCGCAGGACTTGATCGAAGGGCATTATGCCGGCGCGTCCGCCGGCACCCTGCGCGCTCAGGTCGCTGACGCCCGCGTTCTTGTCGTCTCTACGCCGATTTACAAGGCCTCTTTGGCGGGCGGTCTAAAGGCGCTGCTGGACCTTCTGGATGAAAAAGCCCTGGCAGGCAAGATCGTGCTGCCCATCGCCACGGGCGGTAGCTCGGCGCATCTGCTGGCGCTGGAATACGGGCTCAAACCCGTGCTGTCCGCGCTGGGCGCGCGGCATATTCTGGCCGGGGTCTATGCCACGGACCAGGACGTGGGTTTTGATGAGACGGGCGCCCTGCGTATCTCGGAGGCCATTCATGAGCGGCTAAACGAAGCCGTCGCCTCGGTGCTTGCGGCCTTGGGCGCCAAGCCCCGTATCGCCGCCAAGCAGGAAGTGCGTTTGCCCGAGGCCATTGCCGCCATCGCTTGAACTGCGGGCCTCAGGCACGGCGCTTCAGGCCGCGTCGGCGCCACCATAGCCAGATGCCGCTGATGCCCAGCGCGCCAGGCCCAACAGCGCCACCAGGCCTTGGCCCGCGACGCCGCCCAACTCGCCCGTGTGTAAGGGGTAGATCACCGCGCCTGCGCCAGTTCGTCCAGCAGCCGTATCGGCCCCTGGCCGGTAGGCGGTGTGGGCGCGGCCCCCTATAGCTTGTTGGCGGGAGAGACGACTATGCAATACAGGCTGATCAGGGTCGCGGCGAGCAGGTAGTAGCCCACCGACTGGATGCCGTAGTGCAGTTGCAGCCAGGTGGCGATATAGGGCGCCAGCGAAGCGCCCAGAATGCCCGACACATTGAAAGCGATGGATGAGCCGGTGTAGCGCACTCGGGTGGGGAAGGGCTCGGCCAGGGCGGTGCCCATCACGCCATAGTTCACGCCGAAAATAGTCATGCCCAGCATGGCGAACACGATGATGCCGGTGTCGCCCGAGGTCAGCAGCGGGCCGACCAGGAAGGCGAAAATGCCCGTGGCCAAGGCGGTGCCGATCAGCACGCGGCGACGGCCCAGCTTGTCGCCCAGCAGGCCCGCGATGATGGTCGCGCCGCCAAAGAACAACGAGGAATAGAGCTGGATGGTCAGCGCCTCGATGAAGGGCATGCCGGCCGTTTTGACGTTGTACGACAGCAAATAGGCCGAGCAGATGTAGAACATGACAAAAGTCATGAGGCCCAGGAAGATACCCAGAAAAAGGCTGCGCTTGTGATGGCGGAACAGCTCCATGGCGGGCACGGCCACCTGCTCGCGCTTTTCGGCGGCACGGGCGAATTCCGGCGTTTCAGTGATCGAGAAGCGTACCCACAGGCCCACGGCGATCAACGCGGCCGATGCCAGGAAGGGAATGCGCCAGCCCCAAGACAGCAGGGCTTCCTGCGAAATGAAGTGCATGAGCGCCCAGAACGCGCCGGACGCTAGAAACAGCCCGACTGGGGCGCCCAGTTGGGGAAACATGCCGTACCAGCTCTTGTTTTTCTCGGTGGCGTTTTCCGTGGCGAGCAGCAGCGCGCCGCCCCATTCGCCGCCCAGACCGAAACCCTGGCCGAAACGGCACAGCGCGAGCAGCAAAGGCGCGACCACGCCAGCGGTCTCGTAGCTGGGGAGCAGGCCGATGACCACGGTGGAAATTCCCATGGTTAGCAAGGCGGCGATCAGGGTTTTTTTGCGGCCAATGCGATCGCCATAGTGCCCAAAGACCAGGGCGCCTACCGGGCGAGCGAAAAAGGCGATGGAGAAGGTGGCGAACGATGCGAGCAGGGCAGTCGTCGGATCGCTGTTGGGAAAGAACAGCGTCGGGAACACCAGCACGGCGGCGGTTGCGTAAACGTAGAAGTCGAAGAATTCGATGGTGGTGCCGATGAGGCTAGCGGTCAACACCTGGAATGGGGAGTTGATACGTCGTCCAGCGGGAGCGCTGGGGGCAGAAGCGGAAGACATGGAGGCTCGTTCGATCAATAAACAACAGCGCGCCAGCAAAGGGGCGCGCGCGATTCTTGGCACGCGGGGTGTCACCGTGCAGCTTTTGGATGCGCAGCGCAGGCGTAGGTTTGATCCGGGTAGGAGGCCTGCCAGTGGCAACTAGGCACGCTGAGAGAGGCGGCGCGGCGCACGCGAGGCGCGCTCGTGACGTATGACGAGGCAGACTTATGGAGGTACTGCAACGGGGCGGGCTGGCCCTCGGCGATGCTCGGCCGCAGATATGGCGGGACGATGAGAGTGTAGCGCAGCATTAGAGCCATCACAAACCATGCAAAATATAAGCTGCCCTGTATTTTGTATAAAAAATGTATGGATATATGCCCTCAAGCGGCTGCGCTCGGGGCGGGATGTCGGCGCAGGGGCTAATCTGCCTATTTTCTGCAGGCCGCTTCCAGATAGACATAAGCAAACCGCCGCTTGCGGCCGCAGGCGTTGATGCGATAGGGCTAGGATAGACCGCGAGGCTCAGTCTGCGTCAGGGGTCGAGTTCAAGAGGGGATTTCCATACAATCACGGAAGGTGTGACCATCATGCTTCAGCGGAACGCGCCGGACCCTCGGCGCGCCCCGATGGGGGATGGCAAGCTTGCGCCGGATGCTGCCGACAACGGCGGGAGGCGGGTTCCGGACATCATGCTTGACCTTGCATCCTGAGCCCGTCTTGGCCGGCGGCGCTGGCTGGCGTCGCCGTAGCGGGCGCAGCACTCGCGATGCCCAAACGGTCTTCGCCTATGAAAAATTGCATACAGGCGCGAATATAAGTTTGTATGGCATCCGGCCACCATGCAGAAAGGATACATGCAGTATGAGCAGAAAGAAGGGCAATGTAGCGGAGCTGTCTTGGTTGAAACCCCTGTCACCGGGCAGGGGGCCGCGTTATCAGCAGATTGCGCAACAAGTGATCGATGCCGCGCGCGAGCAACGCCTGTTGCCGGGCGATCGACTTCCCCCGCAGCGCGAACTGGCGCAGCAGTTGGGCGTGGACCTCACGACCGTGACCCGTGCCTACAATGCCTTGCGCGCTTCCGGTCTGCTGGCCGTGCATGGCGCCCGCGGGACCTATATCGCCTTACCTGCTGAAATCAGCGGCGACGCCGGGTCTACCGTGGATCTGAGCATGAATATCCCGCCCTTGACCGGTAGTGTCGCGTTTGGCCGCGCCTTGCAGCTAGCGGCCGCCCATGCGCAGGCGCGCCTGTCCAAAGATGCCCTGATGAGCTATCACGTCGGGCCTGGTGCGGCGCTGGACCGTGAGGCCGGTGCATTATGGTTACGCCCGGTCTTGGGTCGTATCGAGCGCGCTCGGGTGATTGTCTGCTCGGGCGCGCAGACGGCGCTGGCTGGGCTGATGCTGGCGCGCAGCCGTGAAGGGGATGGGGTGCTGACCGACACGCTGACCTATCCGGGCCTGCTGGCTGCCGCCAGCACCTTGCGCCGGGAGATTTGTCCGGTGCCTGGCGATGAGCAGGGCATGTTGCCGCAGGCGTTGGAGCAGGCATGCGTTGCGCGCCGCCCGGCGCTGCTCTACCTCAATCCGACGATACACAACCCGACCACCATCACCATGTCGGCTCCGCGGCGCGCGGAGATTTACGACATCGCCAGCCGGCACGGCGTGGCTATTATTGAAGATGATCCCTATTACTTGCTGGCAGGCGATGCGCCGGCGCCATTCGCCAGCTATCAAGGCGGCGCGCCGGTGTTCTATGTCAGCACCCTGTCCAAGACCCTGGCGCCGGGGCTGCGCACCGCCTATATCGTGACGCCGGCCGGCGAGCCGCAAGCGCCGCTGCTCGATGCGCTGCGCTCCATCACGCTAATGCCCTCAGCCTGGATGACGGCGGTGGCGACCCAAATGATAGAAAGCGGCGCGGCGCAGCGATGGCTGGGAGAGGTTCGTGCCGAGCTGGAACGCCGTCAGACATTGGCGGCCGGTATTCTTCCGACCGCTTCGCTGGCCCATCCTGGCGGCCTGCATCGCTGGCTGACCTTGCCGCCGGGTTGGGATGAGCACCGTTTGATCCGGGCGGCCCAGGATCAGGGTCTGGGCGTGACCCCCTCGGCAGCCTTCAGCGCGCTAGACCGCGTGCCCCACGCTGTGCGCATCTCTCTGGGAGGGGCGGCTGATCTGGCCGCCCTCGAAATCGGCCTGCGCCGTTTAGCAGGCATTCTCGCCGACCCGGGCCTGCCCAGGGTCTCAGGCGTGGTGTGAGCAGAAGCGCCGCCCTGCGCGAATGGATGTCGACCGGCCTGACTTGAGGCCTGCCTGTCTCGCGTCAAACTTGAAACGCCGGCGCCGGGCGGGCGGTTTATCGCTTTTCTGAGCAGCGGCCATGCAGGCCTCTATTGAGCGTCTGTCCTGGAATCTTGGGCGGGCCAGCAGCCTGCCAGCACAGACCCGATTCTTGGTGAGGCGCAGGCTGGAATGTCGCCGCGGGTCTGTCATGGCGCGCAGGCGGTGCGCCGCACGCCGGCTGTTATTTCACGGCCTCTTGCGCAGGCAGGGGGAGAGCGCCACTATAGGAAACGTCGTTGTTGGTTCTAGATGTGTCACCATTAAATAAATTGGCAACAATTTAGGGGACATATTAATGTCGCGGGTAAAATTCGCCAAACTCAGCCCGGAGAGCGCTCCTATGTCACAAGCTCCAGTACATGCATTGCCGTCCTACCTCGATGCCGAGCACCTCGGTCCTTGGGGGGTTTATTTGCAACAGGTCGATCGCGTCACGCCCTACCTGGGCTCGCTGGCGCGTTGGGTCGAGACGCTCAAGCGTCCCAAGCGCGCCCTGGTCGTCGATGTGCCCATCGAGCTGGACAACGGCCGCATTGCCCATTTCGAGGGCTATCGCGTGCAGCACAACACCTCGCGTGGTCCAGGCAAGGGCGGCGTGCGTTTCCATCAGGACGTGACGCTGTCGGAAGTGATGGCGCTCGCCGCCTGGATGTCGATCAAGAACGCAGCCGTTAACCTGCCTTATGGCGGCGCCAAGGGGGGGGTGCGCCTGGACCCGAGGCTGTTCTCGCAGTCCGAGCTGGAGCGCGTCACGCGCCGCTATACCAGTGAAATCGGCGTAATCATCGGGCCGTCCAAGGATATTCCCGCGCCTGACGTCAACACCAACGCCCAGACCATGGCGTGGATGATGGACACCTACTCGATGAACGAGGGGGCCACGGCCACAGGCGTCGTCACAGGCAAGCCCATCGCCCTGGGCGGCAGTCTCGGTCGTGTCGAGGCGACCGGTCGCGGTGTTTTCGTGGTGGCCTGCGAGGCGGCCCGTGATCGCAACGTCGAAGTCGCCGGCGCCAAGGTCATCGTACAAGGTTTTGGCAACGTGGGCGGCACGGCCGCCCGTCTGTTCCATGAGGCAGGCGCCAAAGTGATCGCTGCTCAGGACCATACCGGCACCGTCCATCATGCGGCCGGGCTCGATGTGCATAAACTGCTGGCCCATGTGGCCGCAACGGGTGGTGTAGGGGGCTTTGCGGGTGCCCAAGCGCTCGACAACGCAGAGTTCTGGGGGCTGGAAACCGACTTCCTAATCCCCGCTGCATTGGAATCGCAAATCACGGCCGTCAATGCGCCCAAGGTGCGCGCTAAGATTGTGGTGGAAGGCGCCAACGGCCCGACCACCCCCGAAGCCGACGACATTCTGCGCGAAAATGGCATCTACGTCGTTCCCGACGTGTTGGCCAACGCTGGCGGCGTGACCGTGTCGTACTTCGAGTGGGTGCAGGATTTCTCCAGCTTTTTCTGGAGCGAGGAAGAAATCAACCAACGCCTGGAACGCATTATGCGTGAAGCCTATGCCGGCATCGCCCAGGTGGCCCGCGAACATAATGTCACCTTGCGCACGGCCGCCTTCATTGTGGCCTGCACCCGCATTTTGCAAGCGCGCCAGGTGCGTGGTCTCTACCCCTGATTAGCCGGTCCTCTCAGGCCGGTTGTTCCAGGAAAACCGCAGGGCTTGCCCTGCGGTTTTTTTTCGCGATGACGCCATATCGCAATGCGCTGAACTGGGCCAACGTTCACGCACGTTCGGCGTAGCGAGGCGGCTAGCGACAATATCCTGCTGCGCTGCCGCTAAGGGGAGCGCTCAGGGTTTGCCGAGGTATTCGGGTTTGATGATGCCTTGCAGCGCGCTCCAGGGCAGCAGCAGTTCCGGTTCACCTTGAGAGTAGGGCGCGATGGAATAGGCATCGTACTTGGCGACCAGACCATCGCGGCTAAAGGCGACGTTATCCGTGCTCTGAAAGGGCCATATACGGTTATAGGCGACCGGATCACGCTTGGCGTCTTCGTTGCTGGCCAGCCACTGTTGGTGCGCCTGGCGTAGCGCTTCCACGTATTGGGCGCGTCGGCCGGGAATGAGCAGGTCATCCAACTGCAACAGATGACCGCCGGCCAGTTGCCAGTTGAGGAATACCGTGGCGGGGATGCCGTGGGCGGCGCCGGTGAAATACTGTCCCGTGTGCAACTCGACCGAGACCACACCTTGTCCGACGTTTTTCACGCTGGCCTTGAACACCGTCGCGTCGCGGCCTTGGGCCGTGCGCCAGAAATACTGAGTGAATTCCGACAGATTGTTGTATTGGCCACGCAGTTTACTGTCGATGCCGGTGAGGCTGGCCAGGGTTTCATCCACGGCCAGCGACAGCCTGGGAATGTCGGGAAAGGCGACGCTATCGATTTCTATGGTCGGGCACTCCCCTTCGCAGCCGGGTTTGCTGCCTTTCCATTCGATGCGTTGCGTGCGGACTTCCCCGATGCTGCTGGCCGCGCCAGGCTGCGGCGCGCTCTGCGCCGTAGCGCCGGGAGGAAGACTGATGGTGGCCGGCGGCGCGCTGGAGCAGGCCGCCAGAAAGGCGAGGCTGGCGCAGGCCGCCAGCCGCAGGGATGAGGAAGGGAACATAAGACCTCGCAGGCGAATACCTGTCCCGGATGGGACGGCTCAGGGTACCAGCGTCAGCCACTCCTGGGTGCCGAATTTTTCTTCGACTTGGGCTTGGGCCCGAGCCAGCACGCCGCTGTCTAGCGGCACCTGGGTGAGTGGGGCCATATTGCGGAAGGTCTGGATCATGCGCTCGATGATGACCTCTCGCGCCAGACCAGTTTGGCTGCGTAGCGGATCAACGCGCTTTTTGGCGCTGGTCGTACCCTTATCCGAGAGTTTCTCGCGGCCGATGCGCAATACCTCGACCAGCTTGTCAGCGTCGATGTCATAGGCCATGGTGACATGATGCAGCACGGCTTTGCCACGGCGCGCCTGGGCGGCGCCGCCAATTTTGCCGGCATCGGAGGCGATGTCATTGAGGGGCTGATACCAGGCTTTGATCCCCAGATCATGGAGCGCCTTGATGACCCAAGCGTCAAGAAAGGCGTAGGAGTCTTGGAAGCTCATGCCGGCCACGAAATCCTGGGGAACGGAAAGCGAGTAGGTAATGGTGTTGCCGGGCTCGATGAACATGGCGCCGCCGCCGCTGACGCGGCGCACCACGGTGACGCCGTGGCGAGCGGCGCCGTCGGGGTCGACTTCGTTTTTCAATGATTGGAAGCGGCCGATGACGACGGCCGGCGCGGCCCATTCCCAGATGCGCAGCGTCGGCGGACGCAGGCCCGCCCCGACCTCGTCGGTGATGAGCGCATCGAGCGCCATATGCGTAAGCGGCATCTGAGGCGCTTCATGCAGCAATTGCCAGTCGTAGTCTTTCCAGTCGGGGCGAGTCATGCGAGCGCCCTCCGTACGACGACGGCCACGGCATCCGGCGAAAAGCCGAATAATTCGGCGTCAGCGGGCAGGGCCCGGGCGACCGCCTCGCTCAATTGCGCTTCATCTGCCTCGGCCGGCAGACCGCTCAGGGCGTGGTTGATGGCGTCCAGGGCTTCGGGCGGCTCAAGAAAAAAATCCCCGCTGATCCGAACATCGGTCAGCAGGCCGTTATGCACCCTCAGATCGGCGACGACGAGTTTGCCGCCGGGAACTTTGTATTCGCCATGCATGGCTGTCTCCGAAAAATTAGGGCAGCGTGAGTTTCATGCCCGTATGCGTCGCATGAAAGCCCAGCTCAAAAATAACAAGAAGTCGCGCGGCGCTCTGCGTTCAGGCGGCGGGTGCAGCCAGGGCTTTTTCGATATCGGCAACAAGGCTGTCGGGCGCGTCAGTCGGCGCGTAGCGGGCCAGCACCTGTCCGTCGCGGCCGATCAGGAACTTGGTGAAGTTCCATTTGATAGCCTCGGTGCCCAGCACGCCGGGTTTTTGCGACTTCAGCCAGCGAAAGAGCGGGTGAGCGTCGCCACCATTGACGTCGATCTTGGCGAACAGGGGGAAGGTAATGCCGTAGCGGGTGTCGCAGAACCGGCGGATCTCGTCGGCATCGCCGGGTTCCTGGCGGCCAAATTGGTTGCAGGGAAAGCCCAGCACCGTGAAACCCTGCGCTCCGAAGCGCTGATACAGCGCCTCTAGGCCGGAGTATTGCGGCGTGAAACCGCATTGGGAAGCCACGTTGACCACCAGCACGACTTGACCACGCCATTGCGATAAGGGAATGGGCTCGGCGCTGAGGGATGGTGCGCTGAAGTCATAAAAGGTGGTCATGCAGCCTCCGGTGAAAACGAGCCAGACTGGCCCGGCCGTCAGTGTAGCGCGCCCGACGGCGCAAAAATCGCATTCGCTAGTAGTCAACCGCTATCATGGCGCCTGTTCTCATTTGAATCCCTGGAGTCCCATGCAAGCCCTGACTGAACGCCTGGAGGCCATGTTGGCCCAAGGCCGAGACAATCTGCTGCTGCGCTTTTCCCTGGGTAAGGCCTATGCCGAGCAAGGTGAGCTGAGCGCGGCCGTCACGCATCTGCGCGCCGCCCTGGGGTTTGACCCCAAGTATTCGGTGGCCTGGAAGTGGCTGGGCCGGGCGCTCCTCGACGCAGGCGACCCCCAGGGCGCACGGCAGGCCTGGGAGGCCGGCATGCAGGCCGCCCAAGAGCATGGCGATCAGCAGGTCGTCAAAGAATTGACCGTCTTTCTGCGCCGCCTCGAAAAACAGGGCTATTAGTCGCCCAGCGCGGCGGCAGGGGGCAGGCGCGAGAAGGCCTCTATGGCCCGCAGGCGGCTGCTTTTCAGATCGACGATTGCTTTTGGGTAAGCGCTCGCGCGTCGCTGCGCGTCCGATGGTTCATGAATGGATTTGCTGTCCAGATTGGCGAGTTCGGGCAGCCAGCGGCGAAGAAAAACCCCGTCAGGGTCAAATTTCTGGGATTGCGTAATCGGATTGAATACTCGGAAATAGGGAACGGCGTCGGCGCCCGTGGAGGCGCTCCATTGCCAGCCGCCATTGTTGGCCGCCAGTTCGCCGTCGATCAGATGAGCCATGAACCAGGCTTCGCCCAAACGCCAGTCGATCAGCAGATTCTTGGAAAGAAACATGGCGCTGATCATGCGCAGCCGATTGTGCATCCAGCCGGTCGCCAGCAATTGACGCTGAGCGGCGTCAACGATGGGAATGCCGGTGCGTCCTGCCCGCCAGGCCGCTGCGTCCTGCGGCGCGTCGCGCCAGGCGAGGTAGGCGGTCTCAGGACGCATGGGCTGATGCATGGACAGAGCCGGATAGGCTGCCAGCAGATGCTGATAGAACTCCCGCCAGAGAATTTCGGTTATCCATACGCGAGGCCCGGTCTGTCCGCTATCTATTTCTCCCTGGTTGGCCCGCAGCGCGGCACGCAGGCATTGCGCAGGGGACAGGACGCCGCAGGCCAGATAGGGGGAAAGGGCGCTGGTTCCGGGCACGGCGGGCAGGTCGCGGCGTTCGTGATAACGCATCAGACCGTCGTCCAGAAAGGCACGCAGGCGTTCATGCGCAGCCGTTTCTCCTGCTGGCCAGAGTGTGGCGGCCTGAGCGGGAAATTCCGCACTGGGGGGCCAATCGAACTCGGCTGGTGCAAAGGCAGGCCCCTGGGCTTTGGGAGCGCGCACGGGCGCGGGCGGGGCCACGCGCAGTTTTTCGCGGCAAGCCCGCGCGTAAGGGGTAAACACCCGGTAGGGGTCTCCCTTGCCGTTGCGCACGCTGCCAGGGGGCAACAGGGTGCCTCCCTGATGCACTTCGAACGCAATGCCCTCGGCTTGCAGCCGCTGCGCGCAGGCCCCATCACGGCGGCGCTCATTGATGCCCCACTCGGCGTTGACATGTACGCTTTCGATCCGGTGCTGCCTGCAAAATTGGGCCAGGGCTTGAGGCGCTTCTGACCAGTCTTGCAGCGTGATTACCGACAAGTCGAAGCCCAGCTCGGCCAGCGCCTGATGTAGGGCCACGAGATTGCGGCGCCAGAAATCGATTTTGATTGCGGCATCGCCATGCGATTGCCATTGGCCCGGCGCGGCGAAAAAAAGCGCGTGGGTGTGGCCTTGCGCGGCGGCGGCGGCCAGGGCGGGGTTGTCATGCAGGCGCAGATCGCTGCGCAGCCAGACCAGCGTGTTCATCAGCGGAAGGAGCCAAGGGGGGTGGGGCGTCATTCTAGCCGTTGCGTCCTAGAGGATGAAAGACTCTGGGAAGGATGTGACCAACTGTGCCAATCTCGTGGCGCCGCCGGCCTGGCGGTCAAACCATGAAACAGGTGGGCGGCGCTGCGGCTTGACGTTAAGGCTTCAGGATCATGTAATCGTCCTGCCAAGAACAGACGAATACAAGTTTTATGGGACATCTAGCGGATCTGCACCGGCGCTTCAGCCGCGCCCGAGCCAATCAAAGCAAAGGCGGGGCTGCCTCGATAGAGGCCTTGCACGATATCTGGAGTGAGGCCGGCTTGCCCGATGTCTCCCTCGAGCATGTCGCGCTGCGTGGTGCTGAGCCGGTTCTGCCTTCCTCGTTTGCCGTGGGCACGGCAGCTCAGGTCAGTATCGCTGCTGCGGGCCTGGCCGCAGCGGAGATCTGGCATTTGCGCGGCAGGCCGCGCCAGCAGGTCGCGGTTGATATGCTTGCGGCCGCGCAGGAGTGCCGCAGCCATTTTGTGATCAATGGCGTAACCCCCGATCTCTGGGACAAGCTATCGGGCAGCTATCGCTGCGGTGACGGGGGCTGGGTGCGCATTCACGCCAATTTCGCGCATCACCGGGATGGGGCGCTGGCGCTGTTGGGATGTCCGGCCGGCGCTACACGCGAAGACGTAGCCCAGGCCTTGCAGCGCTGGAAGGCGCTGGAATTCGAGCAGGTGGCGGCCGATGCCGGTCTGGTGGTGGCGGCCATGCGCAGCTTCCATGAGTGGGATGCCCTCCCGCAGGCCGCTGCGCTGGCCGGTCAGGCCTTGGTCAGCATCGAGCGCATCGGCGACGCCGATCCCCGGCCATGGCCCAAATATGGCCCCGAAGCCCGGCCCCTGCAAGGCATTCGCGTGCTCGACCTTACCCGTATCATCGCCGGCCCGGTTGGTGGGCGCACCCTGGCGGCTTATGGGGCCGATGTGATGCTGGTCAACTCGCCACATCTGCCCAATATCGACAACATCATCGATACGAGCCGGGGCAAGCTTTCGGCCCATGCCGATCTGGAAACCGCAGACGGCCGTATCGCGTTGGGCCATCTCTTGCGCAGCGCTCATGTGTTTATGCAGGGATACCGGCCGGGCGGGATGCAGGCGTTGGGGTTTGGCCCGCAGGAGGTTGCGCGTATTCGCCCGGGTATTGTCTACGCCTCCTTGTCGGCCTATGGTCCGCAGGGTCCGTGGGCTGCCCGCCGGGGCTTTGACTCTCTGGTCCAGACGGCCACGGGTTTTAATCAGGCCGAAGCCGAGGCGGCGGGGCAGTCCAGCCCCAAGCCCTTGCCGATGCAGATTCTGGATTACGCCTCGGGTTTTCTCATGGCGTTTGGCGTGCAGGCCGCGTTGGCCCGTCAGGCGACAGAAGGCGGTAGCTGGCATGTGCGCGTGTCGCTGGCGCGAACGGGTTTGTGGTTGCGTAGACTGGGCCGCGTGCCGGGCGGCTTATCCTGTCCGATGCCCGAGATCGGCAGCCTGCTTGAAACCTCGCCATCCGGGTTTGGCACCCTGAGCGCCGTTCCACATGCGGCCCGGTTTTCGCTTACGCCCGCAGGGTGGGCGCGTCCCTCCGTACCGCCGGGCACCCATCCGGCAGCTTGGCCATCTTCCTAGACTGCTAGACTGAGCGCTTTGTTGCTGGAGATTCCCGATGCCTCATTCCGCCACGATTTATCACAATCCGCGTTGCGGCACCTCGCGCACCGCTTTGCAGGCGCTGCAGGATGCGGGCTATGACGTGACGGTGATCGAATATCTGAAAACCCCGCCATCGCGCCAGACGCTGGCAGGCCTGATTCAGCAAGCCGGTTTGCAGGTGCGTGACGCCATCCGTGCCAAAGAGGCGATTTTTCAGGAGTTGAAGCTGGATGATCCGCAGCTGACGGACGAAGATCTGCTGAATGCGATGCTCGACAACCCGATTTTGATCAATCGCCCCTTTGTCATGACGGAAAAGGGCGTGCGCCTCTGCCGTCCGGCTGAGGTCTTGAACGACATACTGGGGTAAGGCAAGTCCCATTCTCGGTTTTTCGCCTATCGCCTGATAAAACGCTGGATAGAGTGCTCTCTCTTATTACACATAGGAGAGAGTGATGTCTGTTTTGCGCAAATCTTTGCTTCGTCCCTCGCTGCTCGGGCTCAGTCTCGCCTCGGGCATGCTGGCGCTGCTATGGCTGGCGCCCGCTTCGGCGCAGTATGTCGGGCCCCAGGTCAATCCCAATATGTCCATCAGCCAGATGATGAAAAACGCACCGGATGATGCCCATGTCACGCTGCGCGGCCATCTGGTGCGCCAGATCAATCACGAGAAGTACCTGCTCGACGATGGCACCGGCCAGATCCGGGTGGAAATCGACCCCCATTTGTTTCCACGCGGTACGCCCGTCGGCCCCCAGACCTTGGTTGAGGTCTCGGGAGAGCTGGATCGCGAGCTTGTCGGCTTATCCGAGGTGGACGTGAAATCGCTGCGCATCATCCAGGACGGGGCGGCTGCCCAACCCGCTGTCAAAGCCCCCGCTCCGTAACAGCCAGGCCCGTCCATTGATTTCAGCCTGGGCCATGGCCTTCGGGACGGGGCCGGCCCTCTCTATGCTGCGGGCGTTCGCCGTCCTGTCTTTCCCGCTTACCCCCATTGATGCGGTTTTCGCCGGAGTGATCGGGATGCAGCCCCGGCGCAGTCGGCATATCGTGGTGCGGTGCCCGTTTCATGTCGGGCGCGCCGGCTCTGGCCGTCCCTGAGCCGCCCCGACGCGGTTCGGGCCGTCGGGACTGCTATTGGTCCTATCGCTCTTAAGCTAATCGGAATTAGGCCACATACGGGCGGGATAAATGCCCAATAGCCTGTCCATTAAAGCGCATCAGTCAGGTCGATTGATTACAAACTCGTCGATCTGAGTCCACCCTTGGATTTGATGAGCCGTGGCGGGCCGACGGCAGGCGTTCTGCGCACGCAATTGACTGAAGGCCTGGGGTTATTATGCGGGACAGGCCTTTTCCGCGTTCCTACACTATGACCGATTATCGCCCCGACACCTTGCAAGACGCTATCGCTGACGCCATTCGCACGGCGACGCAGGGGGCGGGCAGGGTGAACCTCTTGATCGCCGGTAAAACCGGCGTGGGCAAGAGCACACTGGTCAACACGGTGTTTCGCGGTGAACTGGCCCGAACGGGCGCAGGCAAACCGGTGACGCAGTCCACGCAGGCCTATACCCGGCCAGGCCATCCCCTGACCATCATCGACACCCGCGGCTTGGAGATGGCGGATTACGCCGGCTCGCGCCAGGCACTGGCGGATCTCGTCCGTGAGCGGGCTGCTGCAGAGGACCCGAACCAGCATGTCCATGCCGCCTGGCTGTGTATTCAGGACAGCAGCCATCGTATCGAAGACGCGGAGGTGGATCTTTGCGGCATGTTGGCGGATCAGGGCATACCTGTGATCGTGGTGTTGACCAAGGCAAGAAAAAACAGCGTTTTTCTGGCCGAGGCGCGCCGTCTTTTACCTCGTGCCAGGACAGTGGTGGCTGTGCGCGCCTTGCCCGAATGGATCGAAGAGCTGGACGCCGAACTGCCACCGATGGGACTGGACGAGTTGATCGGAGCGACGGCCTCTGTCGTTCCCGAAGGGCAGCAGCGGGCCTATGCCAATGCCCTGTCCACCCGGCACCAAAAAGCCCTGGAAGTAAAAAAAAAGCGGGCTGACATCGAGGTGAGCGTCGCAGCCGGGCTGGCTGCTTCGGCCGCTGCTGCGCCTATTCCGTTTTCGGATGCGTTCGCACTGGTGCCTATCCAGGTAGGCATGATTGCCAAGATCGGTATCACCTTCGGCATGGAGCTCGATACGGCGGCGATCACCACGCTGGTGACATCCACCTTGGGCGCATCGGCGGCAACCCTGATCGGCCGTTCGGTGGTTTCGGGCATGCTGAAGTTCATCCCGGGCGCGGGCAGCGCGGTGGGCGGCGCGATCGCCGCCACCACCGCCGCCACGATTACCAAGCTGCTGGGTAATGCCTATGTGGCGGTGCTGTATGACTTCTGCCAGAAGCACCCCGGCAAAGACATCGATCTGGCAATGATCGCGCAGGCACTGAAGCAACGCCTGCCCGGCCTCTGAGGCTGCCTGGCCCCCCTGGCCGCGCTCAGGTGGGATGGTCTGCCCGGACGATGCCGCAGCGTTTGTGAGCACGCATCACAACCGCCACATCACTGTTGAGCACGCCCTCTCGCTCACCCAGGCGGCGGGTCACGACATCCCAGAGCTGGGCGCTGTCCTGACACAGAACATGCCAGAAAAGTTGCGAGGCGCCGCTGGTGCCGAACAGGCAGCGGGTGTTGGGGTCGCGGGCCAGATGATCCGCCAGCGTGTTGACCGCCTGGGGGCGGACCTGGACTGACACCACGGCTTCAACCGGAAAACCGACGAGTGCGGGCTCCACCTCGACCCGGAAAGACAGCGCGCGCCGCTCCACCAGGCTTTGCAGCATGCGTTGTGCCGTCGGCTCACTCACTCCGCATTGTTCCGCCAGTTCGGCCAGGCTGGCGCGTCCGTCGCGCTTGAGCCAGGCGGCCATGCGTTGTTCCGCATCGTTGAGCCCCGCGGGGGGGGCAGCGGGCATGGCGTCTGGCGCCTGATAGCTTTCAGCACGGATACGCCATTGGCCCGCACGCCGGAAGGCGCGCAGCACCAACCGCGCGTCGACCCGTTCGACGCCCGCCATGGAGGGCAGGACGCGTGTCACCAAGTCAGGCATATCGGCCTCGTCGGCCAGTGTCAGTTCTGCCATCAGATCTGCCGATCCGGCGAGGGTGACGACCAATTGGCAGTTTTCGAGACGCGCCAGCCGCTCGGCGACATCGGGTATGCAACCGGCCCGGCAACGCATCCAGGCATGCAGGACCACGCCGCGACCGGCTGCCAGGGGATCGGTTTCGGCGATGACGCGCAAGGCTTCGGTATCGAGCAGGCGCTTGATACGCCGCGCGACGGTGCGCTCGGCGATGCCAGAGGCTGCGCCCAGCTCGCGCCAGGAGGCGCGCGGGTCCGCCTGTAGGGCAATCAGACAGGCGAGATCCGTGTCATCTATTGGGGGCATTAAGGGCTTACCCTTACTTGACGTGTCAATATCCATTAAATTAACTTTCGCGGATTGCTAAAAAATTAAAAATTAGCATTTAGTTTGACGATAAATAAACCGCATTTGAGGATTTCATGAGCAGTCCCTCCCATTCCCAGCGCGCCAAGCAGGGAGCCGCCACTGCGCCTGTGTCGCGCGCCCGCACCATTCTGGCCGGCAGTGTAGGCAATGCCGTTGAATGGTTCGACTGGACCATTTACGCGTCTTTCGCCATTTTCTTCTCTAGCCAGTTTTTTCCTGAAGGGAATGAGACCGCCGCCTTGTTGGCGACCTTCGGCATTTTTGCCGTCGGCTTTTTCATGCGGCCCGTGGGTGGGTGGCTGTTGGGCATTTTCTCGGATCGCTACGGCCGCAAGGCGGCGCTGGGTTTGACGATTCTGATGATGGCCGGCGGCTCGCTCATTATTGCCGTGACCCCGACCTATGCAACGATAGGCCTGGCCGCGCCCCTGTTGCTGACGGCCGCCCGGCTGTTGCAAGGCCTGTCTCTCGGGGGAGAGTATGCCTCGGCCACGACTTTCCTGGCGGAAATGGCGCCGCCCAAGCGGCGGGGGTTCTACTCTAGCTTCGTGTTTTTTAGCGCGGCGGTCGGTATTCTCGCTGCATCGGCCGTAGGCTGGCTTCTCACTTCGACCTTGAG
Source organism: Bordetella avium (assembly GCF_034424645.1). Classification (NCBI taxonomy): domain Bacteria; kingdom Pseudomonadati; phylum Pseudomonadota; class Betaproteobacteria; order Burkholderiales; family Alcaligenaceae; genus Bordetella; species Bordetella avium. The sequence goes on from NZ_CP139969.1 coordinate 1,910,262, forward strand.
CAAAGCCGACATGGCGGCCTGGGGCTGGCGCATCCCCTTCCTGTTGGGCGCGCTGGGTGGTCTGGCAGGTCTGTGGATTCGCCGCGCCATTCCGGAGACGGAGGCGTTCTCGGAAAGCAAGAAGGCAGGCGTGGAAAAACAGCCGCTGCGCACCTTGTTGCGCGAGCACCCGGTGGAAGTGCTGCGCATCGTGGGCTTTTCCATTTTGACGACCTTCGCTTTCTATATATTCGTGGCCTATGTGCCCACCTACGCCATCCGTCAGGTGCAGGCTGACCCCAAAGTGGCATTTGCCGCCAACACCGTCGCGCTGATCGTGTTCATGTTGGTTCAACCCCTGTTTGGCGCCTTGTCGGATCGAATTGGACGTAAGCCGCAGCTTATCGTCTTCGCTGCGGGTTATCTGGTGTTTTTCTATCCGCTGATGACCACGCTGGGCCCGTCTTTCGGTTCTATCCTTTTGGTGGAATTGTTTGGCCTGGTGCTGTACGCCATGTACACCTCGATTGCCCCCGCCATCATGTCCGAACAGTTTCCCACCAGCGTGCGCGCCGTCGGTATTGGTACGCCGTATAACCTGGTCGTGGCCTTGTTGGGCGGCACGACGCCCTATCTGCTGACCTGGCTGCAAAGCAACGGTATGGAACGCTGGTTCTTCTACTACGTGCTGGCTGGCGCGGTGATTACGCTGTTCACCTTTATCCGCATGCCCGAGACCGTGGGACAGAAGCTTCGTTGACGCAGTTGTGGCCTTCGGCCCCCAGGGCCGGACAGCGCCCGGAATTCCGTTTGCAGGCGTTCCGGGCAACCCGCAAAGCGGGTTTTTTCAGGAAATTTCATGTCTGAACACGATACCGCCCTGCATTTCCAAGACGCCCTGGAGATTGGCCGCCAGATCCGGCAAGGCCGTCTGAGCGCCCGTCAGGCCGCCACGCATTTTCTGGATCGCATCGAGCGGGGCTCGGCGCTCAAGGCTTTTACCGTGGTGACCGCTGAACGGGCCCTGGCGCAGGCAGATGCCGCAGACCGCCTGCTGGCCGCCGGGCTCGCGCTTGGCCCTTTGCATGGTGTGCCGGTCGCCGTGAAAGACTCCGTGCAATGGGAAGGCACCGAGGCGACGTTGGGCTCGCAGGCGCGCGCAGGGCAGATCAGCACACAGACGGCAGCCGCATTGCGGCTGTTGGCCGCTCAAGGCATGGTGGTGTTGGGTAAAACCCGCATGACTGAGTTCGCCTTCGGCCTGTCGGGGCAGAACGTCACGCAGGGCACGGCCCGTAATCCCTGGGATGCGGCGCTCGCCCGCGCGCCGGGCGGTTCTTCGAGCGGTTCGGGCGTGGCGGTCGCAGCGGGCCTGGCCCCGATTGCCCTTGGCGGAGACACAGGGGGGTCCGTGCGTGCGCCCGCAACCCTGAATGGCCTAGTGGGCTATAAGCCTTCGTCGGGTCTCATCAGCCGCGCGGGTGTGCTGCCGCTCTCGGATACCCTGGACGTGCTTGGTCCGATTGCGCGTTCGGTGAGCGATGCCCGGGCGCTGGCCACCGCGCTGGCCGGCCCGGATATCGACGATGAGGCCACGCTGGCCTTGCCACCGTCTTGTGTGGCGGGGCTGCGGCGTCCCGCTTTGCCGGTTGCCGGTCCTTTGGCTGTGCTGGCGCCCGAGGCCTGGCCCGCCTTGCTGGACGCGGACACCATCGCGCTATGGGAGCGGACGCTGACGCGCCTGGCTCAATCGGGTATTGCCCTGGAGACCTGGACGCCTCCTCAGTCGCTGTCTTTCGCACGCATGGCGCAAGACAACTCGGTGGTGTTGGGCTACGAGGCCTATCGTTATTACGGCGAGCTGGCGCGAGACGCCGCGCAACCGCTTTGGAGTGTTGTGCGTGATCGCATCGCTGCGGGCGGGCGCATCAGCCCGGCAGAATACGAAGCCGTGCTGCGCCGCCGTCAGGCGGACATGATGGCGTTTTCTCAGGCGATGCACGGGTTTGGCGCCTTACTCATGCCCGCCAGCGATCAGGCCGCGCAGGCTCTCGATCCGCAAGACCTGCGCCATGCCGGACTGGGCCAACTCCTGCGTCCGGCCAATTTTCTGGGCGCGGCGGCGATTTCCCTGCCCGGGGGCTTTGATGAGCAGGGCATGCCAGGCGGGGTTCAATTGATGGCGCCCGCCGGTGGCGACGCGATCTTGCTGGATTGGGCGGCAAGCCTGGAACCTGTCTTGGCCGGGCCGGCGCGCCGGCCGGATCTGGCAGCCTGGGGCCTATAAGGCTCGCGCATTGAGCGCGGCGCAGCAAGCGCGGTAAGCGTACTAAGCGCTCGGCCTTACTCAGAACACCGGCCCGGCATGCCGGGCCGGTTTGCCCTTAGTGCGTCTGCGCCATGGCGCGCGCCCGGCTCGGGGCGGTTTCGCGCAGATACTCGTCAAGTGAGTCATCCACAGCATCCAGCCAGCGGGTGTGGTGGCGCGAGGCCTTGGTTCCTGTCATGACCGAACGGTAGCAGCGGTCACGATAGCCCATGATGTCGCGCTTTTTATCCTCTTTCCACTGCAGAAAGATGGTGTTTACGGCATCGATGTCGAAGTCCGGGTAGTCGGTCTGGGCGATCAGGTTGCTAATGTAGCGCCCCTGGAACTCGTACATGGAGGCGGTGCAGCTAAGGCTTTCTTCGTAGTCACGCCAGCGCTGGCTGTCGGCGCGCATAGCCTGCCGCGGCGGCAACGCAATGCGGCCCAACATCACGTCGCGGGCGAACCAGGCCTGGGCGTCGAACATATTGAAGCTGTACCAGAGGTCCTGCATCCCGAGATAGAACAGGCGCGGATTGTCTTCCCAGACCACGCCCTGATAGAGGCCCAGCGGCCAAAGGCGGTTGTTGGTCGAGAGCGTCAGTTCCTGTGGCAGAAAGGGGAAATGATGTTGGTAGCCGGTGCAGAGGATGATGGCGTCCACTTCTTTGCTTGATCCGTCGATGAAATAGGCTTTGTTGCCGTTCACGCGCTCCAACTGCGGGCGTTCCTCCCAGCCTTCGGGCCAGTCGTAACCCATGGGCCGGCTGCGGTAGGCCGTGGTGATCGAGCGGGCGCCATACTTGTAGCATTGCGAGCCGATGTCTTCGGCGGAGTAGCTGCTGCCCACGATCAGCACCTGTTTATCGCGGAATTCGACCGCATCGCGGAAGTCATGGGCGTGCAGAATGCGACCGGTAAAACGCTCGAAGCCCGCGAAGTCCGGGACGTTGGGCGTGGAAAAATGCCCGGTCGCCACGACGACATAGTCAAAGACCTGCGACGTTTCTTCCTGCCTGCTGTAATCCTGCGCCGTCACGGTGAAGGTCTGGCTGCTCTCATCGAAGGTAATCGCTTTGACGACGGTGTTAAAGCGGATGTACTTGCGCACCCCCGCCTTCTGGACACGGCCCTGGATATAGTCCCAAAGGACTTCGCGCGGCGGATAAGAGGAAATCGGGCGGCCGAAATGCTCGTCGAAGCTGTAGTCGGCGAATTCCAGGCATTCCTTGGGGCCGTTGGACCAGAGGTAGCGATACATGCTGCCGTGCACCGGCTCACCATTTTCATCCAGGCCGGTGCGCCAGGTGTAGTTCCACATGCCTCCCCAATCGCTCTGCTTTTCATAGCAGACGACTTCGGGCATGTCCGCGCCTTGGGCGTGGGCGTCTTGGAAGGCGCGCAACTGTGCCAGACCACTGGGGCCAGCGCCGATAATGGCTACGCGAATCGTCATAGAAAGTTCCTCCACAGGAAGTTCGTAGAAAAAAAGACAACACGATCCCTATCCCGGCGTATGAACGCGGGAATCAGAGACAACAAGGCAGGGGAAGACGCGCTAGGCCGCGGGTGGAGGAACCGGGCGTTTGCGCAGTTGGGCCAGAAGCACGTCGCGCGGGGGAATGGCCGCAGAGAAGAGCAGCGTCAGCAGGCGCAGATAGGCGGGCGTGACGAGAGTGAGGAGGGGAGTGTGCGGGGCCGGCCCCTGTCCGCGGCTGCGTTGCGCTTGGCGGGGGCCGGATAAGCTATAGATGCAATGACTCGCTGTCATACGGGATTTTTTCCTTTTCTTATGCGTGGGCAATACCTTGAGCGCCACGTTGACGTCTGCTCAGAACAAACTTGACGGCTGGTGGCCGTTTGGGAATGGGCCGCGCCGTGTGCGGCCTGTTGCAAGGCAGCCCCCTGGCGCATGCGCTGTCGGGCCGGCGGTGACAAAAGCGACAGAGGAGCGCGCAAGCCGCGCGGCCTCTGATAGATTCCCTTGCCTGACTGCCAGGGCTGGCGCCGAGGTCGTCTGCAATACGGGTGGATGGCAGAGCTTCTGAGCTGAAACTGAGCAATGCCGGTAGATCAAGTCTGTTTTGAGTCAGACCTTATCACCATAAGCGCATTTGGCGAGGATGGCAAGTCAGGCGTTGCGCGCCTAGGGTTCAACCGTAGAGACCGGCGGTTTGCGAAATCTCGGCAGCATGGTGTTTGAGCAGATCCAAGGTCTGCTGTTCGGTCTGCATGAGATGAGTGGGGCCCATGACGGTCAGCGCAGCAATGATAGTGCCCGACAGATCGAACACGGGCGCCGAGAGCGAGGTGAAATTCGGCAGTAGCGTATTGCGGCAGCGGCTGAAGCCCTGCGCCCGGATGCGCGCCAGCATGTCTTCTACCTCGGCCTCAGTGTTGGGGACATCGTTGCGCGACGGGTCGGCCAGCGGTTCGCGCAGGGCCAGTTCATCGCGCACCAGATCCGCGATGAGCGCAGCAGGCAGATGCGCGGCAAAATTGCGCCCCAGCGCCGACGACAAGAGGGGCAACACACTGCCCACACGCAGCTCCAGCAGAGGCTGGCTTTTGCCGCCTTCCACACGATTAACGATGGTCGGGCCTTTATTGCCCCAGACGCCCAGAAAGACGGTGTGTCCACTGCGAGCGCTGATATCCATCATGGCAGGCCGGGCAAGTTTATAGACGTCGAACTGCTCCAGAGCGGCCACGCCCAGCTTAAGCGCATAAGTGCCCAGCCCATAGTGACCGGTGTCCGGCTCTTGTTGAACGATGCCTACCCGTTGGAAACTGACTAGGTAGTAATGCGTGTTGGCGACCGTCAGAGCGCTTTCCTCGGCGATGCGGCTGAGCGGCAGCGCCGAGCCGGCGCGCATCAGCACATCGAGGATTTTGAATCCTGTTTCGACGGATTGAATGCCGCGCTGCGCTGCTTTCTTGGCAGCATCGGCCGGGGCAGCTTTGTAGGCGGGTTTGGCAGCTTGATCAGGCGTTGACATCGCATTTCACGGAATTGGACGGGCCGGCCGTGACTGTACTATCAAACGGCCAGCCCTGCCGCAAAGCGGGCGAAACAGCGACGGCTGCCAACGGCGTTAATAGCGGCCCGACAGCAGGGCGCCAAAGCCTGGGACAGCCGTGCCGAGCTGCAGCTTCTTGAGCATCTGGTACGTGGTGGCGACTGATGACGAGATGACAGGAATACCGACGCGATCCTCGATGGCTTGGATCGAAGGCAGCGAAGGCATTTGCACACAGGCCGAGGCGACCACAACATCCACGCCACGGGTGTTGAGTCGCTTGGTGATGTCGATGGGCGCGCGCGGGTCCTGACGCCCGACTTCCAGGTTGTCGGGGATCTCGAGCGAAAGGCTGTCCACGACTTCGATGCCTTCGTTCTCGATGTAGTCGATGACCAGTTGGGTGAGCGGCTTCATATAGGGCGCGAGCAAGGAAATGCGTTTGGCGCCCAGCGCATGCAGACTGTCAACCAGGGCTCCCGCGCTGGTTACCACGGGCGCGGCGGCGCCATTATCGGCCGTGCGTTGTCCTAAGCGCTGCTCGGAAACGCGGTGATAGCCGCGTCCCATGCTCATGATGGCCACCAGGCAGGCATAGCCCAGCACATCGACACGCGCATCGGAAAGCTCCAGCGCGCAGCGGTCGCTATCCGCATCCATCGCCGCCAGTTCTTCCTTGGTGACCTGCTTCATGCGCATGCGGCTGGAATGGAAGGTGAAGCGTTCGGGCTCGATGGCCTCGCGTGCGCGCAAAATGGCTGGGATTTCGGTTTCCATCGTGGTGTTTGACGAGGGCACTATCTGGCCGATGCGATAGGAACGCGCATTCATGACTGAGGCTCCTCGGGCAACTGGACGGCGGGCAGGCCGATATTCAGGTCTTCGGCCGCCTGGCTATCGTCAAAGCGGGCTGGGTACAGGGCGCGGCGATTGACGCGCAGATCGAACACGTCGAAGCGGTTGTAATGGCCGACGATGTCATGCATCTGGCGGGGCTGTATGCAGCGCGACAAGTCGATCTCGGCATAGACGATGCCTTCGTCGTCGATCAGAGGCTCGCCTATGCAGCGGCCGTCCGGGCCGATAAAACCAGAGAAGGCGCTGTTGCGCCGTGTCAACAATTCGCGCGCCTGCGGGAAATCGCTCTCTAGCGCGCGGATAATTTCCTCTGAGATGGTCGAGCAGGACACAATGGTGAACAACTTGCCTTCGAAACTATGGGCAGCGGAGCGGACTTTGATGGCATCGGCCATGTCGTAGTCGTTCGGTGCAACAGGCAAAGCGATGTAGTTCGCCACATGCACCAGTTCTCCCTGGGCCAGCAGCGCGAAGCGCGCCAGGGTATTGGTGTTTTCTCCGCAGGCCAGTGCACCCAGCGGGCCGATCGAGGTGTTGTGCACGCGCAGCGCCGAGCCGTCGCCAGGCGTCCAGGTAAGCTTTTCCGCCCAGGTAGGCACCAGCTTGCGGTGGCGGCCCAGGATACGGCCGTTATCCCCGATGGTGACCAGGGTGTTGTAGATCGTGCCGATACCGTGGCGGCTGCGCTCATTGACACCAACCACGACATTGATGTGGTGGCGGGCGGCAGTAGCGGCGATTTTTGCGATTTCGGGGCCAGGCAGCTCGATGGCCGAGCGTGCCAGGCGCTCGAACCAGGGACTGCCCTGCACTGGGTTGCCGATCCAGCTCCAATAGGGATAGCCGGCCACGAATACTTCCGGGAAAGCGACCAGTTGCGCGCCATTGCTGGCGGCTTCGGCGATCAGGCGCAGCACTTTATCGACGGTGGCGTCGGTATCGAGAAAGACCGGGGCAGTCTGGACCGCCGCCGCTTTGAAACGGGGGAGTTCTAGCATAGGAGTATCAGGCTCAAGAAAGAAAGAGGAAGGGCAGGGCCTTGCCCTGCCCGGACGGAGTGCTTCAGGCGCGCGCGTCGTGGTCGATCGCTAGGGCGCGGGTGTTGGGCAGCAGGATGACCCCCAATACGCCGACCACGGCGGTGACGGTGACCGGGTACATAAGGCCGCCGAAGATATTGCCGCTAGCCTGGGCCAGATAGGTGGCCGTAAAGGGTACGATGCCGCCGAAGATGCCGGCCCCGATGTGATAGGGGAACGACAGCGCCGTGTAGCGGATGCGGGGCGGGAACAGTTCCACCAGATAGGAGGCCACCGGCCCGTATACCATCGCGACCACCGCGGTCATCAACACCAGGATGGCGATGATGGCCAGACGATTGACAGCCGTCGGGTCCGCGCCCTTGGGATAGCCGGCCTGCGTCAGCGCCTGGCGATAGGCGGCGGCATCAAAACCATTGACGGTCGCGCCGCCCACTGACATGGCGATCTGCTGACCCGGCACGGGAACCGCGTACTCGAAGTTGATCCCTTGCGAGACGAGGAATTTCTTGGCCTGCACGCAGAGTTTTTTGTGATCCAGGTGGGTGCCTACCAGCGCCGCTTGCAGACCAAACTCGCATGCGCCGCCGCTTGTTTCCGCGTGAATCAGGACCGGCGTGGTTTGCATCGCGCGGGCCAGGGCAGGATTGCCGGCCTCGAGAAGCGCGTTGAACATGGGGTGGTAACCCAGCGCGGCAGTGAACAGGCCACCCATCATCAGCCATTTGCGGCCAATCTTATCGGACAGCCAGCCAAAGAGCACAAAGCTGGGCGCGCCGATCAGGAAACCGATGATTAACAATTGATTGACTTGCTGCTGGCTCAATTGCACTGCCTGTTGCAGGAAGATCATCACATAGAACTGGCCAGTGAAATAGGTAGCTCCCTGACCTGCGGTAACGCCGACCAGCGCAATCAGAACCAGTTTAAGGTTGGCCCATTGCCCGAATGTCTCCTTGACCGGATTACGCGACAGACGATTCTGCTGCTTCATGCGGGTAAATACAGGAGATTCGTGCAATTTGGCGCGCACATAGACGGAAATGGCCAGCATCACGATGGACAGCAGGAAGGGCAAACGCCAGCCCCACTGGCGAAAGTCCTCGGCGCTCATGCTGGCCTGGGTGCCCACAATGACCAGCAAGGACAGCACCAGCCCGGCCGACGAGGTGATTTGAATCCAGCCGGTCAACAGGCCGCGACGTTTGGGCTCGCAATGTTCGGCCACGTAGATAACCGCGCCGCCGTACTCTCCTCCAACGGCCAGGCCCTGAATGACGCGCAGGGTCAGCAGCAGAATCCATGACAGGTGGCCGGCGCTTTCATAGCTCGGCAGGCAGCCGATTAAAACGGTGGCGCCGCCCATCATCACCACGGTGACCAGGAAAGTGTATTTGCGCCCCAACTTGTCACCGAGGTAGCCGAACATCACAGCACCCAAGGGGCGAATGATGAAGCCTACGGCCAACGCGCCCAAGGCGGCCAACAAAGACACCGTGGGATTGTCCTGCGGGAACAGCACCTGGCTCATGAATACAGCCAATGCGCCGTAGATGAAAAAGTCATACCACTCGAACAACGTGCCGACGGTGGACGCAATGACCACCTGCCGCTCTTCCTTGCGGCTAAGGGCGGGTAAGACCGCGGGCGACGGTGCGGCGGCGGGTAATGTACTCATTAAAAACCCCTTGCTTAGTTTTGGCTTTATCAAACTGACATGACATTATCAAATTTTTAATCGTGATCGAGTAACTAGGGTTAGCCCGGATAGATCGATTCGTGGGGAATTTGTCGCTGGTGCATATTCCCCTTACCTTGCAAGCTTTGGTCCGGCCGAGGCTTGCTCAGGGAGGGATATGAACAAATAGATCTTCGTGAATGGGGTGGATGCGCTGGGCGAACCCTTGCATATCGTGCTGCGGGAGGCGGGTATCGAGACCTTTGGGCCCGAACGGCCGGATACGGCCCAGGCCGAGGTGCTTGACCTCAAGGGACAGTTGGTTCTACTCGGCTTTGTGAACGGTCACATTCATCTGGATAAGCGTTTCGTCGGCGAGAAATGGCATCCGCACGAACCAGTCAAGCGATTTCGTGATCGTCTCGCCGTCGAAAAGCGCGAACTGGCGGCAGCAGCGTCTATCGAGGTGCGCGCCAACGCCTTGCTGCGCCTAGCCGCCAGTTGGGGTACCCTGGCCATGCGCAGCCATGTTGACGTGGACGCCTCGACCGAGCTGACACATCTGCATGCGGTAATGCGTGCCTGCGAGCGCTGGCGCAGCGTAATGGACATAGGCTGGTGGCCTTTCCACAGGCAGGTGTGCTGTCCTGTCCTGGTACGGCACAGTGGCTGGAGGCGGCGCTGCGTGAAGGGGCGCAAGTGATCGGCGGCATAGACCCAAGCAAGCTGGACGGGGATGCCGATGGACAACTGGATGTCGTGTTCGGCCTGGCCGATCGCCACAGCGCAAAGATCGACATCCACCTGCACAAACCGGGTGAAATCTGCGCCGCGCAACTGACACGTATTGCCAGGCGCACGCGCGCAATGGGCTTGGGCGGGCGTGTCGCCGTCAGCCATGCCTATGGCCTGGGGGATCTCGATGACGGCGAATTGGACCGGCTGGCGCAGTTGCTAAGCGAAGCGGGTGTATCAATCATGACTAATGCGCCAGGCCATCGCGCTTTTCCGCCGGTTTTACGTTTGAGGTAAGCGGGCGTCCGGATTTTTTCCGGCAACGACAATATCCAGGATGCCTGGTGGCCCTTCGGCAATGGCGATATGTTGCAGCGAGCCATGCTGGTCGCCTATCGCAGCGGCTTTTATACCGATGAAGCGCTACGCGTGGCGCTGGAAATGGCGACGGAGGACGGTGCCCAGGTGCTGGGCCTGCAAGGCTATGGCCTGCGGCCGGGCAATGTGGCGAATTTCGTGGTGCTGCCTGCGCCCAATGGCACTGCGGCCTGGCGACGGCGCCTGCGGCGCGCACGGTGGTGCGCCATGGGCGTCTGTGGCGCGTCAAGTTTGACGGGCCACAGACATAACACCCTTATGGCCCGCAACGGGCCGGCGGGTTTTACTTCAGTTTGGCCTGAACTTTTTCAATCGCCTTGAGGGCGCAGGCCTCATCGAGCTGGCCTCCCGGAGCGCCGCCTACGCCGACCGCACCGATGACCTCATTGCCGGCCTTGATGGGCGCGCCGCCCGCCAGAACCAGAAAGCCCTCAACCGCGGCCAACTGGCTGGCGGCAGGGTTTTTCTGGATGTTGTCGGCCACGGTGGAGGTCAGGTTGCGTGTCGATGCGGAGGTGTAGGCCTTGCGCTGTGCGGCATTGACCGTATGCGGTGCGGCATTGTCGGCGCGCATCAGGGCGCGCAGCGTGCCGGAGCGGTCAACCACGGCGGCCGTAACGTTGTAGCCTTCGGCCAGGCAGATCTGCACGGCCTGCTGCGCGATGTCGGCAGCGATTGTCAGCGGCAAGTTTTTTTCTTGCAGTACTTGGGCGCTGGCCATCGGCGACAAGGCGGTGGCCATCAGGGCAAACAGGGCGGGGCGGATAAGCGTCATGGAGGTCTCCTGAAAAAATTATCTGCCGGGTGCAGCATCGCTAGCTTGACCCGCAGACCGTCCCTAGGCAGATGCCGGGCGGCTATCTCGGCTTATAACACACTCTCTGGGTGCCAGGCAATTCGCTCTTGTACGATTGCGTATTCGAGAACGGGGCGGAGGTGGAGATGACAGGGTGGAAAGCACTTGTTGCCGGTGCGCTGGCGCTATCGGCGTCTTTCGCCGCGCCGGTGGCGGCAAGCGATGGCGATGCCATCTTGCTGCGGGCTGCCGAGCAAGGCGATCTGCCGGCCTTGCGCGCAGCGCTGGATGACGGCGCAGACATCGAAGCGCGCGACGCCACGGGCGCCACGCCCTTGCTGCTTGCGGCCCACCATAACCAGGTGGAAGCCGCGCGCATCCTGATCGACGCTGGCGCAGACGTCAATGCGAAAGACGGCATCCAGGACAGCCCCTATCTCTATGCTGGCGCGCGAGGTCTGAACGCTATCCTGCGCATGACCTTGGCGCATGGCGCCGTCCTCAACAGCACGAATCGCTATGGCGGCACGGCCCTCATCCCCGCGGCAGAACGGGGGCATGTGGAGACCGTGCGCCTGCTTCTTGAGGCCGGGGTGGCGGTCGATCACGTCAACCGTTTGGGCTGGACCGCCTTGCTGGAGGCCATCATGCTGGGAGATGGCGGGTCGCGTCATACGCAAATCGTCGGTTTGCTGCTCGATGCGGGGGCTGATCCCGAGCTCGCTGACGGCGAGGGTGTCACGCCGTTGGCGCATGCGCGGCAACGTGGTTATGACGGCATGGCGCAGTTGTTGCAGCAGGCACGCCGCTGAAGCCGGGCTGGCCCAGGACAGCGGCGTGGTTTGCGCGTCTGGGCCAGGCGAGCCTGCCCCGCAGCGGCAATTAGTTCCAGCGTCCGCCGGCTCCGCCCAGGCTGAAGCGGCCTGCGCCAGTAAAGAACAGGGCCAGCGCGCTAAACAGGAACATACCTTGCAGCTCCAGCGACCAGCCGCCGGTTTTCGGGTTGATGCTGCCGAACTGGCCGGAATGCACCAGCATCAGGGCAACGACCATGTTGACGAAGATGATGAAAGCGCCCACCCGGGTGTAGAGGCCGAGGATGAGCAGCAGGGGGGCAATGATTTCCCCCACATACACGCCGTAGGCCAGAAAGCCGGGCAAGCCACGCGAACTGATCATTTCTACAATGGGGCCGACTCCCGTGCTCAACTTGGCTAGGCCGTGCAGCAGAATCATGATGCCCAGCGCGAGGCGCAAAACGAGCTTGCCGGTGTCGTCGGATCTGATCATAAAAGTCTCGCGAGAAAAGGTCAGTCAGAAAAGCCAGTGCCCGGGCGGGCTGGCGCGGGCCATATTACAAACTCCATTCGTCAGACACAAGCACGGCCGGAACTGTCAGCATGTGTTGGGAATGAGCCGGCCCCGCGCAGCCAGCCTAGGCCTCTAGGGCGCGACACGGCGCCCGGGTTCCATGGCTTGCGCGCTATCACTGCCTTGGCCGGCGCGGCGGCGTTTGGAAACCGCCCTCAGCGCCCCACTGGGGCCAGCTGCAAAGACCGGGTCGCAGCGCGCATCTGCTCAGCCATCGCGCTCCAGATTTTGCTGGCTTGCGTGTTGCCCCGGCAGACATGGGCGGCATCGTGCAGCCAGGCATTCAAGGCTGCGGACCAGCCTGCTGCCAACCTGGCCTGGTCTTGCAGGACGGTGTGCGTGAGCGCCTCGGCGGCGTTCAGGCCTTCCTGCCAATAATCCCGTGCCAACGCGCCCAGCGCAGGGGCAAAATCAGGCCAGCTACGCGTTTGCGTAAGCGCTGCAAACATGGATGGACAGCGTTCAATATGAGCGGCCCAGGCGCGCTGACCGAGCTCAGTCCAGCGCGCCTGACTTTCCTGGGCCACAGCCGCCAGGCGTTGACAGCAGGCGAGGTTGGCCTCGACGATCGAGGCAGGCGATGGCGTGCGGGGTGTTTGCTTCATGAACCTTCCTTGCGGGGTGAAACAGAGGGGCCTGTCCTCAGGCGAGTTGGCTGAGGGTTTTGCGAAACCGCCGTAGCGAAAACGCGAACAGTAGACTGCCGATGATGAACAGGGCCAGAAAGGGCTGCCACACCACGCTCAGGCCGGCGCCCCGGTACAGAATGGCCTGGCCCAATTCCACGAAGTGGGTGGTGGGCGCGGCCAGCATGATGTCCTGCACGAACTGCGGCATGCTTTCGCGCGGCGTCATGCCGCCGGAGAGCATTTGCAGCGGCAGCAGCACCAGCACGAGCAACATGCCGAACTGCGGCATGCTGCGCGCAAGCGTGGCCATAAAAATCCCCATTGAGGTGGTAGCAAACAAATGCAGCGCCACGCCGGTCAGGAACAGGGCGATCGAACCTTCGATGGGAATATGCAGCGCCGCTCGCACGATGAGACCGAGCGAAAGGCCGGCGGCGATCAAAACGACCAGCCCCATCGACCACACCTTGGCGAGCATGATCTCCGTCGGGGTGACGGGCATCACCAGCAGGTGCTCAATGGTCCCATGCTCGCGCTCCCGGATCAGTGCCGCGCCGGTCAGGATGATAGACAGCATGGTGACGTTGTTGATGATTTCCATCATGGCCCCGAACCAGGATTGCGTCAGGTTGGGATTGAAACGCATGCGCACGGCCAGATCTACGGGCGGGGCGGCAATCTGGCGGTAACGCTTGATAAAGGTCTCGATCTCGTCGTTGATAATCTGCTGGATGTAACCGCTGCCGGTAAAGGCTTGACTCATACGGGTCGCATCCACGTTCAACTGGATGGCGGCCGGTCTGCCGGCCAGCACGTCACGCTGAAAGTTGGGCGGGATGTTCAGCGCGAAAGTGTATAAGCCTCGATCCATGCCGCGATCGACCTCGGCCGGCGTCACGATGGCCGGCCGGGTGAAGTGCGGCGGGTAAAAGGCCGAGACGATGCGTTGCGACAGCGGCGAGGCATCCTCGTCGACGACGGCGATGGTGGCATGATGCAGCGATTCGGGCACGGCGGTGGCTGCGGTATAAATCATGACGGTGAAAGCCACCACGATCAGGATCAGCATCATGGGGTCCCGCGCCAGGCTCCACAGTTCCTTGATGCCCAGACGATAGATGTTGGCCAGATGACGGCGCATGGATCAGCTCTCCTGCTTTTTAAGCAGCAATACCGACGCGCCCAGAATGATGGGCACAGCGATGAGCAGGGGCAAGAAGGCGCTGTACAGATCAGGCAGGCTCAAGGCCTTGCTGAACACGCCGCGCGTGATGGTCAGCATATGGGTAGCCGGATAGATTTCCCCGATCAGCCGACCAGCGCCTTCCAGCGAAGGCACGGGATTGATCAGGCCGGCGAACTGCACGGCGGGCACCATCGTGCCTATCATGGTGAAAAACAAGGCGGCAATCTGGCTGCGCGTGAAGGTCGAGGCCAACAGCCCGATGGCGGTTGAAATCACGCTATAGATCAGCGCAGCCAGCAGCAGGGTGGCCAGGTTGCCCGTGACCGGCACATTGAATACCGTAACCGCCAGCAGCACCATGAGCAGAAAATTCAGCATGGCCAGCACCACGTAAGGCGCCTGTTTGCCGAGCAGGAATTCCAGTCGGGTGACAGGCGTGACATACAGATTGATGATGGAGCCCAGCTCTTTCTCCCGCACGACCGCCAGTGCGGTCAGCATGGCGGGCATCATCAACAACAAGAGCGGAATGATGGCGGGAACCATGGCGGGCAGGCTGCGCACATCGGGGTTGTAGCGGAATCGGGTTTCGATATCGACGGGCATACCCGCCGCCCCATTGCCCTGCTCGCGCGCCTTGCTCAACAACCAGCCCATGTGCATGCCCTGCACATAGCCGCGCACCGTCTCGGCGCGCTGAGGCATGGCGCCGTCGATCCAGACGCCGATCTGCGTCTTGGCGCCGCGTTGCGTATCTCGGGCGAAGCCCGGCGGGATCTCGATGGCCAGCGATAGTTCGCCGGATCGCATGCGCTGGTCCAGGTCGTCATAGTCTGTCAGGGGAGGGCGCTCGATAAAGTAGCGCGAGCCTGACAGGTTAAGGGCGTAGTTCTGACTCAGGCTGGTCTGGTCGCGGTCCAGCACGGCATAGCGCAGGTCTTCGACATCCATGCTGATGCCATAACCCATGACGAACATCAGCAACAGCGAACCCACCAGGGCCAGCGTGGCGCGTACCGGGTCACGCCGCAGTTCCAGGGATTCGCGCCACATATAGCTGATCGCCCGGCCGAGCTGAAAGCCGCGGGTATGGGCGGGCATAGGCGGCGCGGCATCGGGCGTGGCCTGCTCTTGCTCGGGTGTCGTGCCTGCGCCGGCCTCGACCAGATAGGCGATAAAAGCCTCTTCCAGCGTGGCGGCGTCGCGCTGGCGCGTGATGGCATCGGGCGTGTCGCTGACCAGCACGCGCCCTGCGTGCATGAGCGAGATGCGATCGCAGCGCTGGGCCTCGTTCATGAAGTGGGTAGAGATGAAAATCGTGACCTTATCGTCGCGCGCCAGCGCGATCAGCAGGCGCCAGAAGTTATCGCGCGCTACCGGGTCCACCCCCGATGTGGGCTCATCGAGAATCAGCAACTCCGGTTTGTGCACCATCGCCACCGCCAGTGACAGGCGCTGACGCACGCCCAGCGGGAGATTCTCGGGCAGCACGTCCAGCACGTCGGCCAGATCGAAACGCGCCGCCATGTCGGCCACACGCTGATCGATGTCGGCCTCAGGGACATGGAACAGCCTCGCGTGCAGCACCAGGTTCTGGCGCACCGTAAGTTCGCCATAAAGCGAGAACGCCTGCGACATGTAGCCAACGCGGCGGCGCGTGTCGATATCTCGCGGATCGACCTCGTGACCAAATAACCAGGCCTGGCCTTCGCTGGCTGGCAGCAGGCCGGTCAACATCTTCATGGTGGTTGACTTGCCGCAGCCGTTTGAACCCAGAAAGCCGAAAATTTCGCCTCGCCGGATGCGGAAGTTGACGTGGTCCACCGCCACGAAGTCGCCAAACCGCATGGTGAGGTCGCGGGCCTCGATCGCGGTTTCAGCATCCGCATCCAGCGCAAGCGGACGGATCTTCACGGCTTGGTGACCGCGTTTTTTTTCGTCCGGCAAGAGCGCAATAAAGGCCTCTTCCAGCGTTTGACGCTGGCTGGCGGCAAGCAGATCGGCTGGCGTCCCGGTGGCGAGAATGCGCCCTGCGTCCATCGCAATCAGCCAGTCAAAGCGCTGCGCCTCGTCCATATAGGCTGTGGCGACGATAACGCTCATCCCGGGCCGTTCCTGCCGAATCTCGGAGATGAGATCCCAGAATTGGGCGCGCGCCAGCGGGTCGACGCCCGTGGTAGGTTCGTCCAGAACCAAAAGGTCCGGATCATGGATGAGCGCACAACAAAGCCCGAGCTTTTGCTTCATCCCGCCAGACAGCTTGCCGGCCGGTCTGTCCAGGAAAGCGGCCATGCCGGTGGCGCGTGTCAGGGCATCGATGCGGCGCCGGCGCTCGGAGGCGTCATGACCGAAGAGGCGGCCGAAAAACTGCAGGTTTTCTTCTACGGACAGCGTGGGATAGAGATTTTTGCCCAGGCCCTGCGGCATATAGGCAATGCGCGGACAGACCCGTTCGCGGTGCCCTGCGTCGGCCATATCGCCGCCCAGCACCATGACCCGGCCTTGCTGCACCGCGCGCGCGCCCGACACCAGTGACAGCAGACTGGATTTGCCCACCCCATCGGGACCGATCAGACCGACCATGAGGCCGGCCGGCACATCCTGGGTCAAGTCTTCCAGCGCGACGGTCTTGCCGTAGTGCAGGCTGACATGTTCCAGGCGTACAACCGGGGCGCTCATCAAGGCACCCGCACTTCCAGTTCGGCAGGCCACTCGGCGCCCTTATCCAGCTTCACCCAGGCCATGCCGGGCAGCCCCGTTTTCACCTGGGTCAGGTGGCGTTGCAACAGTTCGGGGCTGATCTGGGCCTTGACGCGGAACATCAGCTTCTGGCGTTCGCTGGCGGTCTCTACGGTTTTGGGCGTGAACTGCGCGGTGCTGGCCACATAGCTGATCGTCGCAGGGATGACGTATTGCGGCGCGGCGTCCAACACGATGTGCACCTCGCTGCCCAGTCCGACCTGCCCGGCGGCCTGTTCGGGAAGGAAAAAGGTCATGTAGACGTCCGACAGGTCAACCATATTCAGCACCTTGCCTCCCGCACCCAGCACCTCGCCGGGTTGGGCGACGCGGTACTGCACCCGGCCGTCTCGTGGCGCGCGCAGCTCGCTGTCAGCGATGTCTGCTTGAATCCGGGCCACGGTGGCCTCAGCCGCCGTCACCGCGGATGCAGCGCCGATCGCTTCGGCCTTGGCGGCTTCAATGGCGGCCTGCGCCGACGCCACCTGGGCTCGGGCCGCCACGACAGCCGCCTCGCTGCTTTTCATGCGCGCCCGGTCATCATCCAGCTCTTGCAGGGAGGCGGCGCCCTCTTTGGATAGGGTCTGCGAGCGGGCCAGGCGGCGCCGGGCAGCGTCCAGCTCGCTCTCACGCTGTGCGACCACGGCCTGAGCGGCCGCCTTGTCGCTTTCGCGCAGCGCGATTTGCGCACGGGCGCTGGCCTCGGCGTTGACGGCGCGTTGATGCTGGGCTCGCGCTTCTTCGCGTTGCGCGTTGAGCGTGTCGATCTGCATCCGCGCCAAGGGCTGACCCGCCGTAACGAAATCGCCTTCATTGACCAAAACATCCTCGACTCGTCCGGGCAGTTTGGTGGCTACGTCGATTTCGGTGGCCTCGATACGGCCATTACCTCCCGCGAAACCCTCGCCGGGGCCGCGCGCTTGCAAGGCCATCCAGCCATAATAGCCGCCCAAGACGACAAGGGCAAGAATGGCGACGGGCAAGTATTTACGGCGGGATTTCATCGGGACGTCTCTCCGGGAGCATTCAGGGCTTGAGCGCCGCCGCCCAGCGCGGCATAAAGCGCGACCTGGCTGGCGAGCAGGGCGCGGCGGGTGCGCACCCATTGTTGTTGGGCTTCCAGCAAGGCCCGCTCGGCATCCAGGACCTCAAGAAAGGGGGAAGCGCCGTGGTCGTAACGTAGCTGTGCCAGACGTTTGCGTTCGGCCTGCGCTTGCACTGTCGCGGCCAGCACATCGACCTGCTCGGTCAGCCAATGGCGGGCGGACAGGGCGTCGGCCACCTCGCGAAAGGCGGTCTGTATGGTTTTTTCGTATTGCGCGAGGGCTTGTTGCTGACGCGCGCGGGCCAAGTCGAGATTGGCCTCGCGGCGTCCCGCATCGAAAATCGGCAGATTGAGGTTGGGAACAAACTGCCAGGCTCGGCTGCCGCCTCCGAACAGGCCGTCCAACTCATTGCTGGCTGTGCCAAACAGGCCGGTCAGCGTGATGCGGGGGAAAAACGCGGCGCGTGCTGCGCCGATATTGGCGTTACCCGCTTTGAGCGTATGCTCCGCCGCGACGATGTCTGGCCGGTTGCTAAGCAGGTCCGAAGGCAAGCCGGGCGGGAGTTCATGCATGAGTGTGACCTCATTCAGCCCGCCGCGCGCCTGGGGCAGGTCCAGGGGCTCGCCGACCAGTTGCTGCAAGACCTGCGCCTGGGCGGCGCGCGTCTGTTCCAGCTCGGCGCCAAGGACCGTGGCTTGTTGCCATAGCGTCTCAACCTGGGTGAGATCGAGCTTGGATGTCGCCCCGACTTCGAAGCGGCGCTGGAAAATGTGCAGAGAAGCCGCCCGGCTGGCGATGGTGGCGCGGGTCAGCGCTAGGCGTTCATCCAGCGCACGCAGGCTCAGATAGGCATCGGCCACCTGGCTGATAAGAGAAAGCGTAGCCGCTTGTCGGGCTGCGTCTGTGGCCAGATAGTTCTCTAGCGCCGCGTCTTTCAGATCGCGCACGCGGCCCCAGAAATCCAGCTCCCATGAGGCCAGACCTACCCCCACCTGGTACTGCGACGCCACCATCGGCTGACCCGTAATGCTGAGATCGGCCGGCGTGCGCTGGCGGCCCCCTTCGGCCGTCAGGCCTAAGGTAGGGAATTGGTCGGCGCGTTGAATACCAAACGCCGCGCGTGCCTCGGCCACCCGCAGCACCGCCAGGCGCAGGTCGCGGTTGTTCGCGAGCGATCGCTCGATCAGGCTGCGTAGTTGCGGGTCAGTATAAAAAGATGGCCAGGCCAGGGCGGCTACCGGCGTACTGTCTGCGGTGCTGTGCGCAAAGCTGGCTGGAACCGGCAAAGGCCCACGCTCATACTTCGGAGCCAATGAGAGGCAACCCGAAAGCAGGCCGGCCGCCAGCGCAAAGCCGAACAAACGGGAGAGCATGCGTGACTTCTCCAAAACAACGTTGCATGCCGTGCTGCCCGCCGTTGTCGCCCGAGATCTGCAGCGGCCAGTTTTCAACTACCTGACAATTTTCTTACAGTACTGAAAGAGGGGTCTTGATAGAGATCAAGCCGCTAAGCGGCAAATTTAGGCGCTGATGTCTTGCAGGATATGTCCTAGTGTCTGCGAGTCGGATGAATTGTGCAACTGGCGCACATCTGCGCCCAACACCGCGTTCTTTGCAGAGAACACGATGCCTCTTGCATAGCCATGATTTTGGGTTAAAACAGAGCTTCATAGTTTTGTCTCAAACTGACGCCAGGGCTGACCGCAATTGCCAATCCGGCGGCGGGCAGTCATGCTGGGGTCCGTTGCACGAATTCTGAATGGCCCGCGCCCGCCCTGGGCGTCCACGAACAGGAGCTGTCATGAATACCCCTGCCGACAAGACGGTCGTTTCTCCGTCCGCCAACGCTGCCTCCGGCTCGCAGGTCAGCATCAATGCCAAGGTGTTGCCTCCCACCAGCCTGGTCGATGTGCCCAACTTCCCGCCCAAGAGACCTCCCGGTTCGCCGACGCCGGCCGCTGCCGATGAAGTCACGGAATCGAACTGGGCGGATGGCTCCGAACCGCAGCCGCGGGCCCGCAATGCCCGATCCTCGATTTTTTGAGCGCAGGCTATTTCAACTGCTAGCTGCGCGCTTGGCGGGCAGCGGGAGGTTTCAACATGATCCGCCGTCTCACACATACCCCGGCCTCGCCGCTCGATCTCGAGCCCGGCGACCTCCCGGCCGAGCCCGATAGCGACACGCCGCGCAAAAACCGGCCGCTGGCGCAGGGGCTGCTATGATCGGACGCTATCGTCATCCCGCATTGCCCAGTACCGAGATTGCCACCGCACCGCTTTTACTACCTGCATAATTTTCAGCGGGCGCTGGCCTGGGTGGCGGCCCGCTACGATGACCTGCTGGACTCGCAAGAGCGCGATTTTCTCTCCCGCTTTAGCCACTTGCCGCAAGCGTCGCAGGCGCTTTTGGTGCGTTTGATGGCGCGCAAGGGGGAAATCTTCCGGGCGGGAAAACTCGAGTACGAAGAAATCGGCGATATCGCGGCGGCCGCAGCGCCGCTTTTGGCAATGGGGTGGTTGCGCGACAACCCCGAACTAAGTGCGGCAGATCTGGGGCGTCTCTACACCAAGTCGGAGCTGGCCCGGCTGGCCGGTCATGCGGCAGGGCCCTTGCCGCGCAAGGATCTGCTTTTGCAGAGCTTGGGGCCGGCGCGCACGCATAGCGCCTGGTGGCCGGGCGAGCGCGCAGCCGTCTGGCAGGTGCAGGTCGGGCCGGTTTGCCAGCGGCTGCGCCTGATGTTCTTCGGCAATCTACGTCAGCAGTGGGATGAACTGGTATTAGCCGATCTTGGCGTATACCAATACGAGGCCGTAGACTTCTCGAGAGATTCGCGCGCTTTCCAGAGCCGGGCCGATATCGATGCCTATCTGTGCCTGCATGACTGGCGCGAGGCGCTTGAAACCGATGGCCCCAGCCCCGCCTTGCTTGCCGCCGTGCGCGAGGCGGCGAGTGGCAATCCTTGGCTGATGGACCGCCGTGCCCGCCTGCTGATGGCAATCGGGCAGGCCTGCGAACGCGAGCATGATTGGGCATGCGCCGAAGAGGCTTACCGCGCCAGCGCCTATCGCGGTGCGCGGCATCGTCTGGCCCGGGTGCTGGAGCAGCAGGGCAGGCTGCAAGAGGCCTACTCACTAGCGCTTGAGGCTGCCGGGCAGCCCGAGGACGATAACGAGGCCCAGCGCATGGCGCGCATGCTAAAGCGCTTGCGGCGAGCGCTGCGCCAGGCCGCGCCACCAGAAGCCCCCCCCTCCGACCTGGTCTCCGACCGCCTCTATTTGCCTGTCCACGCGCAGAGCGTGGAGCTTGCGGTGCGCGACCATCTCACCAGCCCACATAGTCCGGTGTATTTTGTCGAGAGCGGGCTGATCAACGCACTGTTTGGCCTGTTGTGCTGGGAGGCCATCTTTGCTCCTCTGCCAGGCGCATTTTTTCATCCCTTTCAGCGCGGTCCGGCTGATTTGTATGCGCCGGATTTTGTTGTCCGCCGCGCTGCGCTCTTCGAACGCGCTCTGGCGCGGCTCGATGACGGCAGCTATCGTGGCGTCATCCGCCAGCGCTATGCCGAGAAGCAGGGCCTGCAATCGCCCTTTGTGCAATGGACCCTGCTCGCGCCGGACTTGCTGGAGCAGGCGCTCGATTGTCTGCCATCTGCCGATTTGCGCTGCCTGTTCCAGCGTCTGTTGTCAGATTTGCGGGCAAATCGTAGCGGTCTGCCGGATCTGATCCGTTTCTGGCCGGCCGAACGCCGCTACGAGCTTATCGAGGTCAAAGGACCAGGCGACCGCTTGCAAGACAATCAGATCGCCTGGCTGCGCTATTGCGCACAGCATGGGATTGCCGCGCGTGTCTGCCATGTCAGTTGGCTATCCCCCTGATCCCGGGTCAGGGCCGTCGAAACACGACCAGTTTTGAGGTCAAGCGCTGGACAGCTTCAGCGTTCTGATTGAGGGTGTCGCTTTGCATCAGCACGATGGCGCGGTCCGGCTTGGAGTGCGACGGCGTGATTTGCAGGATCTCGCTACGCACCCGCAAGGTGTCGCCGGGACGGGTGGGGCGGGGCCAGACGATCTCTGCGCCCGCGCCGATAAGGCCACCCGCCAGAGGCAGGCTGTCTACCAGCAAACGCATGCTGATGGCGGCCGTATGCCAGCCGCTGGCCGCAAGGCCGCCGAACAGCGAGTTCGCAGCGGCCGCTTCGCTCAAATGAAAGGGCTGGGGGTCGTAACGTTGCGCGAACGCAATGATGTCGTCGTAAGTGACGGTATATTCGCCGCTTACGTAGGTGTCACCAACTGCGAGGTCTTCCAGATAGCGCTTGCTGGACATGCCCTGTCTCCTGACGTCGTGGGTCGATTATAGGAGGCAAGGTTGGCGTCAGAGAGTGTTGGCTGACCAGAACGCCTGCCGGATCGCCGGCGAGGCGGCCAGGATGGCGGCCACCCGGTCCAGATCCTTGTCTTGAATCGAGGCTTCGGCGAGCGTGGCCTCGATTTCGACATCGGCATCGCCGAACTGATCGATCTTCAGTTCAGACAGAGGCAGTTGTTCGGCCTCCAGCACCTCCTCCAGACGAGCCAGCGCCTGCTGCTGCTGGCCCGCGCCCGTAATGAGGTGGATGACCGTGCTGACTTCGGTTTGGTGAGGCTCGACCGGCTGGCGGTTGACGTAGCTGACCACGGGGCGCAGCAGTGTGTTGGCAGCCAATACGAACAAGGCCGCCATGATGGCCTCGAACATCATGGATGCGCCAGCGCAAGCGCCGATGGCCGCCGACCCCCAGAGGGTAGCCGCCGTATTCAGGCCGCGTATGCTGCCGCCTTCACGCATGATGGCGCCCGCGCCAAGAAAACCCACGCCGGACACCACATAAGAGATCACTCTGGCGCCGCCATCCGCGCCGCCGATGCGAAAAGCCAGGTCCACGAAGATCGCTGCGCCCACGGATACCAGCACATTGGTGCGCAGACCGGCCGTGCGCTGGCGAACCTGGCGTTCAAAGCCGATCAGCGAGCCCAGCACAAACGCCGTGGTGAGGCTGACGATGGTATTGGCCAGCGAGAGCCACTGGATGTTGTCGAAGTTTTTCATGATTGTTGTTCTGACAACCTGTCAGGGGTAAGGAAAGCCGGTAGCAGGGCGCAGGCCTGGGTCTCATGGCTGTGAGGGATTGTCTGCGAGCCATGTGACAGCCCTGTTGCGCTGCGCGATCGGACGGGCAAACGCTACTTAAGAGGCTGTTCTTGCCTGAGGCGCAACGGGGCGTTGTACAGCCCGCTAGAGGTCAGCGTAGTCGGCCAGGCTTCCCTGGGCGATTTTTGTCCAAGCCCAGGCTGCCTCTCTTAGCCCTAGGGTCAAGGCATTATAGGAGGGCTGCAAGCGGCTTCGCCAGCGAAAACCCGGGGCCACCCGGTTTTCGCTGGCTCGGTGATGCGAGCGCGCCACGGCTCAATAACGGGCATCCTTGGGCTTGTTGCCCTTGGGCCAGTCCCGGTCCTTACCAGCGAAATCCGGACGCGGCATATGGGTGAAGAACTCGGCGATATCGACGGCATCCTGATCACTCAACACGCCGCCGCCCTCTCCCCATGCGCCCTGGGTATGGACTCCCATAGGCATGTTGTTGCGTATGAAAGCGGCCGCCTTGTAGGTTCGTGCCAGGCCCGCGCCGATGTTGAAGGACGCGTCGCCCCATAGCGGCGGGAACACGACCTGGCCTGCGGCATTCTTCTGACCCTCACCATTGCTGCCATGACAGGCCGCGCAATAGGTGCCGTACAGGGTTTTGCCGCGTGCGGGATCGGGCACCAGCGCGGTGTCGATCGGCCAGGCATTGGCGATTTGCACCTTGGCGCCATGCGGTACGTCCTGAGCCAACCACTTCATATAGGCAATCATCGCCTCCATTTCTGGTGATTCTTTGCCCAGGGGCTTGCCGTTCATCGAGCGCTGAAAACAGCCGTTGATGCGGTCCGCCAGCGTGACGACACGATCAGCGCGCGGGTTGTACTGCGGAAAGCTATTGAATGTGTTGATATAAGGCGCGCCCAGCGGTTTTTTGCCTTGCTGCACGTGGCAGCTATTGCAGTTCATGGCAGCGCCCACATTGCCGGGCAGCAGCCGGGCGGTGTCGTTAAGCAGACGCTGCCCCAAGCGGATCTGTTCCGCATTGGATTCCAGCCCGATCTTGGCGTCATCGGGAATGAAGTAGTCGGGCAGGGGCTTGCCGTCCTTGTCTTTCACGGCATAGGGGCCAGCTCCCTTGTCGGCTCCTATCTCGGCGCCCGATGCGGGCAGGGCAAAACCCAGGCAGAGCAGGGTAAGCGCGGCGGTCAGCGCGCGGACGGATTTACTCATGACGTTCTCCCGCATTCGGGCTCTTGTTGGCGACGAAATCGCGGATCTGCGCGACGTCGGCGGCAGACACGGCGGGAGCCTGATTGGTCCAGCCGGCACGGATAAAACTGATGACGGAGGCGATGTCTTCATCGCTCAATGAACGGAAAGCGGGCATGGCGAAGGCCATGCGGTCCACCTCGTTGGCGGGCATATGACCGCCCTCCAGCGTGATTTGTATGACGGACTGCGGATATTGCGCGAACACCGCCGAATTGCCAGCCAAGGCAGGGAAGATGCGCGGCACGCCCTGGCCGTCGGCACGGTGACAGGTCACGCAGTACTCCATATAAAGCTGCGCGCCGCGCGTGTCGTAACGACCTTCGAGCAGCTTGGCTGTTGTGGTGTCGGCCTTGGGTGCGAATTCGCGCAGCTTGCCCGGCGTGGGCGGAAGCTGTTTCAAATAGGCGGCGATACTTTGCAAATCATCGTCCGTGAAGTAGCGCGTGCTGTGCTCGACCACATCGGCCATCGCCCCGAACGCGGCGACTTTGGCGGTGCGGCCCGTGCGCAGAAAATCAACGATTTCCGGCTCGTCCCAGGATTGCAGACCCTGTGCTTCGCCACGTAGGCTCTTGGCACGCCAGCCGTCGATCACCGCGCCGCTCAGAAAGCTGTCGCCGTCCGCGAGCGACATGGCCTTTTCCTGATAGGCCAGACCACGCGGCGTATGACAGGCGCCGCAATGCCCCGGCCCTTCCACCAGATACGCGCCACGCGCAATGCGCGCATCGGTGGCTTCGGGCGCCGTGAAACTGCGCTCCGGCGCGAAAAGCAACTGCCACCAGGCCATGGGCCAGCGCATATTCAGCGGCCAGGGGATGTCCGCCTTGGCATTAGCCTGGCTGACGGGTTGGACCTCGGCCATGAACCAGGCGTAGAGCGCCTGCATATCGGCCTGCGGCATGATGACGTAAGAGGGGTAGGGCATGGCCGGATAGAGCGGCGTGCCGTCTTTGCGCACGCCGTGCTGCACAGCGCGCACAAAATCGGCGTAGCTATACTGACCTATGCCGGTGTCTGGGTCGGGGGTGATATTGGTGGAATAAATCGCGCCGACCGGCGTCTGCATGGCTAGCCCGCCAGCAAACGGCGCCCCGCCAGGCGTGCTGTGACAAGCCACGCAATCCGCGCTTCGGGCAATGTAGGCGCCCCGCGCCAGCATGCCGGCGTCCGTTTCCGGCTTTGCGTCCACGGCATCGCCGCGCAGTGCCGTGATCAGGTGCGCGCCACCGACAGCCGCTGCGATCCCTAGCGCGATGATGGCGCTGCCCCAGAGTATCTTGGTTTTTCTCGACGTTTTTTTCATATAACCCTCATGCACTGGCGCTCGTGTTCAGAGCGGTTCCAGCCTATGGTGGCAGCTTAAATGCTTGGGTTATATCCTTATTCCCATCATGAATATAAAAAACAGGGACGCTTGATTTAACGCAAAAAAGTGTTAACCCGCGCAAGCATCGTATGGCTAGCGGCCGCGCTTCGGGCTCGCGTCGCGCTTTCTGCTTGAGATGGCGCAGGCCACCGTTCTCCTGGGCTCACGCCCTTCTCGTCTGGACGATAGAACTCAAAAAAACTGATCGACTGATCAGGATTTCTCGCCCTCCTTTCATGGGGGATTCACGTTGGCTGGCCAATATGTCGCCGTGCGTGGAAACCCTGACGAGAGACGAGAAGCATGAAAGGAATAAGTTGGAAAAGGTGGTGCGCCTTGTTGATGGCCACCGGCGTTCTAGCCGGCTGCGGCGGTGGCGACGATGACGACAACGCTAAGCCTGCGACGACGCCGGGCACGGCTAAGGCTAACAAGGTCTTGTTTGTCGGGGTAGATGGCTTGACCTATGACGCGCTACGCCGCGGTGTGGCCGACAAGTCGCTCGCCAATCTCGGCACACTGACCCTCTCGCGTGCCTGGACGGGGGGAGAAACCGGCGCCGTCACCCAGCAATCCACCCTGATCGCGCCGAGCTGGGCCACATTGCTGACAGGGCAATGGGCAGATCAGCACGGCGTGCGCTCCAATGTGGCGGGCCAGGCCTATAAAACGCCCAGCCTGTTTGAACGAGTCAAGACCGCACACCCCGCGGTGCGCAGTGCCTTTGCAGCGAATTCGAGCCTGGTCGCCAGCATGGTGGGCCGTGACCGCGATGCCGGCTATTTGCAAGCGCTTACCGATTGCGCCGGCGTGGACGATTGTGTGGCCTCACAGGCACGTGACCGCATCAACGAAGGATATGACGTCGTCGTAGCTCAATTCGGCGCACCTGAAAAAACGGCTGGCGATGTGGGTTTTACTGGCGCCTATCAAGACGTGTTGCGCCGCACAGACGCCGCGATTGGCGCCTTGAACCGTCAGACCGCTGATCGCCGCGCTGCCCATCCTGAAGAGAACTGGCTGACTGTCGTGGTTTCCAGCCACGGTCTGGGCAGTAACGGCACCGCCGATGGGCTGGCGCTATCGGCCAACAAAACCATTGTCGTGGCGACGAGTCTGCCCGCCATGCTGGGAGCTAGCGCCGATGACAGCGCTTACGATGGCGTGTGGGACAACAATTGGTACGCCTTGCCCAGCGCCGCCGATGTCTTGCCCACGGTGCTGGCTCATCTGGATGCGAACCCGGCCGACTACGATATGGCGGGCACCCCATTGGGCGAAGCGCGCGCCGTGCGCCGCCTGTCCACGCGTACCGCCGTCGATAACAAAAAAGTCACCTTGAGCTGGGTGCGTGTGGGAGATCCCGCCGACGAAATCGTGATCAGCCGGGATGGCGCCGAGATCGCCCGTCTGCCGGGCACGGCATCCGAGTATGTAGACAGCAACCTCGTTTTCGATAGCGAAGGCTTGCACGTGCTGAACTATCGCGTAAGCGCCGGCAAGGTCGTGACGGCGACGCAGGCCAAGGTGATCTACGCCAAGCCCGTTCCCTTGCTGGCATCGTTGCGCAACGATCTAACGATGTTCTTTCCTTTCGAGGGAGACCTGAGCGACAAGCTCGCCAGCGGCGCCCAGATAACGGCTTTTGACGGTGTGCAGCAACCGGCCTTCGTCAATAGCGGCGTATTCGGAAAGATGTTCAAGAACGACCGCAGCGGCGACCCGATTGGCGCCTTCAAGCTGAACTACACCGCAGGTCTGCTCACCACGCCGAACGCATTCACCATCGGTTTTTGGTACCAATCTGACGGCACGGCCAATGATCGCTCCATTGTCGGGAACAAAGACTACAACTCTGGCGCCAACTCGGGGATCACCATCGCGCAATGGGCGGGTCCGGAACTGCGTTTCAACTTGGCGAGTGGCCGTGTGCGCACCGACATTGAGGGCGTGAAGTTCACCCCTAATAAGCCTATCTATATCGCGATGTCGGTGGACAAAACGGCCAAGATCATGAAGGCCTACACCCTGGACCCCGAATTCGGTTTCCGCAGCTTTAGCAAGGCCATCACCTTGGCCAACTTTAACGAGATCGCTGGCTTGGGCCCTTTTCTGGGGCTTAACGAAGACGGCACCGGCAGCTATGGCGTGTGCTGCGCAGGCACTAAGGGCCCTTACACCATGTACTACGACGACCTGGCCTTCTGGTCGCGCGCTCTGACCGAGCAAGAGATTCGTTCGGCCGCCATGTCCGGCAAGTCCATCAACGAACTATTTCCCTGATTGAGCAAGGAACGAACCAGCATGTACAAGTCTTTGATTACGCGTGGTTTTCTTCGCCTTGGCGCGGCCCTTATGGTCGCTGCCGCCCTCACGGCCTGCGGTGGCGACGATGACAAATCCTCGGATAACGGTGGCCAGCCCGGCAATCCCACCGCACCCACCACGCCCGCCAAGCCTGAATTGCGTTGCGCGCCCTGAGCCTCGCCTTATTGAACAAGATAGGAATTGAATCCGTGACGTCCCCAAAAGACCTGATCCACGTTGGCAAGCGCCGCTTCCTGCGTAATGCGGCGGTGTCCACCGCCGGCCTGGCCGCCTTGTCGATGTTCCCCCCCTCGATCCGCCGCGCGCTGGCCATTCCCGCCAACAACCGCACCGGCACGATCAACGACGTTGAACACGTGGTCATCCTGATGCAGGAGAACCGCTCTTTTGATATGTATTTCGGCACCTATAAAGGGGTGCGCGGCTTTGGCGACCGTATAACGATCCCGCTGGCGAACAACCGCAGCGTGTGGGAGCAAAGCAATGGCACGCGCGTGGTAATGCCTTACCACCTGGACAGCACGCAAGGCAATGCTCAGCGGGTGGCCGGCACGCCTCACGACTATCCGGATGCCCAAAACGCCTGGGATGGCGGCCGCATGAACCAATGGCCCCGCTACAAGCAGAATCAATCGATGGGCTATTACAAGCAAACGGAAATGGAATTTCAGTTTGCGCTGGCCGAAGCCTTCACGCTGTGTGACGCCTATCATTGCGCATCGCACGGCGGGACGAACACCAACCGACTCTTCCACTGGACCGGCACCAACGACCCGCTGGCGCAGGGCGGCGGCCCCTCGACTCGCAACCGTCTGGACAGCCTCGGAGCATCGACGGCGGGTTGGAGCTGGAAAACCTATCCCGAGCGTCTGCAGGAAGCGGGCGTGAGCTGGCGGGTCTACCAAAACCTGCCGGACAACTTCACCGACAATCCGCTGGCCGGTTTCCAACAGTACCGCCGCGCCAACGAGCTGGCCGGCAACAGCGCAAACGGTTCGCCCTACACCCCCTGGACGCCGGCCGCTGATGGCGGCAATCCGCTGTACAAAGGCGTGGCCAACACCATGCCCGACGGCGGATTTCTGCAAGCCTTGCGCGACGACGTCGCCAATGGCACCTTGCCGCAGGTTTCCTGGATCGTGGCGCCGGCCGATTACTCCGAACATCCCGGGCCCTCCAGCCCGGTCCAGGGCGCCTGGTATATACAGGCCGCGCTCGATGCCTTGACCTCCAATCCCGCCATCTGGAGCAAGACGGTATTTCTGATCAACTTCGACGAAAACGACGGCTATTTCGATCATGTCCCGCCGCCGGCAGCGCCCTCGATCAATCCTGACGGCTCTATGGCCGGCGCCTCAACGGTTAACACCGATCTGGAGCGCCATACCCGCGCCTCGGCCTCGGACGCGCCCGACAACCGCGTTTATGGCCCCGGGCCGCGCGTGCCCATGTACGTGGTCTCGCCGTGGAGCCGTGGCGGTTGGGTGAACTCGCAAGCTTTCGATCACACGTCGGTGTTGCGCTTCCTGGAGGCCCGTTTCGGGGTGGCAGAGCTGAATATCAGCCCCTGGCGCCGTGCGGCGATGGGTGATCTGACCTCGGCGTTCAACTTCGTGACGCCCAATGACGACACGCTGCCCAATCTGAACCTGCTGACTCGCGGCGGCTCTGACCAGTTGCGCGCCGACCAACAGGCTAAAGCTGCCGTACCGCTGCCCGCCGAAGCCAACCAGGTCAAGCCGGTGCAAGAGCCGGGCGTGCGTCCCTCGCGCGCCTTGCCTTACGAGTTGCACACCAGCGCCCGAACCCAGTCCAGTTCGGGCGCCATATGGCTCATCTTCGCCAATACGGGTGAGGCCACCGGCGTGTTCCATGTCTATGACCGCCTGCATCTGGACCGTCTGCCGCGCCGCTACACGGTCGAGCCTGGCAAACAACTGGAAGGCAGTTGGGATGCTAGCGCCGACGGCGGCAAATACGACCTCTGGGTGCTCGGCCCCAACGGCTATCACCGCCACTTCACGGGCGATCTTGCCCTGGCGCGCACCGCAGCGCTCGACGCCGAAACGCGAGTCTGCTACGACATCGCCAATGGTGACGTCTACGTCACGCTCAGCAACAACGGCAAAACCGCCTGCAATTTCGACATCACGCCTAACGCCTACTACGTCAACAACGAACGTTGGACGCTGACCGTCCCCCCGGGCGGCAAGGTCGATCAGCACTGGGCTCTGGCCAACAGCGGCGCCTGGTACGACTTCACCGTGCGCATGACGGAAGACCCGAGCTATGCGCGCCGTTTCGCCGGCCGCGTGGAAACCGGCAAACCCTCGGTCACCGACCCGGCCATGGGCCAATAAACCGGCGGCGAATCCCGAAACACGTTGCACTGTGCTTGGACCCGCTTTCCTGACAGGAAAGCGGCTTTTTCGTCTCGGGCGGCTTGGGCTCACGCAGTCTGCGGGCGCGCCGCCGGTTGTGCGTCGATACGGCGGAATATCAAGGCCGAGGCCAGGGTGAACATGCCCGTGACCACAAAAGCGATGCGAAAGGCATTGACGGTATCGCCATCAGCCGAAAGGCCGGACACCACCCCGCCGCCGATCGATACGCCCAGGCCGATGGCCAGCATCTACACCATGGAAAACAGGCTGTTGCCGCTGCCCGCGTCCTTGCTTGACAGCCCTTTAAGCGTGACCCCGTTCATGGCGGCGAACTGCATAGAGTTGCTGGCGCCGAAAACGCAGAGGATGGCAATTTCCAGCCATAGCGGTGTGCTTGCAGAGAACAGGGCGAAGGCCGCGATGGAAGCGCCTACCGTGATCGTGTTACATACCAGAAAAGACGCATAGCCGAAACGCCTCAGCAGGGGCGCGATCCAGCCTTTGGCGATGGCGCCCGAAATGGCGGCAGGCAGCAGCATCAGGCCGGAATGCAGGGGGCTATACCCCAGTTGCAATTGCAAAAGCAGAGGCAGCAGAAAGGGGACCGCGCTTGAGCCGATGCGGCAGACCAGGTTGCCGGCCAGACCTACGCCAAAATTCGGTTCGCGCAGCAGACCGATACGAAACAGGGGGTTGGGATGACGGCGCGCATGAATGAAATAGCCCGCCACCGCCGCCACACTGCATGCCAGCAATAGCCCTGACACCAGCAGGCGGTGCGATTGCGCAGGGTTTTCCAGGGCCAGCGAAAAGCTCACCATGCAAAGCGAAAGCAGGCCGCCCCCCAGCCAGTCAAAGCGCGGGGGATCGATCAGGCCGTCATCGGGCATGAACTTCCATACGCCCAACAGCCCCAGTGCCCCGACCGGCACATTGATCAGAAAAATCGCGTGCCAGCTCAAGGACTGCACAAACCAGCCGCCCAGGCTGGGGCCGACAATCGGGCCGACCTGACCGGCAATGGAAATCATGGCCAGGGCCGCCACATAGGCCTCACCCCGAATCGCACGCAGCACGGCCAGCCGGCCGACGGGCAAGAGCATGGCCCCTCCCACACCTTGCACAACGCGCGCCGCGATAAGCTGCGGCAAGGACTGCGCGCCCGCACAGAACAGCGATCCCAGAACGAAGAGCAGAATCGAGGCGAAATACACCCGCCGCGAACCAAAACGATCCGACAGCCAACCCGAGGCGGGTGTCAGCAGCGCCATCGTCAAGGTGTAGGCTACCACCACGGGCTGCATTTCCAGCGCTGACACGCCCAGACTGTCGGCCATCGACGGCAGGGCCGTGTTAATGATGGTGGTGTCCAGCGCCTGCATGAAAAAACCGCCAGCGATGGTCCATAGCATGGCGGTATGGGCGGTGGAATTCGGCATGGGAGAACTGCGCTCCTAGAAGCGGGGTGGCGACGCCTACGTTGCGTCCGATGGAGTGATTCTAGTTGTTACGACCCTATCGGGATATTCGTTAGGTACACTGACTGCAATCGAATATTTCGATAAGCAAAGAGACACCATCATCTGGGAATATGCTCAATCCCCTTTGGCTTCACACTTTTGCAACCGTCGCCGCCTCGCACAGCTTTTCGGCAGCCGGCCGCACGCTGGGCCTGACCCAATCCACCGTCAGCGAACATATCCGCCGCCTTGAGAGCAGCGTAGGCCGGCGTTTGCTGGCGCGGGACACGCACAGGGTGGCGCTGACGCCAGACGGCGAGGCCATGTTGGTGCATGCGCGGCTGATCCTCGAAGCCATGGCGCATGCCGAATCGCAGTTCCGTACGCCGCGCTTGCGGGGCCGGGTACGGCTAGGCTGTTCCGACGATATTGCGCTCGGACCCTTGCCGAGCATTCTTGCGGCGTTTCGCAACGCGCATCCCGATGTGGAACTACAAATCACCATTGCGATGACGGGCCGGCTGTATGAGTTGCTGGACGCCGGCGCCATTGATCTGCTGGTGGGCAAGCGCCGTTTGGGCGAAACCCGGGGCACGCGCCTGTTCACGAGTCATCTCCAGTGGATCGCGCGCAGCGGCACCGAAGTGGCGCTGGACCAGCCCTTGCCCCTGGTGCTGGCGGCCGAACCCAGCGTGACGCGGTCTGTGGTGCTGGACGCGCTGGCGGTGGCGGGAGCCAGTTGGCGCATCGTCTGTACCAGCAGCTCTCTGGCAGGCAGCAGCGCCGCCGCCCGTGGCGGCCTGGGCCTGACGGTGCGGCCGCAATTCATGAGCGGCCGGGGGTTGGCGCCGCCCGTCAATGCCCATCGTTTGCCAGCCTTGCCGGACGTAGAGTTTGTGGCGCTGGGCGCAGCGCAGCTGAGCCGGCCCGCCGACACCTTGCTGGAAATTCTGCGCGACAGCGAATTGCGCGGCGATTGGACGACGGTATAGGCCGGTCAGGGCAGGGCGGCGAAACGCCTCAGTATGCCATGTGCTTCTGGCGTGTCGCGCAGGCGCGCAAGCATGGTCTGCGCATCGTGGCCGGCTTCGGCCAGGGCCTCGCGGCGGCGGACAATGCAGCGGCGCAGCAGGTCCGCCGTAAATTCGGGGTGGAATTGCAGCGACCAGGCCCGGCGGCCGTAGCGCAGGATTTGATGGGCATCGTGCGCCGAGCGGGCCAGGGTGACCGCGCCCTCGGGCGGGCGCAACACGCTTTGCGAATGAGAGAGGTGGGCATAAAAACCGGGGGGCAGCCCGCCCAGCACCGGGTCATCATCCACGGCCTGCAGGCGCTCGACATGATGCGTGCCCAGCTCGAGGCCATCGGGGTGATCGTCCACCTGACCGCCCAGGGCATCGGCCATCAGTTGATGGCCATAGCAAACGCCCAGGACAGGCTTGCCAGCAGGTACGATCTCGCGCAACCAGTCCCCAGTGCGTTCGCTCCAGGTTTGGCGGTCGGTCACCATATCCCAGGAACCGGACAGCACGACGCCGCGAAAGCGGTCCGCTGCGGGCAAGGGTTCGTCCAGATGAGGCCGCGCCACGAGCAGGGCCTCATCGGGCAGGACGCGAACCAATCGGCCTGTTCGCCCACTTGGCGGACGAGATCCTCGGGCGGACGGCCCAACTGTACGATCAAGAGCGGCAGCCGCTTGCGGCGAGAGTGGGGGTGGGATGTGCTGAACATGACGCCGCGCGGCCAAGGCCGACATTGACAGAATCGGTAGGGCAATCATAGCGGATGGCATGCGAGACCGTTACTGCGGTATGGTCTGAGCCTATGCTCTGGGGGCAGAGGCGGCCGTCCCACTGCTCAAGAGGCTTTGAGCGAGGATTTCAGATGCTGGCGCAGCAACTGCGAGGCCCATTCGTTGTCGCCGGCCTCCAGCGCCTCGATGATGCGCAGATGTTCCGAGGACGAGTCGACAAAGCGCGAGTGACGGTAAAACGCTGCATGCTCTTCGAGGCGGCGCAATTGGTTTTGCTGCTGCACCGCCTGCAAGATATGGCGGTTGCCCGAGAAACGGGCCAGCATTTCATGAAACGAGGCATTGAGCGCGAAGAACTCGGTGGCCGAAATGTTCTCGCTCAGGGTTTCGTGCGCGGCGCGCATCCGCTTCAAGGCCGCCTGGTCTATCTTGAAGCTGGGTTCCAGCAGGCCGGCGCATTCCACCGTCATGCGGAAACGATAGCTTTCGGCCACGGCCTCGGCGCTGTCCAATGACGGCGCGAATCGCCAGCCGTGGCCTTTGCGTTTTTCCAGCAGACCGTCGGCCGACAGTTGCAGCAGCGTCTTGCTCAGGATGGCGCGCGGGGCGCCATAACGCTGATGCAGCTCGCTTTCGGTGAAGGTTTCGGGCAGCTCGCGGCGGGCCCGGTCATCGATCAGCCGGCGGTAGAGCTCCCCTTGCGTAGGACCCTTGCCCTGAATGCGCGGCGCTGGCCTATCCGGCGCCAGCGCCGCCGCAGTGTAGCCACTGTGGCGACGGTGCGTGATCAGTCCTTGCGCAGCCAGCAGCTTGAGCGCGCCGCGCACGGGGGTGCGCGATACGGCGTAGTGCCGTGCCAGCGACGCTTCGGTAAGGTGATCGCCTGGCGCATAGCGGCCACCGGCCAAATCCTCGGCAATCTGGCGCGCCAGGTCAACTTGCAGGGCGGTGGGGTGAAGATCAGTGGCCATGGAAGGGAAAGCGCATCGGCGGAAACAGATGGTAGCGGACTTCGGCTTGCCTGGCTGCGGCTGGCCGGCAGTTCGTTGCGCTCTCCGACCAGGCCCAGGATCAGCTTGCGGATGTCATAGGCTGAGATCGACGTCTTCGGAGAAACGGTCGATCAGTTTATAACCTTGGATAGGGAGGTCCCGCCTTTAAACGTCAGGTCCGGAGCAAGCGGGGATGCGAATAGGGTGCGACCACCCAGATGTCTTTTTCGAGCAGATGGGCGGGGCGGCCGGTCTCGGCGCGGGCATATTCGAGGCGATCCTGCCTGCTTAAACCGAAGAAGGCCTCAACCACGCATCGTCTCCTGGCCGATGGTCTTCGCCATCGGCTGCGGTAAGCCGCGCCCATGCCTCAGCGCAGGCATGGGCGCAAGCGTCGCGAACCCCTTCGCCAGGCGCTGTCAGGCGCAAGCGATGGGCGGTGTGCTTGCGCGGATGGCGCTCAGGCCAGTTCCGGGCGGCCGAAGCGCCGGTTTTGCAGCACGGGCAAGGATAGGCGTGCCTGCGCGATGCGGGCGGGGTCGATATCCACAAACACCAACGCATCGGTTTCGGCGGCGCGCGCAATGATGACGCCCAGCGGATCGACCGTCATGCTGGCGCCGATATTGCGCGGGCCGCATTCGCCGGTGGCCACGACGTAGCAAGTGTTTTCCAGCGCGCGGGCCTGGCATAGCACCTGCCAGTGCATTTCCTTGAGCGGGCCGCGCACCCAGGCCGAGGGCGCCACCAACAGGTCGGCGCCGTCCAGCGCCAGGCGTCGGGCCAACTCCGGAAAGCGCAGGTCATAGCAGGTCATCATGCCGATTTTCAGTCCGGCGACCTCGACTAACGGCGGGATGTCCGCGCCGGGCGATACATTGATCGATTCCTGCACGTTAAAGGCATCGTACAGATGCAGTTTGCGGTACTGCGCCACAATGCGGCCGTCGCGCAAGGCGAACTGCACATTCCAGAGCTTGCCGTCGTCCGCCGGAATATGCACGCAGAAAAACACCGTCAGGCCGTGGCTGGCTTGCAGCAGGGCAGACATGAAAGGGCCATCGATGGGCTGGGCAGAACGCTTGACCAGGTCTGGGTCGGTGATATCGCGCGCCAGAACCCCCTCGGGCAGCACCAGTGCGTCGGCGCCACCGGCACGAGCGCGCTCGATGAGTTCGCGGCAGAGCACGGCGTTTTCTTCCCAGACGGGACGGACAGCGAATTGCCCCATGGCAATTTTCATGAAGATCTCCAGGTTCAGTAATGCGGCGGGCGCTCGTCGAGCAGACTGCGCCAGGGGCCGCCGCTGCCATCGCTTTGCTGATTGCGCAAATGGCCGATCTGGCCCGCCATCGCCTCGATCTGCTTTTGCTGCTCGAATACCAGCAGATTGAGGCGATCCAGCAGGTCTTCGGCAAAGCCCAGCTTGATTTCCAGCTCGGTCACACGCGCGGCGAGTTCTTGTTCAGTTTCCATGGTGGCTATTAAACCGCAGAGCGTGCCTGCCGCGCCAATCGCCGTGCGCCATGACACAATGAGCGATCTCTTCTTTACCTGGATCACCATGACCGTCACGCTCAAGGACTTCGAGCAAATCCGCCATGAATTGGCCCGTCCCTTGCTACTGCTCAAGGGCAGCCGCGGCATTTTGGCCTGCGGCTACCTGAACGTGGCGACCTTTGACAAAACCGCAGAGGCTGCGGCCATCGTTACCGGCGTGGTCGATCATGAGCAAATGCTTGCGGCGCCACTGATCGCCGTCAGTCAGGCTGCCCAGGCGCTGGGCTTGCGCACGGGGATGACGGGAGCCGAGGCGCTGGCTGTATTCAAATAATCTGCTAAATCTGGCGTGGCCGCGGGAATTCAGCCGTCTGCCAGCTTGGAGTTTGACAATGTGGGCCGGGCGATACAGACTCATTCGCCTGTTGCAGGCCTGGACTCTTGTCGGCCATTGTCAAACAATGGCATGCGCCGCGCTGATGCTCGTTGCAAAACCTGCCCCGGCAACGGCGCAGGTTTTTTCGTTTTCTTTGCGCTTGCAGCGCTCCTGGATGGTATGTCATGTTTGAGATCCAAGCCGCTCGTTTTCCGCAGGACCGTGATGCCTTGATCGGCATCATCCGCGAGTACCTTGGCAGTACCCGGGTAAGCCTTGAGTATCAAAACTACGAGGAAGAGCTTGATGGCCTGCCTGGCAGATATGCTGCGCCACGCGGCCTGATGCTGATGGCCTGGAGCAAGGCGGGAGTAGTGGGCTGTGGCGGATTTCGCGAGGTGGATGCGCGCACCTGTGAGATGAAGCGGGTTTATGTGCGCCCCGAGGCGCGTGGGCGCCAATTAGGCCGCCAACTGATGGAGCGCATTTTGCAGGAAGCGCGTGCGGCGGGCTATGGTCGCATCTGTCTGGACGTGTTGCCAGAGTTTCTGGCCGCGCAGTATTTGTACGAGTCCCTGGGCTTTCAGGCGGCAGAGCCGGTCACGGAAAACCCCGTGCCAGGCACCCGGTTTCTGGGCCGGGACCTGTAAGCGCGCCGAGGGCAGGCAAGATCGCGCCTCAGGCCGAGGCCATCGCCTTAAAGCGCGGCGTCGCGCTTTAAGGCCTTAGCCGGCTTGGGCGCCAGCTAACCCTGACGCGTATCAGTCGCGGCGGCTGGTCACTTCGACCAGGTGATAGCCGAACTGAGTCTTGACCGGGCCTTGCACTTCGTTCACCGGGGCACTGAACACCACCTGGTCGAATTCGCGAACCATTTCGCCGGGGCCGAAAGTACCCAGGTCGCCGCCTTGGCGGGCAGACGGGCAGCTCGAGTTTTCACGGGCGACTTCGGCGAAATCGGCGCCGTTCTGAATAGCGGTCTTGAGTTCCTGAGCGCGAGCTTCGGTCGAGACGAGAATATGGCGGGCAGAGGCTTGTGCCATGGTGTGCTCCTGAGCGGGCCTGAGGCCCGCATGAAAAATGCGGGCAAGGCCCGACGGGACCGATAGTGTAGCCGTCCTCAGTCTTCCTCATCGAGCAGGCGGGCAGCCTTGGACGACACGGCGGCGCCGGCGCGGTGGTAATGCATGACGGTAGCAACGCTGGCGTGGCCGCTCAAGGCCATGACTTCCGCCAAAGGCAGGCCCTGACGGCCTGCTTCGGTAATGAAACCGGCGCGCAGACTGTGCGCCGCATAATCCCCTGTCAGGCCCGCTTGCCGGGCGCGTGTCTGCACCATGCGGCGCAGGGCTTCGGCCCCCAGCGGCTCGGCCACGATGCCGCCACGGCGCACGCGCCGGAACAGGGCGCCCTCAGTGATGCCGGCAGCCTCCAGCCATGCCGTCAGCGCCTGCGCGGCACGGCCCACGACCGGCTTGTACATGTCGGGGCGGGCCCGACCCTCCTGATTGGTTTTTGAGTGCGCCAGCGTATAGAGATAACCGCCAGGCGTGGGCCGCGTGTTCTCCATCGTGGCAGCCACCACTTCAGAGCGGCGGCGTCCGCCGCTGGCCCAGGCGAACAAGAGCATGGCGCGGTCGCGCAGGCCGATCAGCGAATCATCACAGGTGGCCAGTAGTTGTTCCAGCGGTTCACGGGTGAGGGCGTCTTTGCCTTGGGGCAGCTCGCCGCGCCGGGCATAGGCGGCGCGGCTGCGCGCCATCAGGGCCCGCACAGCGCGTTCGCGGCAGGGGTTGGGTTGCCCCTGGGTTTCATGCGCCTCCGATAGCACCGCCAGCCGGTGCCGCACCGTAGACAGTTTCAACGGGCCGAGCGCGCCTTTCACGCCCATTGCCACCAATTGCTGATCAATGTCGGCGGGCAGGTCGTGCGCCAGCCCGCTGCCTGTGCTGTGTTCCAGATGGTCGGCAATGAATTGCAGCACGGCCGAAATGGGCAGGGGCAGGGCAAAAGGCCGGCCCAGGCGCAGGCTATGCCAGGCCGCCCAATACCGAATGGCGGCGCGATAGGCCGCCTGCGTATTGGGCGAACTGCCTTCGCGCAGCAAGGCGCGCAGCGAGTCAGCGCTGGCGCCCAGTTGCTCCAGCTGAAGTCCGAGCGCATTTTCTGGCGAGGCGGGAGGGCTGTTTTCCGCAGGGATCAGCGACTTTTGCTTGGTTTTGTTGTAATTCATATGTATGATGTATTTAATAATACATATTGCCTAGTATTAGCGCGGATAAACATCTATTATCCGCGTTAACTGGAAATCAGGCACGGGAATATCGTGCATAAGTAAAGGAAAGCCCTCATGGCCTTAGGCGTGCAGCAAGAAGACGTATCGGCGGCGGCGGACGCGTTGTTGCGGGCCGGCGAGCAGCCCACCATCGAGCGCGTGAGGTTGCACCTGGGGCGTGGTTCGCCCAACACCGTTGGCCCGCTCTTGAAAAACTGGTTTCGCGACTTGGGCGCCCGCCTGGACGCCACGGTCGAAACGGCGCCGGATATCGTGGCTGAGGCGGCTGCGCGCCTATGGGAGGCTGCTCTCGAAGCGGCCAGGCAGGCCACGGCGCGCCAGGCTGCGCAAGCCGAGGCCATGGCTCGGGCAGAGCAGGAAAGGCTAGAAGGCGAGCGCGAAGCGTTGGCCGAGGCGCAGCTGCGGCTGGCGCAGCGTGAGGCCGATCTCGAAGCGGCGGTGCTGGCGGCCCGCGCCCAAGCCGCGGCCGCCGAAGAGCGGGTGCAGGCTTTACAACTGCGGCTGACGCAAACCGAGGCCGAACTGCACGCGCAGCGTCAGGCGACCGAGCAGGCTCAGGCGGCCACACAAGCGGCGCAACATGCCGCGCACTCGGCCGAACGGGAGGGGCGCGAACACCTCGCCGCCGCACAACAGGCCTTCCGTGACGATCTAGCGCAGGCAGAAGCGCGTCATGCCAGCCATGAGCGGCGCTGGCTGACAGAGCTGGATGCACAGCGTCAGACCGTACGGCGCCAACAAGAAGAGCGCGAGCTGGCGGACCGGGCAGCCGCAACGCGCGAGGCCGAACTGGCCGCGCAACTGCAAACGGCCCGAGACGAGGCCCGCCGCACGGCAGCGCTGCTGGCCAGCAACGAGGCCGAGGCGCGGGCAGCCCAGTTGCAATGGGAGGCAAGGCTGGCGGCGGACAGCCAGGCGGCGGCGCTGCAGCGCGAGGCCCTGATGCAGCGCAACGTCGATCTGGAAACCAGTGCGGCGCAATTGCGCGCGCAGTTAGCGGTCAAAGATAGTCAGATCGCCAGCCTGCTGGCCGCCTCCCGCCTCAGACTGGAAGCGGATGAGGCACGGGCTGCAGGGGCGGATTCCCCTGCGGATGACGAAGCGCCTCAGCAGCCCTAAGCCCATAAAACTCACAAAAGTCGCACTAATTTTCCCGATATTTCATTTTTGTTCGTATTGCCTAGCCTTATTGCTAGCCCTAATCTGGACAGGCAGTTTTCTTCCTCATGATCGGCGCGTTCAAGGCTATGTCACAGATCGGCTCCCAATCCGTGCTCGTTCTGCTGTCGTTTGTTCTTGCGGTATTGGCTTCCTATACCGTGTTGCACATTGCGGCACGCGTCGGCGTCCGGCGCGATGGTGTCGGATCGAGCTGGTTCTGGGCGGGGGCCGGTATCGCGGGCTTAGGCCTATGGGCCACGCATTTCATCGGCATGCTGGCCTTCGGGCTGCCGCTACCCCGGGGCTATGCGAACCTCATCACCCTGATCTCCCTGCTGTTCGCCATTGCTTTTTCAGCCCTGGCCATTTGGTTGATGGCCAGGCCAGGCCTGGCCCTCTGGGAACGTGGCTTGGGCGCGATCATGGTCGGCGCCGGCTTGACCATCATGCCCTACATAGGCATGGAAGCGGTGCGTCCTTCGGCTGCCGCAGACCTCGTCTGGGCGCTGGTCGTGCTGTCTTTTACGGCCGGAATCGGCACGGCAGGGCTGTTCATCTATTGCGGTGATCGTTTACGCGAATTGCCCGCGACCGTGCCGAGTTTCTGGCAAGCGCTGCTCCTCGGTCTCGGGCTTAGCATCATGTATTACAGCGGCACGGTTTCGACAATGCCGCCCTCGCTGAGGCCTGAAGCGCTGACCGTCAGCGGCGAGGCCTTGACGCTAGCCCTCGTGGTGCTCACGGCGGCGCTATCCCTGGGTGCGATTCGCCTTTCAGCGAGCTATGCAAAAAGCATGGCGCAATCGACAGCCTTGAAACTGTCCCTGAGAGAAGCCCAGGAACAGCTGTCTTATCTCAGCGCTTACGACAGCGTCACAGGTGTGCCCAAACGCCATATCTTTGATGAACAATTGGCGACAACGATCGCTCAGGGCCGCGCCGAGGGCAGGAAACTGGCCCTGCTGGTCATCGATGTGGACGCTTTTCGCGCCATCAATGAGGCCTTCGGTCATCAGGTGGGTGACGAGGTGCTTAAGCAGACTGCACAGCGCTTGCAGTCCGTCTGTGGGCCGCATGATCAACTTGCCCGCTTAGGCGGCGATGTCTTCGTAGTCGCCGCCGTACTGCCGCCATCGTTGAATACGACAGCCGTGGCGGCCTCGTATCTGGCCAGTTTGCGTGAGCCTTTATACGTAGGCGGCCAGGAGCTGCGCCTTTCCGCCAGCATGGGTATTGCCCTTTATCCGCAAGACGGTCTGGACCCGCCCACCCTTATCGCCAAGGCCGAGGCGGCCAAAGCCCATGCCAAACAGCTTGGCCGTGAACGCAGTGCCTGTTTTACGCCGAGGATGAATATGGCGAGTGACCGGCCCGTGCGCGTGCTGGAACAATTACGTTCTGCTATCGACAAGGATGAGCTGCGTTTGTTCTACCAGGCCAAGATCGATGCGGCGACCGGCAAGCGAGTCGGCGTAGAGGCTTTGTTACGCTGGCAGAACAAGGCGCTGGGCTATGTCGCGCCGGATGAGTTCATTCCTGTCGCCGATCAGAACCATATGATTTTGCCCTTGCAGGTCTGGATGCTCGACGAGGTCTGCCGGCAACTGGCAGATTGGGACAAGGTGGATGCCGCTATCCCAACCGTAGCCATCAATATCCCCGAGGTGCAGTTTCAACAGCCGCATTTGGCGGACAGCCTGGCTATCGTGCTCAAGCGGCACAATCTGCAAGCGAATCGCCTGATACTGGAAGTCGCCGAGACCACGGCGATGAAACACGCTGCGCAATCTGTAAAAATTATGCAGCGCTTGCATGCCATGGGCATTGGCCTGTCTATCGGTGATTTCGGCACGGGTTATTCCAGTTTGCCCTATCTGCGGCGCTTTCCCGCCAGCGAACTGAAGATCGACCGCAGCCTGATTCATGGGCTGGGAACCGCGAGCGGGGAAACATCGGTGGTCACGGCCATTCTGGCGATGGCGCGCGCCTTGCGCCTGACCGTGGTGGCCGAGGGGGTCGAGACCGAGGCTCAACGCCAAAAACTGACGGAACTGGGCTGTGATGTCCTACAGGGTTATCTTGTCGGGCGGCCGGCACCGGCCTGGACGTTCGAGCCTCAGGTCGCCCGGCTGGCCTCTTGAGCACCGAGTTTAGCGTGGGCCCGACAATCAGCTCGAACTCGCTCGCGCCGTCACACCGTCTGGCGTTCCGGAGATCCTCGCGGCCGATCAGCAATAGCGTCCTGGCGCGAGCCAGGCGGCTCTCCAGTATCCTTGCCGTAACGCAGCGATCCCCCGCTTTACGCAGCAAATTCAGATAGCCAGGCGACAGAGGCTGCCGCCGCCGGGTCAGGATCTGCGGCGGCCCGAGTTCAGAAAGGGGGTTCTGAGGAGCCATCGCGCAAGCAGCTCGACCATGACCACCATCAACCAGCCCACGGCGTAGGCCAGCACATCGGCCCAACTCGCGGCACTGCCCACCACGGCGCGCAGCACCGGGTTGGGCAAACGCCATCCCCATAAGCCGGTCAGGTATTGGCCCATTTCGATGAACACCCCCATGCCGAACACCAGGCCAGCCAGCGTGAGGGCATGGGCACGCACAAAAGTCTTGAGCGCGAAGTACACCCACACCACAGCCAGCGCATCGCTCAAAAAGCGGGCTATCCCGCCGCGATCAGCCGTGGCGAGCACGACCAAGGCGGCCGAGAGCAGAATAACGACCGCCAGGGCGCGGCCGTTGAAGTGGATAGACATGCGCGAGATCGTAACCCGCGCCGCGGCGTCCGAAAAGCGTTTTCCTCCCTGCGGATCAGAGCTGTGGGCCTTGCATCGCATTGGCCTCGTTCCAGCCGTACAGCCACTCCAGGCTGTCATAAAAACGTGTTTGGGCATGATTTTTCCAAAGCGCGTTACGTACGACCCGCTCCACGCCCTTCGCGTGGTAGATGCGGCCCATTTCGCGGGTGGACCACACCACGCGCGCACTGCGCGGAATACGCAAAGCGGCATAGCGTTTAAGCGCGGCTGGCAGATCGCCCGGGCACTGCTCGACGGCCAGCCCGAGGGTCACGGCATCTTCGAGCGCCATGCACGCGCCTTGGGCCATGTATTGCGACATGGGATGCGCGGCATCGCCCAATACGGTGGCGCGCTCAACGCTCCATTGTGCGACCGGCTCGCGATCCGCAGTGGCCCAGCGGCGCCAGGAGGTCGGGCGATCCAGCAGTTGGCGCGGGCGAGCGTGAATCCCTTCGAAATATGACAGCACCTCGGCCTTGCTGCCGTCGCGCACCCCCCACTCTTCCTCCTCGCGGCTGTGAAAGGTGACCACCAGGTTGTACTGTTCGCCGCCCCGCAGCGGATAGTGAACCAGGTGGCAACGCGGGCCGGCCCACAGGACCGGAGCATTGATGCGCAGGTCTTCGGGCATGTTGTCGCGCTCTACGACGGCGCGGTAGACCACATGGCCGGTGACGCGAGCGGCGTCGCCGATGAGGTGCTGCCGGACTACCGATTTGACGCCATCGCAGCCGACCACGATATCGGCGCGGTAGCGTCGGCCTTGGGTGTCGCGGACCTCGGCATAACCCTCACCCTGCTCGAGGGCGGCAATCTGGGTGGCCGTGTGGAAAGAAATAAGCGGATCATTTTTGACCCCCTCGAGAATGGCGCCGTGAATGTCCGCGCGATGAATCACCGCATAGGGCGCGTTGAAACGATCGCGAAACGCCTGGCCAGTCTCGATACGCACGACCTCGGTGTTATCGACGGCATCCATCATGATGATGTGATCGGTAAATACCGCTTTCTGCCGCGCGGTGTCGCCAACACCCAGCGCATCGAGCGCGTTAAAGGCGTTCGGCCCGAGTTGAATGCCGGCGCCGATTTCACCGATCTGGGCCGCCTGTTCCAGTAGTTGGACCTGGATGCCCTGACGTGTCAGGGCCAGCGCGGCCGCCAGGCCGCCGATGCCGCCGCCCACCACGATGGCAGACGGCCTAGCCTTGGGAGATATTGCATTCATGTCTTGTCTCTCTCGCTTAGTCCTAGCCGCCCAGGAAGGCGGCTTGTCGGCGCAAATGCATTTGCAGCGCGGTATGGCCCGTGGCGCGGGCGGACAACTTCACTGGCCCTTGAGACCCAGTTTGGTAATAAGGGGCTCCCAACGCTTGCGCTCTTCATCCATATAGACACGGAATTCGGCCGGCTTGCTGCCGACCGGGTCCATCAATTGGGCTTGCAGGCGCTGGGTCACTTCCGGATCGCGGATCGCTTCGATCAGCGCGTCAGAGATCTTCTTCTGGATGTCGGCCGGTACCGTGGACGCAATAACAAAGCCGATCCAGGCCGAGCCTTCGATGCCCGGCACCCCGACTTCCGCCAGCGTGGGAATTTCGGGCAGCACTGAAGAGCGTTTGGACGAGGTGAGCGCCAGGGCGTTCAAGCGGCCGTCTTTCACCATCGGCATGACGGCAATAGGAGGCAGTGC
This sequence comes from Bordetella avium, assembly GCF_034424645.1. Taxonomy (NCBI): domain Bacteria; kingdom Pseudomonadati; phylum Pseudomonadota; class Betaproteobacteria; order Burkholderiales; family Alcaligenaceae; genus Bordetella; species Bordetella avium. Next base: position 1,954,532 of record NZ_CP139969.1, read on the forward strand.
GCCGAATTGCGTGTCGCCCGAGAGCAGCGAGCTCAACGCCGCCGGCAAAGACGGGTAGGGGACATGGGTGGCCTGGGCGCCGATCTGTTGCAGCAGCAGTTCGACTGCTAGATGCGATACCTTACCCGCACCCGGTGAGGCGAAATTGACGTTGCCGGGCTTGCGCTTGAGTGCTTCTAGCAATTGGCCGATGTTGGCGATGCCGGAACTGGCCGGTACGACCAGCACACTGGGCTGATGGACCGCGAGAGTCAAAGGTGAGAGGTCCGTCGCCGGGTCGTAGGGCAGTTTGTCGAACAACAGCGTGTTACTGACCAGCGGGCCGGTAATCGAGACGCCAAAGGTGTAGCCATCGGGTTGGGCCTTGGCGATGGCCTCGGTGCCGATATTGCCGCCGGCGCCGGGTTGGTTATCAACCACGATAGTCTGACCCAGGATGGAGCCGGCTTTCTCCGACACGATGCGGGCGACCTGGTCGGGGCTGGAACCGGGCACGAAGGGGACGATGGCCTTGAGCGGCTGCGCAGGCCAATTATCGGCATGGGCGGCGGGAGCCAGCGCGGCGAACGACAGAGCAAGCGCGCCAGCCAGGCCGCGCACATCGATCTTAGTCATGGCCGTCTCCCAGATTTTTCGCGGTGTTGAAATACGTTTGCTCATTGGCGAGCAGGGGAGGGTGAGCGGCATCGGTGTACTCGCGCCGCGGGCCGCCCTGGGTATTCGGTTCTTGCATGATCCGCCTTCGCGCTTACTGGATGAAATCGGGCTGCCGGGCCGGGGCGGCGGCCTGAAACGCGTCCTGAGCCTGGCAGTGTTCATAGACCTGCATCACGCGCGGGTAGGGCGCAAGCTCGCAATTCATGCGCGCCGCATTCGCAACCTGGGGTACGAGGCAGCAATCGGCCAGCGTGGGCGTCTCTCCGAAGCAATAGCTGCCATGGCCATGGCGTTGCAGCAGCATTTCGGCGGCGCACAATCCTTCTGCCATCCAGTGGGCGTACCAGGCATTCTTTTGCGCGTCGGTCGCACCCAGTTCTTGTTGCAGGTAACGCAGCACACGCATATTGTTGACCGGGTGGATGTCGCAGGCGATGCCTTGAGCCAGTTCCAGCACCCGTGCCCGGGTCAGCGGATCGGCGGGCAACAGGCGCGGCTCCGGATACTTGGCCTCGAGGTAATCGAGGATGGCTAGTGATTGCGACAACTGCACCTCGCCGTCGATCAGCAGAGGCACGCCAGACGACGGGTTCAAGGCCGTGAATGCCGGCGCGCGCTGTTCCTGCTTGCGCAGATTCACCGCCAGGTATTCATAAGGCAGCCCCTTGAGCGCCAGTGCGATGCGCACACGGTAAGAGGTGGAGCTGTTGAAAAAGTTATAAAGGCGGATCATGCCGTCACCCGCACCTTGAGAGCACCTAGCCCGTCCACCCCGCCTTCCATCACTTGACCGGCATTTACCGGCCCCACGCCTTCGGGAGTACCCGTGAAAATCAGGTCGCCCGCCTCCAGGCGGAAATAACGTGACAGATAGGCGATGGTCTCGGCTACCGACCAGATCAGCTTGTCGGTGCTGCTCTGCTGCCGGGTCTGGCCGTCGACCTTCAGCCACAAATTGGCGCGTTGAACGTCGCCAGCCTGGGCCGCCGGGTAGAGCGGGCCGATAGGCGCGCTCTGATCAAATGCCTTGCCCAGCTCCCAGGGGCGGCCCGCTTCACGCATTTTCATTTGCAGATCGCGGCGGGTCATGTCCAGGCCTACGGCATAGCCCCAAACATGCTCCAACGCAGTTTCAACGGGAATGTTCGCACCGCCTTGGCCAATGGCCGCCACCAATTCGATCTCATAGTGATAGTTGGTGGTTTCGGCGGGGTAGGGTAGTACCAGCGTCTCGTCCTGGGCGACCGGCACGACCGCATCGGCGGGCTTGCAGAAAAAAAAGGGCGGCTCGCGATCGGGATCGAAACCCATCTCCCGGGCATGAGCGGCATAGTTGCGGCCCACGCAGTACACGCGGCGCACAGGAAACTGATCGGCACTGCCGATAACGGGGATACCCACCACAGCCGGCGGGGCAAACACCATAAGCCATGAATAAATCCTTACAAGAGAGCAGCGGAATACCACCAGCAGGTGGCGCCTGAAGGTCAGCCTTCGCGGGACTCGCGCCAAAGACCGAGGGCGGCCTGTACCGGGCGGTCGGAATAGCTGAAAATCACCGTATCGTGCAGCGCCGCCAATTGCACCGGCAGCCAGGAAGGCGCCACGAAGACATCGCGCGGCCCGAAGGCGAATTCCTGCTCGCCTATTCTTGCGCTGCCCCGACCCTCGACCACGCTGTACACGGTCGAATCGGTGCTGCGATAGGTGCGCCCCTGAAAACCTGCCGGCAGCAATTGCATGAACGTCGCCATCGTCGGGATGGCAGCGCCGCCCGTGGCCGGATTCACATAGCGCAGCTTGACGCCATCCCAGGGGTCTAGCTCGCCGTGGCGGTAAAGCTGGTCCAGGGTCTCGCGGCTGCGCGAATAGGGATAGTTAAATAGGGGAGAGGCGCCGACGGCAGGCGCATCATGGCGCACGGGCAGCATGTTGTAGCCATAGCGCGCCATGCTGTCGCCTTCCGCCCGCGTGAGCACCTGGGTCGCGGCCGGATAGTTCTCAGCGAAACCCGCGTCCAGGGCCCGAATCAGCGGAATATCCAGTCCGTCCAGCCAAACGACGGGCTCGCCGCCGTCCACGGACTCGGCGTTACCGTGGTCATGCCAGGTCCAGGAGGGCGTGATGATGAAGTCGCCCGGATGCATGGTCGTACGTTCGCCATTGACTGCCGTATAAGCGCCGCGGCCTTCGACAATGAAACGCAGCGCCGATTGGGTGTGGCGGTGACTGGGCGCAATTTCGCCGGGCAGGATGAGCTGCAAGCCGGCATACAGGGTTTGCGTAATGCTGGCCTGACCTTGCAAGCAAGGGTTCTCCAGAATCAGCACGCGCCTTACGGCCTCCTCAGCGCTGATCAACTCGCCCGATGCCATGATGTCGGCTCTGAGTTCGTCGTACTTCCACAGAAAAGGCAGGCAGCGCGGCGCCGGCGTGGGCGGCACCAGCGTATGCAAGGACTCCCACAGCGGGCTGAGATGCCGCTTGGCAATCCGTGCGTAATAGTCCTGGCGTGACTGAGCAATGTCCTCGGCCATTTTTGTCTCCTAGCGCCGGTATTCCGGCTTATTTCGGACGTGTCACATCCGGTATGGCAAGCATTGTGACGCTACAGATATGCAAAACAAAATGAAATTTTGTTATTGTCCATACGCTAAAACATATACCTAAGACAAGATATGGACTGGACTCATAAGCTGCGCCGCCGACACATCAGAATGCTGCTCAGCCTGGCGCAAACGCATAACCTCAGCCATTCGGCGGTGGTGCTCAACACCACCCAGCCTGGGCTCTCCAAATGGCTGAAAGATCTCGAAGACGATATCGGCCTGCCGCTGTTTGAACGCCACGCGCGCGGGCTGGTGCCCACGCCCTATGGCGAAGTGCTCATCGCCCACGCCCAGCGCATCGATTCGCAACTCGATCGCGCCAATAAAGATATGGAGGCCTTGCGTGAGGGAGGAAGCGGCCGTGTGGTCATCGGCGCTAGCGGCGTAGCCGCCTCTGACACCGCGCCGCTGGCGATGATGCGCATGCTGGAGCGCATGCCCCGCGCCAGGGTAAGCCTGGTCGAAGGCACTACCGATCGCCTCACCCAGCAATTGGCGCAGGGCGATCTAGATCTCGTGGTCGGCCGTGCTGACCCGGAGTTTCGCGATCCAATGCTCGAGATGGAAACGCTTTTCGTCGACCATATCCATCTGGTCGTGCGGCCGCGGCATCCGCTGCTGCATGGCTTGGCGCCAGATTGGGAGGGGGTGCGCGCCTATCGCTGGATCGTGTGGCCCAAAGGCACACCGGTGCGCAATGCGCTCGATAATGCATTGGATGAGGCTGGGCAGACCTTGCCGCCAGATGTCATCGAAAGCAATTCAGTCACGGCCAACCTCACGCTGCTCAACAACAGCGACATGATAGGCGTGGCCTCGCATCGCGCCGCGCTGCGGCTCACTCAGCTCAATGCGATCCGCATTCTGCCCATCCGGCTATCAGGGTTTGGCTCTGTCGCCATGTATTGGTCGCGGGATGCCTTTATGTCGCAAGCGGTGCGCCTGGCGATGGCTTGCCTGCGGGAAGTGGCGGCAGGCGCAGCCTCCTGAGGCAGGAGGCGCTATTGAATGGCCGGCGGAATTGCGCAGTGTGTTTCTCATGCGGCTGAACACAGCAGTCATTGCCTGCGATTCAAGCCGGTCTCAATAAAAAATCGCAGAACATCGGCATAGAAGCCCTAGCCTATCTGGCCGAATCGCCGAGCCTGCGACGTTTGCCTCTGGCGTCATCCTGGGCCATTGCCGGAAAGACGCCGAGCCCGCCAGACTTGTCTTGCTTGCTTGCTTGCTTGTTTGTTGCACATTGCTGTTCCAGCGGCCCCGCCCGGCCTGATGGTTGGCGCGCCGGCAAGCAAGTTCAATCCAGAACAACCATTATTGGAACAGGGCCTTGCGAGACAATATTCTGAGCCGCTTGCGTTGGTATCAGCAGCTTCTGATTGTAGGAGGCGGTACGGCGATTACGATTCTGGTGCTGGGCGCCAGTCTCTTGCAAGTGGGCGCCTCCGTCAGCTCCTACATTGCCAGTACGCGCGAAGAAATGTCTGCTGACGTGCGCCGGGCGCAAGATCTCATTGCGCGGACCGCAGCCACGCTGCGCGACACGGTAAGCGGTATGCAGCTCGCGGCCCTGGACAGCGATGCGTTCAATGTCGAGCTGCATCCCGACCTGACTTCGGGTCATGTCTTGCAGCTATCTCAGGGCCGGCTGTTGCCGCCGCTGTTCGTGTTGCGCGCCAATGGTTCGGAAACACCCGCAGCGCAATATTTGCAACTGGCGCGCGAGATGGTCGCCGTCAACGCCATCATGGCGGCCCGCATCAGCAGAGAGTCCATCGCCTATCTCGTCAGCCGTGACAGAAAGCTGATGGTGCTGTCGGCCTCGCCCTGGCAGAACGTACCCTGGATGAGCCGTCTCGTGGAGTCGCGTCGGGAGATGCTGGAGAGCACGGCCTCTCTGGCCGAGCAACTGGCCAACCCGCCGAGCAGCCTGCGGCACGAGGCCGTGCCGGGCTTGCCGACGCTACATTGGCTGCCTCCCTATGACAGTCCGCTGACCGGCCAGCGCGCCATCCGAATCGCCGCTGACATCAGGGGGGGCGACGGGAACACGCTGGCGACGGCCGTTTTCGAGCTACCGCTGGCGACCCTCGCAGCCACCCTGCCGCACGACGGCCCCGATGGCACCTGCCTGATATTCGATGCGGGCCAGCGTCCGGTGCTGTCCTGCCGCAAAGGCGGCTTGCCCGAAAACCTCCTCGTCATCGAGCAAGCCGTCGCCAATGGCCTGGGCACAAGCGCTCAACTGGCCTATCGCGAAGGCGAAGTCTTGGCGGCCTGGACGCTGGGTTCCTCGCACTGGACCCTCGTTTACACCCAGTCCTGGCGTAATATCGCCAGCGCTATCGGCCCTCAGCTTATGACCTCGGTGGCGGCGGCGGGCCTCATCATCGTGACCTGCTGGAGTTTCCTGCTGTTGCTCAAGTGGCGAGTGTTCATTCCGGCCATCGCGCAGTCACAGCGCGTGTTCGAAAACGAGCATCTGGGCCGTACCCTGGTCGATACCGCCCCGGTAGGCCTGGGCCTGATCGCCATCCATAGCGGCAAGCCCTTGTTGCGCAGTCCCGCCATGATGGATGCCGATGCCCAGCTACTAACTTCGCGGCAAGGGCTTTCGGGAGAGCTCGCCGCCCAGTTTCTGCTGCACGAGAACCAGCCTGCGCCGCATGACTATCCAGGAGCTTTGCAACTGGATCTGAGGTTCCCGACGATAGACGGCAGCCATCGGGACTTGTCCGTCCGGATGGCTCGCGCCCGCTACGAGGGCGTCGATGTCCTGGTAGCAGCCTTTACCGACGTTACGCTCGAAAAACAAATGGAGCGGGTTTCGCAGGAGGCCCGGCATGCGGCCGATTCGGCCAATGCTGCCAAATCGGCTTTCCTGGCAGCCATGAGCCACGAAATACGCACGCCGCTCAATGCCATTCATGGCAATCTGGAACTACTCTCGCATAGCGCATTGGACTCTGCCCAACGCGCGCATGTCGACACCATCCGTAGCGCGTCAGATAGCCTGCTCAGCATCGTCAGCGATGTGCTGGACTTCTCAAAGATTGAGGCGGGCGAACTGCGTCTGGAACATCTCGAATACGATATCCAGGACATCGCTGCGCGCGCCCTGATCATGTTTAGCACCACGGCACGCGCCAAAGGGCTGGTTCTGGGGGGCGAATTCGGTCTGCACACCACCCAACCCATGCGCGGCGATCCGACCCGGGTGGCGCAGGTCATCAATAATCTGCTGTCAAACGCCGTGAAGTTCACTGCAGCAGGCAAGGTGACGCTAAGGATGACGCAGGATGCGACGCCGCCGCAACTCGTTCTCACCGTCGAAGACAGTGGCATCGGCATGTCGCCCGAACAGATGTCCATGCTCTTTCAGGCCTTCACCCAAGCAGACATCACCATCAACCGACGTTTCGGCGGCACAGGCCTGGGCCTGGCGCTGTGTTCGCGGCTTTCGCAAGCAATGGGGGGCACGCTATCTGTGACCAGCAAGGCCGGGCAGGGCAGTTGTTTTACCTTGCGCCTGCCCCTAGACCGCGATCTGCCGCCTGCACAACTGCCGTCTTTCGCACGTGAGCACGTGCTGCTGGTCGCCGCCGATGATGCTCAACGCAACTATCTGATTTACGCGCTGTCCGCCTGGGGCCTGGCGCCTAATGCCTACGCCCATCCGGCGCAAATCAATGATGCGGCACTGCAACAGGCCGCCGTGCTGGTACTGTGGGGCTCGCGCGACACCTGGCATCCCGATGACGAAAACCGCATCGTAGAAGACGCGCGCTGGGTGCTGGACTGTTCCCAGGATGCCCCGGCGCGCCCAGCGGCGGCGGGCCGCATCCTCAGCGTCACGACCTATGGGCTGGCCAGCTTGGAGGTCGCACTCAATCATGTTCTGCGCGGGCACGCGCTGGCAGCGCCGGCCGAACCCGGAAAAGTGCTTCAGAAGCGGCTTCGGGTATTGGTTGTCGAAGACAACCCGCTCAATCAGCGCTTGTTCCAAGATCAGCTCAACATGCTGGGTTGCGATGCCCGCGTCGCCTGCGGCGGGCACGAGGCGCTCTCCTGGCTTGAACAGGAAAGCTACGATGTGTTGCTGACGGATTTGTCGATGCCTGAGATGTCAGGTTATGAGCTGGCGGCCCAGGTGGGCACGCGCTATCCCGCACTACCTATCGTCGCGGTGACAGCCGACGTCAATCCGCAGACCTGTGAGCGCTGCGCTGCCTGCGGCATGGTTCGCGTATTGGACAAGCCCTTATCGCTTGAAGACCTCGGGCACACACTGTCCGAAGTCAGCGGCGTGACCCGCCTGCATCGTGAACCCGTTGCGCCGCGCCGGCGGCGAACCGATAAAGCCCTGCCCGATCCCATCTGGAAGATATTTCTTGCCTCAAGTGAGAGTTCGCTGACCGTCCTGCGGCAGGCGTGGAAGAACGACGATATTGACGTTCTGCTCGCGGAGCTGCACTCCTTGCGGGGCGCTTTCGGTGTCTTTCAGCTTCAAACGCTGGCCGAGCAATGCGCAGAACTCTCCAAGGGCTTGCAGGCGACAGGTATTGCCGCCAACACGGCTGGCCTTTTGGCGCTTTGTGAAGCGATGGAGGCGATCGTCAGCATGGGTTCACCGGATGTGTCTAGCCTGCTGGGGCATATTATCGAGCTGGCGAACGACCCCGACGATCAACGCCGCCGCCTGCGTATCGAAACACTGGCGCGTCTGGCGCAGGTGACGCTGGAGCAAAACCGGGCTTGAGTGCTGCGCCACCAGATATGAACGAGTTCGAAGTACGTGGAGGCCGAGTCCTTTTACAGTAAAGCGCCAAAGCCCGTTCTGACAGGAGATAGACGGTGGCGTGGTCAATACCAGCACAGCGTTTTCCATGAGCGATTTCGCGTCCATCCGCGCGCGCGAAGCAGGCTTGCCCGCCGTGCTTGGCCCTTGGCAGATGTCCTCGGTGGCATTTGGCGTGGTGCTCAGCTACGGGCTGATCGTGGTCAGCACGCTGCCGATGCGCGAGGCTGGGGCTTATGCGCTGATCGCCTACCTCGGAGCCGGACTGGCCGCGCTGTTGTTGATGCGCTGCCTGGCTGCGCTGACGGCCGCCCATCCCGCGCCAGGGGCCTTCGCTTCTTGGGCCGAACACTATCTCGGTCCCGGAACGGGTTTCGTCGTCCGATGTGCCTATATCGCTGCGATCGTGATGCTGCTGGGCACGGAAGTCGCCCTGATTTCACCCGTCATGCACTTACTGCTGCCCGGTGTGCCGAAAGACGCCGCGCCGCTACTGGTGCTGGTTTTGCTGGCCGGACTCAATATGGGCTCGGTGCTCGGCTTCGCCAGAACCGAAGTGTTCCTGTCCGCAATCAAAGTTGGGGCGCTGTTGGTGTTTTCGGGCCTGGCCTTGTTTTATGCGCTCAGTGCCACGCCGCCGCCTGCCACGGGCGCACCGCCGCCCATACCCTGGCCTGCGGTGGGACAAGCTTTCGTCCTTGCCGTTTTGGGCTATGTCGGGCTCGAATCCATCGCCATCGCGGCGGCAGAAAGCAGGGCGCCCCACGTAAGTCGCCAAATACGCCTTGTGGGCTGGCTGCTGATTGGCCTGATTACCCTCCTTGCCCTGGCCGCTGCCGCGCTTGAGTACCAGGAAGTACTGCCCTGGGGTGCACAACCGCTGTTTTCTGTACTGCGCAAACCTGGCATTCCGGCCGTGGCGCTCATGATGAATCTGCTGATCGTGCTGACCATGGTCTCGGTCGCAAACAGCTTAATGTATTGCGCCTCGCGCATGGTTTTCAGCCTAGGCCGCGCCCAGCCCGCCTTGGCCGGTCTGGCTCGGATTCCGTCAGGGATTCCGCGCAGGGCTGTCGCAACCACCCTGGCCGCAGCGATGCTGGTCTATGCTGGTCTGCTGTGCTTTCCCAACACTTTTTTTTACATCACCACGGCCATTGCCGTGTGTTGTCTCTTACTCGTCTGGCTGACGATCTTCGTTTGCCATGCTTGTTTACGCATCAGGGAGGGGAAAAAGCCTTTCGCCGGGGTCTTGGGCGCTTTGCTGGTGCTTGGCATCGCCTTGGCAACTTGGTGGATTGAACTGCTTGCGTCGACGCTAAGCATCGGTTTGCCCTTCATCGGCATGCTGATCTGCCTTTACGGCATGGCACAGCGCTTCAGATATCGCCGCCGCTAATCCGGCCCCGGCTTCGGATCACAGCCTATCCGTCAGGAGGCGTCAGCTTGCCTTCTATGCAGCGCCGAGCATTTTTTGTCACGCCCCTAAGCCCGCCATTTTTTTATTTCTGAAAATACATTTCCGTAGTCGTTTATAAAAAAATAGGGTCAAATTTGAGGTTGCGAAAAATCAACATGGCACCCATTTCTGTCTAGTACTATTTGTTCAGATTCACCAGAGAAATATTCTTATAAGCGAGAAAGTTTCTTGGCTCAAAAACGGACAACTGATTTATGAGCAAACTTGGAATCTGGGCTGACTACGAAAATAAAATTGTATGCAACGAGTTGCGCCGCCAGGATCTCATTTCCCATCAGGATTGGGTTCATGACGCCAGCTATTGCGCAGCACGATTTTCCGCAGTGACGTATCAGGGCTATCGCGCATGGGCGCTGCCCTGTCTGGCACTGATGCGCAGATCTCCGCGGTTTGCTCGCGGCGTCGCCGCAGTGGTCGGTTGGATGGTGGCAGATATTAAGTACCAGAAAGGCCTGAGCAAGAATTCAAACTTGCTTGGACGTGCGGTTAGCAAGGCTTTTTTCTGGCCTGCAAATTGGATAATCGGAAATATTATTGTTTCAATAAAATCCATTAATTCTTACTTTTTTGGGATTAAGGAAATTATTAATTCAAAATATTAACGACCCAATTTTTTATTTAACCAAGAGTACCAAAGGGCACCGTGACATTCGACAGCGTGCACGGCGGCGTCGTGACCCGCCCTTTGATGGTCAGGGTATCGGCCTGCGGCTCACCCAAGACCAACAAGCCAAGGGCCAAGAGTGCGGTGAATTGGCGCGCCATAAGAAATCTCTTCCTGGTGGCTGGGCTATCGCGCAAGGCACGGATAGCCCTGGCCGGGCAAAAAGGCGCCCAGCCTATGAGCTCTGAAGGAATAGAGGGGATGGAGAACAGCCCATCCCCTCGCGGTTTACGAGTAGGTGACGTCGAAGAAGGCGCGGGCTCGCGCATTGCCTGCCGTGACCCCCGTAGCGGTGGCCTCGAAGTAAGCCTTGAAGTTGAGGACGTTGTTACCCTTCACCAGCGTAAAGGACTTGGCCGCGCCGCCAAACAGGATCTGTGTGCCGGCATCGTCTTCAAGACGGATGGCGATGTTTTGCGCGCCACCGGCATTTTCCAGGCTCAGCAAACCGGTCCCCACCACCGAGCCGGCATCCGGACGGAAGCTGAATGCAGCCGTGTTGAGGGTGGTGACGTCGCAATCCAGCAGCGTGATGCTGAAGTCAGCGGCGGGAGAGCGGTCACCGGCAGCCGTGAACTTGTTCGCGGGCACCTGCGGCATATCGACAACCATATTCGTACCCTGCTGACCTGCGCCCAGCGTGCAAGCGCCTTGTGTGATCACGCCCTGAAAGGCGATCTTGCCAGTGTCTGCCATGGCGCCGCCAGCCATAACGGCGAGGCTTGCAGCGACCAGTGTCTTGATGATTGCGTTTTTCATGATACAAGGTAATGTGCCCGTGAGCGAGTTCGACCTGGGGGGCAATATGGGTACGAGCTATGCCAAAGACTTCACCATGACCGTCGGCGGCTGCGATCTGGCAGTCTTGCAGTCCGTGACGCTGAGCTTCGAGGGCCAGAGCGTGCCGCAGATCCCCAATGCGCAAGGACTGGCCTTGAGCAACGACGCGAACGCCGCAGTGGGCATCGCCATCTCCGTCACGCGCAATGACGACAGCCATACGGGTAAAGGTCAAGCGGTTCGCTTTGACGGCTCTGAAAGCTACCCGCTCAACCTGTCCGCCAACAAGAATACCTATTTGTTTTCCGCCCGCTATGTGCGAGTGCCCGGCGAGCCGCTGCGCCCCGGGACTGCCAACGCCGTTGCCACAGTGACCGTCAGTTGGTCCTGATGCCTGCGCGGCGCTTGTCCGATGCTTTCTCTTTTGCAGTTTGGCCTAATTCCTCCGGATGCCGTAATGATGAAAAGAAATAGCCTTGTGCTCGCGGCCGCGCTGCTGGTCAGCGCCAGCGCCTCAGCCTCCATCCAACTCGGCAGCACCCGCGTCATCCTGAACGAATCGAGCCGTAACGCGGTTGTCGGCGCAAAGAATGTCGGCACGGACCCTGTGGTGGTGCAGGCCTGGATAGACGCCGACGGCGAGAAGATGGAAACGCCTTTCTTCATCACGCCGCCGCTTGGCCGTTTTGATGGCGGAGTCGAGCGCAACCTCAGCATTACCCGCGTGGCCGACGGTTTGCCCAAAGATCGCGAATCGCAGTACTGGATCAATGTGCTCGAAATCCCGCAGCAAGGCGCGGCGAACACCAACTCACTGACCCTTGCCACCCGCACGCGCATCAAGCTGTTCTATCGCCCCACCGCCATCAAAGATCTGCCGCGGGGTAAGGACATGCTGGCCTGGAGCTGGAGTCAAGAGGGCAAGGCTTGCAATCTTCACATCGCAAACTCCTCGGCTTACACCGTCAACTTCTCGCGCATTCATGTGCCTACGGAAAAAGAGGGCTACGGCCTCGGTGTCATTGCGCAACCGCTGACCACGACGCGGGTTCCGCTGAGCAAATGCCCCGCATCTAGCGCATTCAAAGTGGGCGCCCAGGTCGTCAATAATTTCGGCGCTGTCGATGATTGGTCGGGCATCACGGTAGAGCAGGGGGGCAGTATGAAGGCGACTCCGGCGAGCAAGCCGTGAAACCACTTCGCCACCTTCTTCGCAACGGCAGCGCGGCGTTGGTGCTGGCGCTGACGCCGGCTGCGGCTGCGCTTGCACAAGAAGAAGCCGTGTTCGACAGCCGTTTCTTGCATCGCAGCCCGGGTCAGCCGCCGGTGGATCTATCCGTATTCGCTAAGTCAAACCGCGTTGTCGCAGGCCCTCATGACGTCATGATGCGGCTTAATGAGCTGCCGATAGGCAGGCGGGAGGTCGATTTCGAACGCGTCGAGGGCAAACTGGATGCGCAGCCCTGCCTGCCCGTCCCCTTTCTGGAAGAAATCGGGGTGAATGTTCAGGCGCTGCCGGCGCTACTGAACCCGGACCTGCCTGCCTGTGGCGCGCTCGCCGCTTTGCCTGGCGCCATCGCCCAGTACAACCCCGATACCAACCTGCTCAATCTCTACATCCCGCAAGCCATGCTCAAGCGCCGTGCGCGCGGCGTGGTGGACCGCTCTTTATGGGACGACGGTACGACCGCCTTCTGGACCAGCTACCGCCTCTCCTATGGGCAGACGCGTTATTCGGGCGATTACGGTAACGATAGAAACACCACCACCTTTTTGAGTGTGCGCAATGGCTTCAATCTGGGGGAATGGCGTTTTCGCGCCAACGGCAGCTACTACCGCAATGCCGGAAACACTGACTGGAACTGGAATGACTTTTATGCCCAGCGCGGCCTTCCCGCATGGCGTGGGCTGATGCGCCTGGGGGATAGCAGCACCTCGGGGCGCGTTTTCAACGCGGTACGCCTGCGTGGCGTGCAGCTGCAGTCCGATGATGGCATGCTGCCCGATAGCCTACGCGGTTACGCGCCCGTGGTGCGCGGTATTGCACAGGGCAATTCCAAAGTCACCATACGCCAAAATGGCGTGGTGCTTTACAGCACCTTCGTGCCAGCCGGCCCCTTCGTGATCGATGACCTCTATTCGACGCCGGGTGGCGGAGACCTGGAGGTCGAGATCGAAGAAATCGGCGGGCGCACGACACGTTATTTCCAACCCTTCGCCGCCTTGCCCGTGATGATGCGAGAGGGCGTATGGAACTACAACTTCGGCGCGGGCCAGTACCGGCATAACTACAACACCTCGCGTCCCTATGTCGGGCAATTCACGCTGGCCTATGGCTTGCCGCTGGGCATGACAGCCTATGGCGGTGCGATGGCCGCGCAGCAAGGCTATCAAGCGGGCTCCCTGGGTATTGCCTTCAACATGGCTTATCTGGGCGCCATTTCGTTCGACGACACGCTATCCCGTTCGGAGGACGCGCAGGGCAAGCGGCAAACTGGACACGCCCTGCGGCTGCAGTATGCCAAGTCTTTCGCTGAAATCGGCACCGACTTCACCCTGGCCGGCTATCGCTATAACTCCTCGGGCTTTCGCAGCCTCGAAGACGCCGTGCGTGACCGCGAATACAACAAAGGTTACCGCTATGACCGCTACACCGGCCAAGTCTATAGCAATCTCTACACGCGTCAGCACGAGTACCAGCTTTCGCTCTCGCAGCGCATCGCCAACCGGGCATCGATCTCCTTTAATTACTACGGCGTTACCTATCGCAATGCGCCGTACAATTCCACGTTCAGCCAGTTGAGCTTCTCGAGCTATGTCGGCCGCGTGGGCTACGCCATCAACTACGGGATTAACCGCAGCGCCTGGGGTGAGCGCAGCAACACGGTCATGCTGTCCCTCACCATTCCTTTGGGCGGCCGGCATTCCGCAGGATATAGCATCAGCCACGGCAACGATCAGGGCACGAGCAATGACGTGAGCCTCAGCGGCTCGCTCACCGACGACACCTCCCTGACCTATGCTTTGCAAACCGGCCTCAGTTCGGGAGGTAACGCTGAGGGTAATCGTGGGTCGCACGGCTATGCATCGCTCGGCTATTCCGCGCCCTTGGCCGTGATCAACGTAAACCACGGTTATTCGCGCAACAGCTCCAACAGCAGTGTCGATATCTCCGGCGCGCTGGTGATTGACGACAAGGGGCCCTTGGTGGGTCAGTCCATCGGCGAAACCGCCGTTATCGTGGACGCGCCGGGCGCGGCCGGGGCGACGGTGGCTTCCTATCCCGGCGTGCGCACCAACAGCCAGGGACGCGCTCTCGTACCCTATGCCTCGCCGTTCCGGGAGAACCGCATCGCCTTGGCTGCGGGCGATGATGATCCTGACGCCACGCTCAAGCAGAACGTGCAAAATGTGGTGCCGACAAGGGGGGCCATTGTCGTGGCCAAGTTCGATACCGAAATCGGCCGCACCGTCTTTCTGGTGCTGCGTCGTGCGGACGGGAGTTTTCTACCTTTCGGTTCCTCGATTTTTGACGCGGACGGACAGCAGCGCGGGATCGTGGGTCCGGTCGGCCGCGTATGGCTATCCGGCATCACGGGCGCGGCGCGCTTTACGGTCAAGACCAACTCAACCGACTGCGCCTTCCAGATTGATAGCGCGCAGGAAAAGACCTCTGGCACACCGCTCGCCAAGGAGCTTGTATGCGGATGACCTCGTACATCCAGGCGCTGAGTCGCGCCTGCCTAATGAGCTTGAGCCTGGCGCCGATTGTCGCTTTTTTACCGGGTGACCCGGCTCATGCCGGGCCCTTGGATATGCGCGCGGCGGCCGCTGCGGATGAAAATGGGCCAGGAGGGTGCTCGATTAACAATGGTGGGACCACTCCTCGCGGCAACCGCTACGATGCCTACAACTCAGCGGCGCAGCAGCACAAAGTCACGTCTGAGCGCACGACATTCGCCCCAGTCAGAGACTATGCGCGCGGCGAGTTGCTCTTCTCAGCAATCAAAACCTTGCCCTTTTACACGGGGTCGGCGCAAGGTCAGGCCGCTGCGGTGTATGGCTGCAAACTGGGCGTCGTAGAAATGTTCAGCGAGTTTGGCGGGCACCCTGCGGTATCGGGCCTGGACCACACTTACGAAACCGGTGTGCCGGGCATCGGCTATAGGGTGTACTACTATTACTCCGAAACGGGAAGCTCCCCGCTAGGCCAGCAAACCATCCCCAACCCTTTCGCCTCCGGCGTGCTGGTTGCGCCATTCAGCAGAAGTGATACCGGCGAAGTGTTGTACGCCCGGATCGACTTCATCGCCACAGGCGAACCCATCAAGGCCGGCAATATTCTTGCCGCCACGATAGGCGGAAGATCTACGCTCATAGGGGGTGGGGTGACGCCGGCCGCCTTGTACAGCGTGCAACTGGCCTCCAATGTCATTGTGACTGCGCCCACTTGCCAGATTCGAGGCGGCGGCGTTGCCACCATGACGCTGCCTGATGTCCCGCTCACCGACCTGCAATCCAACGGTGTTGGCCCGACGAGCGAACTCCAATTGACAGTGGATTGCGCGGCCAGCAGCTCTTCGGCGCCCGGCATCACCATCTCAACGGCGAACACCGTGGCAGGCGTCCCCGGCACACTGGCCAATCTCGACACGGGCACGGGCGCCGCCCAGGGGGTGGGCGTCGAGTTGTTCTATATCGAGCCGAGCAACAGGACTTATATCACGCCGATATTTGGGCAACGCGACGATTCAATGGGTAGTTCGGCCAGCGGCGACAGCTTTACCAAAAGCTGGAACTTTGGTTTCGCGGCCCGCCTGAAGCGGCTCAGTGAAAGTTCTACGCTCAAGGCAGGCACGGTCAATGCCATTGCCACCTTGACCTTCACCTACAACTAGAGGATAGGGAATGTCCCTGTTTTGAAGCGGATGCGGTAGGATCACGACACGAGATAAGAAACGGCTTTGCGTCTAGCGTGCCCGCACCGACGCCGAGCGGCCATGTCACCATTCCTGCCCACGCAAGCCATGATGCAAAATCTGCCGATCGATCCCGTACTCCCCGAAGACGCTGTGCTGCGCGGCAAGCTGGCGAAAATCATCGCCGGTGTCTGCCGCTGCGAGCCTGAGCCGCTGCTAGATGACCAGCCTTTCACCACCGTCATCACGCAGTTCGATTCGCTCGCCATTCTGGAAATTCTGCTCGAGGTTGAAACCGAGTTTCACATCGCCACCGACGAAATGCTGCCTAGCGATCCGGCAAACAACACGACGGAGATCACTGCGGTGTTCCCGGCCAATCTCAGCGCTCTGGTCAGCTATATGCATGAAGTGGTGGCGAGGCGCGCCAAGGGCCAGGCCGCCACGGATGATCACGAAGCACGCAGGCGGGCGCGGCTTGCGGCCGCCACGAGAAACGAAAACAATACGACGCCCTGACGAGAGGCCGCGACGCATGGAACGCAGATCTGTTGTGATTACGGCGATCGGCATGGTCACCGCTTTGGGAGACACTGCCGCCGCAACGTTCGAGGCCTTGGTGGACGGCCGGTGCGGGGTAGGCCGGCATCCGCAAGAAGATATTGATCATCCGGTCGGTTTCGTTCGGGCGGACATCTCTGCCGGCCTACACCCCAGTCAGGTGCGCGCCATGGACCGCGTGACGGTCATGGCCCAGCATGCGGCTACCGAAGCCTTGCAGCAGGCGGCGCTGAATACGCAGCAACAATCATGCTGCGGCGTGTTTTTCGGCACGGGCATCGGTGGTGTGTCCATCCTCTGTGAGGGCGTTGAGGCCTATTACGGCATCGTTCCTAAACGACCCGTGCTGATCGTTCCCGCCACCATGCCCAATGCTTCGGCCGCCTATCTGGCCCAGCAACTCAAATCTCAACAAGAAGCGCAGACCTATGCGCACCGCCTGTTCAGCAGGTGCGGTTGCAATCGGTGAAGCCTTTCGTCGCATCCGGGACGGCTATCTCGATGTGGCCATCGCGGGCGGTGCGGAAGCGATGCTGACCCCTGTCGTGTTTTCCGGTTGGAAGCAGTTGCATGTCTTGGCGACACCAGCCGAAGGGCAGGGGGTGTGCCGTCCTTTCAGCCTCGGGCGCACCGGCATTGCGCTAGCCGAAGGCGCAGCCTGGCTGATGCTCGAATCGGCCGAGCATGCGGCCGCGCGCGGCGCCCAGCCCTTGGCCGAACTGTGCGGCTATGGCGTCAGCAATGATGGCACACATCCTCTGCGACCGGACCCGCAAGGACAGGCGCTTGCGATGTCGCGCTGTCTGGCCGACGCGGGACTGGCGCCCGAAGCGGTGGGTTATCTGAATGCGCACGCCACCGGAACACTGGTCGGTGACCGCATCGAGACTGCCGCCATCCGGCAGGTGTTCGGGGCGCACGCGGAGCAATTGCCCGTCAGCAGCATCAAGGGCGCCCTCGGGCATGCCATCGGGGCTGCGGGTGCGATTGAAGCTGCGGTAACTGCCCTGGCGGTGCAGCGCGGTGTTGTGCCACCGACGCTCTTCTTCGAGCCAGGCGATGAACAATGCAATCTGGACTACATCAGCGAAGGGGGCCGCGCGCTGCCGTCTTTGAACGTCGCGCTGAGCAACGCCTTCGGCATGGGCGGCAATAACGCCGTGTTGGCCTTTCGTAAAGCCGGGTAGTCCCGGCCTTTCTCGGGCGAGGTCGAAGGCCAGCAGCGCTAAAGTATAGGCCCGAAGCCCTGCAGGCGGGTTGGCTGTTGTGACAGCCGACGGAGGGCATAGACGGGGGAGGGCTCCCTGCCTACACTCAAGGGAGGCAGATGAGGCGCAAGCCCCATCGACGCCGGCCTCCAGGTAAGAGAGGCCGGCATCTCACCCAAAAGCGCAGGAAAGCGAGAGGTCGCGTCAGCTTGACGTCGTCTTAACGCCGTAAGCGGCGCAATGCTCATACGATAGAGCGAGGCGATCGTCAGACTACCCGAACAGCACGGAGCCTTGCTCGATCACCCATCCGCGATCCACCCCCACAAGATGGCCGTCTCGAATAGGGATCGCGCGGAGCCTAGGCGGTTGGCACTGCCGACTCGAGGCCAGGTCTTTGAAGCAGGGAAGATGAGATGTCCTCTTGCGAGGCCGCACTGATCTCATAAGCAAAGCGGAACAGATCCGCGTCCCTGGTGATATCCAGTTTGCGCATGGCGCTCGATTTCTGCGAGCTGATGGTCTGCTTGGTCCGGTGTAGTTGATCCGCGATCTCTTGCACAGAAAGGCCCGAAATATATAGCCGGATGACTTCCAGCTCGCGCCGGGACAGCGGCTTGAACTCACTTTGCTCAGCTTCGGGGCGTGCTGTACGGGCCTGATTCGGCCGGTCATAGGTCGAGCCCGCGTACGCGGCGTGAATGGCCGATACCAGATGGTTGGTGTCGTTCACCTTGTTCAACACGGCGTGCACACCCAGCTTGGCCAACTCTTGGCTGATCGCACCATTATCCATCGCCGTGAAAACAATCAGCTTGATGTTGGGATAGGTGCGGCGCAAATACAGGATCAAGGCCATGCCATCGCTAAACCTTCCGCCCGGCATGGCGTAATCCGTCACGACAACATCGCAGGGCACCTTCTCCAATAGGCTGATGAGTTCGCCCGATTCACGAGCAAGCCCGACCACCTCAAGCGTCGGAAAATTGCTGAATTGATGTTGGATACCCGCCAGCAGGGCTGGGTGGTCATCGGCGAGAATGATACGAATTTTCATGGCGGTCACTCTGGAGAAATACTGGAATGTGACGAGAAACCGGGCGGAAACATCCAATGCCGCGCCAGCTGCAGCGGCTAGATCATCGGTTTGTTCGGTGACGTAAACGTTAAGGACCTGGGCGCGCCAGCGCAAGGCTGGAGCGGGTAGGGCGAATGGCAGACTCTTTCGCTATCGGGAAGGGTGTGCCGCCGAATCTTTGGTTTCAAAAAATCTCGGTCACATCTCGCATTTCAGTTCCTCGTACTAGTCAAAAATTATTCGGGAATTGTCGCGCAAGACTCTGGCCTACCAGTGCAGTAGGCGCTTATTTCAATGAATAAGCGAATGAAAATTCTTGTTCTAAAACATATAGTCAAACCTTGGAAAACACCAGCCAATTGATAGGCTGAGATGTAATCAATTGTGTTCTTTGCAACGCTAACATGAGGATAAAGCCGTTACATTGTTGCTGTCCTCGCTCAAGCAATGTATCAAACTGTATAAATTACAGAATATAACGTATATCACAACACGCAAATGAATGACAATTTACCTTTATGACAACTATGTAACATGCCTACAACTTAAATGCTTTAGTTTTTGTCAGATAACAAATTTCTCTCCAGATTATTTTCTTTATTTTCATTCAATGAAAAAACAAAATGGAAGCGTGAATAGATAATGTGAATAATTTTCAAGATAAGCGCAATGCGTTCTATCTACATAATGTTGCATACAAAATACATGGTGGATCCCACTCTGGCTGGGTAAAGTGCCCGCCGAGGGAAGGGCCGAAGCGTTCTTACTCGGCGGAGCCGTCGCGCAATGTTGGAACAGGATGTTCGCAAAGCGGCGCATCGATAAGCCGGTACGGCCAGCCGTTCTCGGCTTCTTGGATGTGCGCGCAATCCCCATGAGGGCGGCCGGGCAGAGACGCTAAGACAGTCAAGAACCGTCAACACCTGTGCATCATGAGGCAGGCTTGAGCCTCATAGACCCCGTTGTCTATCCTGCCGCGGCCGCCGCAGAGCTTGGCAGGGGGGCGTCCTCGATAAACCGAAGCCGAGAACGCCATTAGCAGGAATGCAGATCGTGATTCAGGACAGATGGGGGGTGTCTGCAATAGAGACGGCCGGGCGATAGTGCCTCGCTACGGTGCAGACCGTTTTTCGTACTTTACATAATATTCATTATGCGTATTTTGGAGCCGCGGCATTCACCATCCGGCAGATGTCATCCTACCCTGATGGGCTGCGGGCATCCCTTGGGGCATGCCGACGTCCACGCAGGCGCTCGGTCTGTTGGGGTCCCCACAGCCAGCTTGCCATCTGTTGCCACGCGAGCTTGTCTGGCGACACGCCCACCCGATGTCGAAAAGCCGTCTCCGGGCAGTCCATTCCGCCTTGCATTTCATACTGATCCCGGCATAACCGCCATACTAGAACGCTGGCCTTAACCATACTGGATCGCGATACTCTATCGCGTTTGTTTCCTAGCGTGCCGCTATCCGCCGGCATACCGGATGCAGGGCGACCGGCCTTTCCTACCCCCCCCCTCCCCTGTCCCTTACGGATCAGACTGACCTTCTCTCGCACATTGTTGCGCAGCTGGACATTGCGGCTCAAGCGGATGCAGCAGTCTGACGCGCGCTCAGGTAAAGTTGCGTCTATGAGCAGAAACAAGCAAAAACCGGCGGGCAAAGGCGATGGCCGCTCGCCCAAATCTCTTTACGACGCTGAGGCGATCAAGCATTTCATGGCGCTTATCGGCCTGGAATGGCAAACCGGAACGGCACAGCGCGCCCTGGTCTACGCCAGCTATCGGCTAGGGCCGGCGCGTCCCTTGATCATCGAAAGCACCGAAGTCGAATTCGAGTGCGACGAGCGCCGGGCCAAGGTATGGGTGCCAGAGTTTCAGCGCACCAGCTTTCACCAGTGGTTTGAAGTTCCACTCCAGGAATTCGAGTTCACACCGGGCGGCTCCATGCTGAAAATCCGCGCGCCAGCGCGCGGCAATGCGCCGCCTTACATCGTTGGCCTCAAGCCTTTGGCTTGAAGTCGTCAGGCAGCGCCGCCCTGCCCGCCTTCCCATTCAAACGGCCAGATTAGGCAATAGACGCCTTAGCTGGCCCTCGGCTACACAAGGCGTCGCAATGGCGCCTACCAGCGCTTGCGTCTATAGGGCGGCCGCTAGGCAGCAGCGAATGCCACGCCGACGTCATCGGCGCGCGCTTCCTTCAAACTCGCGATCAAAGCCCGCCCCCAGCCGCGATAAGGGCAACAGGCGTCGGTCAAGCTACCCAAGTGCTATGGGCCGCGCATTTCAGCAGCCCAAGCTCAGGCTTAGCGTCCGGCGCCGCTATGGCAAGCTCACAGTCAATCGTAGCCGTTCAGACGCAGGCCGGACACACCCTGTACGGTGTTCGAAGCGGGTGGCGGCAGGGGCACGGCAGGAGTCGGGGCAGGCGCCACAGCAGCGGCCGGCTCGCGGGAGGGCTGTCCCCGCTGCGCCTCGCGTTTGCGCCAGGCACTGTCGGCAACCCGTTGCAGTTCCTCTGACAACGCTCCCCATTTACCGGCCTGGGCCCAGTCCGCAGCGCTCTGGTCCTTGAGATCGCGCGAAGTCGGATCTGCGCCAGCATCGAGCAGAAGTTGCACCATGTCCCGATTGCCCGAATAGGCGGCCATCATAAGTGGCGTGCGCCCCTCGGACGATGGCGCATTGACCAAGGCGCCCTTGTTCAGCAGCAGCCGGGCCGTATCGACCTGGCCTTTCGACGCTGCATAGTGCAGCGGCGTCCATCCCAGACGGTTGACCTGGGCGCCACGGGCGATGAGCGCTTTCGCCCGCTCGGTCTGGCCCGCCACGGCCAGATACATCAGCGGCGTTTCGCCTGCCGGGTTCTCGATATTGACATCCGTGCGGGGATTCGCGGCCAGCACATCGAACACGCCCCAGGCGCCATCGACCACGGCCCGCATAATGGCAGGCTGACCATTCGTAAAGCGCACATTGGGGTCTGCGCCCTGGGCCAACAGCGCCCGCAGATCGGCGGGACGGTCGTTGTGAACATAAAACCACCAGTTGCCCGGCGCTTCGGCCTTAGCGGCCTGCGCCGAGACCGTCAGCATGGGGGCCGTCAGTACCAGCGCCGCCATCCAGTTCCCTGCCTTCATGTTCAGCTCCCCGGGGCATAAAGTTAAACTAACGCACTAAATTATCGCTCTATCTTACTGAAAAGTTTGAAGAAATTTTCAGTTGATGCGCGCGCCACCTCGGCCGCGCTGATGCCCTGCAATTCTGCGATCTTTTCCGCCACATGGATCACCTTGGACGGGTCATTGAGCTTGCCCCGATAGGGCACCGGTGCCAGATAGGGCGCGTCGGTTTCGATCAAAAGCCGGTCCAGCGGCATATTGCGGCCCACTTCATGAACGACCCCTGCATTCTTGAAGGTCACGATGCCCGAGAGCGAAATATGGAAGTTCAAGTCCATCGCCGCCTGAGCGATTTCCCAGGTTTCGGTAAAACAATGCATCACGCCGCCGACTTCGTGAGCGCCCTCCTCCTCGAGGATGCGCACCGTGTCGGCGGCCGAATTGCGGGTATGGATGATGAGCGGCAGCCCCGCGTCGCGCGCGGCGCGGATATGCCGGCGAAAACGCTCACGCTGCCAATCCAGGGGTTCGCTCAAGCGATAGTAGTCCAACCCGGTCTCACCGATGGCGACCACTTTGGGGTCCTGCGCCAGTTGCACGAGCGTTTCGGCCGAGGGGTCGGGCGTATCTTCGTAATCCGGATGCACTCCCACGGATGCCCACAAATTGCGATGCGGGCGTACCAATTCCATCAGGCCGGGCCATTCAGGCATGTTCACGCTCACGACCAATGCGTGCGTCACCTGATTCGCCGCCATGCGGTCCAGCACGGCGGGAAGATCAGCAGCAAGCTCGGGGAAATTCAAATGGCAATGAGAGTCTACGTACATAAGCGGGGAAAAAATCGGGGCCGGCTTTATGGCTGGCAGGATAGCACCACGCGTTGCAATGCTGCATGGGCAAACAACTTGGCGTTCAGAGGGTGGCCCGCCAGGGCGCGCTGGCGAGTCAGCCAACGGCCCGTTTCGGCGAGGTGCGCTGGCTGGGAATGGGAAGCGATAGTGGCCATCCCGCTCGCCAGGCTGGGAAAGTAACGGGGTGCGGCGCCATGCGCGGCCAGATTCAGGTCGGTGAAAAAACGCTGTAATGTGTCCAGCCATTCAGCGGCCGGCAGCTTCTCCAGCGACTCGGCCAAGGCGCCCACATCGGCCATACGGCCCGGCGCAAGGCTGTCGATCAGGCTACGCAGCCAAACGGGCACCGGCGTGTCGGAGTGCGCCGCCAGACGCCGCGCCGCCAGCGGAGCGCCTCCGGCGGCCGCCAGCCAATCCTGGGCCTGGTTCACGCCTTGCTCCTCGAGCCAGCGCCGGGCGGTCTGCGCGTCCGGCATGGCCAGAGGCAGACGGCGGCAGCGGGACAGCAGCGTGGGCAACAGGCGGTCGGGGGCATCCGCCACCAGCAGAAACACGGTGTGCGCGGGAGGCTCTTCCAGGACTTTCAAGAGTGCGTTGGCCGATACGGCATTGAGCGCATGCGCCGGATATACCAACGCCACCCGCCAGCCGCCTCGGTGGGTTGCCGTATTGAACCAGGACTCCAGCGCCCGGACCTGGTCGATACGGATATCTTTGGACGGTGTTTTCTTGGCGGCGGTCGCGCTGTCTTCTTCGCCGCTTTCCGCGTCTTCGGCGCCCTCTTCCAGGGCCAGCGCATCCGGACGCACACGGCGCAGATCGGGGTGATTCCCCGAAGATACCCAGGCGCAGGCCGGGCAAGCGCCGCAGGCCAGTCCTGCGTGCGGAGACTCGCAAAGCAGGCTGGCTGCGGCTGCCGCTGCAAAATCCAGCTTGCCTATCCCGGCCGAACCATGGATCAGCCAGGCATGGGCAAAACGTTCACGCTGCCCCAGCCAGGCCCGCGCCGTTTCGAGATGCCAGGGAGCAAATTGCGCCAGGCTCATGTGTTCGCCAGAAATTGCAGCAGATCCTGCTCCAGGGCGCGGCGAACCTCGTCCAGCGGACGGCTCGCATCGATGATATGCATGCGTCCAGGCTCAGCTGCAGCGCGCGCATGGTAGGCCGTACGCGTGCGCTCGAAAAAGGCCTCGGCTTCCTGTTCGAAACGGTCAAGCTGCCGTTCCCCCGCCATGCGGGCGCGCGCCACGGCAAGCGGCACATCGAACAGCCAGGTAAGGTCAGGCCGCAGAGGGGGTTGCAACCATTGTTCGAGCAGGGCCACACGTGCGGCACCCAAACCGCGTCCGCCTCCCTGATAAGCGTAGGTGGCATCGGTGTAGCGGTCGCAAACCACCCAGGCGCCTCGGGCAAGCGCCGGCACAATGACATGCTGCAAGTGCTCGCTGCGGGCGGCAAACATCAGCAGCGTTTCCGTGTCCAGCCCCATGTCCTGAGTCAATAGCAGCTCACGCAGTCGCTCCCCTAGCGGCGTGCCGCCAGGCTCGCGCGTGGACACGACATCGAAGCCACGCTCTTGCAAGGTGTCCACCAGCCAGGTGGTGTGGGTGCTCTTTCCCGCGCCATCCACCCCTTCGAGGGTAATGAAACGGCCGGGATAGACGGCACCAGTCGGCGACATGGTCATGGATTCTGCCCTTGCCCAAGAATGAAACGGGAGACGTTGCGATTATGTTCCGACAGATTGGCGGCGAATTCGCTGGTGCCATTCCCGCGGGAAACAAAATAAAGAAATTTATGCTTTTCCGGCTGCACCGCCGCCAACAGCGCAGCACGGCCGGCCGAGGCAATAGGCGTGGGCGGCAAACCTGCCCGAGTGTAGGTATTCCAGGGCGTGTCCGTTTGCAGATCGCGGCGGCGGATACGGCCCTGATACGCATCGCCCATCCCATAGATCACGGTGGGATCGGTTTGCAGCAACATACCCAGGCGCAGACGATTCGCGAATACCCCAGAAATGCGCGCCCGCTCCGGTCCGTGCCCGGTCTCTTTTTCAATGATGGAGGCCATGATCAAGGCTTCATAGGGCGTTGCCATAGGCAGATCCGGGTCGCGCCGCTCCCAGGTGGCGGCCAGCACACGCTGCCCTTCCTCGTAAGCACGGCGCAAAATATCGTAATCCGAGCTGCCTGGCGTGAAAACATAGGTATCCGGAAAGAATAGGCCCTCCGGCTGCTTGATGGCCGAGCCCAGCCGGTCCATCAGCGCTTCGTCGCTCGTTTCGCCCAGTGTTTGCTTCACATCGGGGTTCTCACGCAAAGCCGCACGTATCTGGCGGTAAGTCCAGCCCTCGACAAAGGTGATTTGCCGCTGTGACATATCCCCGCGCGCCATCCTTTGCAGCAGCATCCAGGGGCTGTCGCCGTTAATGGCCTGGTAGCCGCCGGCTTTGATCAGCTTATCCATGTCAGACAGCCGCGCCATCCAGACAAAGCCCGGCTCCCAGACCGGCACACCGGCCGCGTTCAGGGTACGCGCAATCGCCCGGGGCGTGGCTCCCGGATCGACCACGAAATCCACCCGGTCCGCCTGCAACTTGATGGGTTGCTGCGCCCAGTACCAGGCGCTCGCTGCTGCCCCGGCGGCGGCAAGCACCGCAAGAAGCAGCAACAGCAGAAAATAGAAAGCAATGCGTTTTTTCATAAGAGTGCGCAGTTTAATAGATCATGGCGGGCCGCGCCGCCCCTGCCGTCCGCCTAGCCTCGATAGGCCCGGCGTCGGCGCACGAGTATCATGAGGGGTTTGCACAACTTGGCCAATTTGCCGCTGTCATGCACCCTGATTCGATCGCCCCCCGTCCTGAAGGTTCGCCCCGCTTCGCCGCCCTGCCCGGCCTGCGCGTCATCAGCGCCGCCGGCCCCGATGCCTTAGGCTTTCTGCATGGGCAACTCACCCAAGACGTCAACGGCCTTGCGGCCGATGGCGCCCGCCTGGCCGGCTATTGCACGGCCAAGGGGCGGCTGCTGGCCACGCTGCTCATATGGCGCGCCAGCCCTGAGTCGGTTCACGCCCTCGTGCGTGCGGACCTGGCCGAGGCGCTCGTTAAACGGCTGTCCATGTTTGTACTGCGCGCCAAGCTCAAGATCAGCCTGACCGACCTGTCGGTTGCTGGTGTCTCGGCCGGGCCGGATCACCTCGATGCCCTCGGCACGGCGGCGGGCGGCGCACTGCCCTCCACCGCCTGGGCCCGCGCCGACTTGTCCAGCGGCACCTGGATTGCTGCACCCGGCAACAACCTGCGCTGGTGGTGGGTTGCCGGCGCAGGCCAAATGCAGGGCCAGGCGCTGCGCGCCTTGCTGAGCGAGGCCGACGAAGAGAGCTGGCGGGCCGCCGATCTCGCCGCCGGCCTGCCCTGGATCGCCAAGGCCACGCAAGATCTGTTCATCCCGCAAACCGTCAATCTCGAACTAATCGGCGGCGTGAGCTTTACCAAGGGCTGCTATCCAGGTCAGGAAGTCGTGGCGCGCAGCCATTACCGCGGCACGGTCAAGCGCCGCATGGCGCATGGCGTCAGCGCCTTGCCCGTGCCGGCGGCAGGGCTCGACATCTATGATGCGAGCCAGCCGGACGAGCCGGTCGGCCGCATCGTTGACGCTGCCCGCGACGGCGACCATGCCTCGCTGTTGTTTGAAACCACGCTAGCCGCCCTGCCCGCCGACCAATTGCGTGTGGGTGCGCCGGACGGCCCAGCCATCACGCTGCGTGATCTTCCTTACCCCATCCAGGCATAAAACACGGGCGGCTCAGACCGCCACGTTAAACAAAGCCCCCACGCCCGCCGTCAAGGCCATGGCGGCGGCCCCCAGCACCGTGACGCGCAAAGCCGCCAGGCCCATCGGGGCGCCGCCCGCGCGGGCCGCGATGGCGCCCAGTATGCCGAGACTGATCACCGACGCGACGATCACGGCGGGAATCAAGCTCGTAATAGGCGTGAGCGCGGCAACCGCGAGCGGCAGCGCAGCCCCTCCGGCGAACGACGCCGCCGATGCGACAGCCGCTTGCACGGGCTGGGCCCGGTTATAGGCGGAAATACCCAGTTCATCCCGCGCATGTGCGTCCAACGCATCATGACGGGTCAACTGTTCCGCCACGGTGCGGGCGATTTCAGGCGCCACGCCGCGCTGGGTATAGATATCGGTCAGCTCTTGCAATTCCTGGGCCGAATTAGTTTTCAGGGCACTTTGCTCGATGCGCAGATCGGCCGCCTCGATATCAGCTTGCGAATGTACCGACACATATTCGCCCGCCGCCATTGACAGCGCCCCTGCCACCAGTGCGGCAACGCCCGAGGTCAACACAATCTCGTGGGTGGTTTGGGCTGCCGCCACTCCGGTGATCAGACTGGCTGTGGAGACGATGCCATCATTGGCGCCCAAGACGGCGGCGCGCAGCCAGTTGGCGCGAAAGATACGATGATGTTCTGCGGTAGGCATGCCGGCTCCTCAAAATGGGCAATCGGAGTATAGGCCGCCTTTGGAGTCGCCGGCCTACGCGCAGCACCTCAATCGTTGTCGTTAGCGTACAAATTGACAATGCTGGAGAAGTCCAGCCGGCCGCTGCCGCCATTGCTATGCAGGCTGTACAGATTGCGCGCCAGTTCGCCCAAAGGGATGGACGAGCGCGAACCCAGGGCGGCTTCGGCCGCCAATCCCAGATCCTTGAGCATCAGGTCCACGCCAAAGCCGCCTGCGTAGCCATGAGAAGCCGGCGCATGCGGCATGACGCCCGGCCAGGGGTTGTACAGCTCAGTCGCCCAGTTGCGCCCGGAGCTCTTGGCAATGATGTCAGAGAGCACCTTGGGGTCCAGCCCGTTGGCGACACCCAGGGCCAAGGCTTCCGAGGTGCCCGCCATCAGGATGCCCAAGAGCATGTTATTGCATATCTTGGCGACCTGACCCGACCCCGCCTCGCCGGCGTGAAAAATGTTCTTGCCCATTTTTTCGAGCACCGGACGGGCGCGCTCCAGGGCTGCGCCGCCAACGATAAAGGTCAGCGTGCCTGCCACTGCGCCGCCCGTCCCGCCGGACACGGGCGCGTCAATCATCTCCAACCCCCGGGCGGTGGCGGCGGCGGCGACCTTGCGGGCTGAATCCGGCGCGATGGTGCTGCAGTCGATCACCAGGGCGCCCGCCTTGATCTTGCCCAGCAGATCCTGCTCAAGATACAGATGTTCGACGTGCTTGCTCGCAGGCAGCATGGTAATGACAATATCCGCGCCGTCGACCGCCGCGCTGGCGCTGGTGGCAGCCCGTGCCCCGGCCTCGGTCAGTCGCTGTACCGCGTCAGCAAGCAGATCGAACACCACGAGCGAGTGGCCCGCCTTGACCAGATTGAGCGCCATCGGCGCGCCCATATTGCCCAAACCGATGAATGCGATACTACTCATATTGCCTGTCTCCTGCCTTAGGGTGTCGTGATGATCAATCGCGAGCCGGCGGTGATGTCAGAGGCTCTGACCCAGATCCGCCAAGGGATGCGCCGTTGTCTGCGGCCATGGCTCATTCAGAAAACGCAGTACCCAGGCTTCATCCGCCTCGGCGAGCGTGGCGGGCCGCCAACGTGGTCGCTTGTCTTTGTCGATGAGTAAGGCGCGTATGCCTTCCTCGAAGTCGCCCTGCGCCGCGCAGCCCAGCGCGGCCACGTATTCGGCACGAAACACATCGGCCAAGGAACGCAGACGGTTGCGCTGCAACAACGTGAACGTAAGCCGGAGCGAACCCGGCGATCCTGCGAGCAGGGTATGGGCGGCTCGCGCCAACCAGGGGTCCGCATGATGCTGAAAACTGGCCAGATCATCGTAGACCTCGTCTAGCCGATTGCCGCTGCACAGGTTGTTAATCTGAAATGCATGCTGGCGTAGCGGGCCTGGCTCCAGCGGCGTCTTGGGCTCATGGGCCAACAGCGTCTGACGCAACAAGCCGTCATTGATGGAACGCGGCGCCAGATTACCCGTGCCAGGCCCCCCAGGCTGACTAGCCCAAGGCTGATGCAGCAAGGCTTCGCAAAACCGAGGCCAGTCCCTCGAGTCTAGGCGAAAATCCGCCATGCCGGCGAAAAAAGCATCGGAAGTGTTCAGATTGGCGCCGGTCAGGCCGAGAAAAAGCCCTGTGCGGCCTGGCATGCGGTTGAGCAACCAAGTGCCTCCCACGTCTGGGAATAGGCCGATAGATATCTCCGGCATGGCGATCCGCGTGGTTTCGCTCACAACACGGTGGCTGGCCCCCATCATCAGGCCCACACCGCCGCCCATCACTATGCCGTGCCCCCAGCAAAGAATGGGCTTAGGGTAGGTATGAATACGGAAATCGAGCCGGTACTCACGCTCGAAAAAGTCACGCGCGTAGCTATTGGCCCAGGCACCCTGCCCCCGGTGTTCGCGCATGCTGGCATACAGACCATGCAGGTCACCGCCCGCGCAAAACGCCTTGCCGCCGGCGCCTTGCAACACCACCAGCGCCACAGCAGGGTTCTGCGCCCAGGCGTTCAGACGCGCATTCAGAAGATCGACCATGCCCAAGGACAGCCCATTGAGTGTCTGCGGGGCATTCAGCGTCGCCACGCCCAGCCGTGATCCATTGTCTGCAATCCGCTCTTCAAACAACACGGCGTCATTCATCGGATATCCGCTCCCTTGTCGAGCAACTGGCGGGCCACGATCACCCTCATGATCTCGTTGGTGCCTTCCAGAATCTGGTGTACGCGAGTATCGCGCACCAGACGCTCCAGAGGATAGTCCCGCAGATAACCATAGCCGCCGTGTATCTGCTGCGCATCCAGACAAATCTGGAACCCCGTATCCGTCGCAAAACGCTTGGCCATCGCACAATACGTGCCCGCGTCGGGCGATCCGCCATCGAGCTTGCAAGCCGCCAGTCGCACCATCTGGCGGGCTGCCACCAGATGCGTGGCCATATCGGCCAGCTTGAATTGCAGTGCCTGGAACTCGGCCAGACGCCGGTTGAACTGACGCCGCTCATGCATATAACGCCGGGCGGCATCCAGCGCACCCTGGGCTGCGCCCACCGAGCAGGTGCCGATATTGATCCTCCCGCCGTCCAGTCCCTTCATGGCAATTTTGAAGCCCTCGCCTTCCGAGCCCAGCATCGAATCGGCGGGCACCCGCACATTTTCAAAGCTGATCGGACGGGTGGATTGGCTGTTCCAACCCATTTTTTCTTCTTTGCGGCCATAGCTGATCCCGGACGCATGGGCGGGTACCGCAAACGCCGACACCCCGGCCGGTCCAGGGCCGCCCGTGCGCGCCATGACGATTAACAAGTCAGTGTCACCGCCACCTGAGATAAAGGCCTTGGCGCCGCTGATAAGAAAATCGTCGCCATCCCGTTCGGCCCGTGTGACCAGCGAACCGGCATCGGAACCCGCATTAGGCTCAGTCAGGCAATAAGAGGCCAGTTTCTCGCCGCTGGCCAGTTGCCCGCCCCACTCTGCTTGCACGTTGGCGCTGCCCCACTGGCCAATCATCCAGGTCGCCATATTGTGTATGGTCAGAAAGGCGGTGGTGGACGGGTCCACCGCCGCCATCTCTTCGAATACCAGGGTCGCATCCAGACGGGGCAAACCCAGGCCTCCAATGGCTTCGCTGGCATAGATCGCACAAAAGCCCAGCTCTCCCGCCCTGGCGAAAGCCTCTCGGGGGAATATGCCCTGTGCATCCCAGCGCGCGGCATGAGGCGCCAGCTCTCCCTGGGCGTAGTCGCGGGCGGCCTGCGCAAAGGCGCGCTGCTCTTCAGTGAGTTCGAGATCCACGGCCTGTCTCCTGATTGTTAGTAGCGTTTACCGACCTTGCTTCGGTATGACTAACCGTCATTTTGCATGACGTTAACGTAAACGTAAATCAGGGCTTGAGCTTAGCCTAAAGCGGCTGTCAAACTTGTCTCGGCAGCGACATTGTGAGGCCTTATTTCCTGAGCGCCAGCCTCAGCGCGTCAGTCCGGAGAGTCAGAGCAGACCTGCGGGGCGCACCCGTCCGCCAGATGCTGCAATATGGTTGCGGCGATGCGCTACCCGGCGGCGGCGCGACTCTTTAGGATCGAAGGTCAGCGCGCGATAAATCTCGACACGGTCACCGTCTGCCAGCAGCGTGTGAGCCTCACGCCGTTGGCCGTAGATGCCGACGCCCGCCTGCCACACATCGATGCCCGGAAAAAGCTGAGCGAAGCCGCTGGCGGCCAGCGCATCAGCCACGGTCGCACCTGCTGGCAGCAGCAGCTCACGCAGCCAGGCCTCATCCTGCCGTGCAAAGCACACCGTCACGCGCAGTTCATTCGCCATAAACCTGCTGCGCCCGCTTCGTGAACGACTCGATGAAACTGGCGGCGATCCTGTTGAACACCGGCCCCACCACCATTTCGAGCGCCCGGTTCGAAAAAGCATATTCAAGCGTGAACAACACTTTGCATGCATCTTCGGCCAGTGGTTGAAAGACCCAATGTCCGACCAGACTGGAAAAAGGCCCATCGACCAGCTCTAAATCGATGCGTTGCGGGTAATCGTGGGTGTTGCGTGTGGTAAAACGCTGCTTCATGCCCGCGAAGCTGATCAATACCGAGGCCTGCATGCCGCGCTCATCGCGTGACTGCACCTCGGTGCCCCCGCACCAGGGCATGAATTCAGGATACTTCTCGACATCGGCCACCAGATCGAACATCTGTGCTGCGCTGTGAGGTACCAGGACGGAGCGTTGTACTTTGTGCATCACTAATCGTAAATCGCTAGAATGATCGGATTTTACCGGCATCGCGCGCCCCATACATTGCGTCTATGAGCATCATCGATAATCGCAAGGCCTCTCACGACTATTTCATCGAAGACCGCTACGAAGCGGGCCTCGTTTTGCAGGGCTGGGAGGTCAAGTCCATTCGTGCCGGGCGCGTCCAGCTCAAAGAGAGTTATGTCATCGTGCGTGACGGCGAGCTCTTTCTGCTCGGCATGCACGTGAGTCCTCTGCCCACCGCCTCGACCCACATCCACCCGGATGCCATGCGCACGCGCAAGTTGCTGCTCAAGGCCGAAGAAATTCACAAACTTATTGGCAAGGTAGAACAGCGCGGCTTCACGCTGGTACCCCTTAACCTGCACTATAAAAACGGCCGCGTCAAATTGGACTTTGCGCTAGGCCGGGGCAAGAAACTCTATGACAAGCGGGACACTTCGCGCGAAAAGGACTGGCTGCGTGAACGCGAGCGAGTGATGAAACACGATACCCGCCGTCGCAGCGATTAAGCCGCGCGCTATGGCGCGACCCGCCTCAGGCGCAAAGCTCCACCCGGCTGCGCCCGTTTTTCTTGGCCTGATACATCGCCCGATCGGCGCGTTCCATTGCATTATGCAAGGGCTCCGTCCCATCCCAGACCGTCACCCCGCCGCTGAAAGTGTAGCCGACCGGATGATCGCCGAACTGGCAAGGCATAGCCCTCAAAGCGGCCAGCATGCGGGTGGCCAGCGCCTGGGCTTCGTCCATGCTGGCGCCCGGAAGCGCCGCAATAAACTCTTCGCCGCCCAAACGGCCCAGCGGGTCTCCAGGGCGTAGCGCTGCCCCTGCCACCGCAGCGAAGTGGCGTAGCACCACATCACCTGCCGCGTGTCCCAGGCGATCATTGACCCGTTTGAAATGATCAATATCCAGCAATAGCACGGCAATCGGCCGGCCTCGGGCGCCTGCGGCCAGCCGCGACGCGGCGCCCCACCAGGCCTTGCGCGAAAGCACGCCGGTCAAGAAGTCGGTATTGGCTTCACGTTCGCGTTCGCGCAACATGCGATCGTGCAACATCATGATCATGCCCAAGGTCAAGCTCGGCATGATCACAACGCCCAGCGACAAGAACACGATATTCCAATAAGTGGGCGCCAGCAGACCAGGCGTAAAATCGATCCACCAGGTGTAAAGCACCGCCCGCGTCACATGGCCGATGGTCGCCAGCAGCGCCAGACA
This sequence comes from Bordetella avium, assembly GCF_034424645.1. NCBI lineage: Bacteria > Pseudomonadati > Pseudomonadota > Betaproteobacteria > Burkholderiales > Alcaligenaceae > Bordetella > Bordetella avium. Next base: position 1,987,271 of record NZ_CP139969.1, read on the forward strand.
CAACATGAATCCCTGGCTATAGCCAAAACGGTGCCGGCGCGAGCTCCAGACCGATACCACAATGCCCCCCAGGAGCACGGCATACAGCGCCGAGGCCAGCGCGATACGCCGGTCGACATTCCAATCAATGTAGGTGTAATACACCAGCGCCAGCAGGAGCGCGCCGATCGCAGTCAACATCGAACGCCAATAGACCGGCTGCTCAAAAAAGCGCCGCACTGCTACAACAAACAGCGAGCCCCCCGCTGCAAACAGCGTGTTCGGCAACAAGATGCCCAGCCAGGGCGGGAGGCTGTCTTGCTGCGCCAGAAGCAGCATGGCAACGATGGTGACCACATTGGCCGCCATTGCCTCGCGTATGCCTGGCAGGCCGCTGCGCCAAAGAGAGCCGAGCACGCACAGCCCGATGAGGGCTGCCAGCGCGGTGATCAACAGCAGATTAACAGGAGCAAGCATGGTCATCAGCCTGGCGCGTCACGCTTGGACGACAAGGGATCAGGAGCGTGTCGCTTTCACAATCGTCATGGCAGAAGCCACCAAACCGCCGACATCCGAGAGATTGGACGGCAGAATGAGGGTGTTGCCCTCCTTGGCTACGGCGCCGAAGGCCTCCACATAACGCTCAGCCACCTTGAGATTGACCGCCTCCATGCCGCCGGGTTGCCGTACCGCCTCGCCCACTTGAGTCAGGGCCTTGGCCGTCGCTTCCGCAATCGCCACCACGGCGGCGGCCTCACCCTGGGCCTTGTTGATCTGGGCTTGCTTCTCGCCTTCGGAACGGGCGATAGCCGCCTCGCGCTCGCCGGTAGCGATATTGATCTGCTCCTGGCGGCGGCCCTCTGACGCAGCGATCAGGGCGCGTTTTTCACGTTCTGCCGTGATCTGCGCCTGCATGGCGCGCAAAATTTCGTTGGGCGGAGTCAAATCCTTGATCTCATAGCGCAACACCTTCACGCCCCAGTTGAGTGCGGCTTCGTCCAACGAGGCGACGATGGTCGTATTGATGAAATCACGCTCTTCAAAGGTCCGGTCCAGTTCAAGCTTGCCAATCACCGAACGCAAAGTCGTTTGCGATAGCTGCGTGATGGCGGAAATATAGTTGGACGAACCGTAAGAGGCCCGCATGGGATCGGTAACCTGAAAATACAGCACGCCATCGACCTGCAACTGCGTGTTGTCACGCGTGATGCAAACCTGGCTGGGCACATCCAAAGGGATTTCCTTCAGCGAGTGCTTATAGGCGACCCGCTCGATGAAGGGAATGACAAAACCCGCTCCTGGCGAAAGCACCCGGTCAAACTTGCCCAAACGCTCCACCACCCAAGCGTGTTGCTGCGGCACGATAGCGATCGCTTTGATAACGACCAGCAACGCCAGTACGACAATGACCACCAATACCGTGGTCGATGCATTGAACGGCATGATTCCTCCTGTGAAAAAAACTGGCCGCTACGGTCAGCGGGCCGTTTCGGGTTTCGGCGCCAGTATCAATACCGCGCCGCGAATTTCCGTGATGACGTGACGCCCAGGCCCGGCGGTCTGTCCCGAAGCCAGCCTGGCTTGCCACGACGCTCCCCGGTATTGCACCCGCGTGCTGTTATCCGCAGACCAGGACTCCACCATAACCGTCTGGCCGATATCCAGATTGACATCGGCATTACGGCTGGCATTGAGCTCGCGCTTTTTCAAAACGCCTCGACGACGCAGCAACAACAGGCCCAGCAATGCGAAGACTGCGCATACGATTAACTGCCATTCCAGGCCGAAACCCGCCCAGGCAGCCAGGCCGGCCGACGCCAACCCCAGGGCCACCAGCAGCAGATAGAAAGTGCCTGAGGCCACTTCGCCTATCAAGGCTAGCGCAGCCAGACCAAACCAAATCCACATGCTCGTCCCCCCTCTTGTCCAACGATGGTTACGATTGTACGGATTCCCGGCTGGCAACAGTGATTTCCTTTCCATCTGGAATCAGCCTGGCTCGCAGCCTGCCTCATCCCCTTGGAACAGGGGAGGCTCTCTGAAATTTATGGCGGAGAAAAAATTGGTGCCGCTCAGACGAGGGGGCAGACAGCAAAAAGGCGGCCCGCAGGCCGCCTTTTTAGGTGCAGGAGCCAGGCTCCCGAGGGACGAGGATCAGCCCTTGGCCAGACGCTGCCAGGTATCGACCACCGTGTCCGGGTTCAGAGACATGGAGAGAATGCCCTCGTCCTTGAGCCACTGCGCGAAGTCCGGATGATCGCTGGGACCCTGCCCGCAGATGCCGACATACTTGTTGGCCGACAGGCAAGCCTGGATGGCGCGGCTCAGCATGAACTTGACAGCGTCGTCGCGCTCGTCGAAGTCGGCAGCCAGCAGCTCCATGCCGGAATCGCGATCCAGGCCCAGGGTGAGCTGGGTCATGTCATTGGAGCCGATCGAGAAGCCATCAAAGTACTCCAGGAACTGCTCTGCCAAAATGGCGTTGGAAGGCACTTCGCACATCATGATGAGGCGCAGGCCGTTCTCGCCGCGCTTGAGCCCGTTGGCGGCCAGCAACTCGACCACCTTGCGCGCCTGACCCACGGTGCGCACGAAGGGCACCATGATTTCCACATTGGTCAGGCCCATCTCGTCGCGGACCTTTTTGAGGGCCTCGCATTCCATACGGAAGCACTCGGCGAAATCTTCGGAGATGTAGCGCGAAGCACCACGGAAACCCAGCATGGGGTTCTCTTCCTCGGGCTCGTAGCGCGAACCGCCCACCAGCTTACGGTACTCGTTGGACTTGAAATCGGACATACGAACGATGACCGACTTGGGCCAGAAAGCCGCACCGATCGTGGCCACGCCCTCGGCAAGCTTATCGACAAAAAAGGAGCGCGGGCTGGCATGACCACGGGCTGCGGATTCGACGGCCTTTTTCAGTTCGCCATCCACATTGGGATAATCGAGCACCGCCTTGGGATGAATCCCGATATTGTTGTTGATGATGAACTCGAGACGGGCAAGACCGACGCCAGAGTTCGGAATCTGCGCGAAGTCGAAGGCAAGCTGGGGATTGCCCACATTCATCATGATCTTCAGATCGATAGGAGGCATCGCGCCGCGGCGCACTTCTTCGACTTCCGTTTCGATCAGGCCGTCGTAAATGCGGCCTTCATCGCCTTCGGCGCAAGACACGGTAACCGGCTGGCCTTCCTTAAGGATATCCGTCGCATCGCCGCAACCGACAACCGCCGGAATACCCAATTCGCGCGCAATGATGGCTGCGTGGCAGGTGCGGCCGCCACGGTTGGTGACGATAGCCGAGGCGCGCTTCATGACCGGCTCCCAGTTAGGGTCGGTCATGTCGGTGACCAGCACATCGCCCGGCTGAACCTTGTCCATCTCGGAGACGTCAGCGACGATGCGCACGGGGCCTGCGCCGATCTTCTGGCCGATAGCGCGGCCGGTGGTGATGACGCGGCCGGTCGCCTTCAGGCGATAGCGCTGCTGCACATCGTTGTCGACCTGCTGCGATTTCACCGTCTCGGGGCGGGCTTGCAGAATGTAGATCTTGCCATCCACGCCATCACGGCCCCACTCGATGTCCATCGGGCGCTGGTAGTGCTTTTCGATGATGACGGCGTAACGGGCGAGTTCGATGATCTCATCATCGGTCAGGGAATAGCGGTTGCGCTCGGAGACGGGCACGTCCACGGTACGCACGGCGCGGCCTTCGGTGCGCTCGGGGTCGAACTCCATCTTGATCAGTTTGGAGCCGATACGGCGGCTGAGAATGGGATAGTGCCCTGCGTCCAGCGCGTGCTTGAACACGTAGAATTCGTCAGGGTTGACGGCGCCCTGCACCACGGTCTCACCCAGGCCATAAGAGGAAGTGATGAAGACCACTTCTTCGAAGCCCGATTCGGTGTCAATGGTGAACATCACGCCCGCGCTGCCTTTATCGGAGCGCACCATGCGCTGCACGCCGGCAGACAGGGCGACTTCGGCGTGGGCATAGCCCTTGTGCACGCGATAGGAAATGGCGCGGTCGTTGTAGAGCGAGGCGAAGACGTGGCGGATCTTGTCCAGCACATCGTCGATGCCCACCACATTCAGGAAAGTTTCCTGTTGGCCCGCGAAAGAGGCGTCTGGCAGGTCTTCGGCGGTAGCGGAAGAGCGCACGGCAAACGAGCCCTTGCCGTCAGCGTCCAGCTTGGCGAAGGATTCGCGGATGGATTTTTCGAACTCGGGCGAAAATGGCGCCTCGACGATCCATTGACGGATCTCGGCGCCGGCAACGGCCAGTTCACGCACGTCTTCAGGGTTGAGCGTACTCAGGCGATCTGCGATACGCTTGTCCAGGCCCGATGCGGTCAAAAAGTCACGGAAGGCCTGGGCGGTCGTGGCGAAGCCGCCCGGCACACGGACACCCGCGCCAGACAACTGACTGATCATTTCGCCCAACGATGCGTTCTTGCCTCCTACCGAGTCCACATCCGACATGCGGAGCTGCTCGAAACTAACGACATACGACATTGAAGTCACCTTTTACAATGGAAATAAAGCGAGTTTGGTCAGGACAGAATCTGCACTGGCCAAACTGGCCTTGACGCCCTTGGGGTGACTTTTCAGCGGTCTGATTGTACCCGCTAGGGTCCGCCCTGGCCTTTCACTGCTTGGAATTTTTTACATATATGAGCGCAAGTTCGATAGCCCGCACTGTTTACATCGTCTCTGATAGCACCGGCATCACCGCGGAAACTTTCAGCCAATCCGTACTTTCGCAATTCGATCAGGTCGATTTCAAACCGATTCGGCTACCTTTTATCGACACCTTGCAAAAGGCTGAGGAAACGGCCGAGCGCATCAATAAGAATGCCGCTGACACCGGCGTGCCGCCGATTGTATTCAGCACGCTGGTCAACCCCGAGATTCTCGCGCGCGTGCGCCAGGCCAATGGCGTTTTTCTGGACTTGTTCGGCACCTTCGTGAGCCATATCGAGCAGGCGCTGGGCTTGAAGTCCAGCCCTTCGATCGGGCGTTCGCATATGCAGGCAGATTCCGAGAAATACCGCAACCGGATCGACGCCATCAACTTCAGTCTGGCGCACGATGATGGCCAGTTCGTGAATCAGCTCGATCAGGCTGATGTGATTCTGGTGGGCGTATCTCGCTGCGGCAAAACCCCGACGAGCCTGTACCTGGCCATGCAATACGCGATCAAGGCGGCCAACTTCCCGCTGACGCCGGATGATTTCGAACGCAGCAGCCTGCCCAAGACCATCGCTCCCTATCGCGACAAGTTGTTCGGCCTGTCGATTCAGCCGGAGCGCCTGTCCGAAGTGCGCAACGAACGGCGCCCGAACAGCCGCTACGCCACGATAGAACAATGCCGTTACGAAGTGGCCGAGGCGGAACGCATGATGCGTCGCGCCGGCATTTCCTGGCTCTCGACGACGACCAAGTCCATTGAGGAAATCGCCACCACCGTGCTTCAGGAGGTGGGGCTCGGCCGCTGACCGCTCCTCAGCGCCAGGTAGGCATGCGCTGGAACGTGGCGGATTTCACGAACCAGCCTTCGGCCGGCAGATAAAAACCGATCAGCCGGCCCCCTGACTCAACCAAATAAGCCTCCCGCTCACGGCCTTCGCTACGCACGGCGAAACGGCCATCCAAACGGCGATAGACATCACCCTGCGCAATGGCCCCAATGCGCCGCCAGCGTGAATCCTGAGGCAGAACGCGGCCTGGGTCGCCTGATAGCTCGACCGCTACGTCACGCGGCAAAACCACCATGCGGTCGCCCTGTCCGGCATCTACCCGCACCATGGCGGCACGCTCATAGTTGGCGCAAGCGGCCAGCGTCAGCAGCGCAGCCAAGAACAGTGATCGGAACAAAAGATTCATGCACCACGCTCCAGAAGGCAGACCAGCATAACGAAAGCCGGCCCTTTCAGGGAGCAGGAAGGACATTAAATTCGCTGACGGCGCTGTTCAAAGAGACAGATGGCCGCTGCCGCGCCCACGTTAAGCGACTCAACCGCCTGCATGTCGTGCGGGATCCGCAAACGCAGGGCTGCCTGCGCCTGCAAAGCCGGGTCAACACCCTGCCCTTCGTGGCCGAACACCCAGGCCAGCGAGGCCGGCAAAGCCGTGTCGTACAAACTTATCGCGTCATCCAGTGTCGTCACGGCCAGCGGCACATCGAGACGCGCCGACAGCGCGTGCAGATCGACGTGTTCGTGAATATCCATCGCGAAATGAGCGCCCTGCCCGCTACGCAAGACCTTGGGCGACCAGGCCGCCGCAGTGCCGGTAGCCAAAAAGGCCTGCCGGATACCCGCCGCCGCGCAGGTGCGCAACAAAGTCCCGACATTACCTGGGTCCTGGATACGATCGAGCAACACGCAGTTGGTCCCGACACGCTCGGGCAGGGAGAGCTGCGGCGCTCGCACGACAAAAGCTACCCCTTGATCGCTTTCCACGCTAGCCAGACCGCGCATCAGGCGCGACTCCAGGGCAATACAGCGCGCCTCGGACACCTCGCGAGCGAGATGGGCCAACTCGGGCCGATCCAGCCGCTCGTAATCGAATACGGCCTGTTCGGGCAGACCATGGCGCTGCAACCAGGCCTCACACAGATGCACGCCTTCGAGCAACAGCGGCGCACCCCGCCGCCCTGCCTGGTCGAGCAGGCGGTGTAGCGTCTTGACGGTCGGATTGTCGCGCGAAGAAATAAGTTTCATGCGGAAATGCCAAAAGCCTTGATAGGCGCGAAACTGCGCCGATGCTCCGGACAGGGCCCATATTCACGCAGCCGTGCCAGATGCAATGCCGTGCCATACCCCTTGTGCTGGTCAAAACCGTACTGCGGATAAAGGGCGTGCAAGCGCTGGAGCTCGGCATCACGGGCGGTTTTGGCCAGAATGGACGCCGCCGAAATGGCAGGCACCAAGGCGTCACCCTTGATAATCGTCTGTACGGCACAGCGCAGACGTGGAGCCTGATTGCCGTCAACCAGTGCAAGGCTGGGCAGTTGATTCAGCCCCTCTACGGCACGCTGCATGGCCAGCAAGGTGGCGCGCAGAATATTCATGCTGTCGATCTCATCGGTGCTGGCGCAGGCGATGCACCAGCTCAGAGCCTGGGCCTTGATCTGCTCGGCCAGCCTCTCGCGTCGCTCTGCCTTGAGAACCTTCGAGTCCGCCAGGCCGTCAATGGGGCGTTGTGGGTCGAGGATGACCGCAGCCGCATACACAGCACCGGCCAACGGCCCCCTGCCCGCCTCGTCCACGCCCGCCACACCCTGGTCCGGGTAGGCCGCATCACCAAAAAGGTCAGCCTGCGCCATGCGCCACCTCCAGAATGGCTTTGGCGGCCAACGCCGGCGTATCACGCAAAAGCTCCTCGTGCATCGCCGTAAAGCGGGCCTCGATACGTGCCGCGTTGTCCTTGTCGGTCAGGGCCGTCCAAGCCGCTTCGGCAAGCTTTTCCGGCGTCGCATCATCTTGCAGGAGTTCCGGCACCGCAAAATCTTTCAACAATACATTCGGCAAGCCCACCCAAGGCAAATAAGGCCGTTGCTGACCCGACTTCCAGGCCATGATGCGGCGCATCCAGGGAGTCAGCACATAAGAAATCACCATCGGGCGTTTATAGAGTGCCGTTTCCAGGGTGGCAGTACCGCTGGCCACCAGCACCGCATCGGCAGCCTCCATGACGCTCCAGGCAACCGGCGTAGCGCCGTTGCCTTGCACGTCCTCGGCAGTGATGCAGCGCAATCCCTGGACGGGATACTGCGCCAGAATCTGCTCGAACTCGGCGCGGCGCTGCGGGTTGACCATGGGCACCACGCAACATAGAGCGGGATCACGGGCCTGTAGCAGCTGCGCAGCCTGTAGAAAGCGCGGCGCCAGGGTACGGATTTCGGAAGAGCGGCTGCCAGGCAGAATCGCCAGCACTCGCTCACCGACATCCAGATTCAGACGCAAGCGAGCGGCAGCACGATCCGGCCGCATTGGAATCACACCAGCCAGGGGGTGGCCCACATAGGTGACCGGTATACCTTCCTTTTGATAAATCTCTTCCTCAAACGGAAAGAGCACCAGCATATGCGATACCGCAGCGCGAATCTTGTGGATACGCTCGTAGCGCCAGGCCCAGATCGACGGCCCCACGAAATGCACCGTCGGAATCCCTGCCTGACGCAATTGCAACTCTAGCCGCAGATTGAAGTCAGGGGCGTCGATGCCGACAAAGGCCGCAGGCCGCTCGGCCAGCATACGCTGTTTGGTTTGCCCGTAAATCGAAAGCAGGCTGGGAATGCGTTTGAGCGCATCGATGTAGCCAAACACCGTCAAGGCATGCATCGGATGCCAGGCCTCGAAGCCCTGAGCCTGCATTTGCGGCCCGCCGATACCCGCGCAATGCACATCGGGGGCCCCCGCACGCAAGCCCCCGATGATGCGCCCGGCCAGCAAGTCGCCCGAGGGCTCGCCAGCCACCATGCCGATCGAAAGACTCATGGGCGGATGATGCCGCGGCTGGAGACGTCCAGGAAGTCGAGCATGACCTGCAAGGCTTCCGCGGCTTCGGGTTCAGCCTGTTGGCGCGCACGCAGCTCAGCCCGCGCCTCTTCCAGCGCCAAACCCCGGCGATAAAGAATCTTGTAGGCCTCGCGCAGCGCCGAAATGCTGGCCGGCGAAAACCCCCTACGCTTCAGACCTTCGACATTGATCCCTACTGGCCGGCAGGGATTGCCTGCGCTCAATACATAGGGCGGCGTGTCCTGCATCAGCGAACTGTTGCCGCCAGTCATGCTGTGAGCGCCGATCTTGGAAAATTGGTGCACGCCGGTCAACCCGCCCACAATGGCCCAATCCCCCACGTGGACATGACCACCCAACTGAACCGAGTTGGCCAGAATGGTGTTATTGCCGATATGGCAGTCGTGCGCAACGTGCACGTAGGCCATGATCCAATTATCGTTTCCGATCGTGGTCAGGCCGCCATCTTGCACCGTACCCGTATTGAAGGTCGTGAACTCGCGTACCGTATTGCGGTCGCCAATAACCAGCCGAGTAGGCTCGCCCGCGTACTTCTTATCCTGCGGCATGCCGCCGATGGAGCAGAAACGGTAGAAACGATTATCCCGCCCGATGGTCGTGACGCCATCGATTACGCAATGCGGTCCGACTTGCGTGCCCGCGCCGATCTCGACATCGGGACCCACGACACTATAAGGACCAATCGTGACCGTGCTATCGATACGGGCAGCCGGATCGACTACGGCGGTGGGATGAATGTTTGCGGACATTTACTCTTCCAGGCTGCGAATGGCGCACATCAGTTTGGCTTCGGCCACTAGCTGCCCATCCACCAGGGCGCGGCCCTGGTATTTGCAGATCGTGCGGCTCAGGCGCTCAGCCTCCACTTCGATACGCAGTTGGTCACCCGGCACGACCGGGCGGCGAAAACGTGCGCCATCGATACCCACCAGATAATACGCCGTCTTACCGGCGTCAGCTTTCAAACCGCCATTGTCATCGGTAAAAGAAAACAGGGCGGAGGCTTGCGCCATGGCTTCAACGATCAGCACGCCCGGCATCACGGGATGGTGAGGAAAATGGCCGTTGAAGAAAGGTTCGTTGATCGACACATTCTTGACGGCCACGATGGATTTACCCGGGACCATTTCCAAGACTCGGTCGATCAGCAGCATCGGATAACGATGCGGCAGACGCTCCATAATCCCCTTGATGTCGAGTTCCATGACTTTTGTTCCTGCAATATGGATAGATGGCGCGAGGCCGCCCGCGGACGGCCTCGCAAAAATACACTCGCCGCCCGGTGTCAGGCCTTTTCGAGGGCTCGTACCCGGCGGCGTAATAAGGCCAATTGTTGTATCACGGCAGCATTGCGTTGCCACTCACCATGTTCTGAATAAGGATACACACCGGTATAACGGCCCGGCTTGGTGATGCTGGACGTAACCGGGGTTCCCCCAGAAATCGTGACATCGTCGCAGATGCTCAAATGGCCCGAAAACATGGCTGCGCCGCCCACGATGCAGCGTTCGCCGATCACGGTGGAGCCTGCGATACCCACGCAAGCCGCTACAGCGGTATGCGCGCCGATGCGCACGTTGTGCGCGATCATGATCAGGTTATCGAGTTTCACGCCATCGCCGATGATGGTATTTTCGATCGCGCCCCGATCTATGGTGGTGTTGGCGCCGATTTCGACGTCATTTCCTACCGTGACACCGCCCAATTGAGGAATCTTGCCCCACGCGCCCTTACCCAGCGTCGGATCGGGCGCAAACCCAAAACCGTCCGCGCCAAGCACCGCACCACTATGGATAATGGCGCGCGCACCGACGTGCACACCGTCGTAGAGCGTCACGCGGGCATGGAGGCGGCTGTTTGCGCCGACCGTGCTGCCCTGGCCAACAATACAGCCAGGTCCGAGCGAAGCGCCGCGGCCAATGCGCGCGCCAGAATCGACAACGCATTGGGGCCCGACACTTGCGCCCTCTTCGATCACGGCGTCGGGCGCGACAACCGCACTAGGATGCACGCCCGCAGGCGGCAAGCCACGCCGCTCAGCATCGAACCATTGCGCCAGCCGCGCATACAGCAGATAGGGATGCCTGCACACCACGAACACCAGGGTCGAACCCTGCGCGCGCAAGGCCTGGGCCACGTCGAGCGTGACAATGACGGCGGCGGCGGCTGTGCTTGCGACCTGGCTCTGGTAGCGCGGGTTGGAAAGAAACGCAATTTCCTGCGCACCCGCAGAGGCCAGTGTGCCGATGCCGGCAATCAGAGGGAGATCACCGGTCGGGCTATCGATCTGGCATTCCAGCCCTTGCGTGTTGCCCTTGGATAACAGCGCATCCAGACGCGGCGCGCGGGAGGAATCCAGCAGAACAGGCATGAGCTATCAGCGGCCCAGAGCCTCGATCACCTTGTCGGTGATATCGATGCGCGGGTTGACCGTGACGGCATCCTGGACGATCAGGTCATAGTTGTCCTTCTCGGCGATGCGCTTGATGGCGTCATTGGCCTTGGTCACGATGCCGGAGAACTCTTCATTGCGGCGGCGGTTGAAGTCTTCCTGGAATTCGCGGCGCTTGCGCTGCAAATCCATGTCCAGGTTGGACAGCTCGCGCTGACGTTTGATGCGATCAGACTCCGACAGAACGGGTGCGTCCTTATCGAATTTTTCGGCCTGAGTGCGCAATTGCGTGTTCAGGCGCTGAAGTTCGTCGTCGCGGCGCTTGAATTCCGCTTCAATTTTGTTTTGCGCAGCCTTGGCAGGGCCCGATTCACGCAGAATCCGCTCCGTATTCACGAAGCCGATCTTGGTGCTTTGGGCTTGAGCCGTCGTCACCGCCGCCGAGCCAAACAGCAGTGCACCCGCCAGCGCCACGGTGGTCGCCAGTTTGCCAGCGCGGCGGCCGGAAGTATTGAGTGCGAAATCAGACATCATGAAAATCTCACCTTTTGGAAGGTAAAGGGCAAAGTCAATATTGTGCCACTAAACCGCAGGGGCGCGAGCCTGAGGCCGCTCCCCTGTGTTTCAGCCGTTACAAATAATAGGGCGAACCTGAAAAATAATCAGGTAAACCGCCGAATATTAATCGAGCCTTTATATGAATCTTTGACTCAGATCATCAAAATCCCGTTCCGATCTGGAACTGGAAACTTTGCGTGTCGTCACCCGGCTTGGAATTAAGCGGGCGGGCGTAGGACAACTGCAAGGGGCCGAGCGGCGATTGCCAGGACAGACCGATACCCGCCGAATAACGCCAGCCGCAAGGATCTTGCACCGGATCGCTAGGCTTGCCGGCCGTGCACGACAGCCCGCTGCTCGCAGCCACCTGACCCGCATCGGTAAACACGAACCAACGCAGGGTGCGATCTTTGTTAGCGCCCGGGAACGGGAGGTAGAGCTGCGCATTGGCCACAATGCGGCGCGTACCGCCCAGATAATCGCCAGTGAGCGTATCGCGCGGGCCCAGCGACGCGCCGTCGTAGCCGCGCACGGTGCCGATACCGCCACCGTAGACATTCTTGATGATCGGATAGTCTTTACCGCCATACGAATGACCATAGTCGACCATACCGTTCAAGGCCAGGGTGTAGTCACGACCCAAGGGCACGTAGTACTGCTGCTGCGCGGACAGCAGGTAGTACTTCAGGTCCATCGTAGAGACGTCACCCTTGAGGCGGGTATACGAACCCTTGGTCGGAGCCAGTGCGCTGTCTCGAGTGTCTTTCGACCAGCCGGTATTAAAGATGATAGCGTTGGTCGTGTCGCTATACTGGTTTACGAACTGACGATAGGCCAGCGGCGAGTTATTGAACAGTTTGATCTGGTTGCGCTCGAAATTGGCGCCCAGGAAAATTCGGTCATACTCGGAAATCGGCACACCGAAATTCATGCCCAGGCCCATGGACTTCACGCGGTAGTCACCGTCGTTATTGTTCCAGGGTTCGGTCAAGCGGTAATACAGCGACGTCGTGCGGCTGATGCCTTCTTTGGTGAAGTACGGGTCCGTATGCGAGAGCACCGCCGCGCGGTTGGTCTTGCTGGTATTGACCTGCAAGGACAAATTGGTGCCGCTGCCGAACACGTTGTCTTCACTGATGCCGGCCGACAGAATCGCCTTCTCGGAAGAGCCGTAGCCCACGCCGAGGTTGATCATGCCGGTGGGCTTTTCCTTGACATCAACATTGACATCAACCTGGTCGGGGGAGCCCGGAACCGGATCGGTCTTGACGTTGACCTCATTGAAATAGCCCAAACGGTCGATACGGTCACGCGAAACCTTGATATCCGAAGCGTCGTACCAGGCAGATTCCTGCTGACGGACTTCACGGCGCACGACCTCATCGCGGGTGCGGGTGTTGCCGCCAATCTGGATGCGGCGCACATAAACGCGGCGGCTCGGATCGATGTAGAAGGTAACGTCGGCTTCGTGCTTTTCGCGATCGAGCTGAGGGTTAGGGTTCACGTTGGCGAAGGCATAACCCAGTTCGCCCAAATAGTCCGTGATGGCTTTGGCCGAATTATTGGCCTCGGCGGCCGAGAAAGTCTGGTTCGGCTTGAGCTGAATAAGCTTCTCGATCTCGCCATCCAGTCCCAGCAGACTACCGGCCAGCTTGACGCTACGCACCTTGTAAGGCTCGCCTTCGTGAATCGTGACCGTAATAAAGATGTCTTTGCGATCGGGCGAAATCGTGACTTGCGGCGGCTCGACCGAAAACTCGAGATAACCGCGATCCAGATAAAAAGAGCGCAGACGCTCGATATCGCCTTCGAGCTTTTCGCGCGAGTATTTATCGGTGTTGGTATACCAGGTCAGCCAGCCCGGCGTGGTCAGACTGAACTGATCCAGCAGGTCACTCTCCGAGAAGGCCTTATTGCCGACAACCCGGATTTCGCGGATTTTGGCGACTTCGCCTTCGAACACTTCGAAGCTGACCCCCACGCGATTACGCGGCAAAGGGGTGACGGTCGCGGTGACTTCAACGCCGTACTTGCCTTTGCTCAGATACTGCTCTTTGAGTTCGTACTGGGCGCGCTCCAGCATCGACTGATCGAAAATGCGGCCCTCGCCGAAACCGACCTGCGACAAGGACTTGATGATGTTCTTGGAGTCGAACTCACGCATGCCGTTGAAGCTGATCGAGGCAATCGTCGGGCGCTCCTGCACCGACACCACCACGACGTTGTTCTCGGTGCGGATCTGCACATCGCTGAAAAAACCCGTAGCGTACAGACGGCGGATCGCTTCGGTAGCATCGGCGTCAGTGAACTTCTCGCCAACTTTGACCGGCAGATAGCCGAAAACAGTGCCCGCGTCAGTGCGCTGGATGCCTTCGACGCGGATATCGCGCACGACGAAGGGATCAAAAGCATGGGCCAGCGCCGGCAAAAGCAGCGCGGCGATCAGGCTGGGCAATTTGGCGCGCTTGAGCACCTGCCGTTGCGTATGCCTTTCTTGCATTGCGCCCCTCTGGTGATTATTCATCCGGCGAAAAGACATCCTTTGCTATCCTTGGTCGTGCAAATGGCGGGGGATTTTATTCGATTAACGCTTAAGTGAATAGGCGTGCGAAATCGTTGAACAAGGCCAATCCCATAAGGCCCGCCAACAAGCCGATACCGGCACGCTGTCCGAGATCGATCCAGCGATCTGGCACCGGACGGCCTCTGATAATTTCGACGAGATAGTACAGCAGATGACCGCCGTCCAGCATGGGTATTGGCAGTAGATTGAGTACGCCCAGGCTGATGCTGATCAAAGCCAGGTAGGCAATATAGGCTTCCAGGCCTATACGGGCGGTCTGACCCGCGTAGTCGGCTATCGTGACCGGCCCGCTGATATTGCGCCAGGACACTTCGCCCAGCACCATGCGGCCCATCATGCGCAAGGACAGCCAGGCCGTATCCCAGGTGCGCTGCGCGCCGCGCCAAAGGCTCTCGCCCAGACCGAAACGCTCAAGCACCATCGGCACATCGCCGCCCAGTTGCACACCGATGCGGCCGATCACCTGCCCTTGCACGGTTTCGGCCCGAGGAACGAGCGTGATATCCAGCGGCACACCGTCACGCTGCAGAACGAGCGCCAGGGGTTTGCCCGCATGCTCTTGAATCGTGCGCACCAGCACGCTGGCATCAGGCATGGGCAACCCGCCAGCGCTCAGGATGAGATCACCTTCACGCAAGCCCGCCTCTTGGCCGACACTGCCGGCTACCACGCCGCGCACCAAGGGACGGGCGGACTGCAGGCGCAAGCCGGCAATCTGCACGGGATCGGCTTCGGAAGGATCGACACGCTCGCTGGCCGGCAGGGACAGGGTCAACTCACGCACCGCGCCCTTATCGTCACGGACTTCGATTTGCACCGGACCGCCGGCAGACAAGCGATCAAACAAACGCCAGCGTGCGTCGGTCCAGGAGTTGACGTCTCTGCCATCCACGGCCTCGATTCGGTCACCGGCCTCGACACCTGCCGCAGCGGCGGCCGTATTGGCGGCGGGCTGGCCGAGAATCGGCGCAGGCACCTGCGTGCCCACCATGTTCAGGCCGGCATACAGCGCCACCGCCAGAATAAGATTGAATACCGGGCCAGCCGCTACGATGGCGAAACGCCGTCCGACTGGCTGCGTATTGAATGCCTCAGCAGCCTGCGCCGGGGTGGCGCCGGGCAACGGATCGTCCTGCATCTTGACATAGCCGCCAAGCGGTATGGCAGAGATGGCCCACTCCGTTCCATGCCTGTCCTGGCGGCGCAGCAAAACGCGCCCGAAGCCCACCGAGAAGCGCAGCACCCGCACGCCGCACAAACGCGCCACCCAATAGTGCCCAAGTTCGTGGAAAGTAATCAGGATGCCCAGCGCTACAACAAAAGCGAGCAGGGTAAAAATCATGAAGGCGAACCTATGCTTGACCGGGCTTCAGCGCCCGGCAGGAAATGTGTCTTGACGGGCCGCGTCGGGCTAACATCAGGCCAGACCCAGGTTGCCTGCGTAGGCGCGAACTTGAGCGTCAAGGGCAAGCACATCTGTCAAGTGGTCAAGCGTAACAGAAGGGCGGCCCGCCTGCCACTCGAGCGCTGCGTCGATGACCCGGGCAATCCAGGGATAAGGCAAACGCCCTTCCAGGAAGGCTGCCACGGCGATCTCGTTGGCCGCATTCAGCGCAACGCAAGCCGCCTGCCCGGCCCGCAAGGCTTCGTAAGAAAGCCGCAGACAGGGAAATCGCTCGAGATCGGGGGTTTCGAAGTCCAACCTGCCCCATTTGGCCAGATCCAAGGGACTGACGCCTGCGTCCAAGCGCTCGGGAAAACCCAGGCCATAGGAAATCGGAGTGCGCATATCAGGCTGACCCATCTGGGCCAGCACTGATCCGTCGTCATATTCCACCAGCGAATGCACAACGCTTTGGGGGTGGATCAGCACCTCTATGCGATCTGCAGGCATCGCGAAGAGCCAGTGCGCTTCGATAACCTCTAGGCCCTTGTTGAGCATGGTTGCCGAATCGACGGAAATCTTGCGACCCATGCTCCAGTTGGGATGGGCGCAGGCCTGATCCGGCGTGACATCTTGAAGGTCTTCCGGGCTGTGACGGCGAAACGGCCCGCCAGAGGCGGTCAGGATGAGCTTGCGCACGGTTTTGGCCGGTGTGCTGGGCGCTCCAGCGCGCTCGCCCTGCGGCAGGCACTGAAAAATAGCATTGTGCTCGCTATCGATGGGCAACAGCTCGGCGCCAGATTGGCGCACGGCGCTCATGAATATCGATCCGGCAGCAACCAAAGCCTCTTTGTTGGCCAACAGAACGCGCTTGCCGGACTGGGCCGCCGCCAGAGCGGCGGGCAGGCCTGCAATGCCGACGATGGCCGCCATGACAGTGTCGCAGCCGGCATCGGCCGCAGTATCCGCCAAGGCCTGCGCGCCGACCCGGATTTCTGGCAGCGCACGTGAAGGGCTCCAGGCCTGGCGAAAGCGCGTGGCAGCATTGTTATCGGGCACGACAACCACGGCGGCGCCGGTCGCCAGCGCCTGAGCCGCCAGTTTGTCCATGCGGCTGAAGGCCGAAAGCGCATAAACGCCGAAACGCTCGGGGTAGCGCGCGATGACGTCCAGCGTGCTGTCGCCGATAGAACCCGTTGACCCTAAAACCGCGATGCGTTGAAAACCGCTCAAAACAGCACTCCAGACATGAGCAGGGCGACCGGCGCGACAGGCAGTACGGCATCGATGCGATCATAGACGCCGCCATGACCCGGCAAGAGATTGCTGGAATCCTTACGGCCGGCACGGCGCTTTAGCAAGGACTCGAACAAGTCACCCACGATAGAAAGAATTCCCAACAATGCGGCGGCCGGAATCGCGACGAACAGCCCCCTGGCTAACAAATCCTGACCGAAAGTGCCCGGGTAAAAACCGCTGCCAATCGTCCAGATCACGGCGCCCGCCACGCCGGCCACCGCACCGGCCACGGTTTTACCGGGACTGACCCGCGGCGCAAGCTTGCGCTTTCCCCAGGCGCGCCCCGCAAAATAGGCGGCGATGTCCGCCACCCATACCAGGGCCAGCAGCGAGACCACATAAACCGCGCCTTTCAGAACAAAGAAAAGCGCCAGCGCGGACCAGGCGGCCAGCACCGCAAACACCGCAAATACCGACCAGACGGAACTGACCGGATTGGCGTCTGAGCGACCGCGGCAGACCGCGACGAAAGCACCGAAGATCCAGATAGCCGCCACGGCTGGCGTCAAACCGTGCACGATCCAGCCGGTCACGGCTCCCCCCTGCCCTTGCAGCCAGAGATGGGCCAGCCACAGCATGGCGAGCAGCAACAGGGCCGGCACACCGAGCGCGACAAAACGAGCGCTTGGTGGCAGCGTTAGGCGCAGCCACTCCCAGGCCGCGCAAGAGGCACCCAATGCCAACAAGGCCACAAACCACCAGGGATTGGCGCTGGCCAGCGTGGCGGCCAGCACGACGAGAAGCACCACGGCGGTAACGATACGCTGACCCAGCATGAAGCGTCTCCCAGAATGAAGTTGTGGCGTATCAGCGCGCGAGTTGCGCGCTGGTGCGTCCGAAACGGCGCTCGCGCCCGCGATACCAGTCAAAGGCCGCTTCAAGCTGCTCGGCGCCGAAATCTGGCCAATAGGCGTCGCTGAAGTACAGCTCGGTGTAGGCAAGCTGCCAGATCAGAAAATTGGAAATGCGCTGCTCGCCGCCCGTGCGGATAAAAAGATCCGGCTCGGGCGCCCAGGCCATGGACAGATACTGCGCCATTCGCGACTCATCGATGTCTTGCAAACGGCCAACGAGGTCGGGCTCGGCCTGGAGCATGGCGCGCGTGGCCTGCAAGACGTCCCAACGGCCGCCATAATTCGCCGCGATGGTCAGGTGCAGCCGGTCATTGTGACGCGTGCGATCCTGTGCGGCCTGAATGAGTTCTTGCAAGCGGGGTTCGAACGCCGAAAGATCGCCGACGACATGCAGGCGAACACCCTGCTCTTGGAGTTTGCCGACCTCGCGCTCCAGCGCCTGAACGAACAAACGCATCAATAGCGAGACTTCATCCGCCGGCCGGCGCCAGTTCTCGGAGCTGAAGGCAAACAGCGTCAGGTAGCGCACCCCGTGGCGGCCACAGGCTTCAACCACGCGGCGCACGGCCCTCACCCCTTTAGCATGCCCGGCGGTGCGCGGCAGATGGCGGCGTGTCGCCCAACGGCCATTGCCGTCCATGATGATAGCGACGTGCTGAGGAATCGCGCCGGTTTCGGGAATCGCCTGGGTGGAACTGGTTGCCATGTAATATGCCTCACGCCGTCTGACGACGTGGAAGATTGGCGGCGGCGCAGGCCCAGAGGGCGCCACAGCCACGAAAAAACAAAGCCGCCCCAGACACACTGTGGCTGCTCCTCGTGAGGGCAGCGGCGCGGCGGTGGCGGCGTAAAGCGTTATCGTCCTTGAAAAGCCGCCGCAGCGCAAATGCGCGTACGGCGGTTCTTCTTTAGACGGTCATGATTTCCGCTTCTTTCTGAGTAACCATCTTGTCGATGTCAGCCACGGCGCGGTCCGTCAGCTTTTGCACTTCGTCCTGGCCACGACGTTCGTCGTCTTCGGAAATGATCTTGTCCTTGACCAGTTTCTTCAGCGCTTCGTTCGCTTCACGACGCAGGTTGCGCACGGCAACCTTGGCATCTTCGCCCTCGCTGCGCACGACCTTGGTCAGATCGCGGCGGCGCTCTTCGGTCAGGGCAGGCATCGGCACGCGGATGGTATCCCCCAGCGAGACCGGATTCAGACCCAGATCGGAGTCACGGATGGCGCGCTCGATCGGACCAGCCATGTGCTTTTCATAGGGCTGAACGCTGATGGTGCGCGCGTCAACCAGATTCAGGTTGGCGACCTGGCCCACCGGAACCGGCGAACCGTAGTACTCCACCTGGACGTGGTCGAGAATGCCCGCGTGGGCGCGGCCGGTACGAATCTTCGACAGGTTGATCTTGAGCGTGTCAAGCGACTTGCTCATCCTGGACTCGGCCGAATTACGAATATCTGCGACGCTCATAGCGTTTCCTTATTAAACGTGCACCAGGGTGCCTTCGTCTTCGCCTCCGACCACACGCTTGAGTGCGCCGGATTTGTTGATCGAGAACACCTTGATGGGCAATTTCTGATCACGGCACAGCGCGAAGGCCGTGGCGTCCATGACTTCGAGGCGACGCACAATGGCTTCGTCGAAGCTGATACGCGCATAGCGCGTGGCGGTGGGATCTTTGTTGGGGTCCGCGCTGTAAATGCCGTCAACCTTGGTGGCCTTCAGCACGATTTCCGCGCCGATCTCCGCGCCGCGCAGGGCCGCAGCCGTGTCCGTCGTGAAGAAAGGGTTGCCGGTGCCAGCGGCGAAAATGACGACCTTGCCCTCTTCGAGGTAGCGCAGCGTCTTGGGACGAATATAGGGTTCAACGACCTGATCGATGTTCAAGGCCGATTGCACGCGGGTGTCCAGGCCCTTGTGCTTCAACGCATCTTGCAGCGCAAGCGCGTTCATGATCGTGGCCATCATGCCCATGTAGTCGGCGGTTGCGCGGTCCATGCCTTGCGCACCCGGGGCGACCCCACGGAAGATGTTGCCACCACCGATGACAATGGCAAGCTCGACGCCCATGGCGGCGACTTCGGCGATCTCATCGGTCATGCGGACGATGGTGGAACGGTTGATGCCAAAAGCATCATCGCCCATCAGCGCCTCGCCGGAAAGTTTGAGAAGAACCCGTTTATATGATCTGCTGCTCATAGGTGATATCCCGAGAAACGATCCGACGAAAGTGTAAGACAAGAAATAGGCCGGCCGCAGAGGATTATGGCCCCCTCCGCGCCGGCCTTTAAGGCCGGCCGCCCGAAAGGCGGCTCCGGCCACAGCACGATTTATTCAGCTTCAGGCGTGGCCAGCGGCGGCGGCGGCAACTTCAGCGGCAAAATCGGTGGTCTTCTTTTCGATGCCTTCACCAACGACGTAAAGAACGAATTGGCTGATCGAGGCGCCCTTTTCCTTGAGCATCTGTTCAACCGTTTGCTTGTCGTTCTTGACGAAGGGCTGCGACAACAGCGTGACTTCTTTCAGGAACTTCTGCACCGAACCCTCAACCATCTTGGCTGCGATATCCGCCGGCTTGCCCGACTCGGCAGCCTTCTGCTCGGCAACCGAGCGCTCGGCAGCGATGTCAGCGGCGGCGACGCCGTCGGCATTCAGCGCCTTGGGCTTGGTGGCCGCGATGTGCATGGCCAGATCCTTGCCGACTTCTTCGGCACCAGCGAACTCGACCAGAACGCCGATACGGCCGCCATGGACATAGCTGGCCAGGGCGTTCGGGGTGGCGATGCGCTGGAAGCGGCGGATCGAGATGTTTTCGCCGATCTTGCCGACCAGGGCGGTACGGGTGGTTTCAACCGTGCCTTCGCCGAAAGCCAGTTCGGACAGCGCAGCGACGTCAGCAGGATTCTGGGCGGCGACCAGGCCAGCCAGCTTGTTGACGAAGTCGATGAAGTCCGGGTTCTTGGCCACGAAGTCGGTTTCGCAATTGACTTCGATGACGGCGCCTTGCTTGCCATCGGCGGCGATGAACAGACCGATCAGGCCTTCAGCCGTCACGCGGGAAGCGGCCTTGCTGGCCTTGTTGCCCAGCTTGACGCGCAGGATTTCCTCGGCGCGGGCCAGGTCACCTTCGGCTTCGGTCAAGGCCTTTTTGCACTCCATCATGGGTGCGTCGGTCTTCTCGCGCAGTTCCTTGACCAGGGCGGCGGTAATTTCAGCCATGTTTGCTCCAATTCGCTATGACATGCCCCGGAAGAACCGGGGCACAGGTTTGATTCATTGTGACACCCGCATGGCGGCCAAAGCCGCTGGCGGGCAAGAGGCGGGAGCCCGCCTCGGCATGATCGACGCCGGATATTTCATCCGGCAGATCATCAAGCCTGGCCGTCTTGAACTTCGACGAACTCTTCCTCGCCTTCGACGATCTCTTCGACCAGACCGTTGAGGTTTTGTTCGCGGCCTTCCAGCACGGCGTCAGCGATACCCTTGGCGTACAGAGCGATGGCGCGGGCCGAGTCGTCGTTGCCGGGGATGATGTAATCCACGCCGTCGGGCGAATGGTTGGTGTCAACCACGGCCACAACCGGGATGCCCAGGGTGCGGGCTTCAGCCACAGCGATCTTGTGGTAACCGACGTCGATCACGAACAGGGCATCGGGCAGACCGTTCATGTCCTTGATGCCGCCGATGGCCTTGTTCAGCTTGTCGAGTTCGCGTTGGAACAGCAGGCCTTCTTTCTTGGTCAGGCGCTCGACGCTACCGTCGGCAACCATGACTTCCATTTCTTTCAGGCGCTTGATCGAACTCTTGACCGTCTTGAAGTTGGTCAGCATGCCGCCGAGCCAGCGGGCATCGACGAAGGGCATGCCGCAACGCTCGGCTTCAGCAGCCACCAGCTCACGGGCGGCGCGCTTGGTGCCGACGAACAGAATGTTGCCACCACGAGCAGCCAGTTGCTTGACGAACTTGGTCGCTTCTTGGTACTTGGCGACGGTCTGCTCGAGGTTGATGATGTGAATCTTGTTGCGATGACCGAAGATGTAAGGGGCCATCTTCGGGTTCCAGTAACGGGTCTGGTGACCAAAGTGGACACCGGCTTCCAGCATTTCGCGCATGAGGGACATAATATCTCCGAGGGTTGGGTCTTGCGTCTGGCCTGCACCGGATCTATCCGGCACCCTGGGTGGCTAAACGCGCGATTTCCCGCAGACAACCTTGCCTGTCGGGATCATTCTGCAAAAAACGGGCCGACCGATCGTGCTCACACCCTGAGGGATCGCTCTTGAGGTGTTCACGACAAACCCAGACGGCCATCATGGCAACAGGCCACGGCTGATTCGAGACGTTTTGTAGGCGGCGGAATCCGGCATACAGGAATCAGGACCTGGGGCATTTCTCCAGCCAGACCCTTGCGGATCTGCGAGAACTTAAGCCAGATGCCCACACCATGCCTGCACCGCCGCTCAAAAACGTGACCGAATCCCTATGAGAGCGTTCTCACCCCCTCATTGCACCCGGTTTTGCTTCTTGCACTTACTCTTCTTGCACTTACTTTCTTACCTTTCTTGCTCTTACCTGGCCCACGGCCGGCTTACAGACACACTCGCTCCGGTTCGCATCGACTCCGGTTTTGCCTCGATTTTCGGTGCCGCTTTCTGCCTGACCCGATCCGCCCGGCCCGCTCAGTCCTGCCGTTCCTTCGCAACGACGAACATCCTGACCCGACTTTTCAGCATTTAGCAAAAATGCCGCACGAAAACCACGCAACCATCGCGATGCACCCGATTTCACACCCTATTTCAGTGCAATATATAGCGTCGAACTGATCTGGCTGCCACCGTTTTCCTGGTAAGCCTATAATTCTACTATTTTTCCAAGCCGATACTCAAGCTGATACATGGGCATAGTTACCGACCCGGCCGATCTGGCCAAGATGCGCGCCGCCTGCCAGGACGCCGCCAGAATTCTCGACTACATCACCCCATTCGTAAAACCGGGCGTGACCACCGGAGAACTCGACAGGATTGCGCTGCAATACCTGACTGAAGAGCTGAAAGTGAAGTCGGCCACGGTGGGCTATGCGCCGCCCGGCTACCCCCCCTTTCCCGGCGCTATCTGCACGTCCGTCAATCACCAGGTCTGCCACGGCATCCCCGGAGAAAAAGCCCTGAAAAATGGTGACGTGCTCAATATCGACGTCACGATTATCAAGGACGGCTGGTTCGGCGACACGAGCCGCATGTATTACGTGGGCGAGCCCAGCATTCTGGCGCGCCGCCTGACGGAAGTGACCTTCGAATGCATGTGGAAAGGCATCGCGGCCGTGCGTAACGGCGCAACCTTGGGCGATGTCGGCCACGCCATTCAGAAGCACGCCGAAGCCCAGGGCTTTTCCGTAGTGCGCGAGTTTTGCGGCCATGGCATCGGCCAGCGCTTCCATGAAGATCCGCAGGTCTTGCACTATGGCAAGCCGGGTTCGGGCGTGAAACTGCAAACCGGCATGCTCTTCACGATCGAGCCCATGATCAACGCGGGCCGCCGCGAGATCCGCCAGCTGGCCGACGGCTGGACGGTCGTGACGCGCGATCACAGCCTGTCGGCGCAATGGGAGCACGCCATTTGCGTAACCGATAGCGGCTGCGAAGTGCTGACCGTCTCGCCGGGCATGCCGCGCCCGCCGGCCTTCGTGCCCGATACCGTCATCGTTCCGGCAATCTGACCCTCTTATCCCGTCCGCTCCTGCATGAATCCCACTGATCTTCACCCTATCAAGGAACGCATGCAGGCCGCGCGGGCGGCGGCGATTGCGGATTTTCGCCAGCACCTCCGCCCCGACCCCCTGTTATCCGAGTTACGCCGCATCGTCGATCAGGCGCTGCGTGACTTACTCAAGCTCTGCCCGCTGCCTGCGGGCGCCACATTGGCAGCGGTAGGCGGGTATGGCCGGGGCGAGCTGTATCCGCACTCTGATGTGGATCTGCTGATTCTGCTGCCGCGTGCGCCTGACGGCCCCGACGAGAGCGCCATCGAGACACTGGTGGCGTCGCTGTGGGACCTGGGCCTGGAGCCGGGGCATAGCGTGCGTACGCTGGCCGAATGCGAAACCGAGGCCAGCGCCGACATCACGGTCGAGACCGCCTTGTTGGAGTCGCGCTGGCTCGCCGGCAGCCGCAGCCTGATGAAGCAGTTCGAGACCGCCATGACGGCGCGCCTGGACGCCCGCGCTTTTTTTCGGGCCAAACGGGTGGAGATGCAGCAACGCCATGCGCGGTATCAGGACACGCCCTACGCCCTGGAGCCCAACAGCAAAGAATCGCCGGGCGGCCTGCGTGACCTGCAGGTGATTTTATGGATGGCTCGCGCAGCCGGTTTTGGCCGCAATTGGCGCGCCGTGGCGCAGGCCGGGCTGCTGACGGCCCCTGAGGCGCGAGATTTGCGCCGTGCGGAGCAGGCCTTCAAGCGCTTGCGTATTGAGCTGCATCTGCTGACCCGCCGCCGCGAGGACCGCCTGCTATTTGACCTGCAGCCAACACTGGCCGAGGTATACGGCATCGCAACCACGACGACACGGCGCGCCAGCGAATTGCTGATGCAACGCTATTACTGGGCCGCGCGCCTGGTGACGCAGCTCAATGTGATTCTGATACAGAATATCGAAGAGCGCCTGTTCCCCCGTCCTGAGAGCGATGCCCGCGCTATCGATGAAGAGTTCCGCAGCCTGCACGGCCGCCTGGACATCATTCGCGAGGACTGTTTCGAGCGTAACCCCACCCTGCTGCTGCGCGCTTTTCTGGTGATGCAGCAACATCCGGGCTTGAGCGGAATGTCGGCGCGCACGCTGCGCGCAATCTGGCATTCCAGACATCGCATCGACGCGCAGTTCCGCCGCAACCCGGTAAACCGGAAACTATTCCTGCAAATTCTGCAACAGCCTCGCGGCATCGTTCACGAGCTGCGGCGCATGACCATGCTGAATATCCTGCCGCGCTATCTGCCGGTATTCCGGCGCATCGTCGGGCAAATGCAGCATGATCTATTCCATGTCTATACGGTCGATCAGCATACCCTGGCCGTTATTCGGAATTTGCGGCGTTTCACGATGCCCGAGCATGCCTCGGAGTACCCGCTGGCCAGCCAGGTGATGGCAGGGCTGGATCGCCACTGGCTGCTCTACGTCGCTGCTTTGTTTCATGACATTGCCAAAGGTCGCGGCGGCGATCACTCTGAGCTGGGTGCGCGCGACGCGCGCCGCTTTGCTCAAGAGCACGGCCTGGCGCCTGAAGACGCCGAGTTGGTGGAGTTTTTAGTGCGCCAGCACCTGCTGATGTCTGCCGTGGCACAAAAACGCGACCTCTCCGACCCCGAGGTCATCAATGAGTTTGCCCGTCAGGTCAAGGACGAGCGGCATCTGAACGCACTGTATTTGCTGACCGTGGCCGATATCCGAGGAACCAGCCCCAAGGTCTGGAATGCCTGGAAGGGCAAGCTGCTGGAGGATCTTTATCGCCTGACGCTGGCCGCGCTGGGCGGCGCTCAGGATACGCGCACCGTGCTGGCCGAACGCAAGGAAGAGGCAGCAAGACTGCTACGCCTGGCAGGGTTGCGCGACGATGCCCGCGATGCTTTCTGGCAACAGCTTGATGTGGCGTATTTCCTGCGTCACGACGCCTCGGAAATCGCCTGGCACACGCGCCACCTTTACTATCAGGTTCAGCCCGACAAGCCGGTGGTCAAAGTGCGCCCCACCGAAGAAGGTTCGGGCTTGCAAATCATGGTCTACACCCGTGATACGCCCGATCTGTTCATGAATACCTGCGCCTACTTCGATGGCAAGGCCTTCAGTATTCAGGATGCACGCATCCACACCACCCGGCAGGGCTGGGCATTGGACAGTTTTATTGTGCTGCCCGCCGAGCCGCTGGCAGATCTGCGCGCCCAGGCGGCACTGGTCGAACACGAACTGGCCGAAAGGCTGCGTCAGGCCCAAGGCGGAGCACGGCTTGCGGATGTGCGCGTTTTCCATCGCAACCGGCAATCCCGGGTCTCGCGGGTGTTTCCTGTCATGCCTCAGGCGGAATTGCATCCCGACGAGCGCAGTCAGTCGTGGCGTTTGTCTGTCACCGCGACCGACCGCCCTGGCCTGCTGCACGCGCTCGCCCGCGTCATGGCGGAAAACGGCGTCAATCTCATCATGGCCAAGATCATGACGCTGGGCGACCGGGTCGAGGACGTGTTCATCATTTCCGGCGCCGTGCTTGAACGCCCGCGCACTCAGATGCAGTTTGAACATGCTGTGCTGGATGCCCTGGCCGGGGAATAAGGTCGGCCAAGAGATGACGCCTGAACGGCTCGCCGGATTTTTTGCGGTTTTTCGCTGCGGCATGCCTTGCGCCGGCGGTTTCCAGGGACGCGTTCGAGAATTTTTATCCGACCTGCCTGACCAATCTGCGCTGGCTATTACAGCGCCCTACTTCTAGGACCATCCAAATAATGACCCCACCCGCCTCCACCGCCCGCCGGCGCCTGCTGCTGTTGATCGCCCTGTTCTGCTTCGGCGCGGTCGGCCTGGCCTTGATATCGCAATACGCTTTTGACATGGCGCCTTGCGCCTGGTGCGTCATGCAACGCATGATTTACCTTGCCATGGGACTGATCGCCCTTTTTGCTGCCGTCGGCTCTCCGGCGCTAGCGCGTGTGGGCGCCTTGCTGGCCGCCATCTTGTCGGCCTGCGGCATAGCGGCGGCCTGGTATCAATACAGTGTGGCGGCCAAGATGCTGTCCTGCGACCAAACCTTTGCCGACCGTTTCGTCAACGGCACCGGACTGGATGCCGCTGTGCCCTCCGTTTTCGGGATTTTCGCCACCTGCATGGACGCCATGGTTAGTGTGCTGGGCATCGAATACGCAATCTGGAGCCTCGCGCTGTTCGTGATCCTGTTGATTCTGGCGCTGTTTGCGCTCTTCAAACGCCACTGAGCGCCAGGGTCCGACCAGCTATGCAGAAATAATTCGGTTTGCTGTGATCGGCGACATCTTCATGAGCGCTCTGCCCCGCCGAGCCGAATGCATTGCCGACCGAACTCTGTTTGCGGCTACAGGTGCATCCAAGGCCGCAACAAGCTGCAAACACCGCCCCTTCAGGCAGGCGCGTATTGCGCCGCCTGGGTCTTGATCCACTGCCGAAAAGCCTGTAGCGGCGGATGGTTGCTCCGCCCCGGAGGCCAGGCCAGGTAATAGCGCTCGGCGCTTTCTATCGGCGCATCGACCGCTTCCACCAGTTCGCCACGCGCCAGCTCTTCCTCGATGAGAAAGCGCGGCAGCAGGGCCACCCCCAGGCCGGCAATGGCCGCCTGGGCTGCGATGGCGAACTGATCCACCAACATGCCGCCAGCACGTTGGCGCGTGAAGCCATGGGCCTGAAACCAGCGCTCCCAGGCATCGGGCCTGGATACGAGCAATAACAAGGGCGCGTTCAACAGGTCGGCAGGCGCAGCAAAGCCGTACTGTGCCCGTAGCGCCTTGCTGCAAGCGGGCACTACGGTTTCACACATCAGCTGCTCAAGCTCCGCACCGCCCCAGTTGGGCTGGCCGAAATGGATGGCGGCGTCCAGTGTATCGGCCTGGAAATCAAAGGGTGCCAGCCGTGTAGTCAGGTTGATGGTGATGCCTGGATGAGACTGCAAAAAACCCGGCAGGCGGGGCGCCAGCCAGCGCGTGCCGAAGGTGGGGAGGATGGCGAGACTGAGGGTGCCGCCTGCCGGGTTGGCACAAAAGCCCAAGGTGGCCTGGGCGATCTGTTGCAAAGCCTGGCGCACCTGTAACGCGTAGCCCTCCCCTGCTGCGGTGAGCGTCACCTGCTGGCGCTCACGGGTGAACAGTGGCGCACCCAGCATGTCCTCCAGCGCCCGGATCTGCCGACTGACCGCGCTTTGGGTCAGATTCAATTCGGCGGCAGCGGCGGTAAAGCTCAGATGCCGGGCCGCCGCCTCGAAAGCGCACAAACCGGACATGGGAGGAAGGAAGCGACGAGAAAAAGACATGCTGTCATTCTAATTTGGAATGACCTCAAGCATAAACATCGTTTGACCTCGAGGAAAGCTCGCAACAGAATCCCCGCCTTACCTAAACACCATGCTGATTCGGCATGATATCGGTCGGTCAGAGACCGTCTTTCCCAGGAAGCCCATGTCCCATCCTCTCTTTGTGTCCAGCGATGAAATCCGCAGCCGCTTTGCCGAGGCAATGTCGCAGATGTACCGCGATGAGGTCCCGCAATACGGCACCTTGCTGGAACTGGTTGCCGACATCAATACCCGTGTCCTAGATGCGCAGCCCGAGCTGCGCGCGCAGATGCAGGCAAGCGGTGAGTTGCAACGGCTTAACGCAGAACGCCATGGCGCAATACGTCTGGGCACCGCCCGGGAACTGGCGATGATCCGGCGTGTATTCGCCGTGATGGGCATGGCGCCTGTAGGTTATTACGATCTCTCTGTGGCCGGAGTGCCCGTGCACTCCACGGCGTTTCGTCCCGTGCATGAGGCGGCCCTGCGTCACAACCCCTTCCGGGTTTTCACCTCGCTCTTGCGCCTGGAGCTGATCGAAGACCCGGTACTGCGCGCGACGGCGCAAGGGATTCTGGCCGAACGCGAGATTTTCTCGGTTCGTGCGCGGGAACTGCTGGAGCAGGCCGAACGCGACAGCGGCTTGAGCAGCGCAGACGCTGACGAGTTTGTGGCGGAAACGCTCAATACCTTCCGCTGGCAGGCACAGGCGACGGTCACGGCCCAGACTTACCGCGACCTGCTCGGCATGCACAGGCTGGTCGCTGATGTGGTCTGCTTCCGCGGCCCGCATATCAACCACCTTACCCCCCGCACGTTGGATATCGACGCCGCGCAGCATGAAATGCCCAGGCGCGGGATTGCCGCCAAAGAAGTGATCGAAGGCCCGCCGCGCCGCCGCCATCCTTTGCTCTTGCGCCAGACCAGCTTTAAAGCGCTGGAAGAAAACATCGGTTTTCTGGATGCCAGCGGCACGCACACCGCCCGTTTTGGCGAGATCGAACAGCGCGGCATGGCGCTCACCCGCAAAGGCCGGCAGCGCTATGACGAATTGCTGGCCCGAGCGCGCGCGGCCGGCACGGACTACGAAAGCCGTCTTGCGGAATCGTTCCAGGATTTCCCCGATGACTTGGAAACCATCCATGAGCAGGGACTGGCTTTCTTCAGCTATACGCTGACGGCCAAAGGAGAAGCCGCCGCAGGGCAAGTATCGGGCCTGGACCTGCAAGCCTTGCTGACCGCAGGCTATGTGCAGGCCTATCCTATCGTCTACGAGGATTTTCTTCCCGTAAGCGCCGCCGGTATTTTCCAGTCAAATCTGGGCGATGCGGAGCAGCGCAGCTACGCCGCCAATGCCGCGCAATCGGCTTTCGAAACGGATCTGGGCGCAAAGGTGCTGGACGAGATCGCGCTGTATGAGGCAATGCAGCAGCGGTCGATCGAGGCGCTGTACCAGCGCCTGTCTTGATGGCAAGGGTGCGTTCCCCTGCGCGGAAGGCGCAGGGGAACGGCCTTTAGGCGTCGCTTGCCACGTGGCCCATATTGAAGCGCATGCCGCCAGCTTCATTTTCATCGGCCGGCGTTTCACGCGATTGCCCCAGGCGGTCCAGATATTCCGCCGTGATGTCGCCAGTAATGTACTGACCATCAAAGCAGGATGCTTCGAAACGGCGCAGCGCCGGATTGATATCGCGCACGGCCTGCTGCATATCGTTCAGGTCTTGGTAGACCAGCGCATCGGCGCCAATGGCGCGGGCGATTTCGTCATCGGTGCGACCGGTGGCGATGAGTTCCTTCTGGGTCGGCATGTCGATGCCATACACATTGGGAAAGCGCACCGGAGGCGCAGCGGACGCGAAATACACCTTGTTGGCGCCCGCCGCGCGAGCCATGTCGACGATTTCACGGCTGGTTGTTCCGCGCACGATGGAGTCGTCCACCAGCAGCACATTCTTGCCCTTGAACTCCATACCGATGGCATTGAGCTTCTGACGCACCGATTTCCGGCGCACGGCCTGACCCGGCATGATGAAAGTGCGGCCCACATAGCGGTTTTTGATGAGGCCTTCGCGATAATCGAGATTCAGGCGGGCAGCCAACTGCATGGCGGCCGGGCGCGAAGAATCCGGGATGGGCATGACCACATCGATGTCGCCCAAACGCATATTGCGCGCGACCTTGTCGGCCAGGTACTCACCCATGCGCAGCCGGGCATCGTAGACCGACACGCCGTCTATCAGAGAGTCCGGGCGGGCAAAGTATACGTACTCGAAAATGCAGGGCACAAGTTCGGCGTTCTCGGCGCACTGACGGCTGTACAGGCGGCCGTCGAGGTCGATGAACACGGCTTCGCCAGGCTGAACATCGCGCACAAAACTAAAACCGCTGCCATCGAGCGCGACGGACTCGGAGGCGACCATCCACTCTACGCCTTCTTCGGTGTCCTGGCGGCCGATGCACAAAGGGCGGATGCCGTGCGGATCGCGAAAAGCCAGCAGACCATAGCCGGATATCTGAGCCACCACAGCATAAGCGCCGCGCACACGATTGTGGACCGCCGACACAGCGCGGAAGATCGCATCGTCATCGAGGGAAACACCGCTGGCGGCCGATTGCAGCTCGTGCGCCAGCACGTTGAGCAAGACTTCGGAGTCGGAATTGGTGTTGATGTGACGCCGATCGACACGGTAGAGCGACTCGCGCAGCTCGCGCCAGTTGGTCAGGTTGCCGTTGTGCGCGAACATGATGCCAAAGGGTGCGTTCACATAGAAGGGCTGAGCCTCTTCTTCACTGGCGCTGGAGCCCGCTGTGGGGTAGCGCACCTGCCCCACGCCGCTGGTACCCGGCAGCGCCCGCATGTTTCGCGTGCGAAAAACGTCGCGAACAAGACCATGGGCCTTGTACATGTTGAACTGATTGCCGTGCATCG
Organism: Bordetella avium; assembly: GCF_034424645.1. NCBI lineage: Bacteria > Pseudomonadati > Pseudomonadota > Betaproteobacteria > Burkholderiales > Alcaligenaceae > Bordetella > Bordetella avium. The sequence goes on from NZ_CP139969.1 coordinate 2,017,859, forward strand.
TTGCGATGCCCGCGGCGTCCTGGCCGCGGTGCTGCAGCAACAGCAGGCTGTCATAGAGCAGCTGGTTGACCGGCCCGCGCCCGATGACCCCGACGATTCCACACATGGTGAGTTCCTAGTAGAGATAAAACGTAAAACACTCAGTAATTCAATAAGGCAGCCATTGGGCCAGCGACGGCGGCAAGGCGGCTTTGATATGCAGGACGGCCTGGGTGGCGGATTGCGAAAACATGGCGTGTTTCCACCAGTTTTCTTGAGGCAACGGCGTGTAGCCCGCCAACGCGACCAGCACCACAATAATGAGCAGACCCCGCGCCAATCCGAACACGGCGCCCAAGCCGTGATCCGCCGGCGACAGGCCGGTAGTGCGGATCAGGGCGGACAGGGTCATATTGACCAAGCCTACCGCCAGCAATACGACGATGAACACCGCCGCGTAGGCGACCCCCATGCGCAGCACTTCGGTATCTATATAGGGTTGCAGCCAGGTATAAACGGTCGGGCCCCACCAGATGGCTGCGGCGAAAGCAAGCAGGTAGGCCACCAGCGAGAGCATTTCTTTCAAGAGGCCGCGCACCAGGCCGAGAACGCCCGACACGGCCAGAATCGCCATCACGACGAAGTCGAAACCAGTCACTGCGCAGCGATAAAACCGTTGTCATAACCCAGAGTGCGCAAGCGCGCCTGGGCTGCTTGAGCCGCCTCACGCGACGGGAAGGGCCCGACCCGTAAGCGGTACTGCTGTTTACCATTGATGTTCGCGGCTTCGACGAAAGCGTTGGTCACGCCGGCCTGATGCAGCTTGCCGCGCCGCTCCTGCGCATCGGCCTGGGTGGTGTACGACGCCACCTGCAGCACGAAATTACCATTGGCGGCGGACTTAGCTGCCGGCTTGGCTGCTGCCGCAGCCGGCGCGGGTGAGCGCCCCTCGAGCAGCGCAAGCGCACGCGCGCCATCATCAGAGCGAGTGGTATCGGGCTTGGGCTTTTCGACCGGCTTGATGGGTTGAGGTTTTTCAACAAGCCGAGGTGGCTCGTCCGGTTTGACTGCGGGCGGCGGCGTGGTGGCCGCGACCGGAGGCGGCACCGTCACGGGAGGCTGCGTGGCCACAGCAGGGGCTTGCGACGGCGCGGTGGGCTCGGTGCTGGCGGCGATATCGGGAGGAGCCGCGCTGGCAGGCGCAGCCGCACTCGGGGCAGGCTCGGAAAGATTGGGTTGGAACGGTGCGTTACGGTCCGGGATGCGCACCGGAATGTTATCCGACACGGGGACAGGTTCGGAGTCGAGCACCATGGGTAGCACGATGACGGCGGCCAGCACCAAGGCGATAGCGCCGGCAAGCCGTCGCCGGGCACGGCCTCGCAACTCGGCCGCCTGGGCCTCGCTGGAGACCGACGGACGCGGCCGCGACGGCGAGGATTCGGAGGCAGAATCTTTGCGTGTGAACAAACCCATGAAACTCACATCCTGGCGGCCGGCGAGGCGGCAACGCCTTGCACATGCCCTTGGTTGCTGACGGCAGGCCTTCGCGGTTGGCGATGGTGTCGTGGCATGGCTGCTGTCTATGCCTTGCGGCCCAATGCCTGCAACACGCCGGCTACCGTCAAGAAAGACCCAAACACAACGATTCTATCACCCTCCCCCGCCTTTTCGCGCGCGGCGGCAAAGGCCTGCGCCGAGTCGTCATAGCCTGTTACGGTTGGCGCATCGACCCCGGCGGGCGATGGCGGCAAAGCCTGTTCGACGCGCTGCGCCAGACTGGCGCCGTCACTGCCTCGCGGGCCAGGCAGGCCAGCGCAATACCAGTGGTCGATACGACTGCCGATCTTGGCGATCACGCCTGGAAGATCTTTGTCATTGAGCATGCCGAACACCGCATGGGTATACGGGTGAAAACCCATGTTATCCAGGTTTTGCGCCAGGACCGCCGCCGCATGCGGGTTGTGTGCGACATCGAGAATAATGATGGGCTGACCTGGCAAAATTTGGAAGCGGCCAGGAAGAGAGGCTTGCAAAAGGCCCAGACGCACCGCCTGTTGAGGCACCGGCAGGCGCTGGCGAACCGATTCGAGCGCGGCCAGGGCAGCCGAGGCATTGAGTAATTGATTGGCGCCACGCAAAGCCGGATAGGCCAGAGAATTTCGGCGCACCTCACGCCCACCATAGCTCCACTGCTGGCGATCGCCCGAGTAATTGAAATCGCGCCCGAACAGCCAGAGATCGGCGCCGATAGCCTCAGCGTAGTCAATCAAGCTTTGCGGCGGTACGGGGTCGCTGCAAATAGCGGGGCGGCCAGAACGGAAAATATGGGCTTTTTCGAAGCCGATTTTCTCGCGGGTATCGCCCAGGTAATCCATATGATCGAGGTCAACGCTGGTGACGATGGCGCAGTCGGCATCAATAATGTTGACGGCATCCAGGCGCCCGCCCAGACCCACCTCGAGCACTACGGCATCGAGCGAGGCTTGCGCAAACAGACGCAGGATGGCCAGCGTGGTGAACTCGAAATAGGTCAGGCTCGTGTCGCCTCGCGCCGCTTCGATGGCCTGGAACTGCTCGAGCAGTGCGGCGTCGCTGACGATTTCGCCATTGACGCGAGCGCGCTCATTGAAATCGATCAGGTGGGGCGAGGTGTAAAGACCGACCCGGTAGCCTGCCGCCAGAAGCGTGGCCTCCAGCATGGCGCAGGTAGAGCCCTTGCCATTGGTGCCGCCCACCGTGAAAGTGACGGCATTCAGTTGCAGATCGAGGCGGCCGGCAACGGCCTTGACGCGCTCCAGCCCCAGATCAATGGCCTTGGAATGCAGGGACTCTAGGTATTGCAACCAGTCGGCAAGGCCGGCTGTGGCGTCGGGACGAGAAGGCATGGCGGGCACAGGAGTAAGACAGCCCTCATTTTAGCAGGGACGCCTAAGCGTTTACCCCCAGGGGGCACAGGCGAACGTCAGGACGCTCGCCACGGGGCAGGAATCGATCAAGATAGGCCTAAAGTTACCCGCTGCTCTGCCGTTATGCAGCTAAAGAAGTTTGCACTGCCCATCATGCGCCTCCGGGTTACGGCGGCGTCCCCTCCCCCATTTTTCGCCGCTACCGCTTGCTGGAGTGATCATGGCCGTCAGCCCCGTCAGCCCCGCTTTGCACGTTCCGACGTCACCCGTTGTGCTTCCTCCGGCCGAGCCGGGCGCCTTATCTACCCCCGTCGCCGCGTCCAGCGAGGGCCAGGGCGCTAACAACAACGGATCTCCCGACCCCCGCCATGCCGGGCAGCACGCCTCGACGGACACTGCCTTGGACGAAATCAATTCGCAGTTGCAGGCCTGGTCAACCGAACTCAAGTTTGAAATGGACCCCGATTTGCAGAAGATCGTGGTGTCAGTGAGAGACTCCGAGAGCGGCGAGGTGCTGCGCACCATCCCCTCGGACGCCGTTATCCGGATCGCAAAAATGATCGTGAAACTACAGGGTAACGCCGTAAAGACCACGGCTTAACCGCTATCTGTATTTGCACCAATTTGGTGCAAATACAGATAAACAACGAAATAGCCCGACCTTATGCCTTTGCCCTGGGCTTAAGGTCGCATCAATCTTTGACAGAATCGCTTCGCTAGCAAGGAGTATCCCCATGGCCACCATTTCGTCGCTCGGCTCGTCCGGCCTGCCCCTGCAGGAAACACTGGATAAGCTACAGGAGGCCGAAGAGCGCCGCTTAAAGCTGATTACCAATCAGCAGTCGAGCTATCAAACCCGTGTTTCGGCCTTCGGCAAGATACAGAGCGCTGTCGAAGCGCTGCAAAAGGCTGCCGCCAATCTGGGCGACATGGGCAGCACCTCGACCTTGACCACCAAGGTCACGGGTAATGACGGCGTGGCGGTAGCGACCGCCAACGGCGCAATGGCGGGCACCTATAACATCAAGGTCAGCAAGCTGGCGACCGCCCAATCGTTGCAGTCGCAGGCCTTCAACAGCCGCATCGACAATATGGGTACAGGCGGCGTCATCACCTTTACGGTCGACGGCAAGGAAAAAAACCTTACGCTAGGCTCGGATACTTCGCTCGGAGGCATCGCCAAAAGCATCAATGGTGACGATGCGCTCGGCCTGAGCGCCACGATCGTCAACGATGGTCAAGGCAAGTACTACCTGATGGTCACCTCCAAGAGCGAAGGTGAAAAGGCGGCTGTCACCAAGATTGCCGTTACGGGCAATAATGAGCTAGCCAGCGCTTTGAATTATGACGCCTCCGCACCGGACACCAGCAGCATGAAGCAAATGGTCGCCGGCAAAAACGCCGAGCTGAGCATCAACGGCATTCCCGTGGTGAGCCAGACCAATGCTGTGACCACCGCCATTGACGGCGTCACGCTGACACTGACGGCCGTGACACCGGAAAATGGCGCGGGCAGCACCGTGACCATTGCCCAGGACAACAGCAAGATCACCCCGCTGGTGCAGGCCTTTGTGACGGCCTATAACTCGCTGCAAACAACCATTGCCGACCTGACCGCCTTCAACGTCGATAAACAGACGCAGAGCGCACTCACCGGCGACGGTGCGACGCGCAGCATTCAATCATCGATCGCTGCGGCGCTGCGCGTGGTGACCGGTGAAGGCTCGGTGCAGACCCTAGGCCAGTTGGGCATCACTTCCGACCCCAAGACGGGCGCACTCAAGCTCGACAACGACAAGCTCATCAAAGCCCTGAATGAGAATCCCGCGGACGCGATGCGCGTTTTCACCAGCAAGGACAATGGCCTGGCTGCCCGAGTCAGCGCTGCGACAGACAAAATTTTGGGCGACAGCGGCACGATCAAAAGCCAAACCGATGGTCTGGAAAAAACCATTGCAAGCCTGAAGAAGCAATATGAATCCACCTCGACGCAGATCGAGGCGACCATGGCTAACTACCGCAATCAATTCGTCAAGCTCGACGCCCTGGTGTCGCAGCTCAAGGTCACGAGCAACTACCTTAGCCAGCAGTTCGCCAGCCTATCCACCAAATAGCGATGCTTAACTCATGACTTACGCCGCGCGCCGCCCGACGGGCTACAACGCTATCCGATCCTATCAGGATATCGGCCTGGAAACCGAAGTGATGAGCGCTGCTCCTGAGCGCCTGATTACACTTTTGTACCGTGGCGCGCGCGCCGCGATCGCGCAGGCTCGCCTGCACCTGGAGGCCGGCCGCGTCGCAGAGCGGGGCCAGGCCATCTCCAAGGCGACGCGCATCGTCGATGAAGGGCTGAAGATGGGCTTGAATCGCGAGGCCGGAGGCGAAGTTGCCAACAACCTCGCGGATCTCTATGACTTCATCACTCGCACGCTACTCAAGGCCAATCTGCACGCCGATGCCACCCAGCTCGACGTTGCCGACAAACTGCTCGAAGATCTCGCCTCGACTTGGGAAACTTCGGTCGACCCAGGGACCAATAGCGTTCCTGCCTGAACGCCGCGTTTTTTTGCTTTTTTTCCGCCAGCGAGATTTTCATGATGGCTCTCATGCAGCAAGCCCCCGTTCTCGATCTCTATCAGGACATCGCAGCCGTAACCAGCGATATGCTGGCAGCGGCCCAGGACGCCGATTGGACCCATGTACTGGAGCTTGGACGCCAATATGTTGACCTGGTCGAACAGCTGCGGACCTTGGAGCCCGATTCCTCCCCTCTGGAGGAGGCCGGACGCACCATAAAACACGATCTATTGGTGCGTATTCTGGATAACGATGCAGGGGTGCGCGATCTCGCCATGCCGCAACTGGCCCGCCTGAGCGACCTGCTGGGCCGCATGAAGCGCCAGCAGTCCCTTCTTGCAACCTATGGCGGCAAGGGCGGCTAAACCATGAGCATCGGTCCGCCCGCCCTGGGTAATGTGCTCGTGCAACGCCTGGACGCGGTGCTCGGCACCACGATGGCGGCACACGCCAATCTGCTGACCGGCGCGCGCCCTGACGCCGTCGCGCAGCCTGGCGAAGCCGCAAGGCCCGGCCAATCCGAAAGCGCCACTCGCCGTCTGCCTCAAGAGGGCGTGAGCGCCCGCAGTGGGCAAGCAGCCCTGGTTGACGCCAAGACCGCTGCCGCGCTGGCGCTGGCAGCGCGCGGCATGGTCACGCGCGCCGACACAACGCCATCGGCTCCGACCACGCTGGGCAGCACCGCCCGCATGATTCTTTCTCTGCTGGCGCAATACCCGGATGCGCCGCCGGTACAAGGACGCGCACCGCTATGGAGCGAGCCTCCCACGGCAGCCGCTGCAAGCCAGACGCCAGACGCCCAGCCTAATCTGCCAGGCAGGCCTGATATCACGGCCGGCAAGCCGGGCCTAGCGCCCAAGGCCGCGCCCGTAACGCAGAACGGCGAGCCCGCGACAAATGCAGCCAGACAGGCCGCTCAAACGACGCAAAGCGAAGCCGCTCAGAACATCCAAGCCGCCGCCCGCCCCTCTGCCGCACTACTGGCCCAGGCGCTGCGTACTGGCCTGCAAAACAGCGGCCTGTTTTATGAGTCGCATTTGACCGATATGGCCTATGGGCAGCGCACGCCAGAGTCACTGCGCGCCGAGCCCCAGGCAGGCCTGCCGCGCGCCCCGCAGGTCGCACCGACGCCGCCTTCGCTGCCCGCCCATGCCGCGACGACACAATCGAATACGCCGCCCGCCACGTCGCCGACCTCGTCGGCCGTGCTGACCCTGAGCTCGCAAGCCGATATCGGGCCTCCTCCGGCGCCCGGAACGCCGATCGGCGGCATTCATCCCGATACCAACAGCCTGGTGCGCCAACAATTGGAGGTTCTGGCCAACCATGTCATTCAATGGCAAGGCGAGCCTTGGCCAGGCGCCGACATGGAATGGGAGGTCCGCCGCGACCCCTATGGCGAGGCCCAGGAAGATCCGGACAGCCATTGGGCGACCCGTTTGACACTGCATCTGCCCCGTCTGGGACAGATCGAGGCCCGCCTCTCGTTGGCCGGCGACCAGTTGGTATTGCAACTGACCGCGCCGCAAAGCGCGCAGGAGCTGGGGCAGGCCTCCGATGGCCTGCGCCAGCAGCTCAGCCATGCCGGCCTCACGCTCAGCAACCTGACAGTACAAGCGATGGAACCCGTGGTGTTTCAACTGCCTGATTTTTTCTGAGTCGAGCTATGCCTCCCACAACCGATGCCCTCCGCAATACTGCCGTCGCCATCAGCTACGATGAGGCAGATGGCGCACCGCGCGTCGTGGCCAAAGGCTATGGCCAGATGGCCGAGACCATTGTGCGAACAGCCAGAGAGCACGATCTCTACGTGCATGAATCGCCCGAGCTGGTGGGTCTGCTGATGCAGGTGGATCTGGATTCGCATATTCCGCCCGCCCTCTACACCGCCGTGGCGGAACTGCTGGCCTGGCTTTACCGCGTGGAAGCGCGCGGCATGCCTGAACAGGCTGCAGAGTAGGTCCGCCATGCCGCAGCGCCGTCCGAGCTTGGCCCATACGGAATTGCTGAATGATGCAACGGAGATCGCGAGTATTCTGAAAGCCGCCATTCAGCCTGGGCACGAAGCCCAGGCGCGCGATGGCCAGGGCCGGCTATGGCCGCTCAAGCTGATGGGATGTGACTGGCAAGCAGGCATTTTCTTCTGGCGCCCGCGAGATCTGGAACAAACACGTCTCCAACCGGGCGGCATGCATCTGCTGACGGGCAACCTGGCAGTGGAATTGCTGATTAGCCTGCCAGACGACACGCGGCTGCAATTCCAGACCAACCGCCCTATTGTGCTTAGTTTTTCCGACGATAGCGTGAGCATGGTATCGGAGTTCCCGGCGCAGCTTCGCCGGGATACGCCCTACTCTGCAACGGCCTAAGCCTCGCTCAGATCGACATCGACGAGATTTCTTTATAGGCGGCAACCAGGCGGTTGCGCACTTGCACAGCGCTTTGGAAGCCCAGGCTGGCTTTCTGCAGGTCGATCATTACGTCATTGAGCGACACCTCGGGCACGCCCATCTCGAATGCCTTGGCCTGATTGCCGGCGGCATTCTGCGCATTGGAAATTTTGCGGATGGAATTCTGCAATTCGGCCGCGAAGCTGCCGGACGCAGCAGATGGAGATAGATCAGTCGGGGTGGCGGCCTGATTCTGCGCCGCGCGCACCACGGCGCGCATCTGCTGCAACATGCTTTCGACGCCGGAGATGCCGGAAACCGCCATTTTCAATCCTTGCTCATTATGGATGCGACAGGCTAGCAGGCCGGGCTTGGCGCCATTTCGCCTAAAAAGCGCCAAAAAGTCGCGCATTTCCCGGCGTGGCTGCGCCGGCCGCACATAGGGGATAAATAACGCCAAAAAACACTCGTTTTCATCGATTGGGATTGCAAGCAGCGCAGCCATAATCCCGCCTCCCATAGCCTAAGTGTGCAAACTCAGCCCATGTTGTCCTCCCATCCGCTCCGCGAAGCCTGCGGGAGCCGCCAATGAATCAGCAAGCCACTCTGAGTACGTCCTTGCTGACCAGATTCCCATTTCTGGAAAAACTGCGCTCCCTGCCCAAGCCGGTGCTGCTGGGCGCTGCGGCGGCCGTGGTAGCGCTTATTGTCGCCTTGGCCCTCTGGAGCCGTGAGCCGGACTACAAGGTGCTGTTCTCCAATCTGGATGACCGTGACGGCGGCGCCATCGTCACCGCCTTGACCCAGATGAACGTGCCCTATCGCTTTAGCGACAACGGCGGCGCAATCCTGGTGCCGGGCAACCGTGTCTACGATCTGCGCATGCAGCTGGCCGGCCAGGGGCTACCCCGAGGCGGATCGGTAGGCTTTGAACTCATGGACAATGCGCGGTTTGGCGCTAGCCAGTTCGCCGAGCAGGTTAATTATCAGCGCGCCCTGGAGGGTGAGCTGGCCCGGTCCATCGAAGCCATGCATACGGTGCAGCATGCTCGCGTACATCTGGCCTTGCCCCGCCAATCGCTGTTTGTGCGCGACCGTCAACCGCCGACGGCATCTGTCCTGCTAACGCTTTATCCGGGCCGCAGCCTCGCCGAAGCCCAGGTATCCGCCATTGCCTGGCTGGTAGCGTCCAGCGTGCCTGACCTCAGCGCCGACAATGTCTCCATCGTGGACCAAAACGGCCGTCTGCTCTCTGCCCCGGCCGGCGAAGGCCGTGGCCTGGATGCAGACCAAATGCGTTTTGCACGTGAATACGAGCAGCGTACTGTCGAACGCATTCTCACCATCCTGAATCCTCTGGTCGGCCCCGGCAATGTCCACGCCCAGGCCAGCGTCGAAGTGGACTTCGCCCGCCGCGAAGAGACTTCCGAGATCTATCGCCCCAACCAGGAGCCGGGCCAGGCCGCCGTGCGCAGCCAGCAAACGAGCGACTCGCGTCAAACCAACGCAAGCCCGGCCGCAGGCGTGCCTGGCGCGCTGAGCAACCAGCCCCCAGCCGCCACGCAGGCGCCGCTGACCAATCCGCCTGCCCCAGCCCAGCCGCAAGCGCAGCCCGCTGCGCCACAACAGGCAGCGCAGATATCCGGTAATGAACGTCGCGATGCCACCATCAATTATGAGGTGGATCGGACCATCAGCCACGTCAAACAACCCGTGGGTCAGGTCAAGCGTTTATCTGTTGCCGTCGTGGTCAATCATCTGCCCAATAAGGACGGCGACCCGCAGGCGCTGCCTCCTGAAGAGTTGAGCAAACTGACCACGCTGGTGCGCGAAGCCATGGGCTATTCGGAAGCGCGAGGCGATTCTTTGAACCTCGTCAACAGTCAGTTCAATGACGCGCCGCCGACCGTCCCGCTGTGGCGCGACCCCGACTTGATCGCCACGATCAAGACGGCGCTGGGCTGGGTATTCGGCTTGCTGATCGCCTTCTGGGCCTACCGTCGGATTCGCCCCATCGTGTCGGAATACCTGTACCCGCAGATCGACCCCGAGGCCGTGGCCGCCGAACGTGCGGAGATCGAGCGCGAAGCGGTGGCCGCCGCGCGCGCCAAAGAGGTCAATCGCTATGAAGACAATCTGCAGCGCGCCCGGGATATGGCAACCAAAGATCCGCGCGCCGTTGCCATGGTGCTGCGTGCCTGGATGACGAAAGATGAAAAATGAAGCCAATAAGCCGCTCGATGGCTTGACCCGCAGCGCGGTGCTCTTGATGTCGCTAGGCGAAGACGCCGCCGCCGAAGTATTCAAATACCTGACCGCACGCGAAGTGCAGCAGGTCGGCGCGACGATGGCCACGCTCAAGCAGGTGACGCGCGGCGATGTGGCCGGTGTGCTGGAAGAGTTCCGCCAGGAGGCCGATCAGTTCATCGCGGTGACGCTGGGTTCGGACGACTATATCCGCACTGTGCTGACCAAGGCCCTAGGCAGCGACCGCGCGGCCGGCCTGATCGAAGACATTCTCGAAGCAGGCGACAGCGGCAGCGGCATCGACGCCCTGAACTGGCTCGATCCCCATACCGTGGCCGAACTCATCGGCGGCGAGCATCCGCAGATCATCGCCACCATTCTGGTTCACCTCGAGCGCGACCGTGCGGCAGCCGTGCTGAGCATGCTGACCGAGCGCATGCGCAATGATGTGATGCTGCGTATCGCCACCTTCGGTGGCGTGCAGCCCGCCGCCCTGTCAGAGTTGACTGAAGTGTTGAACTCCGTGCTGGCAGGCCAGGGCGCCAAACGCAGCAAGATGGGCGGCGTACGCACGGCGGCCGAGATCCTGAACATGATGAACTCGACCGAGGAAGAAGCCGTGGTCGACAGCCTGCGCGAGCGCGATGCCGATCTGGCGCAGAAGATCGTGGATGAGATGTTCGTGTTCGACAACCTCATCGATGTCGAAGACCGTGGCATCCAGCTCATTCTCAAGGAAGTCGAGAACGACACCCTCATGGTTGCGCTCAAGGGTGCCCCCGAAGATCTGCGCAGCAAGTTCCTGCGCAACATGTCCAGCCGCGCTGCCGAAACGCTGCGCGAGGACCTGGAAGCGCAAGGCCCGGTACGCATGTCCAAGGTGGAAGGCGAGCAGAAGAAGATTCTGCAAATTGCCCGCCGCCTGGCCGAGAGCGGCCAAATCACGCTGGGCGGCCAGGGTGACGATGCCTATGTCTGACACCTCGGCCTTCGACGCGCTGACCAACGACGCCTGGCGCCGCTGGCAGATGGCGTCGTTCGACGAGCCGGAACCCATAGCTGCCGCAGCGCCGCCAGTGGACCCCGGCCCGGACCCGGAAGAGCTGAAACGTCAATGGCGCGCCCAGGCCCTGGCGCAAGGGCGCGAAGAGGGTTATGCGCAGGGGCAAGAGGCCGGCTACGCCGCCGGCCTGGCTGCCGGCCATGCTCAAGGCGAACAGGCCGGTCACGCGGCCGGCTATGCCGCAGGGCTGGCGGAAGGTCGCGAGCAGGCTCGCCTGGAAGGGATGCAGTTGGCGGCGTTGAGCTCGGCTTGCGCAAGCTCCCTGGCGCAGTTGGAAGAAAAAATGGGCCAGGGTTTGGTGACCCTGGCCCTGGATATCGCTGGCCAAATTCTGCGTACGACCCTGGCAGAGCAGCCGGCCGCCATGTTGCACGCCGTGCGCGAAGTACTGCAAACGCCTACGCAGGGCCAAGGCGGCGTGCTGCGTCTATGGGTGCACCCCGACGATCTCGAACTGGTGCGCGTGCATTTGGCCGACGAATTGCGCGACGCCAACTGGCGAGTACTCGCCGACGAATCCATCCACCGGGGCGGCTGCCGTGCGGAGACGCCCTACGGCGATATCGACGCCACGCTCCAAACCCGCTGGCGCCGCGTAGCCGCCTCGCTCGGGCGCAATACCCCCTGGGAGGACAGCGCGTGAGCACGCCGGTTATCGACCGCTGGCAGACGCAGCTAAAGATCGGCTCGATCCGCGCTGCTTCGACCGAACCGGCGCTGTCAACCGGGCGCATCACGCGCGCCACAGGTCTGGTGCTGCACGCCACAGGCCTGCGCCTTCCCGTCGGTGCGGCCTGCCGCATTGAAATCGCACGCGGACATGATCTGTGGGCGGACGCCGAAGTGGTCGGCTTTGATGGCCAAACACTCTATTTGATGCCGCAAGCCGATATTTCCGGTCTGCCGCCCGGCGCGCGCGTCATGCCCGCCGAGCCGGTGGTGCAACGGTCTGTGCCCTTACCGCGCAAGGCCGAACTCAATGGTAATGCCAAGCCGCAACTGGGGCGGCACTTGCCGGTGGGCAACGCACTGTTGGGCCGCGTCGTGGATGGCGCGGGCCGCCCTCTCGATGACCTGGGCCCGCTGACCGGCGCCGAGCTGGCGCCGCTGGCAGCGCAACCCATCAATCCGCTTTCTCGCGCGCCGATCGACTCGGTGCTGGATGTCGGCGTACGCGCCATCAATGGCCTGCTCACCGTGGGCCGGGGCCAGCGCATGGGTCTGTTCGCCGGCTCCGGCGTGGGCAAGAGCGTGCTGCTAGGCATGATGGCGCGCTACACGCGCGCCGACATCATCGTGGTTGGCCTGATCGGCGAGCGCGGCCGGGAAGTCAAAGAGTTCATCGAGCACAATCTCGGCCCGGAGGGTCTGGCTCGCTCAGTGGTTGTCGCCGCGCCAGCCGATGTGTCTCCGCTGCTGCGCCTGCAAGGCGCGGCTTACGCGACCCGGCTGGCGGAACACTTCCGCGACCAGGGGCTGGATGTGCTGCTGATCATGGATTCGCTGACCCGTTACGCGATGGCGCAGCGTGAAATCGCGCTGGCTATCGGTGAGCCTCCCGCCACCAAAGGCTACCCGCCCTCGGTGTTCGCCAAACTGCCGATGCTGGTGGAGCGCACCGGCATGGGCGCACCCGGCCCCAACGGCCGCGCGGGCTCGATTACCGCCTTCTACACCGTATTGGCGGAAGGCGATGACCAACAAGACCCGATCGCGGACTCGGCCCGCGCCATCCTCGACGGCCATGTCGTGCTGTCGCGCACACTGGCCGAGGCCGGACACTACCCCGCTATCGATATCGAAGCCTCGATATCGCGAGCCATGACTTCGCTGATCACGCCGCAGCAATTCAATTTGGTGCGCCGCTTCAAGCAAATGCTTTCGCGCTACCAACGCAATCGCGATCTGATTTCCGTGGGGGCCTATGTCCCTGGGGCCGATCCACAACTGGACGAAGCCATCGCCCGTTACCCACGCCTGGAGGCTTTCTTGCAACAGGAAATCGGCGAGAACATCAGTTATGGCGATGCCGTAGAAATTCTGCGCGCGACCTTCCCCATGGGAGATGTCCGTGCCTAGTCAATTGCCGCTGGACATGCTGATCGGCCTTGCAAAGGAAAGCACGGATGACGCCGCACGCGAACTGGGACGTTTGAGCGCCCAGCGCGCCAATGCCGAGCAGCAGCTCAATATGCTTTATGAGTATCGCCACGACTACCTGAAACGCCTTCAGGATGCGATGGTGGCCGGCATGCCGGCCGCCGACTGCCACAATTACCAGCGCTTCATCGGCACCCTGGATGACGCCATCAGCCAGCAGGCCAATGTATTGCACAGCGCAAACATGCAATTGATGCAGGGGCGCCTGCATTGGCAGCAGCAGAAACGCAAGCTCAATTCCTTTGACACGCTGGCGCAGCGCGATGCGCGCAGCCGGGCCCTGATCGAGACGCGCCGCGAACAGCGCGCTAATGACGAAATCTCTGCTCGCCTGGCTAGCCGCCGGGCCAGCCTGTAATCCACGGAACGCCGCTATGCCGAGTTCAGCAATCATCAACCTGCCTCTTGCGAACGTCACAAACACTGTCTCGCAGCAGACCGTAGCGTCCTCCAGCGACAGCGCCGGCTCCTTCGCCGAGACATTGGCCAAGCAGCAGACCGACAACGCACCAGCCGCCAACAAACCTGCGGCAAAAACGCCCGATAAGCCCGCCAAACCGGCGGCATCCGGCAGCAAAACGGATACCCCCGCCAACGATGACGGCAAGGGCACGGCCATGGATGCGATTCAAGCCTTGGGCCCCGAGACGACTCTGACTCAGCCTGCCGCGGCGCCGGACCCGTCCGCTGATCCGCGTCTGGCCGAAGCGGCCGCCGCGCTGGCGCTGACTCAGGCCCAGGCCGCCTTGCCGCCGCCTGTGGCGCCAACGCTGCCTCAGCAGGCGCTTGAAATTGCCGCGCAGGTCGCCGAAGTCCAGGCCCGCGTGGCCGCCGCCAATGCTGCGCTCAAGCCCATCAACAACCCGGCCAACGCTGCGGCGGATGCGGCTGTCGAATGGGTCGCAACCCGTGCAGGCAAACCCGTCGAGCCGCCGCCCGAGACGGTGTTGCCCCTTGCCGCGCGAGCTGAAGAAGCCCCCGTCCTCAAGGCGGCCGAAACAGCCCCGACCGTAACAAGGCCCGCTGCGCGCGCCGCCTTGCCTGAAATCACCCAGACGACAAGCGCTTCAGAGCCCGCGCCTCAGCCCGCCGCCCCGATTGCTCCACGCATGCCGGTCCCCGAACTGCCGATGGCCGCCAAGGCTGCACCGGCCGAGCCTTTGGCGCACGAGGCCTTCTCTGCCGCCATCATGGCCCAGCCTCAATCTCTGGCGCGGCAACTAGCGAGCGATGCAACACCAGCCCTGCTGGGGCCGCACATCGCAAGCCCTGTCGGCGCCACGCAATGGGGCCAGGAGCTGAGCCGCCAGGTGATCAGCTTCAGCCAGAACCTGGCTCAGGGCACGCATACTGCCGAACTGCGCCTGGACCCGCCCGATCTCGGCCCGCTGCGCATCACGCTCAGTATCAACGACGGCATCGCTAATGCCAACTTCACCTCGGCGCACGCCGCAGTCCGGCAGGCCGTGGAATCCGCGCTGCCGCAGTTACAGCAAGCCCTCTCGCAAGCCGGCATTTCACTAGGCCAGGCCAATGTCGGCGAGCAAGGCCAGCAGGCGATGACCGGCGGCGGTCAATCGCAGGGACAGCAGGGCGGTTCGCGCTCTGACCCGGATGACGCCGGCGCACAGCCGCAACATGAGACCGACGCGACAGGCATAGCCCGCGCGCCGGCGCATGACGGGCTGGTCAACACCTTCGCCTGAAACATGGCCCATGCAATGCAGCAATAGGCTGAGATACCCCGCTTTCGCCCTGTTTTTCTCCTGCCTGGGCGTACGAAAGTTGGGGCAGAATCCTGCCATCCCCATAAACCCGCATCACGGCTGAACCCTCCTTATCACGATGGCCACTTCCAAATCTCCGGTCTTGCCTGTCAGCAACGCCAGCGGCGGCTCAGGCAAATTCCTGCGTCTCCTGGTGGCGTTACTACTTCTCCTGCTCGTGGTCGTGGCCAGCGTGGCAGGCACCTGGTATTTCATGTCGCGTTATCAACAACAGCAGCAGCAGGCCGCAGTGCAACTGGGGGTGGGACAGGCCGGCGGTCTCGTTGGCGCGAACGGGGGGCTCGTTGGCACCAACGGCGGTCTCGTTGGTGCGAGCGGGGGGCTCGTTGGCACCAACGGCGGTCTCGTTGGTGCGAGCGGGGGGCTCATTGGCGCCAACGTCGCGCCCGCTACGCCGCCCGCCGTCGTGCCGCCACCGATCTTCATCCCCCTGGAGCCATTTACCGTCACGCTGAATGACGCCGATTCCGAGCGCATCATGCACGTCGGCATCACGCTGCGTGCCGGCGATGATCAAACACGCCAGCGCATAGACCGCTATATGCCCGAGGTGCGTAATCGCCTGCTGATGGTCCTGTCCTCGCAAACGCCGCAAAGCGTGCAAACCGTCGATGGCAAGCAAAATATGGCGAAATCTTTGATGGCAGCCATCAATAGACCCTTTTCTCCGCTGCCCGACGGTCAAAACGTGACCGACGTGCTTTTCACGGCCTTCGTGGTGCAATAAGCATGGCCTACGAGGCATTTCTTTCGCAGGATGAAGTTGACGCGCTCCTGGCCGGCGTTACCGGTGAAAGCGACGCGAAGCAGTCGAGTTCGAGTGAGGACAATGGCGCGCGCGCCTACGACCTGAGTTCACCCGATCGCGTCGTGCGCCGCCGCATGCAGACGCTAGAGCTGATCAATGAACGCTTTGCGCGCAACATGCGCCATGTGCTCTTGAACTTCATGCGGCGCAGCGCGGACATCACCGTCGGCTCGATCAAAATCATCAAGTACGCCGATTTCGAGCGCAATCTGCCGGTACCGAGCAATCTGAACATGATTCAGATGAAGCCGCTGCGCGGCACGGCGCTGTTCACCTATGACCCGAGCCTGGTGTTTCTGGTGATCGACAGCCTGTTTGGCGGCGACGGACGCTACCACACCCGCGTGGAAGGACGCGACTTCACCACGACGGAACAGCGCATTATCCGCCGTCTGCTCAACCTGACCCTGGAGAGCTACGGCAAATCCTGGGACCCGGTCTATCCCATCGAATTCGATTACGTGCGTTCCGAGATGCACACCAAGTTTGCCAGCATTACGGGCAACAACGAGGTCGTGGTGGTTTCGTCCTTCCATATCGAGTTCGGTGCGACAGGCGGCGATTTGAATATCTGCCTGCCCTACTCCATGATCGAGCCGGTGCGCGACCTGCTCACGCGGCCTTTGCAGGATTCGGCGCTGGAGGAGGTCGATCAGCGTTGGTCGCAGCAGCTTTCGCGCCAGGTGCGCAGCGCCGACATCGATCTGGTGGCTGAGTTCGCCCGCATCCCCTCCTCTATCCGCGGCCTGATGAACCTCAAAGTGGGCGATGTGCTGCCCGTTGACGTTCCGGAATCCATTACCGCCCATGTGGACGGCGTACCGCTGATGGAATGCAGCTACGGCGTTTTCAACGGCAAGTACGCCTTGCGCGTGCAAAACATGCTTAATCAAGACGATTTTAACGAGGCCCCCGACCATGACTGACACGAACGAGCGGCCCGACCAGCCGGGCGCCAGCGCCGCCGACGACTGGGCCGATGCGCTCGCAGAACAATCACGTAGCGTTCCCCCGACCCAGGCCGACGGTCTGCGCGGGCAGGACGATTGGGCAAGCGCCATGGCTGAGCAAAGCGCCGCGGCCCCCCAGCCCGCCACACCGGCGCCCGCGGTGCAATCCGCCGCGCAAACCGTATTCAAGCCGCTGACCGGCAAGGACAACGCCGCTGGCGCAGACATCGACCTCGTCATGGACGTGCCGGTCCAACTGACAGTGGAATTGGGCCGCACGCGTCTGACCATCAAGAATCTGTTGCAACTAGGCCAAGGCTCGGTCGTCGAACTGGACGGCCTCGCCGGCGAGCCGATGGACATCTTCGTCAATGGCTATCTGATCGCTCAGGGTGAAGTAGTAGTGGTGGAAGAGAAATACGGCATCCGCTTGACTGACATCATCACTCCGTCAGAGCGCATCAACCGTCTCAACAATCGCCGCTGAAGCGCCATGAACGACGCCAGTCTCCTGCGCGTGGTGATAGGCCTGATGCTAGTCCTGGCGGCCATTCTGGCCGCCGGCTGGCTCGCGCGCCGCGCCGGCCTAGGCCAGCGCGGCGCAGGGACGCTGCTGCGTCAAGTGGCCGCGCACCCCCTGGGACCGCGCCAAAGCGTCGTTATCATCGAAGTCGAGAATACCTGGCTGGTGCTGGGCGTCAGCCCTGGACAGATCACCACGCTGCACACCCTGCCGGCCGGACAAACACCCCAGGTCGAGCCGGTCAACTTTGCGCATAAACTCGGCCAGGCGCTAAAGCGCCACTGAGTGCCCGTCATGAAGCCCACCCTAAGTCGAACCCTGCCTCTCCTGGGGCTCGCGACCCTTGTCTCGTTGGCGGTAATGCCCAGCGGAGCCATCGCCCAGGCCACCCTGCCCGCCTTGACCACCACGCCTGGCGTGAACGGTTCACAGACGTATTCGCTCAGCATGCAAACCCTGCTGCTGATGACCTCGCTGTCCTTCCTGCCGGCGGCCCTTTTGATGATGACGGGCTTCACGCGCATCATTATCGTGCTGGGCCTGTTGCGCAGCGCGATGGGGACGGCCATGTCGCCGCCTAACCATGTACTGGTAGGCATTGCCCTATTCCTGACCTTCTACACGATGTCCCCGGTGTTTGACAAAATCTACACCGAGGCCTATCAGCCGCTGAGCGCGGGCAGCATACCGTTCGAAACCGCGCTCGAGCGCGCCGGTGCGCCATTACACACTTTTATGCTGCACCAGACGCGCGAAAACGATTTGGCGCTATTCGCCAATCTGGCCAATATACCCAAGATCGAAGACCCGTCGAAAGTGCCGATGCGGATTTTGATCCCGGCCTTCATCACCAGCGAACTGAAGACCGCTTTTCAGATCGGCTTCACCATATTCATCCCCTTTCTCATCATCGATCTGGTCGTCGCCAGTGTGCTGATGGCGCTGGGTATGATGATGGTGCCGCCCGTCACCGTGTCCTTGCCCTTCAAGCTCATGCTTTTTGTGCTGGCCGACGGATGGAATCTATTGCTCGGCTCGCTGGCCAAGAGCTTCTACCAATAACCGGGAGGGCATAGGCAATGACCGCAGAAGCCGTCATGACCATGGCCTACCAAGCCATGAAAATCGCGCTGGTCCTGGCCGGCCCCCTATTGCTGGTGACGCTGGTCGTGGGTCTGGTCATCAGTGTCTTTCAGGCGGCCACGCAGATCAATGAAATGACCCTGTCCTTCATCCCCAAGCTGCTTGCCATGTGCGGTGTGCTGGTGCTGCTCGGACCCTGGTTGATCGAGTTGCTGGTGGATTACATCCGGCAGTTGATCAGCAACATACCCATGCTGGTTTCCTAAAGGCCGTGTTCAGCTTCACCATTGAACAGCTCAATGGCTGGATGGGGCAGTTCCTCTGGCCGTTCATACGCATTCTGGCTCTGGTGGGTTCGGCCCCGCTGTTCTCCGAGTCCACCATCCCTGTCAAGGTCAAGATAGGCCTGGCTTTCATGCTGGCTGCAGCGATTGCGCCCGGCCTGCCGCCCATGCCGAGCGTTTCTCCCAGCAGCTACGAAGGCCTGCTGCTGCTGGCGCAACAGGTGCTGATCGGTGTGGCCCTGGGCTTTACGATGCGCGTGGTGTTTTCCGCGGTGCAAACCGCGGGCGAGTACATCGGCCTGCAAATGGGTCTGTCTTTCGCCTCCTTTTTCGATCCCGGCACGGGCGCCAACACGGCGGTGCTATCGCGCTTCATGAATATTCTGGCAATGCTGATCTTCCTCGCGCTCGATGGCCATCTGCTCATGTTGGCGGCGCTGGTGCGCAGCTTCGACATTCTGCCGCTGACGCCAGCCGTACTGGACCGCAATGGCCTGGGCGTCCTGGTGCAATGGGGAGGCACGGTATTCATTTCGGGTCTGCTGCTGGCCTTGCCCCTGGTATGCGCCCTGCTGACCATCAACCTGGCCATGGGCATCCTCAATCGCGCTGCGCCGCAGTTGACCGTGTTCGCCGTGGGTTTTCCCATCATGCTGACGATAGGCCTGCTAGTGCTGTCGGTGGTGCTGCCGCACTCCGGCCCATTCCTGGAACAGCTATTCGAACGCGGCTTACAGACCATGAGCGATGTAGCCCAAGGGTTTGCCGGCCAACGGCCTTAAGCTTGCATCGGCATGTTTATCCGGCAAAACCCAGATGTCGGTCCCTTATCGGCCGCATAAAGCCGGCCCATCTGCCCAAACAGCCCTAGGCTGCTGGAGCAGACGGCGACTCATACGGGCAGGCGCTTAGCGGTCTTCTGC
This sequence comes from Bordetella avium, assembly GCF_034424645.1. Classification (NCBI taxonomy): domain Bacteria; kingdom Pseudomonadati; phylum Pseudomonadota; class Betaproteobacteria; order Burkholderiales; family Alcaligenaceae; genus Bordetella; species Bordetella avium. Next base: position 2,037,545 of record NZ_CP139969.1, read on the forward strand.
GCGCAGCGCCAGATGCCCCTGACCACGGCTCAAACGAAACACCTGAATGGTCTCGCGCAAGGCGACGGACTGGCCGCCCAATTGCGCGACCGCCGTGCCCAATTGCTGGACCAGGCCGCTATTCTGTTCGGTCATGCTGTCCATCTGCGCGACGGCCTGCTCAACCTGCTCGATGCCGCTGGCCTGCTGCTGCGAGGCCACGGAAATCTCGCCAATAATGTCCGTCACGCGGCGCACGGCATCCACAATTTCATTCATGGTGTCGCCGGCCTGTTCCGCCTGAGCCGAGCCTGCGGTGACGCGCTGGACAGATTCCTCGATCAAACCCTTGATCTCGCGTGCGGCCTGCGCGCTCTTTTGCGCCAGGCTGCGCACCTCGCCCGCGACCACGGCGAAGCCCTTGCCCGATTCGCCTGCCCTGGCCGCTTCAACGGCCGCGTTCAAGGCCAGAATATTGGTCTGGAAGGCAATGCCTTCAATAATGCTAACGATGTCGGCAATGCGGCGCGAGCTGTCGGAGATATTGTGCATGGTATGCACAACCTGACCCACGGCTTGGCCACCCCGCCGTGCCACATCCATGCTGCTGGCCGCCAGGGCATTGGCCTGACGCGCGTTGTCCGCGTTCTGACGCACGGTCGATGTCAGTTCCTGCATACTGGTCGCGGTGTTTTGCAACGATGCGCTCTGGTCACCCGTGCGGCGAGCAAGCTCCTGATTACCTTGCGAGATTCCCACGGCCGCCCGGGTCGTGCCTGCAATGCCCTCGTAGACATCACAGGCAATACCCACCAGACTTTTACGCATGACATCCAGCGAAAAAGCCAGATTGCCCACCTCGTCCTTGGTGTCCGCGAAAATCTGGCTAGTCAGATTACCTGCCGCCACCTGCCGAGCCATATCGGCCGCTTCGCGCATGGGGATGAGCACATTGCGTGACGCCCGCCATTGGGCACAGCAGATTGCCAACACGCCCAACACCGCCCCTGTCACCCCCAGACCCGCGTGAAGCCTGCTCAGCGATGCCCATTGCGACGCCAGGACCCAAGCGGCCAGTCCGCCGAAAAGCGCGCTGGATAACAAGGCGGTGCGCAGCATTTGGGGTGAAGCGCCTCGACGCAGGGGGTAGGCCAGTGTGTGCAGCACCGCACGCCAGCCCGTGGGCACAATCTGGCCACCCTGGATACGCCAACCTCGCGCGCGTCCTTCTCGCAATTCGGCGTAGCGCTCCTCGGCCTCGGCGATCTGCTCGTCCGTGGGGCACACCCGTACCGACGAATAGGCAACCACCTCTACATCCTCGAAGATAGGCGTGGCATTGGCCAGCACCCAGTAATAGCCACCATCCTTGCGCCGGTTCTTGACTACGCCCAGCCAAGACTTACCCGCCTCCAGCGTACGCCAGAGGTCTTCATAGGCCTGCGGCGGCATATCGGGGTGACGGACGATATTGTGGGCCTTACCCAGCAACTCTTCGCGCTCAAAGCCGCTCACCTCGACAAAGGCCGGGTTGGCGTAAATGATGCGACCCTTCACGTCTGTGCGTGAGATCAGATATTGATCTTCGCGCAGCCGGAGCTCGACATCAGAAATAGGAAGGTTGACGCGCACTGCCAGTCTCCTGCTGTTTTATTTTGTAGGTCCGCATGCTCCCCGTTTGGGCCTAGCAGACCTAACCCGGCCACAAGGCCGGGTCCGGGTTGATGGGCCCCCTGTCAGGCCCGAGCGACGCGCGGCGCCTGGTATGAAGCGCTTAGGGATGGGGCCGCCACGTCGATGACCTCACCCGCATTGATCTTGAACACGGCGACCGCTTCGGCCAAACGCTGGGCCTGCTCTTGCAGCGAAGCCGCCGCCGCCGCCGACTCTTCGACCAGCGCCGCATTCTGCTGCGTCACCTCGTCCATCTGCGTCACCGCACGGTTGACCTGCTCGATACCGCTGGATTGCTCGTCCGAGGCCGCCGAGATCTCGCCCATAATGTCCGTCACTCGCTTGACCGACGCCACAATCTCCTGCATCGTCGCGCCCGCTCGCTCCACCTGCTGCGAACCCGCCGTCACCTTACCAACAGAATCCTCGATCAAGCCCTTGATCTCCTTGGCCGCCTGGGCGCTGCGCTGCGCCAGCGAACGCACTTCACCCGCCACCACCGCGAAACCCTTGCCCTGCTCCCCCGCGCGCGCCGCTTCCACCGCCGCATTCAAGGCCAAAATATTCGTCTGGAAAGCAATCCCGTCAATCACCGACACAATCTCGGATATCTTGCGCGAACTCGCCGATATCCCCTGCATCGTCTGCACCACCTCCGACACCGCCGAACCACCACGCTCGGCCACATCCGACGCGCTCGCCGCCAGTTGATTCGCCTGACGCGCATTGTCCGCGTTCTGCTTGACCGTCGAAGCCAGCTCTTCCATCGACGCCGCCGTCTCTTCCAACGACGCCGCCTGCTCTTCCGTGCGGCTCGACAAATCCGTGTTGCCCGCCGATATCTCGCCCGCGCCGACGTTGATCTCGTCCACCCCTCGGCGCACCGTCGACACCGTGCGCGTCAGGCTCTCCTGCATGCGCTTGAGCGCCGCGAACAACTGACCAATCTCGTTATCGCTGCGCGCCTCCACCCGTAACGTCAGATCCCCCGTCGCAATCTTGTCAAAGTGCGCGCCCGCTTCGAGCAGAGGACGCACCACAAGACGACCGAAAACGAGGCGCGAAACCCCCATTAGCAACAGCGCCAACACCACTGCCGCCACAACGGCCACGATGGCGCGCTCAAAGCTTTGATGCGCATAATCAACGGTTTCCTGCTGCTGGACCGAAATATATTTGGAGAAGGCATTGATGGCATCAATGAAAGAGGCGCTGCGCGGCGTGCCATACTCGTTATTGACCATGTAGAAGGTGGAAAAGTCCTCGCTGCGCAAGGCCTCCACCATGGTGTCGACACCATCATCGATGTAAGAGCGGTAACGGCGCACGAGGTTCATGGACAGTTGCCGGCCCTCATCGTCGTCCAGCATGTTTTTCTGGAACTCGCCGAAGCGGCTGCGCACCCCGGTAAGCAATTCGGTCGCCGCCTTGAGCGCCTGAACTGCCTCCTGTCCGGAGCTGCTGCCATTGCCCCAGCCCGATTCCTGCAAATGCCGGGCGGCCACCATCAACCCCACGCGCGCGCGCAGCATATCGCTATTGATAATCTCGACCTGTTTGGCGCGATCAGTCAGATCATTGATCTGCTCGATTGCCTTATAGTTCTGCTGCAAAAAATATGCCGATAAACCGCCTAGCGCCGCAATCAGCAAGACGAAAAAAAACAACAGACAAACCAGCAAGGTGCCGACATGCGCATTACGCAAGGAAAATGAACGTTTTTGCTTCTGTTTGGAAGCCCGGCCACGCTTCTTTGTCTTGATTGGCTTGGCTCCGGATTCGAAACTCGTTTCCATTAACTTCCCCCTTTGATAAAGCGATAAAAATAGGTGCGCCATCGCGCTGCCTTTTGGGCTTAATTACCGCGATGGCTGACCTTTGCGGTCTGTCTGCTTGGTTTTTCTGACTTACTGGGCTTTACCCTCTCCCGGCCCGGGAATCACAATGAGCTCGACGGCCGGCACAGCCTCCACGGCGGGCGCCAACACGGGCGCGGCAGGGGCCGGCCCCAGGAGTTTTTCACGCTCCCAGGGTTCGAGCAGGATATTGGTGCTGTCCAGCATCCTCACGAGCCGGCCATCCGGACCAAACTGCAAGCGGACTTCCTTGCGGCTGTAGAAACCTTCTGGCACGAAGGTAATCATGAAGCGCCACATTGCAACGCTGCCGCCATAGGGATGCGCGTATATCTGATCAGGCAAGGCGCCCAAGGCACGCACCGTGTCCTCCATCGTGCTCTGCCCTGGTGTCAGCGTGGACAGCTTGCTCGCGTTGAAGTTATGCCCGGAGGCGGCACAGCCGGCCAACAGTAGCGCAGCGGCGCACCAGGACATCAGTTGTTTGAACACGGTGATTCGACTCCCGAGGACCATAGCCTCTTAGCCGGCCCGAAGGCCGCTTGATTTAAAACGATTGCCAATCCTCGTCCGCCGTGCTGCCTGTTGCAGGCTGAGGTGCAGCCCTTGAGCGGCGGCGCGGGCTGGCTGCGGATGGCGCCAGCCTGGCAGGAGCTAGGCGCTGCGCCTCCGCCACCGGCGTCAACACCGGCCTGGCCCGCGTGCTCAGGTCTTGTGGCGAAGCGTCGCTATGTCCTGCGCTAAGCTTGAACATCGCAACCGCATGCGCAAGTTGTTGCGCTTGATCCTGCAAGGAGCCGGCTGCGGCCGCTGCCTGCTCAACCAGCGCAGCGTTTTGCTGAGTGGCTTCGTCCATCTGCGACACCGCCTGATTGACCTGCTCGATACCGCTGGACTGCTCCTGCGAGGCGGCGGAGATTTCGCCCATGATGTCTGTCACGCGCTTAACCGAGGCCACGATCTCCTGCATGGTCGCGCCCGCGCGCCCGACCTGCTGCGATCCTGCCGCCACCTTGCCGACCGAATCGTCGATCAGCGTTTTAATTTCCTTGGCCGCCTGCGCACTGCGCTGCGCCAGCGTCCGAACCTCGGCGGCCACGACGGCAAAACCCTTGCCCTGCTCGCCGGCCCGAGCTGCCTCGACTGCGGCATTCAAGGCCAGAATATTCGTCTGAAAGGCGATGCTATCGATCACCGACACAATCTCGGCGATTTGGCGCGAGCTGGCAGAAATACCTTCCATGGTCTCAACGACCTCGGTGACCACGGCACCGCCGCGCTCGGCCACGTCCGAGGCACTCGAGGCCAGGTGGTTGGCCTGACGCGCGTTATCGGCGTTCTGCTTTACGGTAGAAGCCAGTTGTTCCATCGACGCCGCCGTTTCCTCCAGCGAGGCGGCCTGCTGCTCGGTGCGGCTGGACAAATCGGTATTGCCAGCGGCAATTTCGCTAGCGGCTACGTTGATTTCATCGACCCCCCGGCGCACGGTCGATACCGTGAGAGTCAGGCTTTCCTGCATGCGCTTGACCGCCGTAAACAACTGACCGATCTCATTCGTGCTGCGCGCCTCCACGCGCGAACTCAGGTCGCCATTGGCGATGCGCGCGAATTGTTCGTCCAGGCGGCGCAGAGGCTTGACGATGGTACGCGTCAGATAAACGAAGGCGCCACCCAGAATAATCAGCGTCAACACGCCCATCAGGGCGTAGATCCAAGTCATGTTGCGCGAGGTGAGACGGAAATCGGCCAGCGTCTGCGCGCTCATGTGCTCGATGTGCTGGGAAAACTCCTGTTGCTTGGCAGCAAAGGCGGCGCTAGCCGTAGCCGAGCGCTGATTTTTGATGTCCAGATAGGCTGCAGTATCTCCCCGCCCCAGGGCCGCAAGCGTTTCGTTCAGGGCCTTTTCAAAGGCTTTGAAAGCGCCGACGAGCTCGGCCTGCATGACCCGGCCTTCGTCATTGAGCTTGGGAATATCCTGGAAGGCTTGAATCTTGCGCGCGGCATCCACCTGGAGCCCACGCAGCAAGGTGATGTGTTGCTCGGCGGCCTTGCTGTCTCCCCTGGCGAGTTCGCTTGCCGCCACGTCGGCGCGCACGGTCGCGCGCAGCATCTGGCTGTAAGCGTCCTTGATCAATACATTCTGTTGGACACTTAAGCTATCCAGTCTGTCCAGGGCCCGATCGGCCTGTTGGGCGGCATTCCAGCCCAGCGCAATCGACAGAGCGCCCATCAGGGCCAGGACGAATAAGGCCAGCAACAGCCCCGTACGAATTCTCAGATTTACTAACATTTATAACGGAGTCCTTACCCTGAATCCAGGCCTCGCCGATTTCTGGCCTTGACGCGGCACAAGGCCGCAGTCAAGGAAAACCGGCTTACCATTCCTGCTGTTGGTCAGAAAGACTCCCAATCATCATCCGCCGGCTTGCGTGCCGGCCCGGGCCGAACCTGTTCTGTGTTTTGACCGCTCGCCGGGCTGCTTGCAGCGGGACTGAGCGGGGCAGTTCGGCGAGCAGCACGGCGTGCGCTAGCGCCTTCGGCAGCCGGTTTGGCCACCGCGCGCAGGCGCGGGGCCGCTGCACTCTCGGCTGCTGGCGCTTCGGGAGCCTGCACGCGCGGCGCCGGGTTTTGGCGCGCGATTTGGCGCGCGGGCATGTCGATGACCTCGCCCGCATTAACCTTGAACACGGCGACCGCTTCGGCCAAACGCTGAGCCTGCTCTTGCAGCGAGACCGCCGCCGCCGCCGACTCTTCGACCAGCGCCGCATTCTGCTGCGTCACCTCGTCCATCTGCGTCACCGCACGGTTGACCTGCTCGATACCGCTGGACTGCTCGTCCGAGGCCGCCGAGATCTCGCCCATGATGTCCGTCACTCGCTTGACCGACGCCACAATCTCCTGCATCGTCGCGCCCGCTCGCTCCACCTGCTGCGAACCCGCCGTCACCTTACCAACAGAATCCTCGATCAAGCCCTTGATCTCCTTGGCCGCCTGGGCGCTGCGTTGCGCTAGCGAGCGCACTTCACCCGCCACCACCGCGAAACCCTTGCCCTGCTCGCCCGCGCGCGCCGCTTCCACCGCCGCATTCAAGGCCAAAATATTCGTCTGGAAAGCAATCCCGTCAATCACCGACACAATCTCGGATATCTTGCGCGAACTCGCCGATATCCCCTGCATCGTCTGCACCACCTCCGACACCGCCGAACCACCACGCTCGGCCACATCCGACGCGCTCGCCGCCAGTTGATTCGCCTGACGCGCATTGTCCGCGTTCTGCTTGACCGTCGAAGCCAACTCTTCCATCGACGCCGCCGTCTCTTCCAACGACGCCGCCTGCTCTTCCGTGCGGCTCGACAAATCCGTGTTGCCCGCCGATATCTCGCTCGCGCCGACGTTGATCTCGTCCACCCCTCGGCGCACCGTCGACACCGTGCGCGTCAGGCTCTCCTGCATGCGCTTGAGCGCCGCGAACAACTGACCAATCTCGTTATCGCTGCGCGCCTCCACCCGTAACGTCAGATCCCCCGTCGCAATCTTGTCAAAGTGCGCGCCTGCCTCTTTCAAGGGGCGCAACACGCTGCGCGAAAGAAATACCCCGCCGCCCACCACCAACAAGACGGCCAAGGCGCTCATCAACAGAGCAACGATCTTGGACTGGTCATAAGCTGCTTGGGCTTCATCCACATACACATCGGTTACCGCATCGATATAGGTCAAGTATGCCTGCATCGTAGTGTTGAACTCGGCATTCTGCGCACTCGAGACTTTGATGATTTGCGTGAAATCCGGGATGGATTGGCGCTCGACAGCGTCATGCGCCCTGCGCAGGGCTTCAACATAAATCTTGAAGGCGGCCTCCATTGGTGCCACCTTTTCCTGCACATCAGGCGTCTTCACTACTTTGCTGAAGGCCTCGAAACGCTTGACGGCCTCGTTCAGCGAAAGCAGCCCCTGCTTGGCCTGCTCTTCCGATTGGCGCAGACGGCCATCTTGCAGCTCGGCGATGGCGTTACTCAGCTGGATGCGGGCGCGTAAAGCCTGGGTATAGCCCGCATAGCTCGTCATAACCTGATCCGAGAAGATATCGTTGACTTGCTCCAGGCGTTGATTGCTCGATTGCAGCGCGAACCAGCTCATGACGGTCGAGGCGAGCATCGCCACAAAGAACAGTCCCAGCACGATGGCCATGCAGGTACGGACTTTCAAATTCGAAAACATGCTTATTCCGTTATTTATCGAAATCGCGCTCCACTGAGGGAGCGCGCAGGACTCTGATGCAGCAGCTAGGGAACGCTGACTTATCTGTTAGTGGAGAACAGACTGGAACCAATAATCTTCGAGAACGAACCCGAAGCCGCTTGCAAGGCCACCTGACGCAACAACAGCTCCGTCGTGGTCGAATACACGTCGGTCTCTTCCAGGTCCGACAACTGCTTGGTGTAAGACAGCGCGTTGAGCGTACCTGTCGCATCCAACGCATCGAGTTCATTCAGGCGTGAGCCGACAGAGGCGCGCACGGTCAGGATGTTGTCCAGGCCCAGCGACAGGCTTTTGTTGGCCGTGGCCAATTTATTCACCAACTCGACGCTTTGCACATCACTGCCGGAGATCGGATTTTCCAGCGTCTGGATCAGGTCGTTCAAGGTGCCGAACATGTCCATATTCTTGCTGGACGGCATCTCCACCTGAAAAGCGTCACCGGCTTGCGGCTTGCCCTTGATGCTCAAGGACACCCCGCCCATGTCAATGTTGGCGCCCTCTTGGTACTCCGCCGTAATCGGCGTGAACGCCGGCGAACTGCTCGTGACGGTGTACTCAAGTTTGCCCGTCGTCGCATTATTGGCGAAGCTGATGCTGAAATCGGCCCCCACAAAATTACCGGCGCCCGGGCTCTTGAGGGAAACGGTGCTGAATTGGCCGGTCCCCTTATTGGCCGCGCCAGCCGACGCGATATAGCTCAGCGTGCCCGGAACGGCTCGGCCAAAAATATCGGTACCGATATCGCTGCCAGCCAACTGACGGCTCTGATCTGCCTGCACCATGCGCTGGCCCTTGTCGCCGTTGTAGCTGACATTGCCGCTAGCATCGATGACAAAGGGCTGAGTATTGCCCTGATAGCCAGAAAACAGATATTGACCATTCCCGTCGGTAGAATTGGCCAGGCTCAGCAACTGGTCGCGCGCGCCTTTGAGCACATTGGATAAGGTCTGGCGATCGGCATCGCTCATGGTGCCGTTACCGGCCTCGACCACCCGCTTCATCACATCTTGCAGCGTTGTCACGGCAGACGACAGCGCATTTTCTTCCGCGCCCAGAGATTGCTTGAGCGTCGCGCGATTAGCGCTGTAGTTTTTGTTCATACTGGCCGTCTGCGCGACGTTCACGGCCAAGGAGGCGGCCAGCGGATCGTCGCCAGGCGTCAATACGCGCTTGCCACTGGCGAGCTGTTCTTGCAGGCGGGACAAGGCGGCCTCTTGATTGAGTATGCCATTGAGCCCGTTTTGATAGATCATTGAAGTACTAAGACGCATCATCTCGCTCCAGGGCTCAACGCAGGCCCAACAAGGTATCGAACAACACGCCAGCCACATTCAGCACCTTGGCGCTTGCCTGGTATTGCTCCTGGTATACCGCCAGACTGACGTATTCCTCATTCATATTGACGCCCGACACCGAGGAGTACGCCGTCGCCTGCTGTTTGACCAGATTGTCGGCGGCTGTTTTGGCGGTTTTCACCTGTTGCGTTTGCACGCCCACATTGTTGACTAACCGCGAAAACTGCTCGCCCAGGCTGGTGGTGCCGTTGTTCAATACCTTCGCGGTTTGCAGCTTGGCGAATTCCAGGCCATTCTGGCCGTTGGAAGTACCGCCCGCAGCATCGGCCAAGGCCCATTTATTGGGGTCGCTCAGGACTACAGAAAGGTCGCGCGCGGCGTCGCGGGTCGGCTGAAATTGCCAGGTGTCGCCATCGGCCGGCACACCCGCCATCTGGATCGCCACACCGTCGAACATCAGTTCTCCCGTGTTCACATCAGTGGTGTAAGCGACATTGCTGTTATCTGACAGGCGCGTCACCGTATAGCTATTCGCGGCCGCATCAAACTCGATCTTGTAACCGCCGGGCTTGATGTCGGAGGCCTTCACATAGCGCGAGCTGATATCGCCCGTACCGGCATTCTTAGCGTTCGGCAATGCCGATGGCGCCTTCAGCGCGAATACATCCGCGCCGTCCTGGCCACTCAGATCCTTGCCCTTGGCATTCTGCTCATTGAACGCCAGCGCCAGACCGATCGCCAATTGACCCAGTTGATCCTGCACCGCGTCCAGCGCCGAATTGCGAAAACTCAGCAAACCGCCCAACTTGCCGCCATTGATCTGCTCGTCTTTCAACTCAATCGTCTGCGTACCGCCATTGCCATCCGGCATGGAGTATGCCAAAGCAACACGGGTCGGATCGGCAGCCGAATTGACGGCGGCCAGCGGATAGATGGTGCGGCCAGCCAGTAAGGTCTGACCCGACTGCAAGGAAATATTGATCGAGTCGCCCTGCTCATACCAGCGCACGCCCACCAGCTCATTCAGATCCGCTAGAGCCTGGTCGCGCTGATCCATCAAATCATTGGGGGATTGGCCGCTCTTGCCACGCGCAATAGTGATTTGCTGATTCAAGTCATTGATGCGTTCCAGGTAGCTGTTCACCTGGGTCACCGTCGTGGAAATCTGGGTGTTCAAACCGTCGCGCTGGTTCTGCAGCTGCTGGTAGGCCCCGTTGATCTGAGCCACCAGACTATTGGTCTTGCCGGTCAGATCTTGCCGCACCGCCGGATCAGCCGGTGCGCTCGCCGCCGAGTTCAGGCTGCTGAACATGCCCGACAAGGCGGCGCTGACCCCGACCGTACGATCGGCGAAGAGATTGTTGACCGCCGTCATCTGATCGAGCTGCGTGCTCAACTGCGCGGCGCTGCCCGACGCGCCGACGAGCTGCTTGTACAGAAAGCCGTCGAACTGGCGCTTGACGGTGTCGACCTGCACACCCCGGCCGAAATAACCCTGACTGGTCGCGGATGCCCCAGCGGTGGAAGTCACCACACGTTGGCGGCTATAGCCGTCGGTAGCGGCATTATTGATGTTGTGGCTTGTGACTGACAGGCCGGCCTGGGAGGCATTCAGACCCGTCAGCGCCAAGTTATACAGATTCATGCTTTCCCCGGTATATGCCGCTCTCGGCTCAATGAGGGTTCGGATACTCCCTTAACGGCAGCCTACCGCTGCAATTTAGGGACTGCCGGAAAAATCGGCCTGCGCCACCGAAGCCCGCAACTGACTCATGATCTTGATCAGTTTTTCCGCGTAGCGCGGGTCCGTTGCGTAGCCTGAGCGCTGAATACGATGCGCCGCTTCCGTTTCATTGCTTGCCTGCGCCACAGTTTCGTAGCGCGCACTGCCGCCCACCAGACGGGCATAGTCGGCGAATGATTCTTCGTAGGAGTTATAGGCCCGGAAGGGTTGGCTCACCTTTTGCGGCACGCCGTCCACATACTCCGTGGTCAGCACATGGACGACCCTGCCCTTCCAGCCTGCACCTGCCTTGATGCCAAACAGGTTGTAGCTCGTGCTCCCGTCGGGCTGACGAATCTCGCGCTTGCCCCAACCGGACTCCAAGGCTGCCTGACCCAGAATCAAGCGGGCAGGAACGCCGCTTTCGGCGGCAACCGCATTGGCGGCGCGCGACATGCGTGAGACGAAGTCCACCACGTGGTCTGGCGCGCCTTCGGCGGCCGCGAAAGCGCGATCCACGGGGCGGTTATTCCGCAACACATTCAACAGCGCAGCAACGCCGCCTTCGGGCTGCTGCGCGTAGCGCCCGTACTGATCCCGCATGAGCCGAGGCGGCTTGCCCGCCACCGTATTGGCCGTGGCCTCATCGCCCGCCTGCGCAGGCGTCGGGTTTTGCTGTTGCATCTGCTTGAGCAGCGCATCGGCCAGGCCCACACCAGGCTTGGCTAGCTGCAGGGCCATTTGCTCATCGGACATAGACTGCAGCATTTCCGTTTGCTGAGAGTCAAACAGCCCGTCTTTCGGCGTAGCCTCGCGCATGCGCTTGAGCATCATTTGCAAAAACAGCGCCTCGAACTGCTGAGCCACCTCTTTCTGCTGCGCGGCGTCGGCCGGATTCTGGCCAACACTCCGCTTCAAATTGCCCAGGCGGCCCAAATCAAATACCGAATCCTGGGGCTGAGCACCCGCAAGGTTAGAAGTAAGCGCCATCAGATGATTTCCAATTCGGCGCGCAGCGCGCCCGCCGCCTTCATAGCCTGCAAAATAGCCAGCAAATCCTGCGGCGTCGCACCCAAGGCGTTGAGCGCCTTGACCACATCGGCCAGATTGGCGCTGGTGCGAACCCGTTGCAGCGCGCCGCCCTCTTGGCGAACTTCGATCTGGGTATTGGGCGCCACCACGGTCTGGCCGTCGGTGAACGGTGTATCGGGCTGGAAAACCTGATTCTGGCGGTTGATGATGACCGACAGATTGCCATGCGCCACGGCTGCCTCTTCGATGGTCACGGTGCGATTCATCACGACTGAACCGGTGCGGGCATTGATGATGACCTTAGCCACCGCCGGCGCGAGCGTGACAGGCAGATTTTCGATCTGCGACAGAAAGGCTGGCATCTGGCTTGGATCAAGCGGACCGCGCAACTGCAAGACGCGGGCGTCCATCACCATGGCGGTGCCGGCGCCAAACTGACGGTTGATCGCGTTGGCCGCGTTCTGCGTGGTCCCGAAATCGCTATTGTTCATTTCCAGATAGACCAGCCCGTCTTGCGCGAAGGAGGTCGGGACCGGACGCTCGACAATAGCGCCGGCGGAAATGCGCCCGCCATTAAGCGTATTGATCTGCACGCTGGAACCACCCGCCGAGGCCCCTGCCCCGCCCACCAGCACATTGCCCTGGGCAATGGCATACACGCTATTGTCAGCACCTTTGAGCGGCGTCATGAGCAGGGTGCCGCCGCGCAGACTCTTGGCATTACCCATCGAAGACACGACGACATCGACCGTCTGGCCAGGCCGCGCAAAAGCCGGCAAGGTGGCCGTCACCATGACAGCGGCCACGTTCTTCAATTGCATATTGCTGCCGGCGGGCACGGTAATACCCAGTTGCGACAGCATATTGGTCAAGCTTTGCTGCGTGAACGGCGTCTGACGCACTTGATCGCCGGTGCCATCCAGGCCCACGACCAACCCATAGCCGATCAGCTGGTTACCTCGCACGCCTTGAAAGGTCGCCAGGTCTTTGAGCCGTTCGGCCGCCTGCGCGGGCAAAGCCGCGAGCATGGCCGCGGCCAGGCAAATCCGACCCAGGTGGGAAAGCAGGGAGAAAGGGCGTTGTGTCATGAGATCAGAACGGCGAAGCGATCAGGAAAAAGCGTTGCAACCAGCCCATGGTCTGGACCTCGTCCATCACGCCTTTGCTGCGGTACTCGATGCGGGCATCGGCCACACGGGTCGAGGAAACGCTATTGGTGCCTGTAATGGACCGCGGATCGACCACGCCGGACAGCCGCACATACTCGCTGCCCCGGTTGATGGCGATCTGCTTCTCGCCGGCGATCTGCAAATTGCCATTAGGCAGCACACCCACCACCGTCGTGGTGATGGAACCCGTAAAACTATTGTTGGCGCTACTGTTGCCCGTGCCCTTGGCGGTGTTGTCACCCGTGATATCAGTATCGAGCTTACTGTTGACCACGCCATCCATGAACTTGGGCGCAGCGGCCACACCCAGCTTGGCGCCGCCGCTGCGACTGGTGTTGGTGGCCACGCCTTTGGCGGCATTGGTCTTTTCTTCCAGCATCACGGTGACGATATCCCCGACATTGCGCGGACGGCGATCCTCGAACAAAGGATAGTTGCCGTAGGCCGTGGGCTGATAGATCGACCCGTTGGGGCGGCCGGCAGGCGCAGCGGGCATGGGCGGCGCCGCCGTCGTCGGGCCAATCACAACCGGCTCGGGCGGAATCAGGGCACAGCCGGCCGACAGAATCAGCAGCAGGCCGGATATCAAGCGGGCAACGGTTTTCAGCATCACAGTTGGGTCAGGCGAGCCAGCATTTCATCCGAGGTCTTGACGGCCTTACTGTTCATTTCGTAGGCGCGCTGCGCGGTGATCATGTTCACCAGCTCTTCGGCCACGTTGACGTTGGAGGTTTCGACATAGTTCTGCATGATGCTGCCCGCGCCATCGGCGCCGGGCTGCAGCAGGTTGGCGGGGCCCGAAGCGTCGGTTTCCAGATAAAGGTTTTCACCCACGCTTTGCAAACCGGCCGGATTAATGAAAGTTGCCACCTGCAACTGGCCGATCTGCACATTGACGCCCGCATTACCGGGCAGCGTGACAGACACCACGCCTTCTTTATTGATGGCCATGGACAGGGCATTGTCCGGCACATTGATCGGCGGCTGAATGACATAACCGCCCATTGTGGTGAGCTGGCCATTCTGGTCCATGCCCAGGCCGCCATCGCGGGTGTAAGCCTGCGTGCCATCGGGCAAGTCCACCTGGAAAAACCCCCGGCCTTGGATAGCAACATCCATTTCAGCGCCGGTGTTGTTCAAGTTGCCGGCGCTGTGCAGCCGTTGCGTGGCGGCCACCCTGGCGCCGGTGCCCAGTTGCAGGCCGGTGGGCAATTGATTGGCGTCGCCCACCTGTGCGCCGGGCTGGCGCAGGGTCTGATACATCAGATCCTGAAACACCGCGCGTTCGCGTTTGAAACCATTGGTCTGCACGTTGGCAAGGTTGTGCGAAATCACGTCCATCGAAGTCTGCTGACTTTCTAGGCCGGTTTTCGCAATCCACAACGAACGCATCATGATGAAAACTCCAGACGCCGACATGCGGCGCGTTGACAATTTGAATTCAGGTCGTCGAAGACAGCAGGCTGTTGGCGCGCTCGGCGTTCCTATTGGCCTCGCTCACCACCTGCATCTGCATTTCGAAGCGACGGGCATTTTCGATCATGGCCACCATGGCGCCCGATGCACTCACATTGCTGCCTTCGACCACGCCAGCGATGAGGCGTTGGCCAGGATCTGCGGGCAGCAGCGCGGCCGGCTGCCCATTGGCCTGCGCCGGCATGCGGAACAGGCCATCATCCCCGCGCAGCAATTGCGATTGCGGTGCGTTGACCATCTTCAGGCGGCCCATGTTCAGGACGTTGTTGGGCGGATCACCCGCTCCCAAAGCCGTGATGGTGCCGTCGCTGGCGATCGTGAGCGCGGCCTGATCCGGTATGTCGATCAACACATTCTGATCCGACAGCACCGGCTGGCCAGCGGCAGTCTGCAACAAGCCGTTGACACCCACCTGCAGGCTGCCGGCACGGGTGTATGCCTCGCCTTGCGGCGTCTGGATCGCGAACCAGCCCTGCCCCGAGGACAGCGCCACATCCAACTCTCGGCCCGTGCTCTGCATCACGCCCATTGCAAAATTGCTGCCGGGCGTGGTCGCGGCCGTGGCGACCCGGGTAGGCAGGGATGTGCCGTCGTTGACGGGCACCGAACGGTACATCGCCAATTGCTCGCGGAAACCCGGTGTGCTGACATTGGCCAGGTTGTTGCTCAACACCGACTGATGCTCTGCGGTGCGGGCGGCGCCGTTCATGGCGGTGTAAATAACGCGATCCATTACGCTTCAGCCTGCATCAACGCATATTGATCAAAACCTGCAGGACTTCATCCTGGGTCTTGATAGTCTGGGCATTGGCCTGATAGGTACGCTGGGCGACGATCATGTTGACCAACTCCTGGCTCATTCCAACGTTGGACTGCTCCAGCGCCTGGCCGAACAGCGTGGCCAGACCATTCGTCCCCGGCTGGCCCATGATGGCCTGGCCCGATTCGCCGGTCTCGACCCAGGAGCTGTCGCCCACCGGCTTGAGTCCGCCCACATTATTGAAATTCGCCAAAGCGATGGTGCCCACGGCCTGCGATTCACCATTGGTGTACTTGGCCATAATGGTGCCGTTCTTCTCAATGGAAATACCGGAGAACTCGCCACTGGAATAGCCATTGGCCGTCACCTTGGGGCCGAAGTCGCTACCGAAATGAGTAACGTTCTGATAGTTCATCCGGACGGTGATGTCACGAGCGGGCGATGTGGTGCTTCCCAGACCCGTGATCTCGATATCACGATTGGGCTGGCCTCCGGTCAGCACGCCAGCGCTGTTGAAGGTCAGCCTAGAACTGGGCTGGCCGCCGTCCACCGTCGCGGGCTTGCCATCGACGGTGTAATAGATGTCGTACACGCTCTCGCCGTTGACGGGTGCGCGCTTGACAAAATACTGCACCATTTGGTGCGAGTTACCCAGCGAGTCATAAATCGTCGTGGGCACCAGATCGGTATAGGTGTCCTGGTTCGCGGGGTCGAAGGCCGGCGCGGCCGGCACAATCTTCGCATTGGCGTTCAAATTGGTCTGAATGCTTGCGGCGTTCGTTTCCTGAGGCGCGATATTGGCCTGCGGCACTTGGAGCGGCACGAGATTGGTGCCTATGCCGCCCACCGGATAGCCGGTCAGGCGATAGCCCATTGCATTGGTGATAAAGAAATTCTTGTCGATGCCGAACTCGCCGCTGCGCGTATAGACAATATTGTCACTGGCATCCGTTACCCGGAAGAATCCTTTCGCGCCGTCAATGGCGATGTCGTATTCGCCGCCGGTGCCCGATACCGTGCCGGCGGTGAAACGCTGGTTCACGGCGGCGACCTTCACACCCAGACCCACGCGCGAGTTGGCGTACACGTCTGCAAACGAGGTCGAACCGGATTTAAAGCCGATCGTGCCCGAGTTGGCGATGTTGTTACCGATGACGTCCAGGTTCTGCGAAGCGGCCTGCAGGCCGCTTAGTCCTTGTCCGAAGCCCATGTCTTTATCCCATCAATCCAGGTTAGGGAAGCGCCGCCGCAGGCGTGCGCCAGTTTCATTTAAAGGCGCGCCGTGGCGCATCAACCATTCAATATCTTGCGAATATCCAGCAGGCTGACCTTGCCGCCGGTAATGCCCAGATCCAGACGCACGCCGTCGGTGGTGTAGTCCACGCCCTTGACCAGGCCGTAGCTCAAAATCTCGGCTTTGACTTCCTTGTTGTCCGCGTCATAAGCGGTGACCTTCGCCACATAGGCGCCATCCTTGACCGGGGCACCGTCATCGGTGTTGCCATCCCAGTCGTAGGTGTACACGCCCGTCTTGACGTCCTGCACCTCCACCGTACGCAACACATTGCCCGCTGCGTCCATGATCTTGAGCGTGAGCTTGGCCGCGTCTGAGGGCACGTCGTAACCCACCGGCGTAGCGACCCTATGGGTCGGGTCATTGACGTCAGTGCCCAAGGAAACCTTGTCACCCGGCACCAGCACCGCTTTACCAATCAAGGCGGCGGCGTTCATGGACTGCGAAACGTCGATCTGGCCGCTGATGGACAGCAAGGTCTTATTCAAATTGGTGATCCCTTCGACCGTCGAGATCTGCGCCAGCTGAGAGGTCAACTCGGCGTTTTGCATCGGATTCAGGGGGTCTTGATTCTTCAGCTGCGTCACCAGCAGCTTGAGAAACTGGTCCTGTATGCTTTTGGCCGCATTGGCCGAAGCATTGCCCACTTCAGGGGTCTTGGCATTACTGGTGCCGTTGACGGTAGTCATCGTATTTTCGATCAGCTCTGGCCGATGGTAAGAGTGCGCTGCATCAGTTGCTTGGCCGTGTTCAGGACTTCGATGTTGGCCTGATAGGAGCGTGAGGCCGCAATCATATTCACCGTCTCGGCCACCGGGTCCACATTGGGCATCGCCACATAACCCTGGGCATCAGCCATCGGGTTCTTGGGGTCAAAGACCATCTTCAACGGCGAAGCATCCTCCACCACTGCAGCCACTTTGACGCCACCGATTTCCTGGCCTGCAGCTTGACCCAGGGCGGGATTCATCTGGAAAACCACCTGACGGGCGCGATAGGGCTGACCATCCGGGCCGGCGACGCTATCGGCGTTGGCCAGATTGCTGGCCGCCACATTCAGGCGCTGCGACTGCGCCGCCAACGCCGAACCGGATATTTCAAAAATGCTGAGCAAAGACATGGGCCGGAGGTCCTTGTTGTTTATTCTGAGATCGCAGATTGCAGCGTGCGGATACGGCCAGACAGCATCTGCAAGCTGCTTTGGTAATGCAGCGTGTTGTCGGCAAACTGCACGCGCTCGATATCCATATCGACCGTATTGCCGTCCAGGCTGGCTTGATAAGGCAGGCGATATTGCAGCTCGGCCGGTCCGCTGCTGACGGCTTTGGCCGGGATATGACGCGCCGAAGTCAGGTGCAACTGTGTATCGGGCAGTTGCATGCGCCCGTCGAGCGCATTCTGCATCGCGGTCTTGAAATCGAAATCCCTCGCCTTGTAGTTAGGCGTATCGGCATTGGCGATGTTGGATGACAGCACTTCCTGACGTTGCGCACGCAACGAAATTGCTTGCTGGAAGAAGCGGAAATCCTCATTGAGCCGGTCTAGCATGGGTCGCGCCTTCAGAGTGGGTTCAGGTCGCACCGAAGAAACGGTTAGACCTTTGAGCATGACGGCATCTTAGGGGGGGTGACGGCAAGACAATCAGGGAAACAAACCGCTATTTCCAATGCAATTCCCGTATTGGCAGAAGGAGCGCAGTTTCTACAATCTGCACACCATGCGCTTTGTCCACACTCTCGCCCTGCTGCTGTGCACCCTCTTCGGTCTGCCCGCTGGGGCGGCGCGCGCCCAGGCCACGGAAACCCCGGAACACATTTCGCGGGCGGCTGAAGATTTTCTGAGAGCCCAGGTAGCCCCGCTGTCCAGTCAGGCCACTATCACGATGGACCCGGTCAAGAATGATCGCCTGCCCGCCTGTGATGCGCTGGTGCCGTTCATGCCGGCCGCGGCGCGTCTGCGCCCCAGGGTCATCGTCGGCGTGCGCTGTAGCGCGCCCCAGAACTGGACTGTCTATGTACAGGCCAACCTCAACGTGCCCGGCATCTACTATGTCGCCAGCCGCCAGATTCCTGCCGGGCAAGCCATTACTAGTGAAGATCTCGACAGCCGCGAAGGCGATCTGATGAATCTGCCCCCTGGGGCCATGACGGATGCCCGCAGCATTGTCGGCATGCAGGCGCGCCATCGAATCAATATCGGTCAGCCGATCCGGGGCTCTGCCTTGCGCGACGCTGCCTCGATCAGTCGCGGCCAGAACGTGCGCATCATCGCGCGGGGCAATGGTTTTGTCGTCAGCAGTGAAGGACAGGCTCTGGAGGATGGAGCGCCGGGCGCGACCATACAGGTGCGCACCCAGTCGGGGCAGGTGGTAAGCGGCGTGCTTCAGCCGGGTGGACAGGTGGAGCTACAGTTGTAAATATGTTACAAATCTAAAAACCTGCGACGGCCCCTAAAGTTTGCCGACCTGCGGCCGTTACCTGTGCATGACAAGGCAGCGCAGGCTCCGAAATCCCAGCCCATCGCTCGCCGAGCGGAGAATATCTTGAAGATCAATACCACCCTCGCCCGTCCGGTTGCCGCAAACACTGCGCAGCGCCCCGACAACGCCCTGGCCCAGGCCTACGGCTCGGGCAATGGCAATGCGAGCAGCTCGCAGGTTGCGCTGAGCGGCGCTTCCCGCCAACTGTTGGCCTTGCAAGAGGGCGGTAGCGATATCGACGTCGAGCGCGTCGCCGCCATCCGAGCCGCGATCGCCGCCGGCCAGTTGCGCATCGACCCCTCCCGCATCGCCGACAGCCTGATCGCCAGCGCCAAGGAGCTGACCAAGTGAGCGACGCTGCCGCCGCGCTGAGAACCTGCATCGAGACGGAAACCGCGCTCATTCTGCAATTCATCAGCGCTTTGCAGGCAGAGAGCGAGGCTTTGCTGGATCGCAAGGCCGTACAAAGCCTGAAAGAAGCAGCCGAACGTAAAGAGGCCCTCGCTGATCAGCTAGTGGCCGCCAGCCAGGAACGCGACCAGGTGCTTGCCGGCCTGGGCTTGGAGGCCGGCCACGCCGGCACGCAAACCGCCGTTGAACAGTTCCCCGAGCTGGCCGATTCGTGGCAAACGCTGCAAAACCATGCGAGCCAGGCGCGCGAAGCCAATCAGCACAATGCCGTGCTGCTGGAAGTCAATTTGCGCTACACCACACAGACAATCGAAGCGCTGCGCCGCCTGGGCGGCGCCGCAACCTACGACGCCACCGGGCGCGGCCGCCGTCTGGGCGGCGGCAGCCGGGCGATTGTCGCAAGCTGATCTCGCCGCGCCGCGGGGCGGCGGCCCACTACCGCTGACCGCCCTACTCCGCCATTTCCAGCAAGGCAAACATCTTTAGCAAAGCCACCGGCAACAGCCGGCTGGGCATATTGCGTTCGGCCGGACCGATCAGACCCGCAAGGGACGCGCGCGCTTGCTCCGCATGGCTCAGTTGCCAGCAGGCAGCGGCAAGCTGCCCCGCCAACAGGGCCTGCGCCCGCATCGCTTCAACGCCATGCGGCGCAGGCAAGGCAGCCCAAGCATGGGCCATATAACGGAATACTGTCTTGGAGCGCTCATGCAGGGCAAGCCAGGATGCGACCGTCGCCGCATCCGCCTGAGCAGCTGTGAGATTGGTCAGCCCGAAGTACTGAGCCCGCACTTCGCCGCTTTGCGCATCGATCACACGAGCGCCTATCATGCGCAATGTCCGCGCCTCATGCCCCTTGGCGGCCAGATTAAGCTCCGTGCCGCAGGCCCACAGCGCATCGCCGCCCGGCAATTGCCCCGCCGGCACGTAACCGAGATTGCGAGCGACAGCGCTGAGAATCGTCGGGCAGTCATCGTGCCGCACACGCTGGCTGCCAGCGCATCGAGCCAACCATAAGGCCTCGGTCTCCGAGAACGCCTGCGCCAGACCGGCGGCGCCCATCTCAAACACCTGTACCTGCGGCAGCACCCCTAACTCCTCGCGCAACCAAGCCGCACGCGCCAGCATGGCTTCAGCCGGCAGGGGCGCCTGCCCCGAAACCGGGCCCAGCGTACTCAGATCACCGTGCGGCAACATCAGGTGCTGGGCAGGTGCGGCCAAGGCCGTACCGCGATCACTCATCATCAGAGTGGCGTGGAGTACACCGCCCGGCAAGCCCTCACCTTTGAGCGCGCTCTTGCCATGCACCGCCAAGAGATAACGGCTGCACTGCGCAGGAAACTCGCGGCGCAACATGGCGACAGCCTGCGCCCTCGCAGCCTCGGCCGCCGGCGCGCGCGAAATGGCACGCCACAAAACCCGCCCCTGCTTGCAGGCTGGATCGCTGCCCAGCCAGTCCAGGGCTTCGGCCACGCCGGCCTCATTGCCGGCAGGGTGCATGGCTGTCGCCAACAGACGGCGCTGGCGCTCGGGATCTTTACCCCCGTTTTGCCATAATGCCGCCAGATCGGCTTCGCTCGGCGCATACAGGGCGCGCGCATGATCAAGGCAGGCCAAAGCGTGGTCAACCAGAGGCTGAGCCTGGGCAGGCACCAGATTTTCGGGCACCTTCTGACCATTGGAAATGTAATGGATGGGCAGACGATGGCGAATCGCTGTATCCAGCGCCGGTCCCAGACGCGTCGCCTCATCCAGCTTGGTAATGATGCAACCTACCACGTCCTCGCCCACACCATGACGATAAGCGTGTGCCACCTCGTCCAGGGTGTCGCCCTGGCTGGCGGCATTGAGCACCAAGAGACGGCGCACCTGCCGCCCACCGCCACACAGCAGTGCAGCCTGTTCGGCCACATTGCGGTCGCGCTGGCTGATACCTGTCGTATCGATCAGGATGATTTTGCGGCTGCCCAGCTCGGCCAAGGCGTCCCGCAGCTCGGCTGCGTCACGCACCGAGCGCGCCGGCACGCCCATCAGGCGACCATAGATCTGCAACTGCTCCAGCGCGCCGATCCGGAAGTTGTCGGTCGTCAGCATGGCCACTTGATCGCGGCCCTCACGGGCCACACAGCGTGCAGCCAGCTTGGCCAGCGTCGTCGTCTTGCCTACCCCGGTCGGGCCCAGCAGCGCCAACACACCGCCCGCCGCCAGAAAGGCATTTTCGTCACGCAGCACCGGCAAATGCGTCAGGACTTCGTTACGCGCCCAGTCGCGGGCTCGCGCCGCATCGATCTCGGGCGGCAGCCGTTCAAGCAGCGCGCGCACCAGAGGCATGCTGAAGCCCGCCTCGAGCAGCGATCGGAACAGACTGGCGTTAACGGGCTCGCGAGTGGGTTTGCCTGCGCCCCAAAGCAAACCGTCCATGCGGCTCTCGAGCGCGCCGCGCAAGGCCTCGATAGCAGCCTGAACACTGGGCGTGTCGCTGGGCGGAAACACCCCACCGCGCATAGGCGCGTCGGGCATCTGCGCCATGGAGGGCTGCGGCGGGACGACAGGCCGCGATGCCGCCGGAACGGCGGATGACGAAGCCAGCGGCGGCGCCCCTTTGGGCATATCATCGGTAGCCGACATCGCCGCCCCGTAAGCCGCACTCGATCGCGTGGCAAGATAGCTATCGGGCCGGGTGCTGACCGCAGGCGCCACCGGCGCAGCGGGACGCGGCGCGATCGCTTCGGTGCCCGCGGCGGGCGCGGAAGCCGCAGCCGTATCGACATCGCTTTCCAACGCCGCCAATACCTCAATGCCCTCCACCGTGCTGCGGTTGGACACAATCAAGGCGTCCTCACCCAACAATTCGCGCACCTGGCGCATCACATCCCGAGTGCTGGCCCCGATAAAGCGATGAATCTTCACTCTTTACCTCCCCCGATCAGCGCCGTCACGCGGACAACGCGCTCATCCGGAATTTCGGCGTTGGACAGCACACCCAGTTGCGGCAGATGATGCCGCAGGAATCGCGACAAGGGCGCGCGCAAAGGCGGCGACACCAACAACACGGGCGCGTTGCCCTGTCCTTCCTGGCGCATCACCGCAGCCTGGGTCTCATGCAACAGGGTTTCAGCCAAACCGGGCTCCAGACCGCCACTTGTCGCCATCGCCTGTGACAACACACGTTCCAGCTTGGCATCCAAACCGATCACGCGCAGCTCGCCATCGCCTGGGAACCATTGCTGCGTGATGGCGCGACCCAAAGAACGGCGCGTCAACGCAATGAGTTCGGACACATCAGGCTGACCGCCCACATTGCCGGCCTGCGCGGCAAGGCGGGGCGCATGCTCGGCTACGGTGTCGATAATCGTGCGCATATCGCGGATAGGCACTTCTTCGGAAAGCAGACCCTGCAATACCTTCTGCAACGTGGTGAGCGAAACGGTCTTGGGCACAAGGTCTTCGACGAGTTTGGGCGAATCGCGGCCCAGACGATCAAGCAATTGCTGAACCTCTTGGCGGCCCAGCAGATTGGAGCCGTGGCGGTGCATGAGGTGATTCAGATGGGTGGCGACGACGGTACTGGCGTCCACCACGGTATAGCCTGACACCTGGGCTTGATCCCGCTGAGCGTTGTCGATCCATACCGCGGGCAGACCAAAGGCCGGATCTGTCGTGGGCGTGCCCTTGACAGGCGCGGATACGCCACCCGGATCAATAGCCAGCCACTGGCCGGGCATGGCGGCGCCACGGCCGATTTCCACGCCAGACAACAGAATGCGGTAATCATTCGGCTTGAGTTCGAGATTGTCGCGGATATGCACCACCGGCGGCAGAAAACCCACGTCCTGGGCAAACTTTTTACGCAAGCTGCGGATACGATGCAGCAGCTCTCCGTTCTGAGCATGGTCCACCAGCGGAATGAGGCGGTAACCCACCTCCAATCCCAGTTGATCGACCATCGTGACATCATCCCAAGTGGCCTCGGCCGCCGCGGCCTGTGCCTGAGCCATGGCCTCCGGTTGCGCTTCCACCTGCTGCAACTTGCGCGCCGCTTCGCGTTTGGTCAAGCTGTAACCGAGGCCGGCCAGCATGGCTGCCAGCGTCAGAAAGGCCAGATGCGGCATATTGGGGATGAGACCCATCACGCCGATGATGATCGCCGTCAAATACATCACGTGCGGATTGGAGAACAGTTGGCCCATGATCTGCTGGCCAACGTCCTGATCGGTCGCCACACGCGACACCACCACGCCGGCGGCGGTCGAAATCACCAGCGCCGGAATCTGCGCGACCAGGCCGTCACCGATAGTCAGCAGCGTGTATACGCGTGCGGATTCGGCCATGGACATATCGTGCTGCGCCACACCGACGACCAGACCGCCCAGCACATTGATCACCATGATGAGCAAGCCAGCCACCGCATCGCCGCGCACGAACTTGCTTGCGCCATCCATGGAACCATAAAAATCTGACTCCTGAGCCACCTCGGCGCGGCGCCGACGCGCCTCATCTTCGCCGATCAGGCCCGCATTCAGGTCGGCATCGATCGCCATCTGCTTGCCGGGCATGGCGTCCAGCGTGAAACGCGCGCCCACTTCGGCGATCCGACCGGCGCCCTTGGTGATAACGATGAAGTTGATGATGGTCAGAATGACAAAAATGATGATGCCGACCGCGAAGTTGCCGCCCACCAGGAAATGCCCGAAGGCTTCGATTACCTTGCCGGCAGCATCCGGCCCCAAGTGGCCATTGAGTAACACCACACGGGTAGAAGCCACATTGAGCGACAGGCGCAACAGTGTGGCGAACAGCAGCACGGAAGGAAAAGCGGCGAAGTCCAGCGGTTTGCGCGTGAACATCGCCACCAGCAGAATCATGATGGATAAGGCGATGTTGAACGTGAACAGCAAGTCCAGCAGGAAGGTGGGCAGCGGCAGCACCATCATGCCCAGCACGAGCACAATCAGCACCGGGCCGGCGAGCATGCGCGCATTATTCGCGCCGTTGTTTTTCAAGAGCGTGAGCAGGCCGCCCATTCCTTAGACTCCTTGTGGCGCTGGGTCCAGCTCGGTAGGCACGGGCAGAGCCGTCGGAGCCATCGGCTCCGCGCCCCAGCCTGAGCGCCAACTGCGCAACTGGAAAACCCACGCCAATACTTCCGCTACTGCGGTATAGAGCGCGGCCGGGATTTCATGTCCCAGCTCAACGTGTTGATGCAATGCGCGCGCCAGGGGCGGCGCCTCCAATGTGGGAATGCGATGTTCCGCGGCCAGCTCGCGTATCCGAGCCGCCACCAACCCAGTACCCTTGGCGATTACCGTGGGTGCGCCACCGCCGCTTTCGTCGTAGCTCAACGCCACGGCATAATGCGTAGGGTTGGTGACCACCACGTCGGCGCGGGGCACCTGCGACATCATGCGGCGGCGCGCCGCCGCGCGCTGCTGCTGGCGGATACGCGCCTTGATATGCGGGTCGCCCTCGCTTTCCTTGTGTTCCTGACGCACATCCTCTTTAGACATGCGCAGCTTTTTCAAATGGGACCAGATCTGCCAGGGGACATCGATCAGCACCACCAACATCAATGAACTGACAATAAAGGCGCAGCACAGCACGACGAGCTTCAACGCGGACGCCAAGGCGGCCGGTGGCGGCACATGCATTAGGCCCAACATCTCGTCGTGGTAGCGCCAAATCACCCAGCCCGCCACCCCACCCACCAGCAAAGCCTTGGCGCTAGCCTTGATCAACTCGACCAGGGTCTGCGAGGAAAAAATCCGTTTCAGCCCCGACAGCGGGTTGAGCTTCGAGGCCTTGAACTCCAGCGGCTTGCCCGAAAACACCAGGCCGCCGAGCATGACGCTACCCAGCAGAGCCGCGACAACAAGAATGCCGAAAACCGGCAAGATGGCCCAGATAGCCTGGCCAAAACCGATCACGGCCTGATTGACCATCGCCGTCGTATCGTGAGTGATGCGCGGATCGAAACCCATGCCGTCGCGCATCACGCCAGACAGGCCGCGATACAGCGAGGGGCCGACCAGCCACAAACCGCCGACACCAGCGGCCAGCATCAAAAAAGTCGTCAGCTCGCGCGAACGCGCGATTTGCCCCTCCTCGCGCGCCTTTTCCAGGCGCCGGGGTGAGGCGGCTTCTGTCTTTTCGAGATCGCTATCGTCGGCCATAGTGTGCGCAGAGGCTAGCCGCGCATTTGCAGATTGTCCGGCGAAATTCTAGGGGGATGGCAGGCCGCGCGATCACGCAAGAAACGGGGCGAAAACCGCCCTATTCCTCCGCCTGCCGGACCCACGGGGTCCGCTCAACAGCCGCGCTCGGCCTGCCTCAAAAGCCGAGACTGGCCAGCAAATCGTCCACCTGGTCCTGACTGGTGACGACATCGGTCTTGCCCTGGGGGTTGATCTGGGGACCGTTCAATAAGCTTTGCGCTTCGTCGCGACGCTCTTGCGGCACGCTGTCGAGCAGTACCTGCAACAGTTCGCGCTCGATCGCGCCCACTACGTCCATCATGCGCATGATGACCTGGCCCGTCAGATCCTGGAAATCCTGCGCCATAACGATTTCCATCAGCTTGCTTTGCGTAAACTGGGCACGCTCCGGCACATCGGCCAGGAACGCGCGGGTGTCCTGGACGAGTTCACGCGCCTGCGGCATTTCCAGCGGCTGATCGAACCATTGCTGCCAGCGGGCGTCGAGCGCCTTGGCAGAACGGGCCATCGCATCCTGTGCCGGACCCGCCGCCTCGGTGGCCGTCAACACGCGGTTGGCCGCTTGCTCGGTCATCTGCGCCACGTAGCGCAAACGGTCGCGGGCGTCGGGGATGGCCTCGGCGGCATCCTTGATCGCTTGATCCAAGCCCAGTTCCCGCATGCTGTCGCGCAGCATGCGAGTCAGCGAAGCAATCCGATGGATCAGGTCAGGTTCTTGTTGCAAGCCTGTCGTCTCGGTCATGAAACACCTCAGCCGGCAAGTTTCTCGAAGATTTTGTTGAGCTTTTCTTCCAGCGTTGCCGCTGTGAAAGGCTTAACCACGTAGCCGCTAGCGCCAGCCTGAGCGGCGGCAACGATATTTTCTTTCTTGGCTTCGGCCGTCACCATAAGCACGGGCAAAGAAGCCAAGGCAGCATCGGCACGGATCTGCTTGAGCATTTCCAGGCCATCGAGATTGGGCATATTCCAGTCCGAAACCACGAACTGGAAACCGCCGTTACGCAGCTTCTCCAGCCCGATGGCGCCATCTTCCGCTTCATCCACATTCTCGAAACCCAGCTCCTTGAGCAGGTTGCGGATAATGCGGCGCATCGTGGGGAAATCGTCCACGACCAGAATTTTTATTCCCTTATCTACCATTTCAACTCCAATAGGATCGTTTTTTTGCTGCGATCGCGCGTGCTTCAGACGCGATGTCCGCGGTCACCCGCGCGCATGAGAATCCGCTCACTCATCGCCGGCAAGGGTACGACCTCGTCGGCCGCACCAAGAAGAATTGCCTCGCGCGGCATGCCGAACACCACACAGGAGGCCTCGTCCTGCGCTAGGGTGTAAGCGCCTGCGCGTTTCATGGCCAGCAAACCTGCCGCGCCGTCCTTGCCCATTCCGGTCAGCAAGACGCCGATCGCATTTCGGCCCGCGGCCTGCGCGGCGGAGTGGAACAAGACATCCACCGAAGGGCGGTGACGATTGACTGGCTCGCCGGCTTCCAACTCGATGACATAGTTCGCGCCGCTGCGGCCCAGCTTCATATGCTGCTCTCCGCCCGGCGCCAGATAGACATGGCCAGGCAATACCCGTTCGCCGTGGGTGGCCTCTCGCACGGTCACGGCGCACAGGGTATCCAGGCGCTGCGCGAACGAACGTGTGAAACCGGCGGGCATATGCTGTGTGATCAAGATGGCCGGGCTATCCGGCGGCAAGGGCAGCAATACCTCGCGGATGGCTTCGGTTCCGCCCGTGGAGGCGCCCAGAATGACCAGTTTTTCCGAACTGTTCAAGGGGCTGCGCAAACGGGCGGGCAGCGCAGCGGCAGCCACCGGAGCCGGCCCGCGCAGACGGGCTCGCGACGCGGCGCGTATCTTGTCTGCAATCAGTTCGGAATAGTCCAGCAGACCATCACGGATACCCAGACGCGGCTTGGTCACGAAGTCGATTGCACCCAACTCCAGCGCCCGCATGGTGATTTCACCACCGCGCTCTGTCAGCGACGACACCATAACGACCGGCATAGGGCGCAGACGCATCAGCTTTTCGAGGAAATCCAGACCGTCCATGCGCGGCATTTCCACATCCAGCGTCAGCACATCGGGGTTGTGCTGCTTGATCAGTTCGCGCGCGACCAAGGGGTCTGGCGCGGTGGCCACCACCTCCATATCGGGGTGGCTGTTGATGATCTCTGTCATCAGGCCGCGCACCAGAGCCGAATCATCCACGCAGAGTACTCTTATCTTTTTCATGACGGACCGTTGCCTATCAGGCCGCGCATTCATATACCGTCTGGCCGCGCAGACGGAAATCCTGGCTGATATAAGTGAAATTCTCAGAATGACCGGCGAAGAGCAAGCCACCGGGCTTGAGCAAAGGCGCAAAACGCCGCAGGATTTTTGCCTGCGTCGGCTTATCGAAATAAATCATGACGTTGCGGCAAAAGATCGCGTCGAATTTCTCCTGAATGGGCCAAGACGAGGCCAGCAGATTCAAGGAGGCGAACTCAACCATGGCGCTTAGCTCGGGACGCACTTTCACCTGCCCTTCATGGCTCCCCTTTCCTCGCAGAAAGTAGCGCCGCAGCCGCTCTTCGCTTATCTTGGCCACCCGCTCCCAGGCGTAAATCGCGCTGCTGGCCCGATTCAAGCAATTGGTGTCGATGTCGGTGGCGTACACGCGGCTATTGCCCGCCTTGCTGCCCAAGGCCTCGGCCAGCGTAATAGCGATGGAATATGGCTCTTCGCCCGTCGAGGCGGCACAACACCATACCGACACCGGACCTGGCCGACCGCGGGCGAACTCAGCCAAGATAGGGAAATGGTGGGCCTCACGGAAAAACGCCGTTAGATTGGTCGTCAAGGCATTGACGAAATCTTCCCACTCGGGCGCGCTGGCGTCTCGCTCCAGGTCATCCAAATAGGCCGTGAAATCGTGCGCGCCCAACGCGCGCAAACGCCGCGCAAGGCGGCTGTATGCCATTTCGCGCTTGTGCGCGCCCAGAGAGATTCCGGCGCGCGCATGGATCATGCTGCGCACGCGGGCAAAATCCGTGTCACGGAATTCGAATTGGCGTTCGGCGCCGAAGGCGGCATTATTGGCTACAGTGCTCACGCCGGCCTCAGTGCTCCAGCACCAGCGCGTCCTGCTGCGCGCGGGAACGGCTCGCGAGACGGGCAGCCGAGACCTCATCGATGACCTCGCCCGCATTGATCTTGAACACGGCGACCGCTTCGGCCAAACGCTGGGCCTGCTCTTGCAGCGAGGCCGCCGCCGCCGCCGACTCTTCGACCAGCGCCGCATTCTGCTGCGTCACCTCGTCCATCTGCGTCACCGCACGGTTGACCTGCTCGATACCGCTGGATTGCTCGTCCGAGGCCGCCGAGATCTCGCCCATAATGTCCGTCACTCGCTTGACCGACGCCACAATCTCCTGCATCGTCGCGCCCGCTCGCTCCACCTGCTGCGAACCCGCCGTCACCTTACCAACAGAATCCTCGATCAAGCCCTTGATCTCCTTGGCCGCCTGGGCGCTGCGCTGCGCCAGCGAACGCACTTCACCCGCCACCACCGCGAAACCCTTGCCCTGCTCCCCCGCGCGCGCCGCTTCCACCGCCGCATTCAAGGCCAAAATATTCGTCTGGAAAGCAATCCCGTCAATCACCGACACAATCTCGGATATCTTGCGCGAACTCGCCGATATCCCCTGCATCGTCTGCACCACCTCCGACACCGCCGAACCACCACGCTCGGCCACATCCGACGCGCTCGCCGCCAGTTGATTCGCCTGACGCGCATTGTCCGCGTTCTGCTTGACCGTCGAAGCCAGCTCTTCCATCGACGCCGCCGTCTCTTCCAACGACGCCGCCTGCTCTTCCGTGCGGCTCGACAAATCCGTGTTGCCCGCCGATATCTCGCCCGCGCCGACGTTGATCTCGTCCACCCCTCGGCGCACCGTCGACACCGTGCGCGTCAGGCTCTCCTGCATGCGCTTGAGCGCCGCGAACAACTGACCAATCTCGTTATCGCTGCGCGCCTCCACCCGTAACGTCAGATCCCCCGTCGCAATCTTGTCAAAGTGCGCGCCCGCTTCGAGCAGAGGACGCAAGACACGCCGGCGCAGAAAGACATAGGTCATGAACACGAGCAATACCGCCATCATCCCGCCCACACTCACAGCGAGCAATACAAACTGGTAGCGTTTCTCGGCCACATCATAGGCCTGCAAAAACTCGCTGGCGCGCCAGAAATCAAAGGCCTGGATCGCCTGGGTAAAGCCTGCCTCGAGCGCATCCTGACGACTGGCCGCAAGCTGCTGATAGCTAGCCAGATCGGCGCGATCCAGCGCCGCAATCATGGGCAGAAATAGCTGATTCTGCAATTCGACATAGGCGGTCTCGACCCCCTGCAAGCTCTGTGCTGCGCCTTCCAGGCGCGGCAAACCCTTGAAATGGTCCAACTCGGCTTGCGCCCGATTGAGTGCGGCCTTAGCGCGCTGCAACAGCCCGGCAGCCTCCTGGCTCAGCCCCTGTTGGAGCAACATCGGCTGGCCGATGCCGCGCACGATTTCGCCGTACTGGGCGACACCGACACGGCCCAGGCCATCCGCCGTGTCTTTCGCAGCGGCCGACATACGGCCCACCGAGTCTGCGATCGCCTGCACCTCCCGCATATCCGCCAGCGTGCCGTTGCTGATACGTAAAGACAGCACGCCCAGGGCTGCGCCCACCACCAACATCAGTGAGAAGAAGGCCAGCACGCCCAGCAGGCTGCTGCGTATCGACAGATTAGCCAGGAAATTGCGCATAAAACTCCTTATTCGCACTCAGGCGGCGCAGTTCGGCTGCGCCCCTGGGCCACGGCGCTAGGAAGCGACTTTCTCGACCAGCGCCATTTCGTCGCTGGTCATCAGTTTCTCGATGTCGACCAAAATGAGCATGCGCTCATCCACGGTGCCCAATCCGGTCAGGTACTCGGTGGACAGCGTGGCGCCGAACTCCGGCACCGGGCGGATCTGGGCGGTGTTAAGCATCAAGACATCCGATACACCATCCACCACGATGCCGACCACACGGCGCTCAAGGTTGAGGATGATGACAACGGTCTGCTCGTTGTATTCGACGCTGCCCAGGTTGAACTTGATGCGCAGATCGACGATGGGAACGATGATGCCGCGCAGATTGGTCACGCCCTTGATGAAGGGCGGCACGTTGGCGATGCGTGTCACGCCTCCGGCGTCATAGCCGCGGATTTCCTGCACCTTCAGGATATCGATGCCGTACTCTTCGGCACCCAGCGTAAACACCAGAAATTCGCTACCGATGCCTTCGGCGCGGCGGTTGTGTGCGTTGTGGGGATTGGCTGCCATGATAGGCTCTCCGTCAATTCAGAATGGCTTCGGGCTGGGCCCAGCGTTCGCGGTTGGAGCGGGCCAGGGCGAAAACATCAACGATCAGCGCGACGCTGCCGTCGCCCAGAATAGTGGCCGCCGAAATGCCCGGCACCTTGCGGTAATTGGATTCCAGATTTTTCACCACCACCTGATGCTGGCCAACGAGATGATCGACCAACAGCGCAAAACGGCGGTCCTCGGCCTGCATGATGACGGCAATGGCCTGCGTAGGGTCCGTCTGGGCGGCACCCACGGAGAACACGCGGTGCATCTCTACCAAGGGCAGGTATTCGCCGCGCACATGCATCACGCGCTCATTGCCCGCCACGGTATAGATCTGGTCTTGTTGCGGCTGCAAAGACTCGGTCACATGATTCAGGGGCAGAATGAAGGTCTCGCTACCCACACGCACCGACATGCCGTCCAGAATAGCCAGGGTCAGCGGCAGCACGATACGGGTCGTCGTGCCTGCGCCCTGCCGGCTGGAGAGTTGCACATGGCCGCCCATATCCTGGATATTGCGGCGCACCACATCCATGCCCACCCCTCGGCCCGAGATGTCCGTGACTTTCTCGGCTGTCGAGAAGCCCGGCGCGAAAATCAGCTGCCAAATATCTTCATCGGGTGAGTTTTCATTGACGGCCAGTCCTTGCGAAATCGCTTTCTTAAGAATCCGTTCGCGACTCAACCCCCCGCCATCGTCGCTGACCTCGATGACGATGTTGCCGCCATTGTGCTGGGCCGACAGCACGAGTTGGCCTACTGGGTCCTTGCCGGCCGCCACCCGTTTTTCGGGGGTTTCTATGCCGTGATCCAGGCTATTGCGTACCAGATGGGTAAGCGGATCGATAATGCGTTCGATCAGGCTCTTGTCCAGTTCGGTGGCGCGGCCAAAAGTCTGCAACTCGATCTGTTTGCCCATCTTGCCGGCGATATCTCGCACCAAACGCGGGAAACGGCTAAACACATAGTCCATCGGCATCATGCGGATGGACATGACCGCCTCTTGCAGATCTCGGGCGTTGCGTTCGAGCTGCTCCATGCCGTTGAGCAAGCGGTCATGCAGCACCGGGTCCAGCGTTGACGCCGTCTGCGCCAGCATGGCCTGCGTGATGACCAGTTCGCCCACCAGATTGATGATCTGATCGACCTTCTCGACACCGACACGGATCGAGGTTGATTCCTTGTCCGCATGATGCGGCGCAACCGCCTTCGGGGCGGCCGTCGCTACGGGAGCGGCCGCCGGTTTGGCTTCAACGGCGGCGGCGAGGCTGACGGCGGCTGGAGCGGATTCAGCGACCACGTCCGGTGCGCCCTCGCGGCGCAGCTCCATTTGATCGGCATCGATGATAAAGCAGCACACGGCCTCGATGTCCGCCGCCGAGCAGGTGGTTTCGACCCAAACCGTCAAGGTCTCTTCCCGACGCTCGGCCGCATGGACCTTGCCCAGGTTGCCCATCTCTTCCTGGATGGCGGCGGCATCCTTGTCGGATATCTTGCGAACATGCAAGCGCCAGGGCAGATCGCCGCTCTGCGCGGACGCAGCCGGCGGCTGCGGCGCCGCCACGGGCTCCGGTGCTGGCGCGGCGGCGGGCGCAAGCTCGCCGCGACCGTCCAGGGCAAGCTGGCGCAACACAGCGCAGATTCGTTCGAACACGGCGTCATCGGGCTCCTCGGAAGCGCGGTAGGCGTCGAGTTGGCTTTTGAGCACGTCTTTGGTTTCCAGAAAAATGTCCACCATGTCGGCACGCAGCGACATCTCGCCGCGACGAATGGCATCCAACAGGTTTTCGAGCAAATGCGTAGTTTCGGCCAGCTTCTGAAAGCAGCCGAACGTGGCTGCCCCGCCCTTGATAGAGTGCGCGGCGCGAAAAATCGCATTGAGCTGTTCAATGTCGGGCGCGCCGACGTCCAGCTCCAGCAAAAGCTGCTCCATTTGCGCGAGCAGCTCATCCGCTTCGTCGAAGAACGTTTCGTAGAACTGGCTGAGGTCCAGACCTGAACTCATGAACGGTATGCCTTCTAAACAACTGAACTTGTCTAATCCTGAGACTGCTCGCCCAGCAGTTCCGAGGTCAATTCCACCAGCGTATCGGGGTCGAGAGGCTTGTGAAGCCAGCCGCAAACGCCGAGGTCGCGGGCGGCCGTCTTGCTATCCCCGTCATCCTCGGTTGTCAGCACCAGCACGGGCACATCCTCGTACCCATGCTCCTGCCGCAAACCCTGAATCAACCCCAGGCCTCCCATGACCGGCATATTCCAGTCACTGACCACCAGATCCACCTCATGCTGGCGCGCGAGCGCCAGCGCCTCCTGGCCATTGGCCGCGGCCAGCACCTGCCAGCCTGCGGAGGTCAGGGCCGCTTTGACGATCATCCGCATTGTTGCGGAGTCATCAGCTACCAGAATCGTTGCCGTCATGCCCGTTCGTTACTCCTGCCGAGGTGCGCCCCTGGCTATTGTTGTGATCTGTCACGGCCTGCCCGACACCCTGCGCATCGCGAGAGGACACATCGGCGGCCGCCGCGTTCTCAGCCTCGATGCGGCGCTGCGTTTTTTCATTGAGCACCACCAGGCTGATACGCCGGTTAACGGCAGCATAAGGATCATCTTTAACGATACTCATGCTCGAAGCCAGGCCTTGAATCCGCATTACCTTGCCTTCTGTCATGCCGCCTGCCACCAATTCCTGGCGCGACGCATTAGCGCGGTCGGTCGACAACTCCCAATTGCTATAGGCGCGCTCGCGGCGCGCGTATTGAGTAGCGTCGGTATGCCCAGAGATGCTGACCTTATTAGGCAGGTCGTTGAGCACGGGACCCAGTTCGCGCAGAATATCGCGCATATAGGGCTGCACCTGGGCGCTGCCGGTGGCGAACATCGGGCGGTTCTGGCTGTCAACGATCTGTATCCGCAAGCCTTCCGTCGTCAGATCTATCAATAACTGCGGACGAAAATTTTTCAGCACCGGGCTGTTATCGATCACTGCCTCAAGACGGCGCTTGAGCGACTCCAGGCGATGACGGTCACGCCGATCGGCGTCAGGTTGCGCTTCTACACGGTTGCCGTCGGCGCGACGCACCTCGCCTTTGCTACGCAGGGGGTCCGAGCCGCCGCCCGGGATGGCGCTGGTTTCGGCCGAAGAATTGGGCCCGCCGGTCAGCGCCACGCGCAACGGCATGCGGAAATAATCCGCAATGCCCTTGAGCTCCTCGCGCGGCACGATGCTGACCAGCCACATCACCAAAAAGAAAGCCATCATCGCGGTGATGAAATCCGCGTAAGCGATCTTCCAGCTACCGCCGTGGTGCGCCTTGGCGCTGGATCGCTTGCGGCGAACCACGACCCGGTGATTGTTGACCGTGCTCATCGCTCAAACACTCCCGCTTCAGGCGCGGCCAGTGGCCGTCGTCTTGGCCTGGCGCACGTGCTCTTCGAGCTCGCCAAAAGACGGGCGCACGGCCGAGAACAACACTTTGCGGCCGAATTCCACGGCCAGTTGCGGCGGGTAGCCGTTCATGCTGGCCAGCAAAGTCACCTTGATGCACTCCAGCACTTTGACGGACTCCGTCGTGCGGCGCTCCACGCGCGAAGCCAGCGGCGCCACAAAGCCGTAGGCCAGCAACACCCCCAGAAAAGTGCCCACCATCGCCTTGGAAATCAGATCGCCCAGCACGGCGGGAGGTTGATCGACCGCCGCCAGCGCCTTGATCACACCCAGCACGGCCGCCACGATACCAAAAGCAGGCAGGCCGTCAGCCACCTGTTGCAAGGCATGGGTGGGGACCTCACGCTCATGGCGAAAGGTTTCGATTTCTTCGTCCATCAGCGTTTCGATCTCGAACGAGCTCATATTGCCGCTAATCATGATGCGCAGATAATCCGTGATGAACTCCATCAATTTGGGGTCCTTCATGATGCGCGGATACTCGTTGAAGATGGGGCTGGACGACGGATCTTCGATATGCGATTCGATCGCCATCAAGCCCTCGCGCCGCGCTTTGTTCAGCAATACATACAGAAGCGCCATCAGCTCCATGTACAGGTCTTTGCTGTAAGGCGCGCTCTTGAAAGCGCGAGGAATTGCCTGGCGCACCAGCACCAGCGACTTACGGCTGTTGCCGGCAAGAAATGCTCCCAATGCGGCGCCTGCGATCAGCGTCAGCTCAAAGGGCTGGTAAAGCGCGCCGAGATGGCCGCCCAGCCCGATGAAGCTGCCGACCACCGCGACGATCACCACCGCATATCCGATCACTACCAACATATCAGGCCTCTGCCGTCGAATCTAAAAATCAACGCCAATGATCGCCCGATCCCCCCTCCGCAAAAACGCGGGTTACGGGGAGAATTTCGGGGCTTTTGACGTATTTGCCGCCCTTAAGGCTGCCGTTTGCGGGCCGTATAGGCCCATGCGCGTCAGGATTGCGCCAAGGCTTGGCCCGCGGCGCGTGCGCGCGCCGCTGCCCTTGTCTTTCCGGCACGGGGTGGCGGGCGGCAGATGGCGCACACGAAGTCGGTCTGTGGATCGTGGGCGTGGGCGATGAAATGACCGCCGCACTGACGGCAGGCGGACAACTGCAGCATACCGCTATCAAAAAAGCGCACCAGCATCCAGGCCCGAGTGAAACTCAGCACAGGCTCTGCCGCCGGCGCGCCGCAGGTATCCACACCCGCATGTTCGACATAAAGGCGGTAAGCGTCGATAACAGCGCGTACACCCTTGCTCTTGGTGCGTGTATTCAAAAAAGAAAACACGTTATAGAACAGCGAAGAATGGATATTCGGCAGCCAGGTCATGAACCAGTCAACCGAAAAAGGCAACATGCCCTTGGGAGGGGAACAACCTCGAATCTCGCGATAGAGTCGCGCCAGGCGGTCATGACTCAGATTGGTTTCGGCTTCCAGGACCTGCAGCCTTGCGCCCAGCGTAATCATGGCGCTGGCGAGCAGGATCTCGTCAGCTTCCTGCGCAACGCTCTTTATCGCCATGACGGCGCTCCCTCACTTCGCAATGCCATCATGCAATCTCTTCAACAGGCTGCTTAGCCAGCAAAATGGTCGCGTGAGCCTGTTGCAGCGCGCCGCCCAGCACGTCCTGAGTCAAGGCGGACAACAGCCCGTAATCATCAAAACGGAACCGGCACAGCACAGAACTCGAGCTGGCCAACTTTACCAATTGGGCGGGCGAAAGGCGCATCAGAATGTCTGCCACCTCGGTACTAAAACCAAGGCGAAACATCGAGGCGGCATGATCTTGACGCAGCATACGCTGCGCCAACAACAGGTACGACAGGTTGACTTCGCGGATATCCGCGAGTAACGAGCTGTCAGTGGTGTTCAAGGCTTACTCCAGTACTAGGACGATTCGGTACAGTCGACGCGCGTAGCCAGACCTCCGCACACCCGAACTCCGTGCAGCGATCTATTTTTCGTCATAATGCGAAATGTATCAGTTAATCGCAATTTGATGAAAATTTAACACGCCATATGTGATTCTCTATGACAAAAATGAATAATCATTGATATTTCTTCTGACTTATATGATTTTTCCCGAAATTGTTACAGCTATTTCAGATATTACATCGCAAACCTGTAAATAAACGCTCAAAACGCTGAGTGCTTACCCGAATGGCGAGCCGCAATTCATTGACAATTTCGGCTTGGAGATAAGCCTTCGCTTACTCACTTCGGCCGTTGCAACATTGCAACAATGTGACCTGCAGCAACAACCTGCCGCCTATATCTGAATGCCCAACGCAGAAGAAAGCCTGGTCCAATACTCGCCGCTGGTGCGCAAGCTGGCTCTGCAACTGCTAGCTCGCCTGCCCGCCAGCGTCCAGCTCGACGACCTGATACAGGCCGGCATGATCGGCCTGCTCGATGCCGTGCGCCGCTATCAGAAAAACCCCGACGCACAATTCGAAACCTATGCCACGGCTCGCATACGCGGCGCCATGCTGGACGAGTTGCGCAGCCAGGACTGGCTGCCGCGCAGTGTGCGCAGCAAAAGTCGCCGCATCGAAACCGCCATCCAGCGCCAGGAGCAGGTGCTGATGCGACCGCCCACGGAAATTGAAATCGCCCAAGAATTGGGCCTGCCGCTGGATGAATATCAAGCCATGCTGTCGGATGCCCAGGGCATTCAGATCCTGCATTACGAAAATATCGATGCCGAAGGCGACGGCGACTGGCACGAAGGCGCGGGCGATGGCGGCGGCAATCCACTGAACGCCCTGCTCGCCGCCGACCTGCGCGCCAGCCTGATTCAAGCCATCGAACGCTTGCCCGAGCGCGAACAATTGCTGCTGTCGCTCTATTACGAGCAGGGCCTGAATCTCAAGGAAATCGGCGCGGTGCTTAATGTGACCGAAGCACGGGTTTGCCAACTCCGCACCCAGGCTACCGCCCGCCTGCGCAGTCATCTGCAAGAAATGGCCTGGGCCAAACTGCCCGAGCCACAACTGCTGTCGCATGTGATCTGACGCGCAGCCACCGGGGTTTTGTAAAAAGTTTGTAACTGCCCTACAAACCCCTAAAGATCCCAAAGCCACGGACGTTATTCAGGCAACGGGCGATGTGCAATGCAAAGCAAGGACACATCCCCGTCGATCACGGGCGGCCCCGCTGCCCAGTTTGAAGAAGCCTTTCTCTTGGGAGCTACTCATGGCTGCTGTTATCAATACCAATTACCTGTCGCTGGTTGCCCAAAACAACCTGAACAAGTCGCAATCCGCTCTGGGCTCGGCCATCGAGCGCCTGTCCTCGGGTCTGCGTATCAACAGCGCAAAGGATGATGCCGCCGGCCAGGCCATCGCCAACCGTTTCACCGCCAACGTCAAGGGTCTGACCCAGGCTGCCCGTAACGCCAACGACGGTATCTCGATCGCTCAAACGACCGAAGGCGCCCTGAACGAAATCAACAACAACCTGCAACGCATCCGCCAACTGACGGTTCAAGCCACCAACGGCACGAACTCGCAGACCGATCTGGATTCGATCCAGGCTGAAGTCACCCAGCGTCTGGAAGAAATCACCCGCGTCTCCGAGCAGACCCAGTTCAACGGCGTGAAGGTCCTGGCCAAGGAAGGCAAGCTGTCCATTCAGGTTGGCGCCAACGACGGCGAAACCATCGAAATCGATCTGAAGCAAATCGATGCCAAGACCCTGAAGCTGGACTCGCTGACCCTGAACAGCGCCCAAGACGCCAAGGCCACTGTCGCCGCTGACGTCGTTGCATTCACCGGCACCGCTAACGCCGCCGCCAAGGTCCCGACCGTCACCGCCGTCACGGGCACCACTGACTTGGGCACCGCCGCTCCGGCAGCTGGCGACGTGTCGATCGTAACCGACAAGAACGGCAACCTGTGGGCCAAGGTCGACGCAGTCGCCGGCGCCTCCCGCAAGGGCGTCGCCGCTGGCGACTCGTTGTACGTCGCCATCAAGAAGGAAGACATCGCGATCGCCACCGACGGCACCGCCACGATTGCCTCGGTGGACTTCAGCAAGGCCGCCAAAGCACAAACCGAGAGCCCGCTGGCCGCGATCGACAGCGCCATGCAAACCGTCGACAACCTGCGCAGCGACCTGGGCGCGATCCAGAACCGCTTCGAATCGACGATTGCCAACCTGAACAACACGGTGAACAACCTGTCGGCCGCTCGTTCGCGCATCGAAGATGCCGACTACGCCACCGAAGTGTCGAACATGACCAAGGCGCAGATCCTGCAACAAGCCGGCACCTCGGTGCTGGCCCAGGCCAACCAAGTGCCGCAAACGGTGCTGTCGCTGCTGCGTTAATGCAGCGCGAGACTGGGGACCGCTTCGCGGCCTCCAGTCGGGCGAAAAAAGCATGCCCCTCGCGGGCATGGCAAGCAGGCGCGGCATCAGGCCTTCAGGCATCGCCCAGCACCACGCCCCGACGGCGCAGCAAAAGCGTGAGTTCTCGCACCATGTTCGTTGCCAAGGCGCTCAAGTTACGCTGCCCCTTGCGCGAGACACCATCATTACCCGGCACATCACCACGCTGCAAGGCCTGGCTCAGCTCTGCGGCCACGCGCTTAAGTTCAAAGCCTCGCTCCAGCTCCTCCACAATCCAGTATTGCGCTGGCGTGAGACTCAGGCTCAGCGTCTCATGCCAGGCATTGAAACAACCCACGCCTCTCGGGCCCTCCCAGTTGCGCCGGGCTAGATAGGCGAATCCCGGCACCAGACTGGCCGCACCGGCTTCTTCGTAGGGGTCGTCACCCAAAGACAAGTGCAACACACCCTGAGCAAACAAGGTTTGGATGGCGCTGCTCAGTACGCGCTGGCGCTCCTGCGTATCCGCCACCCTTTCGGTCAACGCCTGATCGAGCGCTTCCCATCCCAAACTCCGCGGCCAAGCCTCACCCAGCGCCTTGACCAAGGGTTCAATGCCCGGCTCGGCGCCGCTGATGAACTGCTGACGCCGCGAGGTGTACCCGGCAGGCTGGCCATCCTGGGCCGGCTTCACCACAAAGGGCGCGGCGAAGCGCAGATCGCGCAGGCGGCCAAGATCGGGCAGAGCTGTGGTGCCGCGTTCTCCATGCACCAACAACGCCTTGCGGAAACTGCGGCTCACTGCAAAATCCAGAAACTGCTGCCGCATGATTTTATTTTGACCCAGCGCTATCACGCTTTGCGTCAATTGCACATTGGGGCCATAGGTAGCCGCCAGTTCCGTGTTCGGCTCACTGTCACCCACATAGGTCAGGCCGGCCTGCACAGCGGCATCAGCGAATTCGACCAGATAGCAAGGCGTATTGACCAGCGCCAGATGCTCATGCAAGAGGTAGTAATCGGATTGCGAGCGCAACTGTTCCACGAGCGCGCGCAGCGCATTGCCCATACCGTTACCGGGCGCCAGACCATCGGTCAACACCGTGAACATCGCTTTCGCTCGTCCCAGACGCTCTTGCTCAGTCTGCGCGCCATGGCTGGCCAGCAAGACAGCATCGCGCACCACATCCCCCGCCTTCCAGCCTGGATAGGTATTAAAGCTAACGTAGGCAATACCCTGAGGCGACAGATTCTCATTGCAAATTCGCAGAATGGCCGTCTTGACATCGGGCGGCACCCAGCTAAACACGCCATGCGCCACGATGTAATCGAACTGCCCGAATGCCGGCGTGATGTCCGTCAGGCTCATGGCGTGCAACTGCATATTCTTCACGCCCAGGTCATTGATCACTTCCTGACCCTGCGCCACCTGCACGGAGGACAAATCGACGCCGACTACCGTGGCCTCGGGATACATCAGCGCGAAAGGCAGTAGATTGCCGCCCGCCGCGCACCCCAACTCCAGCACCCGTGCGCGAGCCAGGGGCACCGTCTCGACGCCATATAGGTGCGCGGCAGCCCGGATATGACCAGGTGCCGTGTAGAAATGCGCGTTCGACTCATAGGGACGAGAGTCGTAATCCGCCTCAATCTGCTTGTTCTGAAGTTTGGTTGATTGTGGCGTGTTCAAGTCCACCTCCTGTCATGAAAAAGTGCATGCGGCGCGAGCGTAGCAGCAGCCCGCCCGAAATCGGCGAACTACAGGAGAAAATCCCGCTTCAACATCTCGCCAAAAGCAAGAAAGCCGCCCGTGGGCGGCTTTCTTGCTTTTTAGGCTTGCGCCTTACTTTTTACGCTGCGGCGGCAAGTCCGTGCACACGCCTTCGGCGACTTCGGCGGCCATGCCGACAGATTCGCCCAGGGTCGGGTGGGGGTGGATGGTCTTGGCGATATCTACCACATCGGCGCCCATTTCAACGGCCAGCGCGATTTCGCTGATCAGATCGCCGGCGTGCGTGCCAACAATGCCCCCACCCAGAATGCGATGGGTCTCGGCGTCGAAGATGAGCTTAGTGAAGCCCTCATCGCGACCATTGGCGATGGCGCGGCCCGAAGCTGCCCAGGGGAAGACCCCCTTCTCGATCTTGATGCCCTGCTTTTTGGCCTCGTCTTCTGTCAGGCCCACCCAGGCCACTTCAGGATCGGTGTAAGCCACCGACGGAATGACGCGGGCGTCGAAGAAGGACTTCTGGCCGGCGGCGACTTCGGCCGCCACATGGCCTTCGTGCACGGCCTTATGCGCCAACATGGGCTGGCCGACGATGTCGCCGATGGCGAAGATGTGCGGCACATTGGTGCGCATCTGGCTGTCGACTTCGATGAAGCCGCGGTCGGTCACTGCCACGCCCGCCTTGTCGGCGGCGATCTTCTTGCCGTTGGGGCTACGGCCCACGGCCTGCAACACCAGGTCATAGCGTTGCGGCGCTGTCGGAGCGCCCTCGCCCTCAAAACTCACGTAAATGCCGTCGGCGCGCGCCTCGGCGCCCACCGTCTTGGTCTTCAACATAATGTTGTCGAAGCGGCCGGCATTCATCTTCTGCCATACCTTGACCAAATCTCGGTCCGCGCCCTGCATCAGGCCATCGAGCATTTCCACCACATCCAGGCGGGCGCCCAAGGTGGAATAGACCGTGCCCATTTCCAGGCCGATGATGCCGCCACCGATGATCAACATCTTCTTGGGGATCTCGCGCAGTTCCAAAGCCCCCGTCGAATCGACGATGCGATCGTCCTTAGGCAGGAAGGGCAGTTTCACCGACTGACTGCCTGCGGCGATGATGGCGTTCTTGAAGCGGATGGTCTGCGTCTTGCCATCGGCGGCCTTGACCGTCAGATGGTAAGGATCGGCAAACTCGCCCACACCCGTCACGACTGTCACCTTGCGCGCGCGAGCCATGCCAGCCAAACCGCTGGTCAGCTTGTTGACGACGCTTTCTTTGTAGCCACGCAGCTTGTCCAATTCGATCTTGGGCTCGCCAAAGCTGATGCCGTGCGCAGCCAGCGCGCGCGCCTCATCGATAACCGCCGCGTTGTGCAGGAGCGCCTTCGACGGAATGCAACCCACGTTCAGGCACACGCCGCCCAGGGTGGCGTAACGCTCCACCAGCACCGTAGACAGACCCAAATCGGCGGCACGGAAAGCGGCCGAATAACCGCCGGGGCCCGCGCCCAGCACCAACACGTCGCACTCCAGATCGGCCGAACCGCCAAACGATGCCGCTGCGGGCGCTGCTGCCTGGGCTTCGGTTTTCAGGGCTTCGGTCTTTGGGGCCTCGGCCTTGGGGGCCGCAGCGGCGGCCTGGCCGGCCTCGACTTCGAGGATGACCGAGCCTTCAGCGACCTTGTCGCCCACCTTGATCTTGAGCGACTTCACGACGCCGCCCTCGGAGGCGGGGATTTCCATCGAGGCCTTGTCGGACTCGACGGTAATCAGGCTTTGGTCGGCCTTGATGGTGTCGCCAACGGCCACCAGCACTTCGATGACTTCCACCTCTTTGAAGTCACCGATGTCCGGTACCTTGATTTCCTTGAGATTGCTCATCGTCTCTCCCGGCGCTTACAGCGCGATGCGGCGGAAATCGGCCAGAAGCTGGCCGAGGTAAGCATTGAAGCGGGCCGCAGCGGCGCCGTCGATGACGCGGTGGTCATAGGACAGCGACAGCGGCAGCATCAGGCGCGGCACGAACTGCTTGCCGTCCCAGACCGGCTTCTGGGCCGAACGCGACAGACCCAGAATGGCGACTTCAGGCGCATTGATAATGGGCGTGAAGTGCGTGCCGCCGATGCCGCCCAGCGACGAAATCGAGAAGCAGCCCCCTTGCATGTCGGCCGGCGAAATCTTGCCGTCGCGGGCCTTCTTGGCCAGCTCGGAGGTCTCGCGGGCCAGTTCGAAAATGCCTTTTTTGTCGGCGTCGCGCACGACAGGCACCACCAGCCCATTCGGCGTATCCGCTGCAAAGCCGATGTGGAAGTATTGCTTGTAGACGAGGGTGTCGCCGTCCAGCGAGGCATTGAACTCGGGGAATTTTTTCAATGCCGCCACGACCGCCTTGATCACGAAAGCCAGCATCGTAACCTTGACGCCCGACTTCTCATTCTCTTTGTTCAGTTGTACGCGCAAGGCTTCGAGGTCGGTGATGTCCGCTTCGTCATTGTTGGTGACGTGGGGGATCATGACCCAGTTGCGATGCAGGTTGGCACCGGAAATCTTCTTGATACGCGACAGCGGCTTAGGGTCCACCGGGCCGAACTTGCTGAAGTCCACCTTGGGCCAGGGCAAAAGGCCCAGCGCAGCGCCATCAGCCGACCCGGCGGCCGTGCTGGCGGCCGGGGCGGCCGACAGCGCATTCTTGACAAAGCCGCGCACGTCGTCGGCCAGAATACGACCCTTGGGACCACTACCCGACACGCGCGACAGATTCACACCCAGCTCACGGGCGAACTTACGCACCGACGGCGAAGCGTGCGGCAACTGACCCGGCTTGAGGTCAGGATCTTGCAAGGCCTGGGTGGGCGAAGGACGGGCCGGGGCAGACACGGCGGCCGCAGTAGCCACCGGCGCCGCAACAGCGGCCGCAGCCGCCGGCGCAGCAGCAGGCGCAGCAGCAGCAGCGCCCTCCACGACCAGAATCACGTCGCCCTTGTTGATACGCTCGCCCACCTTGACCTTGATGGCCTTGACCACGCCGCCCGCCGAAGCGGGGATTTCCATCGAGGCCTTATCCGACTCGACGGTAATCAGGCTTTGTTCGGCCTTGATGGTGTCGCCAACAGCCACCAGCACTTCGATGACTTCGACGTCCTTGAAGTCGCCGATATCCGGCACGGCGATATCCATCGGGCCGCCGTTGCCAGCGGCTGCCGGAGCCGCCGCTGCCGCTTGGGGTGCGGCTTCGGCCTTGGGCGCAGGCGCTTCAGCCTTGGGCGCGGACGCTTCGGCAGCGCCTGGCTCGACCTCGAGAATGACAGCACCCTCGGCGACCTTGTCGCCCACCTTGATCTTGACCGACTTCACGACGCCACCCTGCGAAGCGGGGATTTCCATCGAAGCCTTGTCGGATTCGACGGTAATCAGGCTTTGTTCCGCCTTGATGGTGTCGCCGGGGGCCACCAGCACCTCGATCACTTCCACTTCTTTGAAGTCACCGATGTCGGGAACCTTGATTTCCACGATATTGCTCATGTTTGTCTACCCTCGCCTCAAGCGTATTGCGGATTGGCCTTGTTCGGGTTGATGCCGTACTTCTTGATCGCCTCGGCGACCTTGGCAACCGGCACCTTGCCTTCGTCGGCCAGCGCCTTGAGCGCGGCCAAGACCACGAAGTGGCGATCCACTTCAAAGTGCTCGCGCAGTTTGCTGCGGAAATCCGAACGACCGAAACCGTCGGTACCCAACACCTTGTACTCGCGACCCTTGGGCACGAAGGGACGAATTTGATCAGCGAACAGCTTCATATAGTCGGTCGACGCAATAATCGGACCGTCAGTAGAAGACAGTTGCTCGGTCACATAGGCCACCTGAGCCGGCTGCTCCGGGTTCAGCAGATTAAAGCGCTCGACATCCAGGCCATTGCGGCGCAGCTCGGTAAAGCTGGTCACGCTCCAGACATCGGAAGCCACGCCCCAATCGGCCTCAAGCAGATCCTGCGCCGCCATGACTTCGCGCAGAATGGTGCCCGAGCCCATCAGTTGCACACGGGCCTTGCCCTTGCCCTTGGACTGCAGCTTGTACATCCCCTTGATGATGCCTTCCTCATCGCCCGCCTTCAAACCCGGCTGGGGATAGTTTTCGTTCA
This sequence comes from Bordetella avium, assembly GCF_034424645.1. Taxonomy (NCBI): domain Bacteria; kingdom Pseudomonadati; phylum Pseudomonadota; class Betaproteobacteria; order Burkholderiales; family Alcaligenaceae; genus Bordetella; species Bordetella avium. The sequence continues at coordinate 2,082,194 of NZ_CP139969.1, forward strand.
TCACCGTCAGGTAGTAATACACGTTCTCCTGGTCTTCGACCATGCGCTTCATGCCGTGCTGAATGATGACAGCCAGCTCATGAGCGAAGGTCGGGTCATAAGAGACACAGTTCGGAATGGTCGAGGCCAGCAAATGGCTATGGCCATCCTCGTGCTGCAAGCCTTCGCCGTTCAAGGTGGTGCGCCCTGCCGTGCCGCCCAGCAAGAAACCGCGCGCCTGCATGTCGCCCGCCGCCCAGGCCAGATCGCCCACGCGCTGGAAGCCGAACATCGAGTAATAGATGTAGAACGGCACCATGATGCGGTTGTTGGTGGAGTACGACGTGGCCGCCGCGATCCACGAGCTCATTGCACCCGCTTCGTTGATGCCTTCCTGCAAAAGCTGGCCGTCGGAGGCTTCGCGGTAGTACATGACCTGGTCTTTATCAACCGGCGTGTACTTCTGGCCTTCCGGCGCGTAGATGCCAATCTGGCGGAACAGGCCTTCCATGCCGAAAGTGCGCGATTCATCAGCCAGGATGGGCACGACACGCGGGCCGATCTGCTTGTCGCGCAGCACTTGGTTCAGCACGCGCACAAAAGCCTGGGTGGTCGAAATCTCTCGGCCTTCGGCGGTAGGTTCAAGCACCGCCTTGAATGCGTCCAGTGCGGGCACCTTCAGCACTTCATCGGCCTTCTGGCGGCGCTTGGGCAAGTAGCCGCCCAAAGCCTTGCGGCGCTCGTGCAGATACTTCATTTCAGGCGAATCTTCGGCCGGTTTGAAGTAAGGCAGCTTTTCGAGTTGATCATCAGCAATGGGAATGCCGAAACGATCACGGAATTCGCGGATCGATTCCAGTTCCAGCTTCTTTTGCTGGTGGGTCGGGTTCTTGGCCTGACCCACCTGGCCCATGCCATAACCCTTGATGGTCTTGGCCAGAATGACGGTCGGCTGACCCTTATGCTTGTTCGCCGCATCGAAGGCGGCGTAAACCTTGTGCGGATCGTGGCCGCCACGGTTCAGGCGCCAGATGTCTTCGTCGCTCATACGGGCAACGGCTTCCAGCAGCTTGGGGTGCTTGCCGAAGAAATGTTCGCGCACGAACTTGCCGTCGTTGGCTTTGTACGCCTGGTACTCGCCGTCAACGGTTTCTTCCATGATCTTACGCAGGATGCCTTCCTTGTCATGGGCAAGGAGAGGATCCCAATAGCCGCCCCAGATCAGCTTGATCACGTTCCAGCCCGAACCGCGGAAGTCGCCTTCCAGTTCCTGGATGATCTTGCCGTTGCCACGCACCGGGCCGTCCAGACGCTGCAAATTGCAGTTGATCACGAAAACCAGGTTGTCGAGCTTTTCACGCGCCGCCAGGGCGATGGCACCGAGCGACTCGGGCTCGTCCATTTCGCCGTCACCGCAGAATACCCAGACCTTGCGCTTGCTGGTGTCGGCAATGCCACGGGCATGGAGATACTTCAGGAAACGGGCCTGATAAATGGCCATCAGCGGGCCCAGACCCATGGACACCGTCGGGAACTGCCAGAAATCCGGCATCAGCTTCGGATGCGGATAGGAAGACAGGCCCTTGCCGTCGACTTCCTGGCGGAAGTGGTTCAGTTGATCTTCGGTCAGGCGACCTTCGAGATAGGCGCGGCCATACATGCCGGGCGAAGTGTGACCCTGGAAGTAGACCAGATCGCCGCCGTGATCCTCGCTCTCGGCGTGCCAGAAATGGTTTTGACCGCAGCCGATCATAGTGGCCAGCGAAGCGAAGGAGGCGATATGGCCGCCGAGATCGCCGCCATCGGGCGGGTTATGCTTATTGGCCTTGACCACCATCGCCATCGCGTTCCAGCGCACATACGAGCGGATGCGTGCTTCCAGTTCGAGATTGCCCGGATGCGTGGGCTCCAGGCCCGGCGGAATGGTGTTCACATAGGCGGTATTGGGCGAAAACGGGATGTGGGCGCCGGAGCGGCGGGCCTCATCAATCAGGCGCTCGAGCAGGTAGTGGGCGCGCTGCGGGCCTTCGCGGTCAAGGACCGCGGCCAGGGCTTCCAACCACTCCTGAGTTTCTTGGGTGTCTTCGTCGTTGACGGCCAAAAGGCCGCCGGCCTGAGCGGGAGAGGACATCGTGTGTCTCCTGATGGGGTTTCTTGGACCACACCCCGCATTCTTGTAGGCGGGGTACAGAAGTTGATGCACGCCGACGCCGCCAGGGCGGTCGCCAACCATCGAAGCGCGCATTCTAAGTAGCTAGCTTAGCCTGGGGCAAGAAAAATTTCATGTTGCGATACGACATTTCACAATATGAAAATCTGACGTTTTTCTGAATTCCTACGCCGAGCCCAAGCCGAGCGCCGCGCAAGCCAACCACTGTGCGAAGCCCAGCCGGAAACCCCGTCTGGCCGGTACGACCATGATCGACCACAATCAACGCAGAAGCACTAGGCACACCACCTTGACGCTGCGCAGCTTAGACGGTTTTACTCGCAAAACCACGTCCAAAAAAGGCGGTTTAGCACCATAACTTGTGCGGTGCAGCATGAAAATATGCCGCCTACCCCCCTCTGATACGGGGTAAACCCCTGCCAAGGCGCCGGCACGGGCGGCGCATTACCCTTAAAATACGCTGCCTGAAGGCCCCGCATCTCCATGTCCAGTACACCAAAGTCTTCGATCCCGAAATCCTTTCACGCCCACGCCCGCTCACGTCGGCGCGGCCTGTACTGGGTCACGCCCGCTCTGGTGCTGGTGCTCTATATATGTGTCATGGGGATGTTTTTCTGGTTACAGCGCATCCATGACGATAGCGTCATGTTTGTGACCATCGACCAGGAGTTGCGCCAGCAGCGCCTAATATGGGTTGTGTTGGCGCTGTCCTGCGTGATCATCATCAGCTTGCTGATGCTATGGCGTTACACCCGTTTTCGCTCAACGGCCGAGGCCGCCCTGATTGCCGAAACCGGCTTTCGCCGAGCCATGGAAAACTCCATGTCGACCGGCATGCGTGTGCTCGACATGAAAGGCCGAATTGCCTATGTCAATCCGGCTTTCTGCCGCATGATAGGCTGGAACGAGGCCGATCTCATCGGCCGCAGCCCGCCCTTCCCGTATTGGGTGCCGGGCCGCCATGAACAGCATCAGCACACGCTAGACCTTCTAACGTCGGGGAAAACGCCCTCCAGCGGCCTGGAAGTCGAAGCCCAGCGGCGCGATGGCTCGCGTTTCACGGCGCGCATGTATGTGTCGCCGCTGCTCGACCCCAACGGGACCCAGATCGGCTGGATGACCTCCATGACCGACATCACCGAGCCCAAGCGCATCCGCGAAGCCCTGACCGCCGCGCACGAACGCTTCATGACGGTGCTCGAAGGCCTGGACGACGCGATCTCGGTCACGGCCGATACGCATGACGGCTTAGAACTGCTGTTCGCCAACCGCACCTACCGCCGTGTATTCGGCGCGCAAACTGGCGGCCACGACGAGCTGCTTGCGGGCCGCCGCGGCCGTTTTACCGATGAATCGGTCGAGGTGTTCGTGCAGTCGGTGCAGCGCTGGTTCGAGGTGCATCACCGCATGCTCGCCTGGACCGACGGACGCCGCGTACGCATGCAGGTGGCCCGCGACATCACCGAACGCCGCACGCACGAAGAGGCTTCGCGTTTACAGCAAGAAAAAATCCAGATCACCAGCCGTCTCACCACCATGGGAGAAATGGCGTCTTCGCTGGCGCACGAGCTGAACCAGCCACTGACGGCCATCGCCAACTACAGCATGGGCGCCGTGGCGCTGGTCAAGGCGGGTCACACCAGCCCCAACATGCTGCTGCCCGCGCTGGAAAAAGCCGCCGCCCAGGCCGAACGCGCGGGCAAAATCATCAGCCGCATCCGCGAATTCGTCAAACGCAGCGAACCGCGCCGCCAGCGCGTGCCCATCAGCCGCATCGTCGACAATGCCATCGGCTTCGCAGAAATTGACGCGCGCAAGCGCCGCATCCGTATCGACCGCTACGTCCCGTCGACGGCGCCCGATGTGCTTGCTGACCCTATCCTGATCGAACAGGTTCTGCTCAACCTGTTGAAGAACGGCCTGGAGGCGATGGAAAACAGCGACTCCGACGAGCTCAAGGTTGCGGTCATTCCGCAGGAGAACCAGATCGAGGTGGCCGTGGTCGACCGCGGCCACGGCATCGCCGAGCCCGAGCGGCTCTTTGAACCTTTCTTCAGCACCAAGTCCCAAGGTTTGGGCATGGGCTTGAATATCTGCCGTACCATTATCGAATCGCACCACGGTCGTCTGTGGGCCGATCCGAACCCCGCTGGCGGGACTATATTCCGCTTTACCCTGCCCTGCGCCGCGCCCGAAACGCCGGCCCAGCATGACCAGTCCGAGGAGTTGCACGCATGAACACCCCCCACCTGTCGAGCACGGTATACATCGTCGATGACGACGAAGCTGTCCGCGACTCCCTGCGCTGGCTGCTTGAAGCCAACGGTTACCGCGTGCGCGCTTTCGCCAGCGCCGAGTCCTTTCTGGACGAATACGACACCAGCCATGTTGGTGTGCTCATCGCTGACGTGCGCATGCCCGGCATGAGCGGCCTGGAACTCCAGGAGCAACTGATCGCGCGCAATTCGCCCATGCCCATCGTCTTTATCACCGGCCACGGCGATGTGCCAATGGCGGTATCTACGATGAAAAAAGGTGCGATCGACTTCCTTGAAAAGCCCTTTAACGAATCTGACCTGCGCGAGACCGTCGCGCGCATGCTGGAACAAGCCGCGCAGCGGATCTCCAAGCATCAGGCCCAGAAAGACCACGAAGCCATGCTGGCGCGCCTGACCGCGCGCGAGCAGCAGGTGCTGGAGCGCATTGTCGCCGGCCGCTTGAACAAGCAGATCGCCGACGATCTGGGCATCAGCATCAAGACCGTCGAAGCGCATCGCGCCAACATCATGGAAAAACTTGAAGTGACCACCGTAGCCGACCTGATGAAAGTCGCCTTGGCCAAACCCGAGGCCCACGCATGACCGCTAGAATCATTGATGGCGTCGCGCTGTCGCAGCGCATCCGCGAAGAAGTCGCCGAACGCGCGGCCGCCCTCACAGCCCAGGGCGTGCGCCCGGGCCTGGCCGTCGTCCTCGTGGGCGAAGATCCGGCCTCGCAAGTGTATGTGCGTAACAAAGTGGCCGCCTGCGAAAAGGCCGGCCTGCATTCCGTCAAAGAGCAGTACCCGGCCGATCTCAGCGAGGCGGACCTGCTCGCCCGCATCGACGCCCTGAACCGCGATCCGTCCATTCACGGCATCCTGGTGCAACTGCCCCTGCCTGCCCACCTGGACTCGCACAAGGTCATCGAAGCCATCGCACCCGAGAAAGACGTTGACGGTTTTCATATCAGCAACGCCGGCCTGCTCATGACGGGACAGCCGCTGTTCCGCCCCTGCACGCCCTATGGCGTCATGAAAATGTTGGAATCCGAGGGCGTGACGCTGCGCGGCGCCGAGGCGGTCGTGGTGGGCGCCAGCAATATCGTCGGCAAGCCGATGGCCATGCTGCTGCTGGCGGCAGGCGCAACGGTCACGATCTGCAACTCCAAGACCCGTGACCTGGCCGCCCAGACACGCCGCGCCGACGTGCTCGTGGTGGCAACAGGCCGCCCGCGCATGATCACGGGCGACATGATCAAGCCTGGCGCTGTCGTCATCGACGTCGGCATCAACCGCGGCGATGACGGCAAACTCTGCGGCGACGTGGACTTCGCCAGCGCGCAGCAAGTCGCTGGCGCCATCACGCCGGTTCCCGGCGGCGTCGGCCCCATGACGATCGCCATGCTGATGGTCAACACGCTGGAAGCGGCCGAACGCACGCTAACCCCCTGAGTCCGCCGTTTTGCCCGACAAGACGCCTGCTTCGCATCGTCTCATGCGAAGCAGGCGTCTTGCATTCCGGCGCATACTCCCTATATAGATAGCATCGTTCGCCGCTGCGCGGCGTTTCCCTATTTTTATCGGATGCCCATGACTCAGAACCCGCTGCTCGCCCCCGTATCCGGACTGATTGATTACGCTGCCGTTCAACCCGAGCACATCCTTCCTGCCATCGACGAACTGCTGGCGCTCGCGCGCGAAGCAGTCGAGGCCGCCGCGCAACCAGCTCTGCCCGCCACCTGGGAAGCCGTTGTCGAACCGCTGGACACCCAGACCGAACGGCTATGGCGCGCTTGGTCGGTTGCGGGCCACCTGAACGCCGTGGTCAATACGCCGCAACTGCGTGAAGCCTATAACGCCGCCCTGCCCAAGGTGACCGAGTTCTCTACCTGGGTTGGCCTGCACGAAGGTCTTTACCGTCAGTATCAGCGCCTGGCCGCAACCCCCGACTTTGCCCAATGGAGCCCCGTGCGCCGTCGCGTGGTGGAACTCGCTCTGCGCGACTTTCGCTTGAGCGGTGTCGAACTCCAGGGCGAGGCAAGAGAACGCTATGCCGAGATCTCCGATCGCGAAGCCCAGGCATCGCAGAAGTTCTCCGAGAACGTGCTAGACGCCATCGACGCCTGGTCATTGCACCTGGACAACGCCAGCCGCCTCGACGGCCTGCCGGACGATGTCAAGCAGGCAGCCGCAGACGCTGCCCGCGCGCAGGGTCGCGAGGGTTATCTGCTGACGCTCAAAATGCCCTGCTATCTGCCCGTCATGCAATATGCCCGCGACCGCGCGCTGCGCGAAACGCTGTATCGCGCCTACGGCACGGTGGCTTCGGAACAGGGCGATGGCCGCTTCGACAACTCGTCGCTAATCGAAACTCTATTGAACCTACGAGCTGAAGAAGCGAGCCTGCTCAGTTTCTCCAGCTTTGCTCAACTGCGTCTGCAAACCCGCATGGCGCGCAGCGCAGCCGAGGTCACCGGCTTTCTGCGCGACCTGGCGCGCCGGGCCAAGCCGCACGCACAGCGCGATCTGGCCGAATTGCGCGCCTTCGCGCAAACCGAACTGGGGCTGTCCGATCTTCAGCCCTGGGACATGGCGTTTGCATCGGAACGACTGCGCGAAACGCGCTATGCCTATTCCGAAGACGAAATCAAACAGTACTTCACCGAACCCCGTGTGCTGACCGGCTTGTTCGAGGTTATCGAGACCCTGTTCGACGTCCGCCTGCGCGAGGCCGAGCTATCCACCTGGCACAAGGACGTGCGGGGCGTGCGAGTGGAGTCCGCGTCTGGCCATACCCTGGGCTATCTCTACCTCGACCTCTATGCCCGCTCTGGCAAACAAAGCGGCGCCTGGGTGGATAGCGAACGTGCCCGCCGCCTGATTGCCGGTCAGGTTCAAACGCCCGTGGTTTACCTGACGTGCAATTTCTCGCGCCCAAATGGACAGCGTGCCGCCTTGCTGACCCATGACGATGTCATTACCCTTTTCCACGAAACAGGACACGCCCTGCATGCCCTGCTCTCCGAGGTTGACGAACCGGGGGCCGCGGCGTTTGCCAGCGTGGAATGGGACGCCATCGAATTACCCTCCCAGTTCATGGAAAACTTCTGCTGGGAATGGACCGTCGTGCAAAAACTGTCGGCCCATGTTGACAGCGGCGAGCCACTGCCTCGCGCCCTTTACGAGCGTCTGCTGGCGGCCCGCAATTTCCAGAGTGGCATGCAGGCCGTGCGGCAAATTGAATTTGCGCTGTTCGATATCCTGATGCACGACCGGGCCAAGGGCATGCCCATCGGCGATGTCATGGCCTTGCTGGACACCGTTCGCGCTGAAGTGGCCGTGCTTTTCCCGCCGCCATGGCATCGTTTCCCGCATGCCTTCTCCCATCTGTTCGCCGGAGGCTATGGCGCGGGCTATTACAGCTACAAATGGGCAGAGGTCCTTTCCGCCGACGCTTACGAGGCTTTCGAAGAGGCGGCTCAGGCCGGCGACACGCTTGATCCGGAAACGGGTCTGCGTTTCCGCCGCGAAATTCTCGCCGTGGGCGGCGCCCGTCCGGCGGCAGAATCATTCGCGGCATTCCGGGGCCGCGCCCCGCGCATCGACGCCTTGTTGCGCCATAGCGGCATGCTTGAAGCCGCCTGAACCCGGGCCCAGGTATTCAAGCCGGACATCAGCAGCCAAGCGGGAATGCAACGATAGCTGCTACCCCGCAACAAGCCCGTAGCAGGCCTGTTGCGGGGTAGCCCGCTTCTGGCAGCGACAATACCTTCATGAGGGTAAGGCCAACGCATGTTCGAATGCGCTTGGGCTTGGGTTCATCCACCTTGTGCAGCATGATGTCCTCATCGCCGCAATGCGTCATCAACAGATGCAAGCGCTCCAGCTAAGTCTTAAGGCAGCCTTTTTCGACTCCGGATACTTGAACCCGTTAGAATCTCGGGCGATTTCCAGTCCTGTATCAAGCTTGCCTCCCTCCATGTTGTTCAGATTCTTGTCCGGCCGCGCCTGGAGCGTGCTGTTACTGTCCTGCTGTTTAACTGCCTGTGGTGACCGTCCAGTCTGGGCGCTCCAAGATGCCAGCAATCTCCCCGATCTCAAATTTCAACTGCCGGCAGCAGGCGGTAAAACCCTCAACAGCGATGAACTCAAGGGCAAAATCGTCTTAATGTTCTTCGGCTATGTAGGCTGCCAGGACAACTGCCCCGAAACCTTGACGCAGTTAAGCTCGGTATTGAAACATCTGGGCGAAGCGGCAAAAAATGTGCGTCTGGTTTATGTCAGCCTCGATCCGCAGCGTGATACGCCAGATATCGTCCAGGCCTATGCGAACACCTTCAATAAGCCAACCATCGGTCTGAGCGGCACGGACAAACAAATCGAGGAGCTGGCCCGGCGCTACCAAGTGGCCTATCAGGCTGAAACGCCGCAGCCCGGCGCAGATCACTACGCCATTACGCACAGTCAGGAGGTGTATATCTTCGACAAGCAAGGCCGCGCCCGCCTGCTGGCCAGCAAGGCAGATAGCGTGTCAGCAATCTCAAAAGACTTGCAACAACTGCTGACACTAACGGGCAACTGAGAAATCCGTAAGCATTTTTCGTACAAGTTTTAAACCATGACGGGCGGAGCGCATGGGTATGATGCCCTTCAACATCCTCTGCAAAGGAGTAAGCGCATGAGCATCATCATCATGATCATCGTCGGCTTTATCGTGGGCTTGATTGCCCGCGCCCTGATGCCTGGCGACCAGAGCATGGGAATCGTCATGACCGCCGTGCTGGGCATCGTGGGCTCTGTGGTGGCGGGTTATCTGGGCCAATCGCTGGGATGGTATGCGCCCGGCGAACCCGCAGGCTGGATTGGCTCGGTCGTTGGCGCGATTCTGGTACTAGCCATCGTCGGACTGATCGCCAGGAAACGCGCCTGATCCATCAGAACCGGTAGCGCACACCCAAAGAGACTTCATGCGCCTCAGGACGCGCGTGCAAGTGCGCGCCCGGTTCCGCTCCCTCTTCGGCCAGCGCACCCGTTTTGGCTGTCGCCATGCGGATATAGCGATACCCCAGATCGACACTCATGTCCTTGGTCAGGGCATACGAGGCGCCCACGCCCAGACTGGCCGTGAACAGCGTTTGGCTACGACGCCCGAAACTGCCATGTTGCGGCTCTTTATCCGCCGAAGTCTGGGTGAAATCCGCCTTCATACGACTGGCGGTCAAGCCCAGGCCCACGCTGCCATAAAGCGAGAATTTGTCACCCAGCGGAATATCGCGGTAGACATTGAACATGAGCCGCTGTGAGCTGACATGGGTTTTGAGATCCAGGGCCTCGCCCATCATCTGCCGCTTGAAGCGGTAAGTCTGGGAGCCCGACAAACCCAGCTCAGCTTCCACCCGCCACTCTGGCGTCAGGTAGTAACCCAGGGCCAGGGCGCCTAACAGATGGTTCTCCCGGTCGCTCGAACCGATCTTGACATCATCATCCCCGAAATGCCCTTTTACATCTTTCAGGCGCTCGAATTCACCCGCGACACGGGCACCGACGTAAAAATCCCCCGATTGGGCCTGGGCGAACGGCGCCATGAGCGTAAAAGATGTGCAGGCAATGAGGGAAGCAAACAAACGATTCGACATAGCAATCAACCTCTCTTGGCTTATTAAAAGACATGCCACTGTTTCAGTTAGCGGGCCTAACTCTAAAGAGAAGTGAACTACTGTCCTATAAGCAGCTGTCTGCTTTCCGTTTTTCCGTACCTCTCTGTAGCTTCGTCTATCATCCGCCACGCCCTCCATGAGGGAGGGTCAGTGGCGAGGCGAGTCGGCCTACTGCCTGCCGGCCTGCCCTACGCTGCGCTCCGTCCAGCCTCCGCCCAGCGCTTTATACAGGTCGATCAGGTTGGCCAAACGCGCGAGTCGCGTATCAACCAGCGCCTGCTGAGACGAGTAAAGCGAGCGCTGCGAGTCCAGTACACTCAGATAGCTGTCCACCCCCTGGCGAAAGCGTTGATCCGACAAGGTATAGGCCCGTTGATTGGCCTCGACCAGTTGGCGTTGCGCCAAGATCTGCTGATCCAGGGTCACGCGCCCGGCCAGGCCGTCGGCCACCTCGCGAAAGCCGATCTGAATCGCCTTCTCGTAATTGGCGATGCCGATGCGCTTGCGCACCTGCGCCAAATCCAGATTGGCCAGCAGCGCTCCGCCCGCAAAAATCGGCATCGTAATCTGTGGCGCGAAGCTCCAGGCGCCGGAACCCGCATCGAACAGGCTGCCCAGGGAGCCGCTGGCGACACCCGCCGACCCGGTCAGACTGATCGTGGGAAAAAACGCCGCACGCGCCGCGCCGATATTGGCATTGACGCCCTGCAACTGATGCTCCGCCGCACGAATATCCGGACGCCGCGCCAACAGATCAGCAGGTAATCCCGCCGGCAAATTGGCGATGACGACGTCATCGGGCAATTGTTTGATCGCATCCAGTTGCGTGATCAGGTCCGCCGGCAAAGGCTGGCTAACCAAGAGCGTCAGGGCATTGCGATCCCGTGCCACCTGACGCAGGTACTGGGCCCGATTGCGTTCGGCGGTGCGCAGAGATACCTCAGCCTGGCTCAGATCCAGCTCGGTGGCCACACCCTGATCGAAACTCTGTTTGGTCAAGTCGTAGGAAGCCCGCTGCGAAGCCAGTGTTTGCTCGGTAAGCTGTAGTAGTTCTTGATCTGCGCATAAGGTCAGATAGGCATTGGCCGTTTCGGCGATCAGGGTCAGTTGCGTAGCCTGGCGCGTCTCATCCTGCGCCAGATAGGTCTGCAATGCCTGCTCAGTCAGGCTCTGAATCCGCCCGAACAGGTCCAGCTCCCACGACGACACCGCTGCCCCCACCCGGTACTGCCTTGATATCTGCAGACTGCCGTTTTGTGTCAGGCTGGCTGGCGTGCGCTGCACATTCGCCGTGCCCGCCGCGCCCACGGTCGGCAAGAGATCCGCGCGCTCGATACGGTATTGCGCGCGCGCCGCCTCCACATTGAGCGCCGCCACACGCAGATCGCGGTTATTCTCCAGCGTCAGCGTCAGAATCCACTGCAACAGCGAATCCTGGAAGAAATCACGCCAACCCACGTCGGCCGCGGCCAGTTCACCTGCCCCGGCCTGCGTTGCGGCATAGGCGGGGCCGGTCGGATAGCTGGCCGACACCGGCGCATCCGGGCGTTCATACTTGGGCGCCAGTGAGCAACCGGCCAGGGCGCTGGCCAGCGCCGTCAGGGTCAACAAGGTTTTCATGTTCGGGATCATCAGTACTGATCTCCGTGGGAATGAGAGTGCGCGGCATTTTCCTCGGCCTGCATCTCAGCGCGGCGGCGAACCTTGAACAGACGCAACACCAGCACAAAGAACAGCGGCACGAAGAAAATCGCCAGAAAGGTGCCCGACAGCATGCCGCCAATCACACCGGTACCAATGGCGTGCTGACTGCCCGAGCCCGCGCCATTGGAAATCGCCAGTGGCACAACGCCCAGAACAAAAGCCAGCGAGGTCATCAAAATCGGCCGCAAACGTTGCCGCGCAGCATGTACGGCAGCCTCGACCAGGCTGGCGCCCTGCTCGTAATAGTCCTTGGCGAACTCCACGATCAGAATCGCGTTCTTGGCCGCCAGCCCCACCGTCGTCAGCAGCCCCACCTGGAAATACACGTCATTGGACAAACCGCGCATCAGGGTGGCGAGCAAAGCGCCTAACACGCCCAGCGGCACCACCAGCATGACTGCGGTCGGAATACTCCAGCTTTCATAGAGGGCGGCCAAACACAAGAACACCACAATCAGCGAGATGGCATAAAGTGCGGGAGCCTGGGCGCCCGAACGCCTTTCTTCGAACGACAAGCCCGTCCATTCGAAACCCACGCCCGGGGGGCAGCTTGGCGGCAAGACGCTCCATTTCGCGCATGGCCTCGCCCGAACTGCGCCCCGCTGCGGCTTCCCCCTGGATATTGAAAGCGGGCACGCCGTTATAACGATTCAGCTTCTGAGGCCCATAAGTCCAGTCAGCCTTGGCGAAAGCCGAAAACGGCACCATATTGCCCGCCTTATTACGCACATACCATTTATCCAGATCTTCAGGCAGCATGCGCGAGTCGGCCTCGCCTTGCACAAACACCTTCTTCACCCGGCCACGGTCGATAAAGTCGTTGATATACGACGAGCCCCAGGCTGTGGCCAGCGTGCTGTTGATATCGGCGATCGACACCCCCAGCGCGCGCGCCTTCTCGCGATCGATGTCGAGCTGATACTGAGGCGCGTCTTCGATACCGTTCGGACGCACACGAGCAAGCAAGGGGCTCTTCATCGCCTCTCCCAGCAACTGATTGCGGGCCGCGAGCAGTTTTTCGTGGCCGATGCCGGCGCGATCCTGCAACATAAAGTCAAAGCCAGAGGCATTACCCAACTCCATGACCGCAGGCGGCGCGAACACAAAGGCCTGAGCATCATGGATATTGCCAAAGAAGTAGCCGTTGGCGCGCTGGGCCAACGCCGCCGCCCGGCGATCGGCCGACTGGCGCTCCTTCCAGTCCTTTAGCTTGATGAACAGCACTGCCGCGTTCTGACCCCTGCCGCCAAAAGAAAAGCCGGACACCGCAAACACCGATGCCACCGAATCCTTTTCTTTGTCGAGCAGATAGTCCACGGCCTCATTGATCACGACCTTGGTGCGCTCGGCCGTCGCGCCCGCAGGCGTCTGAATCTGCGCGAACAAAATGCCCTGATCCTCCCCCGGCAAAAAGGCCGTCGGAATACGCGTGAAGAGCCAGCCCGTGGCGAGAATCAGCGCCAGATAAATGAGCAGCAGACGTTTGCTGCGCGTCATCGTGCGGCTCACGGTGTTGGCATAGCCCTCGGTTGAGCGTTCGAACATTCGGTTGAACCAGCCGAAAAAGCCCTTCTTCGTACCATGATGACCCTTGGGAATGGGCTTGAGCATCGTCGCGCACAAGGCTGGCGTGAACACAACGGCCACTACGACCGACAGCACCATGGACGATACGATGGTGATCGAGAACTGACGGTAGATCACGCCCGTGGAGCCGCCGAAAAAGGCCATGGGGATGAACACCGCCGACAACACCATCGCAATACCGATCAAGGCGCCGGTAATCTGGCCCATGGACTTGCGAGTGGCTGCCTTGGGCGACAAGCCCTCCTCCGCCATGACCCGCTCAACGTTTTCCACCACCACAATCGCATCGTCGACCAGCAGTCCGATGGCCAGCACCATGCCGAACATGGTCAGGGTGTTGATCGAGTAACCGAACGCCGCCAGCACGGCGAAAGTACCCAGCAAGACCACCGGTACGGCCAGCGTCGGGATCAAGGTGGCGCGGAAGTTCTGCAAAAACAGATACATCACCAGGAACACGAGCACGATGGCCTCGATAAGCGTGTGGATCACGCCCTCGATGGACAGGCTCACGAAAGGCGTCGTGTCGTAGGGATAGACGACCTCCATGCCCGGCGGGAAGTAGGGCTTCAGACTGTTGATGGTGTCGCGGACGGCCTGGGCCGTGTCCAGGGCATTTGCGCCGCTCGCCAGCTTCACCGCCAGACCCGAGGCCGGCTTGCGGTTATAGAAACTATCAATAGCATAGCTCTGCTCACCCAGCTCGATCTTGCCGACATCACGCAGGCGCACCTGCGACCCATCCGTGTTGACCTTGAGCAAAATGTCACCGAATTCCTCGGGCGTCTGTAAACGCGTCGGGCCGATCACGGTGGCGTTCAATTGCTGGCCGCGCGCGGCGGGCAGCCCGCCCAACTGGCCGGACGACACCTGAACGTTCTGCTCCTTGATGGCGTTGGTCACGTCGGAAGCCGACAACTTATAGTTGTTGAGCTTCTCGGGACTGAGCCAGACACGCATGGCATAGGGTGCGCCAAAGAGCTGGAAATCGCCCACGCCCCGGGTGCGGCTGATCGGGTCCTGCACATAAGAGGCCACATAGTCGGCGAGGTCCGACTTGCTCATGCTGCCATCCGAGGACACAAAGCCGGCAACGATGAGGAAGTTCTTGGTCGCCTTGGTAACCCGTATCCCCTGCTGCTGCACCTCTTGCGGCAAAAGCGGTTGAGCGACCGACAGCTTGTTCTGCACCTGCACCTGGGCCGTATCCGGATTGGTGCCCTGGCGGAAGGTGAGCGTGATCGCCACACTGCCGTCAGAGTTGCTTTCCGAAGAAATATATTCCAGGTTATCGATGCCATTCATCTGCTGTTCGATCACCTGTACCACCGTGTCTTGCACCGTCTGCGCGGAAGCGCCCGGATAGGTCACGTTGATGGCAATCGCGGGTGGCGCAATATTCGGATATTGCGCTACCGGCAGACTCAAAATGGACAAGCCGCCCGCCATCATCAGGACGACGGCGATCACCCAGGCGAAGACGGGCCTGTCGATAAAAAACTTTGCCATGCGCCGGCTCCCTTACTTGCCCACCGGCGACTGGCCGTTCTGCCCGGCCGGCGCGGCTGCGCTGGCCTGAAATTCTTTCGCGTTAACCTCGGCCCCCGGACGCACCGACTGCAAGCCCTCCACGATCACGCGGTCGCCTGCCGCCAGGCCCTGGGTCACCAGCCAGTGATCGCCCACGGTACGATCAGTCCTCAACTCTCGCAGCTCTACCTTGTTGTCGGCATTGACCACCAAAGCCGTCGGCAGACCACGCTGGTTGCGGGTCACCCCGCGCTGGGGCACCAGCAGCCCTTCGTTGGCGACGCCCTGCGCCAGATTCGCCCGCACAAACATACCGGGCAGCAACTGATGCCGGGGATTGGGGAACAAGGCGCGCAGCGTCACCGAACCCGTGCTCGGATCGACCGTCACCTCAGAAAATTCCAGCTTGCCCGGTTCGGCATAAGTGCTGCCATCCTCCAGCACCAGCGTGACCTTGGCTGCCTGAGCGCCATCGGCCTGTTGCAGCTGTCCACTGGCCAGCGCTTGCTTCAAGCGCAACAACTGAACACTGGATTGCGTCACATCCACATAAATGGGGTCAATCTGCTGCACCGAGGCGATGGCCGCGGCCTGATTGGCGGTGACCAGCGCGCCCTCTGTGACGAGCGAACGGCCAATAATGCCGCCGATGGGAGACAGCACTTTGGTGTAGACCAAATTGATGCGGGCCGTCTCCAAAGCCGCCTTGGCCGCTAACACATCGGCATTGGCCTGATCGCGGGCAGCCACGGCATTGTCATAGGTTTGTTGGCTGACAGCGCGGCTTGTCACCAGCGGTTTGTAACGATCAACCAGCAGTGCGGCCGTGCGGGCCTGCGCCTGAGCACGGGCCAAGGCCGCTTTGGCGCTGTCGTAACTGGCTTGGTAGAGCGAAGGATCGATTTGATAGAGCTGCTGATTCGCCCGCACCTCGCGGCCTTCGGTAAACATGCGCTGTTGCACGATGCCGCTGACCTGAGGCCGGACTTCAGCGATGCGATAGGCCGAGGTACGGCCCGGCAACTCCGTAGACAGCGCCACCGCCTGAGGCTTGAGCGTCACCACGCCTACCTGCGGTTTACCCTGCGCAGGAGCGGCCTGCTCTTTACCGCAACCAGCCAGCGCAAGGGCAAGCGCCACCGTGGAAAACACGATGCGCCCAATCTGCGTCTTACTCTTCATCTGATCCCTTCCCGAAACCAAGCGCTACCCAGCGGCCGACCGGCGCAGGCACTCTCAGTTTGTTACAACGCAAAAACGGCAATTCTCCGTTATCCCGTCTTAGAAACAAAGACTAAGATGACGAAAACATTGTTCCATTTATGGGCCAATAAACCCGCCGAAACGCCATTAACCTGCTACTCATGAACAATCGACTCCAAGGCATGGAACTCTTCGTCGAGGTGGCTAAAACGCGCAATTTCAGTCGCGCGGCAGATAATCTCGGCATCCCCAAATCGACGCTTTCGCGCCAGGTTTCCGAGCTAGAACGGGCCGTGGGACTGCAATTGCTATCGCGCACGACGCGCAAGGTAGAGCTGACTGCTGCCGGCCAGTTGTATTTCGATCGATGTCAGCGCATCGTGACCGAGGCGCAGGCCGCACACGAGGAATTGCAGAAACTGCTTGAAACACCTTCCGGGCCACTGCGCGTCAATCTACCGGCGGATTTCGGCACCGAGTTCATGGCCGAGTCCTTCGTGGAATTTTCACGGCGCTATCCCGAGGTGGACTTTTATCTGGATCTTGCCAGCCCCGAACATGCCGAGCGGGTATTCCGCTCCTGTGACGTCGCTCTCCAAATCGGCGAGCTGCCCGACTCGACGCAGATCGCACGGCTATTGGGCATGCTGCCCGCCGGGCTCTACGCAAGCCCGGACTATCTAGACCGGCATGGCCGGCCGCTGCACCCGGATGATCTGGCCAAACATGAATGCCTGGAGTTCCGTGTGGGTCATGCCGGCCGGGTCACCCGCTGGCCGCTGACCAATGGGCAGCAGCAGTTCGAGATCACGCCCGGCAGGCGCTATTCGGTAAATAGCGTGTCCATGCTGCGCAGCCTGGCGCGCCTGGGCGCAGGCATCGCCATTCTAGCGGCCAGACACTGCGAAGACGGCGAGTCACTGGAAAAAGTGCTGCCGGACTGGCATGCCGGCCCTTTCCCCGTTTATGCGGTCACGGATACCCGGCTCCTGCCTGCCAAGACGCGCATCTTCATCGAGTTTCTGATGGAGCGCCTGAACCAGCAGGGCGTGGGCGAAAAACATAGCGCCCGGCTTTTTCCAAATCTGGCCTGAGGAGCGGTAAGGCATGGCCCTGCGTAGACGAGAGCCGCTCAGAATTGCTCGTCTTCGCGCAGATAACGCCATTGACCCACGGGCAGATCGCCCAGACGCACCCGGCCGATACGCACCCGTTTCAAACCCACGACGCGCAAGCCGACCAATTCACACATGCGGCGGATCTGGCGCTTCTTGCCTTCACGCAATACGAAACGCAGTTGATCCTCGTTCTGCCAGCAGACATTGGCAGGCTTGAGCGGCTTGCCATCGAGCATCAGCCCATGATTGAGTAAAGCCAGCCCGCGTTCGCTCAAGCGCCCCTCGACGCGCACCAGATATTCTTTGTCGACCAGAGAGTCTTCGCCAATAAGCTGTTTGGCGACCCGGCCGTCCTGCGTCAACACCAGCAGGCCCTGAGAATCAATATCGAGCCGGCCGGCAACGGCCAGGCCGCGCAGATTGGCGCGGTCAAAGCGCCGTCCGGAGCGGTCGCCCTCATACTGGCTGCGCGCATCGACCAAAGCGACAGCGGGTTTGTAGCCGTCTTCGGCCTGTCCCGACACATAGCCCACCGGCTTGTTGATGAGTATCGTGGCGAGCGAGGTCTGGGCGGCGCGCGCGGCGCGCTCCAGCGTGATTTTCTGGTGCGGATAGGCCTTGGCGCCCAACTCGGACACCACTTCGCCGTCTACGCGCACCCAACCGCGTTCGATATAACTGTCCGCCTCACGGCGCGAGCAGAGTCCCTGTTCGGACATCAGCTTGGAGATACGTACTTTTTCCATGACGCGTATTGTAAGACGCAGACGGCGGGGTCTTGGCATAATACGCAGCCATGACCACCAAGTATCAGGCTCCGCTGGCCGCCGGCTGGCTTATCCGCGCCCCCTCTCTGCTCTCGCCCACGCAACGCCATTGGCTATTCCGCCCTGGCGCCTTGACCGCCGGCCTGCGCCAACTCGGAAAAGTGCAACTGCGCGTTGTCAGTGAACACGCCGAGGGGGCTTCCCTGGACGAAGCGCGGGCCATGCTTATCGCGCCAGGCTCGCCGGTCTGGGTGCGGGAGGTGTTGATGTCGGTTGATGGCATCGACAGCGTGCCCGCACGCAGTCTCACCCCGCTGGCCGCCTCGCATGGCAGTTGGCAGGGCATGCGGCGTTTGCTGACTCGTCCGCTGGCCGACATGCTCTATCACGACCGGGGCGTCACCCGCTCTCCCTTTGTCTGCCGGCGTCTCAGCTCTCCTTTGCCCTTCTACCGCATGGCTCTGCCGCCAAACCATGACGGCAGCGCGATCTGGGCACGCCGCTCGGTGTTTTGGCGCCACGGGCAGCCTTTACTCGTGGCCGAATGCTTTTTGCCCGATTTCTGGCGCAAAGTGACTTTGGGACGCGCGATTCCACCGCTCAAGGCTCACGACCGACGCGCCTGAGCCTGCTCGGGAGGCAGCGGCCGGCGCAGGCACCGGGTCCACCCTGAATCGGCCGGCATCCTAGCGATCAACAGATCGCCGCCCTGTCCGCCAAGTTCAGCCAGCAGACCGGCAAAGGATGCCGCTCCGATTACGCTGCGGAAACGACTAGCTGAAACGCGCTCAGGCGCGCGTCTCGCGCCAGACCTCAGGCTCCAGGGCCACCTCGCCTTGAGCGGCCGATACGTAGACCGTATGGTCGGAAATATTGACATTGATCTGCATGCCGCGTTCGGCCAGCGCGGCCAGCGCCTGCGTCTGCGCAGCCGGCAGATTGACCACCCGCAGATTGCGGGCGCGATCCACCTTGTTGCGTATCCCCTCCCACCAGATCTGGGAAGCATGGCCGCCATAGCAATAAATCACCACCTGATCGGCACGCCCGCAGGCGCGCAGAATGCGGCGCTCCTCGGGCTGGCCAACCTCGATCCAGAGCGAGATTGCGCCCGTAAGATCCTTGGACCAGATATCGGGCTCATCGGTGTCGCTCAAGCCCTTGGTGAAGGCCAGGGTCTCGTCGGCATGCATGGCGAAGGCCGCGATGCGCACCATCATGCGCTCGTCAGTCTCCGAGGGGTGCCGCGCCACGGTCAGCCCGTGGCTGCCGTAGTAGTGGCGATCCGTATCGGCGATGTTCAGATCGGCTTTGTAAATCGTTGCGCGCAGAGCCATAAAATCATCCGGCGAGTTAGGCAAAACCTGCAATGATACCGTGAGCGCGTATCATCTGCGCTTTAGTCCAGCTATTGCCATGACCGCCACCACCGCCCTGCTCGCCTTTTCGATAGCCGCCCTTATCATGACGCTTACTCCAGGCCTGGACACCGCCTTGGTGTTGCGCACCGCCGCCACGGAAGGGCCGCGGCGCGCCCTTATGGCGGGCCTGGGCGTTTGCCTGGGTTGCCTGGCCTGGGGCGCTGCCGCCGCTTTCGGCCTGGGCGCCTTGCTGGCTGCTTCACAATTGGCCTATGACATCCTGCGTCTGACCGGTGCAGCCTATCTGTTCTATCTGGGCGCGGGCCTACTGTGGCGCAGTCGGCGTAGTGCCGGCGGCGGCGGGCCGGATATCCAGCAAGGTGACACGCGAGCCAATGTATCTGCGCTGGGCTGGCTGCGGCGCGGCTGCCTGACCAATCTGCTCAATCCCAAGGTAGGGGTGTTTTACATTACCTTCCTGCCGCAATTCATTCCACAGGACGTGAATGTGTTGGGCTTCAGTCTCTTGCTGGCCGCGCTGCATGCCTTGGTCGGTCTGGCGTGGTTTGCGGCACTGGTTGCCGCCACACGTCCGCTTGCGCGCTGGCTGTCACAGTCTGCCGTCGGGCGCGGCCTGGATGCGGCGACCGGTACGGTCTTTATCGCTTTCGGCCTGAGACTGGCACTGGAGCGCCGTTGAATCCGCCCGCTGCGCTCGGCCGCCCTACCCCACCCCGTGCGCCGGATGCGTTTGAAAAAAAAGGACTGGCGCACCCGCCAGTCCTTATGCTGTTTGCCTCTCCTGCGGGCAAAGCTCGAGGGATTCAATAGACGCCGACCGAATGGCGGGCCACAAAGTGGCCCGGGCCGACTTCGACCAGAGGCTGCACCACCGGATCATCGCCCACGGCCCGCACGGGGCTGGGGATTTCATCCACCAGAAGAGAGCGCTGCCGGTGGCGGCGCTGCGGATCTGCGATGGGCACCGCCGCCATCAGCTTCTTGGTGTAGGGATGCTGCGGGTTCTCGAAGATCGCGCGGCGCGGCCCGATCTCGACAATCTGCCCCAGATACATCACCGCCACCCGGTGACTGACACGCTCGACCACCGCCATGTCGTGCGAGATAAACAGAAAAGCCACACCCAACTCGCGCTGTAGATCCAGCAGCAGATTGACGATCTGCGCCTGAATCGACACATCCAGCGCAGAGACCGACTCATCCGCGATCACGACCTTGGGATTGAGCGCCAGGGCACGAGCGATACAGAGCCGCTGCCGCTGACCGCCCGAGAACTCATGCGGATAGCGATCGATCATTTCAGGCGACAAGCCGCATTTATCCATCAGCCAGCGCACCCGGTCCAGCGCTGCCTTGCCGCGCGCCGCCTTGTGGATCAGCAGGGGCTCCATGATGGAATCGCCGACCGTCATGCGCGGGTCCAGCGAAGCGAAGGGGTCCTGGAAAATGAACTGAATATGCTGGCGCAGCGTCTGCATGGCGGCACCGCGCAGCGAACCGATGTTGCGCCCGTCAAACTCGATACTGCCTCCCTGGCTCTTGACCAGTTGCAGCAGGGAGCGCCCCGTAGTGGTCTTGCCGCAGCCCGACTCGCCCACCAGCGAAAGCGTTTCGCCGGGGTAGAGGTCAAAGCTGACCTTCTCGACGGCATGGACCCGCTTTTGCACGCCGCCGAATACACCACCGCGAATATCAAAGCGGGTGACCAGATCGCGCACCTTCAGCACCGGCCCCTGGGCACGGCGCACGGTGTCTACCACCGGCTCTGACTCGGCCACCTGCTTATTGCCCTCTACGCGCAAAAGCGGGAAAGGACTGGGCAGATCGGTGCCCTGCATCGCACCCAGACGGGGAACGGCGGACAGCAGCGCACGCGTATAGGCATGGCGCGGATTGGCGAAAATCTCGTCAGAACCTCCCTCTTCCACCTTGTCGCCGCGATACATCACGAGCACACGATCGGCGACCTCGGCCACCACACCCATATCGTGCGTGATGAAGATGACGCCCATGTCCATTTCCTCCTGCAATTGACGAATCAATTGAAGGATCTGCGCCTGGATGGTGACATCCAGCGCCGTGGTCGGCTCATCGGCAATCAGTAATTGCGGCTTGCAAGACAGCGCCATGGCGATCATCACACGCTGGCGCATACCGCCCGAGAGCTGATGCGGGTAACGATCCAGAATGGCGCGAGCCTCCGGGATGCGCACGCGCTCAAGCATGCGCAGCGTCTCGGCGCGAGCGGCGGCGGCATCCAGCCCCTGATGCAGGCGCAAGGCCTCGGCGATCTGGAACCCTGCGGTGAAGCTCGGGTTCAGCGAGGTCATGGGCTCCTGGAAGATCATGGCGACATCGGCGCCACGGACTTTCTCCAGCACCCGCTCTTCGGCATTGGCCAGGTCCAGCACCTCTCCGCTACGGCGCCGCAGCAACATATCGCCGGAAGCTATCTTGCCGCCGCCATACTCCACCAGGCGCATCAACGCCAGGGACGTCACGGATTTGCCCGAACCCGATTCACCCACAATAGCCAGTGTTTCACCGCGATCAACGTGAAACGACACGTTGCGAACGGCCTCGACGGTGCGCGTGGGCGTATTGAAACGCACAGTCAGATCATTGACCTGCACCACGCGTTGATTATCCATACTTGCCATCATGATGCTTTACTTGTCCTGACGCGGGTCCAGGGCGTCACGCAGACCGTCGCCCAACAGATTAAAGCCCAGCACTGCCAAAAAGATGGCCGACCCGGGGAAGATCGACATCCAGGGCGCCTGAGTCATGAAGTTCTTGGCCGTGTTCAGCATCGAACCCCAGGAAGGATTGGGCGGCTGCAAGCCCAGGCCCAGGAAAGACAGGCTGGCTTCGGCGATGATGGCCGTAGCGATGGTGATGGTGGCCTGCACGATCAGAGGCGGCAGCACGTTCGGAAACACGTGACGGGCGATGATGCGCAGATCGGAGGCGCCCAGCGCGCGGGCGCTCTGAACATAATCCTCGTTGCGCACCGCCAGCACTTGCCCGCGCGTGATACGGATGAACTTGGGCGCGGCGGATACGCCGATGGCGATCATGGCATTGATCAGGCTGGGCCCTAGAAAAGCGGCCAGCGCAATAGCCAGAATCAGGAAGGGAATCGCCAGCAGCGCTTCCGTGGCGCGCGAAATAATGCTATCCGTCCAGCCACCGAAGTAACCGGCTGCCAGCCCGAAGGGCACGCCGACCACCAAAGCGATCAGCACCGACACCATACCCGCCATGAGCGAGGCGCGCGCGCCATAGACCAGGCGGCTGAAGATGTCGCGGCCCAGCTCATCAGTCCCCATCCAATACGTCGCCGAAGGCGCCTTACGGATATTCATGAAGCTGGTCTGGAAAGGATCGTGATTAGCGATCAGCGGCGCAAACACCGCCAACACCACGAAGAACAGCACAACAACGGCGCCGACCACGGCGACCTTGTTGCGCTTGAATTTGGCCCAGGCGCGGTTGCCGGCGCGGGGCGGAACGGCCGTGATAGTGGTCGCGCTCATTGATGCCTCAAACGGGGGTTGACGAGGACATAGAGCACGTCCGCCAACAGATTCATGAAAATAAAGCCCACCGCGACGCAGAGCACGACCCCTTGCACCACGGCGTAATCGCGGTTGAACACCGCGTCGACAATCAATTTGCCAAAGCCCGGGATGGTGAAGACCTGTTCGGTCAGCACAGCCCCGGCCAGCAACTCGCCGAACAGCAGCGTGACCAACGTCACGATAGGCATCAGCGCGTTGCGCAAAGCATGGCGCAGAACGACCTGGCGCGCCGAGACGCCCTTGGCCCGCGCCGTGCGGACGTAGTCGGCGCTCAGGGCTTCCAGCATGGACGAGCGGGTATGCCGCATCAGATAGGCGGCGATGGCGGTCGACAACACGAAGGCCGGCATCAGCATGGTCTTGATGGACAACCATAAGTCTTCCGTCGGCGACACATAACCCGAAGCCGGCAGGAGCTTCCATTGCACCGACACCACCATGATGAGAATGATGCCAAGCCAGAAGTTGGGAATGGACATACCCGACAAGGCCGCCACATTGGCGCCTGCCTCCACGGCCGTGCCCTTGCGCACAGCGGCAATAATGCCCATCGGTATGCCGATAATCATGGCGAACAGCATCGCCATTGCCGCCAGTTGCAGCGTGACCGGCAGTTTTTGCCCTATCAGCGTCAAGACGGGAACATCGGTGCGCATCGACTTACCCAGATCACCCTGGATAACCTGCCCGACCCATGCCACGTACTGCATGGGCAAGGGATCATTCAAACGATATTTATCGCGCAGATAGTCCAGCACGGCGGGATCGCGTTCCTCGCCGGCCAGTGTCAGGACAGGATCGCCTGGCAGGATTTTTTGCAGCATGAATACGATTATCGACACCAGAATAAGTGTCGGAATCGCGACGACCACGCGGCGCAGTATCAGTTTCAACATGGAGGAAAACAGAAAGACAAAATCATCGCGGGCGGGAATGGCGAACCATTCCCACCCATCTAGGCGGAATCACTTCTGCGCCAGCGTGACGCCCTTCAAGCGGATCATGCCATCAGGATGAGCCGTGAAGCCGCGCACATTTTTTGCCAACACAAAAGGCCAGGGCTGATAGTACAGATAGAAGCTGGGTTTGTCCTTTTCGAGGATGGCCTGAGCCTGGTCATACAGCGCGATACGCTTGCTCTCTTCGGGGACCGTACGAGCCTCGTTCAACAGCCTGTCGACCTCGGTATTGCAATAACGGCCGTCGTTCAGCGCGCCTTTGCACGTCACAAACTGGTAGATATTGCCGTCCGGATCGGCCCGGCCAGACCAGCCGCGCATAATAACCTCGAAATTGCCGCTCTGCGCCTCATTGAGCAGCGCCGCATATTCGGTGGGACGCAGATTCAATTCAAAACCTGCCTCCGCCGACATGGCCTGGATCATTTCGGCTATGGCCGCCGTCGTGGTGTTATTACCGAAGGCAAACTCCACCTTCACCTTGCTCAATCCTGCCTCTTTCAACAGCGCGCGCGCCTTGGCCACATCCCGCTTGGGTGCCGGATACTGCTTCGAGTGGTAAGGGCTCGCGGGCGGGAAAGGCTGCCCTGCCGGCTCGAAAATACCGCCGCCGGCCACGTCGTTAATCACATCGCGGTCGATAGACAGCTCAAAAGCCTGACGCACACGCGGGTCCTGGAAAGGATTGGCCTGCGCCCGCTTGCCATTGTTCAGGTTATAGAACACCTGCTGCGAACCCAAACCCGACACCGATTGGAACTGCACGCTTTTATCCTGCCGGACCTGCGGAGCATCCGAAGGATTCATGCGTTCCAGGATATCCAGACCGCCAGCGCGCACATTGGACAGGCGCACCGTCGTGTCAGGAATCGGCAGAAACACCACGCGCGGGAAGGCGTAGTGCTTTGCGTCGTAATACTTGTCGAACTTCTCCAGCACGATGCGATCGTTCTGCACCCGCTCCACAAACTTGTAGGGTCCCGAACAAATGGGCTTGCGGCCCACGGCAGCCGCGTCAGCTTCGAAACTCTTCGGGGACAGCATCATGCCCGCGCGATCGGACAACTGCGAAATCAAGGTAGCGTCCGGCTTTTTGAGCGTAATCACCAAGGTCTGCGCATCAGGCGCATCCACCTTCTCGACCGAGGCCAGTTCCCCCTTGCGCATGCTGTCCTGCAGCGTCATGGCGCGCTCCAGATTGGCTTTGGCCGCGGCCGCGTCAAACTTCGTGCCGTCATGAAACAAGGCGTCATCGCGCAACTTGAACGTCAACTCCTTGTTGTCATCGCTCCAGGACCAGGATGTCGCCAACTGCGGAACAAACTACAGCTTGTCGTCAAGGTCAACCAGCTTGTCACACAAGGACGTAAACACAATCCGGCCGACATAAGTGCGGGCGCGATGCGGGTCCAGAACATCGGGATCTTCTTGCAAACCGATACGCAAATCCTGCGCGAGGACGGCCGTACCGGCCAACGACAAGGTTGCGGCCGTAAGCGCCAGGCCCAAAGGCCTCTTCCAGATTTTCATAGTTTTCCCCTTGCAAATATATCTTTGGCTACATCAGAACCCGACGGCCTGGCCGTCGCGCCGGCTATCGCTGGCAGACACATAGCCCAGCTCATTGTCACTGCCATGCATGCGCCAAATGAATTGACCCGCGCCGAAGTCCATATAGGGATCGTTCACCGACTTCAATGAATGGCCCATATCCTTGAGGGCCTGCACCACGGCAGGATTCATGGTGGACTCGAGGTCCAGCGTGAAATCCCGGTTGACCTTCCAGCGCGGCGCGCAGCAGGCGGCTTGCGGGTTTTGATGGTAATCCAGCATGCGGATGATGGTCTGCAAATGGCCTTGCGGCTGCAT
Source organism: Bordetella avium (assembly GCF_034424645.1). Lineage (NCBI taxonomy): Bacteria > Pseudomonadati > Pseudomonadota > Betaproteobacteria > Burkholderiales > Alcaligenaceae > Bordetella > Bordetella avium. The sequence continues at coordinate 2,107,963 of NZ_CP139969.1, forward strand.
ATCGCCGCCCATGACGCCGAAACTCATGACCGGCTTCCCGCCCTGGGTCAGGAAGCCCGGAATAATCGTGTGGAACGGGCGCTTGCCGCCCTCGACCACATTGGCGGACGCCGGGTCCATCGAGAATCCCACACCGCGATTCTGCAGGCTGATGCCAGTATCCGGCACGACCACGCCAGAACCGAAACCCATATAGTTGGACTGGATGAAAGAAATCATCATGCCGCTCTCGTCGGCCGCCGTCAGGTAGATCGTGCCGCCAGCATGCGGGCGGCCGGCACCGAAATGCGTGGCGCGATCGAGCTGAATCAGTTTGGCACGGCTGGCCAAATAGGCGTCATCCAGCATCTGCTCAGGCGTGACCTCCATGCTGCGCGGATCGGCCACATACCGGTAAAGATCCGCAAAGGCCAGCTTCATGGCCTCGATCTGCACATGTTGGGATTGGACCGAATCGACCGGCATATTGGCCAGATCGAATTTCTCGCAAATACCCAGCGCAATCAGCGCGGCAATGCCCTGGCCGTTGGGCGGGATCTCATTGAGTTCATAACCCCGATAAGCCTTGCTGATCGGGTTCACCCACTGCGGCCGGAAGTTGCGCAAATCATCGAGGGTCAAAGCGGCGCCGCATTCCTTGCTGAAAGCGGCGATGCGCTCGGCCAACTCGCCTTCATAAAAATCGCGGCCACGGCTCTCGGCAATACGCTTAAGCGTATGGGCCGCATGAGGGAAGCGGAAATGCTCGCCCACAGCCGGTGCGCGGCCCTCGGGCATAAAGGTCTCGGCGTAGCCGGGTTGATCGTGCAGCTCCTGCGCGGCAGCAGCCCATTTACGCGCCACGATAGGCGGCACCACATAACCGCGCTCGGCGATTTCGATGGCCGGCTCAAACAGTTGCTCAAACGGCAGTTTGCCAAAACGCTCATGCAAGGCGGCCCAACCGGCGACAGCGCCCGGCACAGTCACCGTGTCCCAGCCGCGCTTGGGCTGCTTGGCCAGGCCGTCAGGGCCCGTGCCATATTTGCGTTTGAAATACTCGACATTCCAGGCGGCCGGCGCTGTGCCCGAGGAATTCAATCCATGCAGCGCCTTGCCGTCCCACAAAATGGCAAAACAATCGCTGCCCAGGCCATTGGACACGGGTTCGGTCAAGGTAATGGTCGCCGCAGCGGCGATCGCCGCATCCACCGCATTCCCTCCCTTGAGCAGCATACGCAAACCCGCCTGGGCAGCCAGCGGATGCGAGGTTGACACCACATTCCGCGCAAACAGCGGAATGCGCTGAGTGGGATAGGGATTATTCCAGTCAAACGATTTCATGGGCGGATCTCTGAACGGCAGGCCGAAGAACAAAAGCGTTGAACTTACTCTTGTGATTTGATTAAATCAATTTGATTTTTTGATCCGTAATTAAAAATATTTTTATATATCGAGCGTCTATGAGCACTTTGCGTTTCATGCGCACCTTTCTGGCGGTCGCGCACCACGGAACGTTTGCCGAAGCCGCTGAACAAGTCGCACTCACCCAGGCTGCGGTCAGCTTCCAAATGCGGTCCCTGGAAACCGAGCTGGGGCGCGAACTCTTCGACCGTAGCGGCCGCCTGGCCATCCTCAATGCAGCAGGGCGGGAATTACTTCCGGAAATCAAGCACTTGCTGGACAGCTACGATAAGTTGCGAGCCCCCCGCAACGCTAGCGACGCCTTGGCTGGCGCCGTGTCCATCGGGGCCATCGTCTCGTGCATGGCCACGCTATCGAAAGTCGTCACCCGCATGAAGCGGGCCCATCCTGGCCTGGATGTCAGGTTGTTCTCGGGCAAAGCCAGCGAACTGGCGAGCAAGGTCGAAGCTGGCGAGCTGGACGCGGCCCTGATTGTCGAAGCGGGCCGCAAAATGGCGTCCACACGTTGGACGCCCTTATATGAAGAGCCGCTCGTAGTTCTTGCCCATCAGGATGCGGCAGGCGGCAACGAGGCCCGTCAGGTGCTCGACGCCAACCCCTTTCTGCGTTTTGACCGGACACAACGCACCGGCCGGCAAATTGACCGCGTACTGCGCCGCCTGGGCGTGACCGTGACCGAATTCCTGGAACTCAATGCTATCGAAACACTGGTCGAACTGGTGCGCCAGGAGACGGGGGTCACCTTGCTGCCCCTGCTAAATGGTTCGAACTGGCTAGACAGCCCGGAATTGCGCGTACTGCCCCTGCCGCAAGACATCGGCCCCTCCGCACGGGCCATTGGCATGCTGGAGCGCCGCGAACATGCGCGACAGGACATCACGGCCGCCATCTTTACTCAGTGCCTGAACCTGTCAAGTCTCCTACAGACGACCAGAAATGCAAGAAATATCTGATATTCGAAGTGCGGTCCGGTGAGGATTAATGAGGAGGGATAAAAATGGAAAGTTATGTATCTACCGAAATACCCTCATGCATTCCCTCTCAACTAAAAATAAATCAACCACTTCTTTGCGACAGGCCGCTGTCGTCCTGTCATGTTCCGTCCTTACCGCTTGCGGTGGAGGAGGTGGTGGTGGGGGTGGCGATAGTAGCGTGAAAAGCGCAGCCCTTGCACTACCGCCTGAAGTGCCGCAAGCCGCGCCTCCTCCTGCTGAAGCGCCCAATGCCCCCCCGCCGAAAGTCGTCCCACCGCCTCCTGTTGCACCGCCCGCCGACAAACCTGGCTTGCCCGCTGTTGAAATCGTCCCACCTGTGCAGCGTGAAGAAGCTCCGATTGAGAACATTCCTCCCGGCGGCGCCCCCGACAACGGGGAAGAAGCCGCGAACCCGGCGCCGCTCGACAGGGAGGTGATCCTACGCAGCGCCAACTGGAACGGCACGCGGCCGATGCAACCACTGGAAAACTATCGAAAGCCGGAACACGCCAGCTTCGGGGTCTCGCCGCTTCAACCCAAGCCCACACAGGCGCACTATCTCAACCGCATCGATCTCAAACCCGCGCAAGACGCAGGCCTGACGGGTCAGGGCGTACGTGTGGCCGTGATCGACAACGGCATTAAAAATAACCCTGACGTGGAACTCAAGGTTGATTGGGCGGCCAGTCGGGACTACACATCCACTGGCGCTGAGCAGGCCTACGACAAGGACCGGCAGGGCGAACATGCCACCGGCGTTGCTCAAGTTCTGGCAGCCAAGGCAGACCCGACCCTCGTCGTCGAGGAGGGCCTCGTATTCCGTGGCAACAATAAACATTATCTAGGCGGCGTCGCCCCCAACGCCACCCTGGTTTCCGCCAACATCAGCACAGGCCCAAACTCGCTAACCCTGTCCCGCGCAGCGATGATCGCCGCCTGGCGCGACATGTCCGCCCGGGGTATCAAACTGTTCAACAACAGCCTGGGTACCGATGCCGGCAATGCTACGGTTCAAACGATGAACGAATACCGGAAGGCGTACACCGAAGCCTCGCCCGCTAACAAACCAAAGACAATTGTCGGCGCAGTCTTACAAGGTGTCGAACAGGGAGGACTTTTCATCATCGCTGCGGGCAATGGCATTCTCGGCGCGGGTCAGTCTGACCCTGCGGCGGAAGCCATGCTTCCTGTCATCGAACCGAAGCTGCGCCAGGGCCTGATCGCCGTCGCGGCCGTGGAAGCCAACGGCGACATCGCCACTTGGGCCGACCGCTGTGGCCAAGCCGCAGACTGGTGCCTGACCGCACCCGGTAAAGCCTACATCATCTCGACCACTGCGGATGGCACACGCAAGGCCGAAGTGCAGCGCGGCAGTTCCTATGCCGCCCCGCAGGTGACCGGCGCCGCCGCCCTTCTGCTTGAGAAATACCCATGGATGACGAATGATAATTTGCGCACCACGCTGCTCACCACCGCCGCCGACCGTGGCGAAATAGGGGTGGATGGCGTCTACGGTTGGGGGGTGCTCGATGTCGGGCGCGCCGTCGAAGGCCCCGCGCAATTCCCTTTCGGCGACTTCAGGGCAAAACTGAACGATCCCGGCAAACGCTATATCTTCGGTAACGACATCTCCGGCGACGGCGGTTTGCAGGTATCGGGGCAAGGCACGCTCGTCCTCGCGGGCGTCAATAGCTATACGGGCGCCACGGTTATCGACGGCGGCATTCTTGATGTGATGAACACCATCACATCACCGGTACAGATCAATCCCGGCGGCATGCTGACCGGCAAAGGACAAACCGGCTCGGTCACCAACAACGGCGCGGTCTACTCCGCAGGAGCAGGGCTCCATGTCAATGGCGACTACAAGCAAACGGCCCAAGGCACGCTACTCGCCTCGCTCGGCTCGCTCATGACGGTCAGCGGCGATGCAACGCTGGCTGGCCGCCTGCATATCCAGGGCGTGAACAATGGTTACGTCCCCAAAAAATCGGAAAGCGTACCCCTTCTTACGGCCCGCCAAGTAGAGGGCCGATTCGACAGCTTCACCCACGAGGACACCCTGCTGCTAAAAGGCATGCTCAGCTATACCCAAACCAGCGCAAACATTGACTTGGAGCAAGTCGAAACCGTACTCGCAGCCCGTAACCTTCCCGAACCCGACGCACGGCAAGCCCCGATTCTTGCCGCCGCCCATAATGTAGACCGCGTGATGGACGAACTGGACAAAGCCGTGGCGCCCGACGCACCACTCGGCGTTCGCTCCCTCCCATCGCCAGCAGTCCAGGAGTTGCTTGCTGGCACGGCTGCGTTGCAAGCCATCGCCGACCCCGAGCAATTGCGGAGCAGCCTCTACTCCCTATCTGGTGCCGTATATGCCAACGCCGCAGCCTTGCAAAGTCTTGCTCAGGACCAAACCCTGGATTCTTTCGGAAAACAGCTGAGCAGTAAGCCTCAAGGTGGCTTCGCGCAATATCAACACCAGCAGATCCGCTGGCGCCCCTCGGGTCTAGACGGCAGACAGGGGAACAACGCCGTCACGCTGGGCCTGAGTCACCGTCTCAACCAGGACTGGAATATTGCGGCGGCACTGAATACGGCCGACCGGCGCTGGCAGGAGGACTTCCAAGCCCCCACTCATGACCGCAGCCGCGGCACGACCATCGGCCTGATGCTTGGTCTGCGTCAGGCGCTTGGTGAGGACGGGTATGTGAAATACCTGGCAGGCCTGAACAGCTATAACAATCGCGTCGATCGCCATATCTGGTTTGACGACAACGGCGACGCCGTCGGGGCCAACGCGAAAGGCCACAGCTTGCAAGCAGCGGCGATACTCGGCACGCAGTGGAAAATAAGCACCGACTCGCAGATCACACCCGAAATCGGCGTGATGATCAATCACACCAGGCAGCAGGGGTTTACGGAGTCTGGCGGACGAGGTTACGGTTTGCGCGCCCGGCCCCGTCAAGTCACGCTACCGTCCTTGATCGGACGCCTGAACGCCACGCATCACACGGCAATCGGATCTGTACCCTTGCGCCTGGACGCCAGCGTCCAGGTACACCACGACCTGCGCAACCGGGATTTTCGCACCAACGGAGGGTTCGCAACCATGCCGATATCGCAGGCAAAGAGCGGTCAATGGAATTTGGCACGCACGCGCTGGGGCATGGGTCTCGGCATACAAGCCGCTGCCACCGAGTCGCTGTCTCTGGGCCTGGCCTACCAGGGAGAGTGGAGCCAAAACTGGACCACGCATGGCGTCGTAGCCAACCTGCGCTACACGTTCTGATCAACACAATGCGCCGCCTTTGCGGCGCTTTTTATTGGTGCAAAGTCAGAGTGCCTCTTCGCCGGATTCGCCCGCGCGAATCTTATAAGAATGGACTGATATTTCAGGATTTGTTCTAGCAAGCGACGACGAAAGGATAAGAGTTGAAAGTTGATTCATCCTGTCGGTCAGACCCTCATGCCCTGCTCACCACCTACCAACAAGCCGGCCCGATCCTTGCGCTCGACGGCGATCGCCCTGTCCTGCGCTGCCCTTACCGCCTGCGGCGGCGGGCGTGGGGGCCGCGCCTCGACACCGGACCCTACCGGCGCAGCAAAACCTCCTTCCGTCGGCCCCAGGCCTGGCCAGCCCAATCCGGGAACCTCCCAGCCGATAAAGGCCGTACCGCCTGCCCCCAAACCCGCCGAAGCCCTTGAACCCGAGCCAGTCCCTCCCCCAGCCAGTCAAACCCGTACCACCCGCCCCCGATCCTGCCAAGCCCGATCAAGGCGCGAATCCGGTCAAGCCGGAGCCTCTCTCGGTCGAGCCCGAGCTCCCGCCTGTCCCCGACTTACCGCCCCCCCTTCCCCCACCCGAGATCGTCCCTCCTGGCCCCAGTAAGCCGGCAGTGGCCGCAGTCCTCCGCCCGGAAAGCCGTGCCTGGCCAAACAGCCTCACGCCCCCCTGGAGCAATACGTTGCGCCCGCCGAATCCACCTATTCCGCGACCACCCGCGGCGACCAAGCTCAGTTTTACGACCTGGTCAATCTCAAACCCGTACGCGATGAGGGTCTGACTGGCGCCAACATCAGGGTTGCCGTGGTGGATGAAGGCATCAAAGAAGACACGCCGCTCATCCGTATCCGCGACGAAAACAAATACGACTTTTACAACGGCGGTCTCCACGAAGCCTCCGAAGCACGCCAGGGAAAACACGGCGGATGGGTAGCGCAAACACTGGCCGGCCAACCCGACGCCAGCCAGCACTATCTGGGCGGGATCGCACCGGGAGTAACGCTGTATTCCGGCAATGTCACCGCCAACCCTAGCAGCGGGGTGATCTCACGAGTGGACTCGAAGCTAGCCTGGCGCAATTTGAGCAACAGCGGCATCAAACTCATCAATAACAGCTTGGGAAGCGACGCCGGGCCGCCCAGCATCCGCCAACTGGGGCACTATCGAACGGAGTACACCAATGCAACACCGGAAACAAAAGCCAACACGACTGTCGGCAGTTTGCTCCAGGCGGTCGACAATGGCGCCCTCCTCGTGTTTTCGGCCGGCAATGGCAACGCGCTGCTCCGACGCGGCTACTCACAACCCTCGGCAGAATCGCTCACCCCGCGGATCGAACCCAAGCTGCGTAAAGGGTTCATCACGGTCGCAGCGGTCGACAAACACGGCAGGATAGAGACCTGGGCCGACCGCTGCGGCGAAGCCGCCCAATGGTGCATGGCTGCAAACTCAAAAATGCTCGCCGTCGAAACATTCATCGACGAGGGCCGCAAGCAAGAAGCCTTTGAATACAAGGATGGCAGCTCATTCTCGGCGCCACAGGTCACGGGTGCGGCGGCACTGCTGCTCGAAAAATTCCCCTGGATGACTAACGACAATCTGCGCACGACGCTGCTCACCACCGCCACCGATGTGGGCGATCCAGGGGTGGACGCCACCTATGGCTGGGGCATCCTCAATATCGGCCGCGCCGTGGAGGGCCCGGCGCAGTTTGCCTTCGGCAATTTTGACGCCGCACTAGGGAGCAACGCCCAGACGCGCTACATCTTCAGCAACAATATTTCCGGTGCGGGCGGGCTGAACCTCTCGGGCCAGGGCACGCTGACCCTGGCCGGCCACAACACCTACACCGGCGCGAGCGTCGTGAACGGCGGCACCCTCGACATACTCGGCAGCGTCACCTCGCCAATCACGATCGGCTCCCAGGGCACCCTGACCGGGCGCGGTGTCACGGGCGATGTCAGCAACAGCGGCGCGCTCTACAGCAGCGGGCCCGGCTTGCGCATCAATGGCAACTACCATCAAACGGCGCAGGGCGCCTTGCTAACCGATATCGGCTCGCAACTCACTGTCAGCGGCACAGCCGATGTCGCCGGCCGTCTGCATGTGCAGGGCATACGCGAAAACTATGTACCGCAAATCGGCAGACGTGAAATATTCTTGCAGGCTCAGCGCCTGACTGGGCGTTTTGATCAGTTCACGTACAACCCATCGCTGCTGCTTGAGGGCCAGCTTTCTTACACCGATCACGACGCTGGAATAGAACTCAAACGGCTGGAAACCGTGCCCGTGGTCAATGCCCTGCCACTGGACGACGCGCGAGCCCCGCAGATCAGAGCATCCGCGCGCAGGCTGGACCGCGTATTCCAGCAGCTCGACACCGCAACGCCGCCCTTGAGCAAAGAGCAAGACAACATGTCCGTCATGATATAGGGCGCGGCCCAAATGCAGCATATCCAGGATGCGGCGGCATTGCAGCGCAGCCTGTATTCGCTAGGCGGCGCCATCTATGCCAATACCGCCGCGATGCAAAGCCTGGATCAGGACCAATCCCTGACCGCCTTCGCACAGGCCATCGACCATGAAGCCATGTTGCTCGACTATCGCCATAAACGCAGTACCTGGCGTCCCGCTGGCCTGAGCGGACGGTGGTCTGGCAATGAACTGATGTTGGGCCTCTCACACCGGCTGAATGCAGACTGGCATATAGCCGCTGCCTTGAACTATGGCGAGCGCCGCTGGACCGAAGACTTCCAGGCGCCCCAGCAGGACAGCTCACGCGGCCACAGCTATGGCCTCATGCTGGGCTTGCGCCAAGCACTGCCCACAGGCGCCTACCTGAAATATCTGGGCGGCGTAGCCATCTATGACAACCGTGTTCAACGCAACGTCTGGCTAGGCGACGCGCCTGAAGCCGTGGGCGCCACCGCTCGCGGCCAGAACTGGCAGGCAGGCCTCGCGCTGGGTAAATCTTGGCAGTTTGCCTCCGGCTTCTCGCTCACCCCTGAGACCGGGCTGCTGATCAACCATCAGCGCCAGAATGGGCTGCAGGAAGGTGGCGCGATGGGTTATGGTCTGCGCGCCCAGGCGGTGCGCGTCACGATACTGTCTGCCTACGCGCAATTGAAGGCAACACACGATCTCCAACTAGGCGGTACGGCCCTGCGTCTAGCGGCTTTGGGCGGAGTACGCCAGGACTTGCGCACCCGCGACTCCCGCGCCGACGGCGGTTTCAGCGGGCTGGCCCTGGAAAACGCGCGCAGCACACAATGGAATATGGGGCGCACCCACTGGAACGCCAGCCTGGGCATCAACGCCCAAATGGGCTCAGGTTTGAGCGTCGGCCTGAACTATCAAGCCGACTGGAGCCGCGGCTGGGCGGATCACAGCTTTTTTGCGGCGCTGCGCTACATCCATTGAGGGCAAGCCCGCATAGGCTAGAGGGCTTCTTCGCCGGATTCGCCCGTGCGAATCCGGATGGCCTGCTCAACCGGCATGACAAAAATCTTGCCATCGCCGATCTTGCCCGTGCGGGCGGCTTTCAAAATGGCTTCGATGGCCTGCTCAACCAGCTCATCTGCCAGTACGACCTCAACACGGATTTTGGGCAAAAAATCCACGACATACTCTGCGCCGCGATACAGCTCGGTATGCCCTTTTTGACGCCCAAAACCCTTGACCTCGGTAACCGTCAGGCCGCTGACACCGACCTCGGCCAGCGCCTCGCGAACCTCGTCCAGCTTGAACGGTTTAATGATGGCGGTAACTTGTTTCACGTTCACAATCCTGAAGATAGTAGGGTGCGCTGGCCTTAAACGGCATCACGGAATCCGTTGGTGACAGGATAGCGCCAATCCCGCCCGAACGCGCGGGCCGTGACGCGCGGTCCGGGTGGTGCTTGACGCCGCTTGTATTCATTGATGCGTATGAGCCGCAAGACCTGCTCCACCGCCGCAGGCGGATAACCCTCAGCCAATAAATCCGCGGCGGACGCATTTTGCTCCATATGGCGCAGCACAATGCCATCCAGCACATCATAGGAGGGCAGACTGTCCTGGTCCGTCTGGTCGGGACGCAGTTCTGCCGAAGGCGGACGCGTGATGATGCGCTCGGGGATGATATCGCTCTTGGTGTTGCGCCACACGGCCAAACGGTAGACCAGCGTTTTGGGCACATCCTTGATGACGGCGAAGCCGCCCGCCATATCGCCATACAGTGTGCAATAGCCCGTGCTCATTTCCGATTTGTTGCCCGTCGTGAGCACGAGCTGACCGGTCTTGTTCGACAGCGCCATCAGCAAGGTGCCGCGCGCCCGGGCCTGAATATTCTCTTCGGTGGCATCCACCGGCAGACCGGCGAACTGGGGGGCCAACGCGGTTTCAAAGGCGTCCACGATGGGGCCGATGACGATCTCGTCGTAACGCACACCCAGACGCTGGGCCATATCGCGGGCATCCGTCAGCGAAATATCGGCGGTATAACGCGACGGCATCATCACGGCGCGCACATTGTCGGCGCCCACCGCATCGACGGCAATCGCCAGCACCACAGCAGAATCAATGCCCCCCGACAAGCCGATGATGGCGCCCGGAAAACGATTCTTGCCCAGATAGTCCCGCGTACCCAGAACCAGGGCGTTCCAGACCTGCTCCTCCTCGCTGAGTGAAGGCGCCACGACAGCAGAGGCGCCCACCGCGCCCCGGGCATCCACGTCAACCAGGCTCAAGCCTTCGGCGAAATCCGGCAGCCGAGCGCTCAGACGGCCTTCACGATCGAGCGCGAAGGAGGCGCCGTCGAACACCAGCTCATCCTGCCCGCCAACCAGATTGGCATAGACCAGCGAGCAGCCGGTAGCGGCGACCACACGCCGTGCCACGGTCAGGCGTTCAGTCGGTTTACCCAGGTTGTAGGGTGAAGCGTTGGGCACCAGCAGGACCTGTGCCCCGGCATCGGCCGCAGCCTGCGGCGCACGGTCAAACCAGATGTCCTCACAGATATTGACGCCGACGCGCACCCCCTTGACCTCAAAGACCAGCGGCTGGGTATCGGACAAAAAATAGCGTTGTTCGTCGAAGACCGAATAATTCGGCAGTTCACGCTTGCGATAGCTGCCCAGCACCCTGCCTTCACACAGTACGGAGGCCGCGTTGTAGAGATGGCCTTCGCGGCGCTCCACATGGCCAACCAGCACATGCAGGCCAGGCAAGCCGGCCAGATCGGCGGCCAATTGCGCCAAGACCGCTTGCTGGCGTTCGATGAACAAGGGCCTCAGCAGCAGATCTTCAGGCGGGTAACCCGTCAACACCAACTCCGGTGTGAGCAGAATATCCGCCCCCCGGCCATAGGCCTCACGGGCCGCCTTCAGCACCCTGGCGGCATTGCCCGCCAGGTCGCCCACGCAGGCATTAATTTGCGCGATTCCTACCCGGACGACGCTCATGAACGACAATTCCAATGCAATGAAAAGAATGACAAATTATCGCATGTCACGCACGGGCTCATCCGGCGCCGGCAAGCTTTGCTCGTACTGGGCCTCATGCAGCGCGGCCTGACGCAACTGCACCGCGAAAGCCGACAGGTCCGAACCGGAAGGCTGTTGATAAAGCCGCAGCCCTAATTCGGGCAGGATAGCCAGCAGATGATCGAAGATATCCCCCTGTATGCGCTCATACTCGACCCAGGCTGTGAGGGCAGAGAAGCAATACACTTCGATCGGAATGCCCTCGGCCTGCGGCTCCATCATGCGCACCATCATGGCCATGTCTTGCCGCACTTCGGCATGCTGGCACAAATAACGCAGGGCGTAAGCCCGGAATGTACCGATATTGGTCAGGCGGCGGCGGTTGGCCGGCACCGCGGCCAACTCGCCCAATTCCTGGTTGGCGCGCTCCAGATCCGTTTCCTTGGCATGCAGGTAGTCATGCAAAAGATAAAACCGCATCAGGCGGTTACGCTCATGGGCATCAAGAAAACGCACCGAGGACGCGTCAATGCGCAAGGTGCGTTTGATACGGCGCCCACCCGATTCGAACATCTGGCGGTAATTACGGTAACTCTCGGAAAACAGCTTATAGGTCGGCACCGTGGTGACGGTGTTATCCCAGTTCTGCACCTTGACCGTATGCAGGGCAATATCCTTGACAAAGCCATCTGCATTGGCCTGAGGCATCTCGATCCAGTCACCGATGCGCAGCATATCGTTCGAAGTGAGTTGCGTGCTGGCAACGAGGGACAGCAAGGTGTCCTTGAACACCAAGAGCAGCACCGCCGACAGCGCGCCCAAACCGGAAATCATCCACAGCGGCGAGCGGTCGATCAAGATGGACAGCACCAGCACCACGCCAATCGCCATCAACACCAGTTTGCTGATTTGGATATAGCCCTTGATGGAACGCGTCTGGGCCCGCGTCGTGGCCGAATAGGTGTCCTGCCATGCGCTCAGCACCCCGCTCAGCGCCATGAACACAAACACCCAGGTGGTCGCGTGGGCCAGCCGCCCCACCACACTGACCACGCGCTCGGCGTGGGGCACCAGTTGAATCCCTAGCGAGACCACGGCAAACGGCACGGCATACCAGAGGTTCTGATAGGCCCGCCTGCGCCGCAAGGCCGCATCCCAGTCTTGGTGGCCGGCCGCCTGCAACAACTTATGAGCGAAATACAGCACGAGCCGCACCACCACCCACTGCGTAAACAGCGCCACCACCGCCAGCACTCCGATGCCGACCAGCGTCTGCGCCCAGGTCTGCGTGGGGGTGTACTGATCCAGGGTATTCGCTAGCGTCTGCCACTCCATCGTCAAAACTCCCTGCTTATGATCCATCCGACCCAATTATCCAACATCACAAGCTGGCGGCGCGAACGCACCAGCCCGCCGTCCAGGCCCTATAATTCCAGCCACCATGGCAAACACTCCCTCCCAACAAGACCAATTCGCCAATAAGGCGCAAGCTTGGTCCGCACGCTTCTCCGAACCTGTCTCCGATCTTGTCAAGCGGTACACCGCATCCGTGGATTTCGACAAGCGCCTAGCGCGCCACGATATCCGTGGGTCGCTGGCCCATGCCGATATGCTGGCCGCCCAGGGCATCATCTCCGCCCAGGATCTGGCCGACATCGAGCGCGGCATGCAGCAGATCCTCAGCGAAATCGATGCCGGCAGCTTCCAATGGCTGCTCGACCTTGAGGACGTGCACCTGAACATTGAAAAGCGCCTGGTCGAACTTGTCGGCGATGCCGGCAAGCGCCTGCACACCGGCCGCTCCCGCAATGATCAAGTCGCCACGGATATCCGTCTATGGCTGCGTGACGAAATCGACCTGCTGATCGACTTGCTGCGCCAGTTGCGCCACGCTCTGGCCACCGTGGCTCTGGACAATGCGGGCACCATCATGCCCGGCTTCACTCATCTCCAGGTAGCCCAGCCCGTCACTTTCGGCCATCATCTGCTCGCCTATGCCGAAATGTTTGGCCGTGACGCCGAACGTCTGGCCGATTGCCGCAAGCGTGTGAACCGCCTGCCCTTGGGCGCCGCCGCCCTGGCTGGCACCTCTTACCCGATCGACCGCGAACGCGTGGCAAGCACCCTGGGCTTCGATGGCGTCTGCCGCAATTCCCTAGATGCCGTCTCCGACCGCGATTTCGCCATCGAATTTTGCGCCGCAGCCTCCCTCATTATGACGCACGTCTCGCGCCTGTCCGAGGAACTGGTGCTATGGATGAGCCCGCGCGTCGGCTTCATCGACCTGGCTGACCGCTTCTGCACCGGCAGCTCGATCATGCCGCAAAAGAAGAACCCGGACGTGCCCGAACTGGCACGCGGCAAAACCGGCCGCGTCAACGGCCACCTGGTCGCCCTGCTGACCCTGATGAAAGGCCAGCCCCTGGCCTACAACAAGGACAACCAGGAAGACAAAGAAGGTTTATTCGACACGGCTGACACCCTGCGCGACACGCTGACGATCTTCGCCGACATGGCGGGCGGCATCAAAGTCAAAGCCGACAACATGCGCGCAGCAGCGCTGCAGGGTTTTGCCACCGCGACCGATCTGGCTGACTACCTGGTCAAGCGCGGCCTGCCTTTCCGCGACGCACACGAAGTCGTCGCCCATGCCGTGCGCGACTGCGAGCAACGCGGCTGCGACCTGGCAGACCTTAGCCTGGCCGAGCTACAGGCTTATCACCCCTCGATCGAGGCGGATATCCACCAGGTTCTAACGCTGGAAGGCTCTGTCGCGGCACGCAAGCACACCGGCGGCACGGCGCCGGAGCGGGTGCGAGAGGAAGCTCAGCGCGTCATCCAGGAAACCGCCTGATCTGCACCCCTGCCTAGGGTTTGCCTGCAACAGCCTCTGACCTGAGTCAGAGGCTGTTTTTTTAGGCGCCCGTCCACGTCGTCACGTAGTCACGGTAATCCGGGCGCTGCACCTGCGGGACCGCGCAGGCCGGCGTGCCGATGGCGAGGTAGCCCAGGAAGCGGTACTCCAGCGGGTCCAGGCCCAGAATCTCCTGCACCGCTTCGACATAGGTGCCCAGACCGGTACTCCAGAAAGCGCCGTAGCCCAACATATGGGTCGCGTTCAGCACATTCATGACGGCCGCGCCAGCCGCCAGCACCTGTTCCTCTTCCCGCACCTTGGAGTTATGGTCGATTTTGGCGGCCAGCGCCAGAAACACTGGCACGTCGGCCATCCAAGCGCGCACCGCTTTTTCCTTCTCGGGCGTCATGCGCGGGTCCCCGCTGCGCTTGACGGCATCTAGCGCCACATCGGCAAAACGACCGATGGCCTCACCCTGAATCAAGACAAAACGCCAGGGACGCAAGGCCCCATGGTCGGGCGCACTCATGGCGGCCTGCAGAATTTGCCCCAATTCCTCTGGCTTGGGCGCAGGCGCACGCAAAAACTTCATGGAACGGCGGGAATTAAGCGCATGAATGGCGGAATTGCTAGCGGATTCAGTCATGTTGGGAGGTAAATAGCGAATAGCGGCAAAACGGCGCCGCCTGGACATCAGAGAGATCCGATGAAATTAATGAGAAACATTCTTATTATAGGGCCGAGTAAGACATCAGGATAGAACAGCTCGTCGGATCAACCCAGATGCGTCTGACGCTCGGGCCGCTCCTCAAGCTGCATTTCTGCCAAACCGTGCAGAATCCCGCAGTCATCCACGTCAGGTCGCGCCGATGCACAGCGCTGCCGCAGCTCAGTGAGTTGCTGCTTCAGTTGAGCCAATTCGGCAATACGGGCATCCACATGCGCAATGTGCTCATCAAACAAAGCATTGAGCGCCCCACAACCCGCCTGGTGGTGGTCGGCCAGATTCAGAATCGCGCGGATCTCGTCCTGAGTCATGTCCAGGGCCCGGCAATTGCGGATCAGGCGCAGGCGCTCCAGATGCACTTGCCCGTAACTGCGGTAGTTATTCAAGCCCCGCTGCGGCGCAGGCAGCAAGCCCTCACGCTCGTAGTAGCGCACGGTTTCCGCAGACGTGGCAGCCGCCTTGGCTAATTCACCGATCTTCATGACAGGCTCCTGAGTATCGCTTGACCCTATAGTAACTCCAGGGTGTGGAATGCGGTATATATCCTAGAAGCAACTGGGACAGGCAAAAACAGGACCATCCAAACATGTCTAAGCACCAGCTCTCCACCCCCGGCACCTGCTGCGCCCCTGGGCAACGCCCGGACGCGCGCGGCGACGCACACGAGCACGAGCCTGCGCACAGCCATGATGGTGATGGCTGCTGCGCGTCGGCCGCAAGCCAGCCAAAGCAGAGTGGCAGCCAGCTGAACGCAGGCTCGGGACAGACGCTGACGCGGCTGCGCATCGGCCAGATGGACTGCCCGACCGAGGAAACACTGATCCGCAAAAAGCTGGGGAGCATGGCAGAAGTGCAGGCCATGGAATTCAACCTTATGCAGCGCATGCTGACCGTCGTGCATAGCGACGGCACGCTCGAACGCATTCTGGATGCCATCCGCAGCCTGGGCATGACCCCGGAAACGACGACCAGCGCCCCGCCGTCGCAGAAAGCCGGATGGCGCTTGCTGGCCTTGGGCGGGGTCCTCGCCGGTCTCTCCGAGGCCGCGCATTTTGCGGGCCAGCACCCCTGGCTGACCGCCCTGCTCTCGCTGGCCGCTATTGCCGCCTGCGGTTTGAGCACCTACCGCAAGGGGTGGATCGCTCTGCGCAACGGCAATCTCAACATCAACGCCCTCATGAGTATCGCCGTCACCGGCGCCGTGCTCATCGGCCAATGGCCCGAAGCTGCGATGGTGATGTTTCTGTTCAATGTCGCGGAACTGATCGAGGCCCGCGCGCTCGACCGTGCCCGTAAGGCCGTGCGCGGCCTCATGGATCTGGCGCCGCAAACCGCGCATCGCCAAAACAGCGATGGTAGCTGGAGCGACGTGCCTGCCACGCAATTGCGCATCGGTGACGCGATTCGAGTGCGTCCTGGAGAGCGCATCGCCGCCGACGGCGAAATCTACGACGGCAGCTCCTCTATTGATCAGGCTCCCATCACCGGCGAAAGCCTTCCGGTGGAAAAAACCATCGGGGATGCCGTTTACGCCGGAACCATCAACACCTCGGGCGCATTCGACTATCGCGTCACAGCCGCTGCCGGCAACTCCACGCTAGACCGCATCATCCACGCCGTTGAACAGGCCCAGGGCGCCCGGGCGCCAACACAGCGTTTTATCGACCGCTTCTCACGCATCTACACCCCGGCTGTCGTACTGCTGGCCATCCTGGTTGCGGTGGTGCCGCCACTGGCGCTAGGTCACACCTGGATGGACTCCATCTATCGCGCCCTGGCGCTGCTCATCATCGCCTGCCCCTGCGCGCTGGTGATTTCTACGCCCGTGAGCGTCGTCAGCGGCCTGACCGCAGCAGCCCGGCGCGGCATTCTCATCAAAGGCGGCGTCTACCTGGAAAACGGCCGCAAACTGCGCTGGCTGGCGCTGGACAAAACCGGCACCCTGACACAGGGTAAGCCGGTGCAAACCGACCTCGTCGTGCTCGAACCCATCGCGGCCAATGGCCAGCCCAGCGCACAGGTCGCCGCCAGCCTTGCGGCGCGCTCCGACCACCCTGTTTCGCGCGCCATGGCCCAGGCCAGCGCAAGCCAGGACTTCCTCACCGTGAACGACTTTCACGCCCTGGCTGGCCGTGGCGTGGCGGGCACGATTGACGGCACCACCTACCACCTGGGCAACCGCCGTCTGATGCGTGAACTCGGTGTGCTGACCCCGGACATCGAGGCGAGCATCGACGCCTACGAACAGCTCGGCAAAACCGCCAACGCGCTCAGCGATGGCCAAGGCATACTGCTGCTGGCCGCCGTCGCCGACACCCTTAAACCCAGCAGCGCCGCCGCCATCACAGATCTGCATGCCCTGGGTGTGCAGACCCTGATGCTCACCGGCGACAACAACCGGGCGGCTCAGGCCGTCGCGGCCCAGGCGGGCATCGATGAGGCGCACGGCGATCTGCTGCCCGAAGACAAATTGACGCGTGTCGCCGCCAAAACCAATCAGGGCGGTCTGGTCGGCATGGTCGGAGACGGCATCAACGACGCCCCTGCGCTAGCCCGGGCCGATATCGGCTTTGCCATGGGCGCGGCTGGCACAGGCACCGCCATCGAAACTGCCGACGTCGCGCTCATGGACGATGACTTGCGCAAGATAGGCATTTTCGTACGCCTGTCACGCGCCACCCACCGCGTGCTGACGCAAAATATCGTACTGGCGCTGGGCATCAAAATCGTATTCCTGACGCTCGCGGTCACCGGCAACGCCACGCTTTGGATGGCCGTCTTCGCCGATGTCGGCGCCAGCCTGCTGGTCGTAGCCAATGGTCTTCGCTTGTTGCGCGCTGCGCAATAGGCCGGCCTGGCGTTTTCATAATAGGGCTGCGGCAAGCTACGCCGCACCCCTTCAGTTCATGGCCGGCGTCCGCTGCACAATCATGAAAGCCCAAAGGCCGAGGGACAGCCTCGTCTGCCCCGCCGCCCGCCAAAATACCAAGAACAAGCACCCCGACCTGCCCTCGCCGCCCTATAAGCGCTTGAATCCGCCGCAGCACTAACGAACCAGAACGCCGCGCCTCGGGTACATCCAGCGAAAGAACACGGCATGAGCGGGTATCATCAGGACTTATCGGTGGGGTCAATGCTTACCACGCCCAAAACGAGTAGCCAGATGAGTAGCTACAGCGATTGTTCCAGCCACACTCCCTTGAAAACCCGCAACAAATAACGATCTACAGAATTCATGCAATTAGCCACTTGGAACGTCAACTCGCTCAAAGTCCGTCTGCCGCAAGTCATAGACTGGCTCAATGCCAACCCCGTAGACGCCCTGTGCCTGCAAGAACTGAAACTGGCCGACGATAAATTTCCGCTGGAGGCCTTTACCGAGATCGGCTACCACGCGGCCTGGGCCGGTCAAAAAACCTATAACGGCGTCGCTATTCTGTCGCGCGAGCCCGGCTTTGCCCTCACCCGCAACATCCCAGGCTATGAAGACCCGCAACAGCGGGTCATCGCCGTCACCCTGCCCAGCCCGGCTGGAGACGTGCGCGTCATCAGCGCCTACTGCCCCAACGGCCAAAGCCTGGATAGCGACAAATACCCCTACAAGCTCGAATGGTTCGGCGCGCTGCGCCATTGGCTCGAAGAAGAACTGCGTACTTACCCGCGCCTAGCGATTCTTGGCGACTACAACGTCGCCCCTGCCGACGAAGACGTACACAATCCCGAAAAATGGGAAGGTCAGGTCCTGGTCTCGGCCCCGGAGCGCCAGGCCTTCCAGGCCTTGCTCGACCTCGGCCTGACCGACGCCTTCCGCCTCTTTGCGCAACCGGAAAAATCTTTTAGCTGGTGGGACTACCGCATGTTCGGTTTTCGCCGCAATGCCGGCCTGCGCATCGACCACATCCTGCTCTCCGACGCCCTCAAGCCAACCTGCGTAGCCTGCATCATCGACAAAGGCCCGCGCGGCAACGAACAGCCCTCTGATCACACCCCTGTCGTCACCACGTTGAAACTCAGCCCCTGATGCGCACCGGCACACAAAAATAAAGTTTTCGTGTATAGTTTGCGACTTGATTTGGGGCGGTAGCTCAGCTGGGAGAGCGTCGCGTTCGCAATGCGAAGGTCGGGAGTTCGATCCTCCTCCGCTCCACCAAATTCCAGACGAAAAAGCCTTGGAAACACAACGTGTTCCAAGGCTTTTTTGTTTTTACAGGCTTGAAGGGAAGCATTCACCGATTGATTGAGCTGCAATATCCATTCAGCGGTGCGTAGCGATTCGTCCATTCCCAAAACCGCCTCGCCGCATGCCGGGCAAAAATCGCCCATCACCGCTGAAATAACGGTGGTTCCCCCCTCGTATGTAGCGGGTAGATCGCAGGTGTCGTGGATTCATTCCGCCGGACCGCAGGCAGGACACGTCATAGTCATAGCCGGATTTAAAGCGTCGAACGCAAATACCGCGGTTTGTGCTGACTGGGCGACCCGCTTGCCGAGTGCCCGCTTAGTGCTATGCATCGCAGCCCGACACTCAGTACAGCGTTGATACCGGCAGGCCGAGGCGGGTTTGCGTCAGCTCCGTGACTAGCGCCCAGGCCTCGGGCGGCGCTAGGGAGGACATGGCCACACCGCCCACCAGGGTGCCCAGCGCGAAAGCCGGTACCCGCCTTACACGGGTAATGCCCTCAGGGCCCTGAGGCTTGCGGTTTTGCATGGCGACGACGCGGGCCTCGCACTCTCGGCGGCGCTGTACTTTGCCGCTGAACAGGTCCGGCAGACGCATACTGCCCGGCCGTTGCATCGGGGGCATGACATAACGCACCGGCGCGATGACCAGACGCAATCCGTCACTGTCCTGGGCGGCCTGAGCGACGGCCCCTACCGTGGAGTGCAAGACCACGCTGGCAGGCTCGCGCTCAGGCGGCGTACTCAGAAACCAGCGCAACATGCCTATGAGGGCATGGCTATCTTCCCAGGCGGCTTCGTGGCTGGGAGTTTGTAGCCGCTCGCGCCATACCGGCGGAATCAGGACCGGCACGCCACAGGCCATGCGGGCTCCACCGTCAGCCTGACTGGCTGGCCATACCGTGGCCCGCCCATGAAAACGGATTTGCTCGGAGTCGAACAGATCCTGGAACTCTCGCGGGGTCAGACGACAATACAGCGGCGTCGTGACATCAAAGCGCTTATCAATGTAGACAGCTGTCATGAGGCAGGTCTCCCAAACGGCGCCCCGAGATGGTGTCTGGAAACGCCGGTCAGACGCGGCATCCCAGCGCCGCCTGCCAGGGCCGCGCTATGTGGCAGACGCCGCGACTTTTCTCTTCTCAGTGTAGAAACGGAAGCTGTCATTCGGCTTTGATTGCCGCCTCAGACTCAGGAGATAAGCGGACGCCAGGCGGTCAATTTGTCCTCAAACCGCTGGGCGGCATGGGCAGGGCTGGTCGAAGGTAGCGCCAGCAGACGCAAACCGGCGGGGTGGACGACATGCCGCCGGTAAAGCTGGGCCGCCTTGGCTCCGTTCAAGGCGACCACCTCCAGCTGAGGATGGGCGGCGAAAAAGCCCGGCAAGTCATTGGGCGCCACGCTGGACGCGACAATGGCCGAATCGAGGCTGCCGCGGCGTTCGCAATCGGCCAGGACATCCCATAGCGCAACACGCGCAGCCATCAGCGCCTGGAGCCGGGCATCATAATCGGCTGCGGCATCCACTCCGAACAGGGCTGCCGCAATGCCCCAGAAGGCATTGCGCGGGTTGCCATAGTACTGACCGCGAGCCAATGACACGACACCCGGCATCGTGCCAAGAATCAGAATGCGGGCATCCGGGCGCGCCACCGGCGCCAGCCCCTGCACCCGAAATCCGGAAACGTCAATGGTCATGCAAACGGTCCAGGCGCAGACGGCCGCGCGCGTCAGTCAGGTGGCGCAGGGCCGCCCAGGCCGCGCTAATCGCCGCCAGACCGCTCGCGCCACATAATAGAAAGAGGATGAGAATCTGGTATTTCACGGCTTGGACCGGGTCCATGCCAGCGAGAATCTGTCCGGTCATGATACCGGGCAAAGTAATGACGCCAGCAGCGGCCATTTGATTGATGGCAGGCACCAAGCCACGGCGCACGGACTCTCGCATGAGCGCTGAAAAAGCCTCCCAAGGTGTCGCCCCCAGCGCGATACGGGCCTCAATGGCAGCGCGCTCACGGCGCACGCCCTTCAACATATTGTCGAGCGCGAGACTGCTGGCATTCAGCACGCTACCCAGCACGATACCGACCAGAGCAATCAGATAGCGTGGGTCATACCAGGGGTCGGGCCGTAATGCCGTGCTGAGAATGAACAAAGCCGTCACCGCCGTCGTGCTAATGACGGCAAGCGCTCCGATACGAAAATTGCCCGCCGCGCTGAGCCGCCCGGCAGGCCTGGCGGCAACTTCGCGCGCCGCCAATGCCATCATCACCAGCACCACGGCGGTGGTGATCCAGGGCGAGGCATGCGCAAACACCCTGCGCAGGATATACCCGACCAAAAGCAGTTGCAGGACCGTGCGCGCCGCCGCCCAAAGGATGCTGCGCGCCATGCCCAAGCGCATTACCATCGAGATGGCGGCGCTCATAGCGACCAGCGAGGCCGCAGTCAAAAGGTCACTGAGGTTCAAGACGAGCACGGCTTGCATCACGGCTTGCATCACGGCTTGCGAGCCCATTGCCGTGTCATCGCGTGATCTTGCACCCGGTAGCACCGGGTCGCGAGCCGTCTGGCCTGCTCCGGCTTATGTGTCACCACAATAATCGTCATAGCTTCGCTCTGTAAGCGCTGAACAAGCGTCTCGACCCGTGCACCCGCCGTCTCGTCCAGCGCAGCCGTAGGCTCGTCCAGCAACAGCACCTGCGGTCGGTCTAGCAGCGCCCGCACGAGACTCAGACGTTGGCGCTCGCCGGTGGACAATTCGTGAACAGAGGCAGCCAGAATATCCGGGCGCAACCCCAGCTCGGCGAGTAAAGGCGTGGCCACCTCAGGAAAATGCGCAGCCACAGCGTCATCCCACCAGCCGGATTCGGCCTGGCAATAGCGCACGCGGCGTCTCCAGACCGGTCCCGGCACACTGCTGCGCGCCACGCCGTCGAGCCATATCTCGCCCTGCCCAGGGTCGAGGTCAGCGATTTGGCGTAGATAGAGAGATTTGCCCGCGCCCGAGGCCCCCATAATGGCGATGCACTCGCCCCGCGACACATCGAGGCTGGCCGGCTGAAAGCCGGCCGGCGCAACCCCCCGCAGGCAGAAATAACCGCCGTCAGGGGGCAGACAGGTCATGCCTGGACGGCAGCCAGACGGTGCTCGATGTCCGCCTTGGCGCGGGACAAGGCAGGCGGCAGCCCTTGGGCCAACTGTTCGAACAGTTCGCCATGCAAGGCCAGCTCTTCTCGCCAGGCCGGCGCCTCCACCGAAATGACTTGCTGGAATTGATCGGGCGTGAACTCCAGACCCGTCCAATCAACGTCGCCATAGCTAGGGGAAATACCGAAGACCTGCTCCTGACCACCCGCCTCGCCCGAGAGCCGGCCCAGCATCCACTTCAGTACGCGCATGTTTTCGCCGAAGCCTGGCCAGACGAATTTGCCATTGGGGCCTTTACGGAACCAATTTACGCAATAGATGCGCGGCAAAGTCGCGCCCGCATCAGCCAGGCGCTGACCCACAGCAAGCCAGTGATTGAAGTAATCGGCCATGTTGTAACCGCAGAACGGCAGCATGGCGAAGGGATCACGCCGCACGACGCCTTGCTGACCGACTGCCGCCGCCGTGGTTTCCGAGCCCATCGTGGCGGCCATATACACGCCCTGGACCCAATCGCGGGCCTCAGTCACCAGCGGAACCGTGGTGGAACGGCGCCCGCCGAAGATGAAGGCATCGATGGCTACGCCTTGCGGGTTCTCCCATTCGGGATCAATGGAGGGACACTGCGAGGCCGGGGCGGTGAAACGGGCGTTGGGGTGCGCCGCTTTGCGGCCGGTCTCACGCGCGATCTCGGGGGTCCAGTCCTTGCCCTGCCAATCGATCAGATGCGCGGGCGGCGTGTCGGTCATGCCTTCCCACCACACGTCGCCGTCATCCGTCAGCGCAACGTTGGTGAAAATCACATTGGCCTTGAGCGTCGCCATGGCATTGGGATTGGTCTTCTCGCTGGTGCCGGGCGCGACGCCGAAATACCCGGCTTCCGGATTGATAGCGCGCAAACGGCCATCCTGGCCCGGCTTGATCCAGGCGATATCGTCGCCGATGGTGCTGACTTTCCAGCCATCCATGCCAGACGGCGGAATCAACATGGCGAAATTGGTCTTGCCGCAAGCCGACGGGAAAGCCGCCGCCACATGGAATTTACGGCCTTTAGGCGTCGTGACGCCCAAAATGAGCATGTGCTCGGCAAGCCAACCCTCATCGCGCCCCATCGTCGAGGCAATACGCAAGGCAAAGCATTTTTTGCCCAGCAATGCATTACCGCCATAACCCGAGCCAAAGCTCCAGATTTCGCGGGTTTCGGGGTAATGAACAATGTATTTGACCGGGTTGCAGGGCCAGGCGACATCCGCCTGCCCTTCGGCCAGCGGCATCCCCACGCTGTGCACGCAAGGCACGAACTCACCGTCGGCGCCCAGGACGTCCCATACAGCGCGGCCCATGCGGGTCATGATGCGCATGTTGACCGCAACGTAGGGGCTATCGGAGAGCTCCACCCCGATGTGCGCGATCGGAGAACCCAAAGGACCCATAGAGAACGGCACCACGTACAGGGTACGGCCGCGCATGGCGCCGTCGAACAAGCCCTGCAGGGTGTTACGCATCTCGGCTGGGGCAGCCCAGTTATTGGTCGGACCTGCGTCTTCTTCGCGCTGAGAACAGATAAAGGTGCGGTCTTCGACCCGCGCCACATCCGAAGGGTCGGACCAGGCCAGGTAAGAGTTGGGACGCTTGGCCGGATTCAGCCGGCGCATGGTGCCGGCTTGCACCATCTGCTCACACAGACGGTCCGCCTCCTCCTGGGAACCGTCGCACCAGACCACGCGCTCAGGCTTGGTCAGCGCCACAACGCCTTGCACCCAATCGATCAGGCGGGCATGTTTGACATAGGAAGGAACATTCAAAGGCGGCAGAGTAGCCTCGGCAGCTTGCGTCATTCGGGTATCTCCTGGAAATAGCTGTAAATGCTGCGCCGCGACGGCGAGCGCCGCGAAAAAACGTGGCCCGGCGAACGAGGCCGGGCAATGGCGCCATCATACTTGGGGCGAGACGAGGCATCCAAGCGGGCGAAAGGGATTTACCAACGGATACGGGCGGTTGTAACGCGATCGGCCGTGTTACGGGCTTGAGGGGCAGACCTCAGACAGCGTGCCATAATGCAATGCTCCACCCTTTCGCCACGGCTGACGATCAGCCGCCGCCATGGATCAGATCGATATCAACGACAGTACCGCCGACCGCCAGCTCCTGGACGCGCCCGGGCTATCCTTGGTCGTATTTCATAGCGAGACCTGCCCTAATTGCCGTACCGCGCGGCGGCAGTTGCCGGACTTCGAACTGCCTGTCGAACGTATTTTCTGGGTGGATGCGGGGCGCAACGGCGGGCTGGTCGAGCGCTATGAGGTTTTTCATCTGCCCGCCATGTATCTGACGCGTGATGGCGCTTATTACGGCCCCATCAGCGCGCAACTGGCCGAATGGGATTTGCGCCAGCAGATTGCTCAAGCGCTGGATAACCATCCGGCTGAACTGCCTTAAGCCCTGTTACCCCGCAAGCTTTGCAAACGGGCCACCTGCCGCCCTTCTGCATCGAAATTTTCAGGCGACAGCCAGCGCTCGAAACCCGCGCGCAGGGCAGGCCATTCGCTATCGATGATGGAAAACCAGGCGGTATCCCGCGAACGGCCTTTGTAAACGACAGCCTGGCGAAAAATGCCCTCAAACTGAAAACCCAGGCGGGCGGCGGCCTCTCGCGAAGGGCCATTCAGGCTGTCGCACTTCCATTCGAAACGCCGGTAGCCCAGCTCGTCGAAGACACGCCGCATCAAGAGAAACTGCGCTTCGGTAGAGATAGGCGTGCGCTTGAGCAGGGGCGAGAAAGTGACATGCCCGACTTCGATCACCCCGTTGACCGGGTCCATGCGCATCAGCGCAAGCGTGCCCACGGCGCGACCGCTGGCACGGTCAATCACGGCAAAATGCAAGGGGTCGATGCTGGCCGAGGCCCGCTCGCAGTAGTCGCGGTAGCGCTGCGGACTGTCAAAGGGCCCGACTGCGAGATAGGTCCAATCGCGGCCATCGGGCGCGGCGCGGTAAGCCGTGTACAGATCTTCCGCATGCAGCTCTGCATCCAGGGGTTCCAGGCGGCAGAAGCGCCCGTCGATGGGCGTACGCGGCGGCGGCAGGCGCGGCGTCCAATCCGGCATGGGTGCACCGATGGGTTGCTCATAAGGATTCAACAAGGTCATACCTATCTCCGTTGGCGGGCGGCCAGCAATCTCATGAATGGCCAACTCTAGCCGGATTCGTGGCATCATGGAAAGCACCATATCTTGTCAATTTATAGGTGCCACGCTTGGCCATCATGGAAGACGCTCTCACTCACCTGGTTCTTCTGGACGCACCGCTGTCGGCCCGCGCAATGCCTTTGCAGCGTCAACTTCAGCAGCGCCTGAAAAGCGCCATTCTTGAGGGCCGACTGGCGCCCGGCACACGGCTGCCCGCCTCACGCACCCTGGCCGAATCGCTCTCGATTTCGCGCAACACAGTATCGATCGCCTACGAACATCTGGCGGCCGAAGGCTATCTACTGGCCGACCGTCAGGGAACGCGGGTCGCGGCCTTATCACGCCAGCGCCCCGCGGCAGAACGCCGCGACACCCAGGAAAAACCCCAGCTCGCCCGCCGGCTGGACAGCCTGCTACGCACGCCGAGGAGCACGGCGGCGTATCTCGCCTTACGCCCCGGCCAGCCGGCGCTATCGCATTTTCCGCTGGCCGCTTGGCGCCGCTCGCTGGACCGCGCCACCCGGCGCGGCGGCAGCGATGCCCTGGCCTATGGCGAACCCGCAGGAGAGGCCGAGCTGCGGGCCAGCATCGCGCGCTATCTGGGGGTTGCCCGGGGCGTGCACTGCCTGCCCGAGCAGGTCATCATCACCGAGGGCACCCAGGAAGCATTAGCGCTTTGCGTCCGGCTGCTGGCCGATCCGGGCGATATTGCCTGGATCGAAGATCCGGGCTACCGGGGCGCCAAGACCGCTTTTTTTGCGGGCGATCTGGATGTGCGGCCCAAGCCGGTCGATGCCGAGGGCCTGCATGTACAGGCAAAGGATTGGGCTGAGGCGCCGCCCCGCCTCATCTACGTCACACCCTCGCATCAATATCCCAGCGGCGGCGTGCTGCCGGCTGCACGGCGTTTGGATCTGATTGCTCAGGCGCGGCGCCATCGCGCATGGATCATCGAAGACGACTACGACAGCGAGTTCCGCCATCATGGCGAACCTATTGCGGCCATGCAGGGCATGACGCCGCACTCACCCGTGGTTTACATCGGCAGTTTCAGCAAAACCATGTTCCCGTCATTGCGCATCGGCTTCGTGGTGCTGCCGGAACGGCTGGTGGATGCCACCCAGGTCGCGGTCGCCGAACTGCTGCGCGGCGGCCACCGTTATGAACAGTTGGCGCTGGCCGATTTCATCGAGAGCGGCGAATTCAGCCGCCACTTGGGCCGCATGCGGCGGCTTTACCGCGAACGCCAGCAGGCCTTGCGGGCGGCCCTCACCCGA
Organism: Bordetella avium; assembly: GCF_034424645.1. NCBI lineage: Bacteria > Pseudomonadati > Pseudomonadota > Betaproteobacteria > Burkholderiales > Alcaligenaceae > Bordetella > Bordetella avium. The sequence goes on from NZ_CP139969.1 coordinate 2,134,466, forward strand.
CACCTGGATATTGAACACAGGGTTCTGGGCGGGCAGTGCGGCCTGCATCTGACCCTGCACCTGCCCGAGGGCTATGATGATCAGCATATCGCCGCCAGTGCGCCTGCTCACGGTATGCAGCCTCAGGCCCTTTCCAGCTTCGGCCTGACGGCACGGCAAACAGGCTTGGTCCTCGGATATGGCAATACGGCCGCCGAGATGTTCGATCCGCTTGCGCGGCGCCTGGCGCAGCTCAGCAAAGAGGCCAGGCGTCGGATTTGAGCTCTCGCTAAGGCAAAGACAGGTTCTCAGCCGCGGATTTCATCCGACGGGCAGTCGGAACGCGGTTTAATAGGCAATAGCTGCTGGCGACGCTGGCAATAGCAACAAGGATACCTATGGCTTACGATTTCGATCTTTATGTCATCGGCGCAGGCTCCGGCGGAGTGCGCGCGGCACGTTTCGCGGCCGGCTTCGGCGCCCGCGTGGCGGTAGCGGAAAGCCGCTATCTCGGCGGCACCTGCGTGAACGTGGGCTGTGTGCCCAAGAAACTGCTGGTTTACGGCGCCCATTTCGCCGACGATTTCGAGCAGTCCAGCGGTTTTGGCTGGGCGCCGGGCCACCCCAGCTTTGATTGGCACACCCTGATCCAGAACAAGAATCGCGAGATCGAGCGCCTGAACGGCATTTATCGCAACTTGCTGGTCAATAGCGGCGTCACGCTGCATGAGGGCCATGCCCGGCTGCTTGATCCGCACACCGTCGAAATAAACGGCAAGCGCCACACGGCCGAACGCATCCTGATCGCGACCGGCGGCTGGCCCTTCGTGCCGGACATCCCGGGCAAGGAACACGCCATCACCTCTAATGAGGTGTTTTTCCTGAAGCAACTCCCCCGCCGTGTCCTGGTCGTGGGCGGCGGTTATATCGCCTTGGAATTCGCCTCGATTTTCAATGGCTTGGGCGCCGACACCACCCTGGCCTACCGCGGCGCGCTGTTCCTGCGTGGTTTCGATCAAAGCGTACGCGAGCATTTGCGCGAGGAACTATCGAAAAAGAACATCAATCTGCGCTTTGATACTGAAATCGCAGGCATCGACCAACTGGCCGACCGCAGCCTGGCCGTCACGCTCAAAGATGGCTCCGTCCTGGAAACCGATTGCGTGCTTTACGCCACGGGCCGCCGCGCCATGCTGGACAAGCTGGGCCTGGAGAACACTCGGGTTCGGCTGAATGATCAAGGCTATATCGAAGTCAACGAGCAGTATGAAACCGCCGAGCCCTCCATCCTGGCGCTGGGCGATGTGATCGGCCGCGTGCCGCTCACGCCGGTGGCGCTGGCCGAAGGCATGGCCGTCGCGCGCCGCCTGTTCCGACCAGAGGAATACCGTCCGGTCGACTATGACCTGATTCCGACGGCCGTGTTCAGCCTGCCCAATATCGGCACCGTGGGCCTGACCACCGAGCAGGCCATCGAGCGCGGTCATCGCGTCAAACGCTTCGAAAGCCGTTTCCGGCCCATGAAGCTGACGCTCACGGACTCGCAAGAGCGCACGCTGATGAAGCTGGTTGTGGATGCCGACACGGATCGGGTATTGGGCTGCCACATGGTTGGCCCGGATGCGGGGGAGATCATCCAGGGTCTGGCCGTGGCGCTCAAAGCAGGCGCCACCAAACGAGTCTTCGACGACACCATCGGCGTGCACCCGACGGCCGCCGAAGAGTTTGTCACGATGCGCACACCGGTGGCTGACTGAATCTGGCGCCGGGCCGGCAGGACCATCATGCCCGAGCTATCCCATCTCCTTGGTTGCGCCCCGGTATGCCTGGGCATGGTCCTGGCCCCAGGCGATCGGGTCGCGCGCTCACGTTCGCAGGGCCTGCTTCGCTATGCGGGGTGGCGCTGCACGCACGCCGCTGAGGCGGCGGGGCAGGCGAAGTGCGATAATCGTCGTCTATCGCCAGCGCGCACGGAGAACTGCTTTGACCCGCATCGACGACGCTTTGCATGACCAGGAAACCGGTCAGGCCGACGCCACCCAGGACAGCACCCGCATCGACGACACCCGTATTGGTGCAGTGCGTCCCCTGATATCCCCTGCCCTGTTGCTCGACGAGTTGCCCACGCCGCCCGAGGTCCAGCATCTGGTCGAGACCAGCCGGGCTCGCATCGCCGACGTGCTGCATGGCCGCGATGACCGCCTGATCGTCGTCGTGGGGCCCTGCTCCATTCATGACCACGGACAGGCGATGGCATACGCCCGCCAGCTGAAAACGGCCGCCGAGGCGCTGAAAGACGATTTGCTCATCGTGATGCGGGTGTACTTCGAGAAGCCGCGCACGACGGTGGGCTGGAAAGGCTACATCAACGACCCGCGGCTGGACGGCAGTTTCCGCATCAATGAAGGCCTGCGGCGTGCCCGCTCTCTGCTCTTGGAAATCTCAGGCCTGGGCCTGCCCATCGCCACAGAATTTCTGGATTTGCTCAGCCCGCAATTCATCGCTGACCTTATCGCCTGGGGCGCTATTGGCGCACGCACTACCGAAAGCCCCAGCCACCGTCAGCTGGCATCGGGACTGAGCAGCCCGCTGGGCTTCAAGAACGGCACGGATGGCGGCGTGCAGATCGCCGCCGACGCCATCGTGGCTGCCGGCGCCAAGCATGCCTTCATGGGCATGACCAAAATGGGTATGGCCGCCATTTTCGAAACGCGCGGTAATGCCGATACTCACGTCATTCTGCGCGGCGGCAAAAATGGTCCCAACTACGACCAGGCCAGCGTGCAAGCCTGTTGCGAAGTGCTGCGTCGCGCAGGGCTGCGCGAACAGGTCATGATTGACTGCTCGCATGCCAATTCCAACAAATCGCATGAGCGCCAGATCGACGTAGCGCGCGACATCGCCAAGCAGATCGCCCAAGGCGAAACACGCATCACCGGCCTGATGCTCGAAAGCAATCTAGAGCCTGGACGCCAAGACCTCACACCGGGCGTGGCGCTGGCCCACGGCGTGTCGATTACCGATGCCTGCCTGGGCTGGACGCAAACCGAACCGGTGTTGGAAGATCTGGCGCACGCCGTTCGTGAGCGGCGCGTACGCCACTGAGCGCCCCGCAGGGCGGCGTTCAGGCGATATGATGGGTGTTTCGTCCGCGTCCAAGGAGCATTCATGAACCGGAAATCGCTGCCCTTTCTCTTCGCCCTGAGCTTGGCTGGTCTGGCCGGCTGCGCCGCCAAGCCGGCCGCCTCCCCAGCCCAAGACGCCCTGTCTTCAGACTCCGCGCTGTCTGGTGGTGCAAGTTGCGATGCCCAATCGGCACAATCTTGGCTCGGCCAGCCATTTACGGACTCAAGCAGTGCCGATGTCCGCAAGCGCAGCGGTTCGGACACCGTGCGCGTGCTCAAGCCCGGACAGGTGATGACACTGGAATACAACCCTGGCCGCGTGAACATCATCGTCGATGGGCAGGGCAAGATCAGCGCCATCCGCTGCGGCTAAGGCTGGCTGTCTGGCTCGCGGCGGGCTTCCGCCAGCGCGACCGTCAGATGCATCACCTTCTTTTTCAGCGTGTCGCGCTCTTCGGTCAAGCGCTTGATGATGCCGGTCAGGCGTTCCACCTCAGCCGGATAATCCTCAATGGCTGGCCGGTCTTCCCAGGGCGGCGTTTGATTGCCGGCTTGCGGCGATTCGGCCTCTTTGCGCAGCTTGGCCTCGTAACGGGCCGCCTGCAACTCCATGCGGGCCTGGCGCGCCACTTCACGCAGATTCTGCTTGCCGCCCTGAGCGGCGGCCTGCTGGCGCGTCTCGGGCAGACTGGCGACAGCCGCCGCCGCATTAATCGAAATTTCGCCCGAGCGCACAGCCTTCACTAGGGCAGGCACCGCACGCTGCTCGATGCGCTCGATCTGCGCCAGGGTGTTGCTGCTCACGCGGGCTTCACGAGCCAATTCCTGACGGCTAGGCATGGGCGGCTCGGGCAGCGCGGCTTCGCCCGCCGGGACCGACTGCTCCCGCGATTGCAGAATCTGTTTCTTGCGCAAGGCCAACACGCCGCGCTGGTAGTCGGACACACTGCGACGGCCTAGATGGTTGTCGATCATCCAAAGACGGACATCGTCCATGGATTGAAATCGCTCGTTTTGCAAGGTGCGAAACGCAATCCCGTGCTTGCGGCAAATTTCATAACGGTTATGCCCATCGACCAGGACATTGCCCCAAAGCACCAGGGCATCGCGGCAACCCTCGGTCAGAATGCTGCGTTCCAGGGCGGCGTACTCTTCGGCACTGAGCGGGTCAATATAGACCCGCAACTCTTCATTAATCTCAATATTCATAGGATGAAGCATAACCGGCCAAACGATGCAATTATTAGGGACAGACTTTTCCCGTTTGCACGAGAGAGTAAGAATGAAATTTATGAATCGTAAGTCCTGACGAAATTAGTATTTGTCCTATATCATTGAAATTGCTGCGCGCCGACGATGAAATCGTAGACATTTAGCAACGCAGCAGGCGCCCTGACCATCGTTGCGGGTTCTCGCCGGTTCCCGTGTCGCTCGATTGGCCCTGCTGCCGCGCCTCGCAGATTGGCGCTATTTCTCTTGCGGAGGCTCAGGCCTCCGTTTTTTTTTGCCAGCCATAGTCGGGGGCCGCCGCCTTCCGGCAGAAACTTCCCAGACTGAATAGGGCTGAAGGCTAGGGTTGTCCAAAGCCCCTGCGCCGCACGCTGGCGGTCTCATCCTCCTTTATTGGCGTCGGAACCCCGCAATGCTCGCAGCGAGCAAAGCAACCGCCGGGATATACAAGCCGGCCCTTCGTCGACGACCGATCCGCCTCCCCGCAAGCGGCTTGCACCAAGGTCTATCCTTATTCTCGCTCCAAAGAGTGCAAAGCCGGCAAGGGAAAACCCTGGGTTCCGGCTTGGGGCCTGTACCGTGGAAGAAAACATTAAAGCGCTAGGATCTTAGTACTTAAGCCATTGTCCGGAGCCGGGTTACGGCGAAATAGGCAAGACCAGCATCGGCCAGATCTCAGCTTGCAAGCGCCCTCTTTTGACAGAAGCGTCGCATGCGCGCAAATACAAAGATTCCCGCCACCCTTATCCCCGGCGATGGCATCGGCCCGGAAGTGGTCGAAGCCACAGTTCAGGTTCTGGATGCGCTGGGCAGCCCCTTCGAATAGGATGTTCAGGTCGCGGCACGCGCGATTTCGCCTACGCTGCCTATTGGCGCATTTCCTACAACTAAGGTGTTTCCTGGTATGAGCAACCGTGTATTTGACCCGGCCTTGACGAGCGGACTTCTCCTGCAAACCTGGCGGGACGGCACCCTGCTTGACGAGCTGCCCGCAGCATTGCGGCCTGAGACCTTGCAGCAGGGTTATGAGGCGCAAGACGCCTTGTTTGCTGCAACGGGCGACGAACGCGGTGGCTGGAAACTCGGTGTGGGCAGTCCTGCGCAACTGCGCGCCACCGGCCTGCCCCGGCCGCTGGTCGGCCAGATTGCGCGTGGGCGCTGCCATGCCTCGGGCGCAAGCCTGACGCTGCCTTCCGCCGACCCCGTGACCATCGAATGCGAAATCGCTTTCGTGCTCGCCCGAGACATCGCGCCAGCCGAAGGCCGACAGGTGCAGGCACAGGATATCCGTCACAGCTGCGTGACTTTCGAGGTCGTGCGCTCGCGTTTCAGGGACCGCCGGGCTGCGGGCTGGCCAAGCTTCACGGCCGACAATGTCGGGTTCGAGGCGCTGATCATCGGTCAAGCGGTCTGTAATGGCCTGGACCTGGATGCAATACGGCGGGTGACAGAATCGGCAGTCGTGCTGGTCGATGGGCAGATCAAGGCGCAAGCGCTGTCCGGAGACAACGCCGTAGATCCGGTGCAATCCCTGACGGCTTTGTTCGCCCATGCCGCAGAGCGGGGCGTCACCCTGCGCGCGGGAGACATCGTCTCGACCGGGGCGATGTGTCAACCCTTTGATATCCCGGGCGCCGGCCATCGCATCACGGCGAGCTTCGCCGGCGGCGAACTGGCGCTGCAACTGCTCTGAATCCTGGCGCGGGCTCGCATGGCGCCGATGCCGGCTCAGCCTGCGCTGGCCGGCTGGCGAACCATCAGATATTCGATGTCGTTCTCCCCCTGAGTAAGGAAACCCAAACGCTCATACAAGCGCCGCGCCGGATTGTTCTTGAGCACCGCCAGCCGTACAGCCAGCTTCTGCGCGTCGGCCCGCGCCAGCACCGTGTTCAGCAGCCGCGCTCCCAGCCCGAGACCCTGCCAGGCCGGCGCGAGCTGGATCTGGATCACATACAGGCCCTCTTCGTCGAGATGCACCTTGAACAGACCGGCAGGCTGCTGGTCGATCAGCACAATGCGTGCGTCCTCCCAGTGATAGCGAATGCGCTGCATGTGGATGTCATCATCGAAGGGAACGTGATCCTGCACCAGATGCGGTTCCATGGTGCGGCGGCGCAGATCAAGCAGAAAGGGCACATCGTCTTCGCCAGCGGTGCGAAGTTGCAGTTCGGGGGATTCTTTAGACATGAGAGCCAAGCAAGGAAAAAACGCGCAGCCGCGCGAGAAGAGATAGCCAAGCAGCCACAGGAGCTTGCGGATTGCAGTATGCTCACGCCCGGCTGTGCGCCTCGCGCGGCATCGGGGGAGTCCTTCAAGTGGGCAACAAGCTGGGTTGGCTGCGCGCTTTCTATTTTCTGTTTTACGGCTTGCAGGGTATCAGCATTCCCTTTCTCCCGCTGTGGCTGTCCAGCCAGGGGCTGGACAAAAATCTGATCGGCTTGATCGTTGCCACGGCCTTTTTGCCCAAAATCCTCTCGGCGCCGGCCGTCGCTCATGCTGCAGATCTGACCGGGCGCCTGCGCCTTCTCATCGCGCTGCCCCTGGTGGGGACGGGACTACTCTTCGCCCTCTATCCCTGGCAACAATCCCCCGGCTGGATGTTCTGGACCACCCTGGGCGTGAATCTACTGCTGCCGGCTGTGCAGCCCGTGCTTGACCGCATCGCCCTGGCCACCACGCAAGGCGGCCGCCCGCTCTATACGACGGTGCGCGTCTGGGGCTCCATCGGTTTTGCTGCCTTCACCTTGGCAGGCGGCTATATCATCCGCGGCACCGGCCCCTTGTCCATCATTATCATGAGCGTGGCGCTGGCGCTGGCCTGCGTGCTCTGCCTAGGCGCGCTGGGCGTGGGTAATGTGGCGCCGCGCAGACCGCCCGATACCGCCGGATGGCCCTTGCTTCAGGTGCTGCGTGACCGCCCTGTGGTGCTGTGTATTCTGGCCGCCTCATTGACGCAGGCCAGCAATGGCTTTCTATACTCCTACGCCACGCTGTTCTGGACGGACCAAGGTCTATCCACCTCGGACATCGGTTTGCTATGGACGGTCGGCGTCAGTGCAGAGGTTGCGTTCTTTTTCCTGGCGCTACGCATTCTGCCCAAGCTGGGTCCCGAACGCTTGATCTGGATTTCGGCGGCAATGACGGCCCTGCGCTGGCTGGGTTTGGCCGCTTTCATTGATCTGCCTCTGCTGCTGGCCTTTCAACTCTTGCAGGCATTCACGCTGGGCGGCAACAATTCGGCCATCATGACCTATCTCTCGCGCCGCGTTCCCGCGCACAACCAGACATCGGCCATCGCGCTCTATGGCATGCTGTCGGGCGGCATACTGATGTTTTTCAGTGTCAATGCCGCCAGGCTGGTCTACCCCGCCGTGCAATGGGGCGGATTTGCGATGATGGCGCTGTTCGCGCTCAGCGCGATTCCGATGGTGTGGTGGTCGCAACGCTGTGACCGGCGGGAAACCCGCTGACATCCTGCCTGAATTCTGCTTACACATCGCCCCTTGCCGCCAGAGTAAATTAGCGCCTGGGAGCGGCCGTCCCTGGCCGGCTCTCTGGAGCATGACGATGAAATTCCGATTTTTGCAGCTGAGCGGCGCCCTGGTTCTGGCCACCATGACCGCCACTTCCCCTGCCCTGGCGGGCGGCCCTCGCTGGGCTTATCACGGCGGCCACCCTAGCTATTACAACGGCCATCGCAGCGGCCATCACCATTCGAGCGCTTGGTCAGCGAGCGACCGCTGGATCGTGGGCGGCGCGCTAGCCCTGGTGACCGCCGGCTTGTTGCTGTCAGCGAATTCAAGCCCCTCGCCTGAATATGGCCCTATCTATGAGCCGGCCTATGCCTACCCTGCGCTGCCTGCGCCCGCCGGGCCGCCCTCCGCCAACACCTTGAGCAGTGACCCCACGGACCCAGCCTCGGTAAATCTGGCGCCGGTCGGCCTCGCCAGCCGCGCCCCTGGCGCGGACTGCCAGCGCCAAGCCATGAACGAGAGCGGCTTTGATCCCGCAACCCCCAACCCATGGACCACCCAAATCATGGTGGACAGCTACAACCGCGCCTTGCAGACCTGCCTGAGCGGTCGTGGCTGACCCCGGGGCTGGTGCGCAGCGATTCGATCATCGAGCCTCCAGCGCACCCGCCGCTGGATTCGACCACAACATCGATGAAAACGCGCAGGCGCAGAGGCCGCCTTGATCGGTGAACGGAACAGTCAGCCGACAGTCCACGCCGCAGGAGGCGCGCTGGCGCCCAGCGCGTAGACACCGCAGAAAACCCTCAGGCAGACCGTTTTTGCCCTGCCTCAAACAAGGCCGCCAGCTGCGCGAGATTACGCAGCGAAGCCCGGTGCCATTCAAGCAAACGCAAGATCCCGCTGCGATGCAACTCGACAATGGTCGCGTCATCCAATTTGGCGAATTTATCGTCGTCTACCGTCCAGAACCCGCCTAGTTGAATATCACCCTCGGGCCGCGAGAGCGTGAGCGTCTTGGTTGCTAGCAAACCCAGGTCATTCAAACGCTGCACCATCCGCCCGGTGGCGGCGATGTCGTCCTGATAATTACCCAGAAACTCCATCATCTGGGACAGATAGGCCGTCTCCTTGCCTTGTTCAAATAGCGCGATGCCATCAGCCTCGTTGACGCCCGGATAGCTGGCGTCGAGGCATACCGCCAAACGACCGGCATCGTCGGTCGCGCCCAATACAAACGGATAACGGCGCGCAAATGCCGGTATGTAGGTGTCGGCCCGCCACTCTCCTTCCGGCGTCACGAACAGATTGCGCCCATTCTGCAAACCCAACACGGCGACCGCACTGAAGCCGCCCGCCTCATCGGCAACAAAAACAATTGGGTAATGCCGCGCAGCCTCGACGAACTCGCTGGCCGAAACCGGCAGCGCATTGGTTTGCTGCGCGAAAGAAAAATGACCAGGCTGGATTTGAATTTTCGTATGGCGGTGCGCATCACGGTTGATCGGCACAGCTTGCTTGTAAAAAAGGGTGGCGGACATGACAGCCCCTCATGAAATGGTTTACGTCTCGGTGTTCGCGCCTGCCGAGCGGATCGATAAGCGGCGCATATAACAGAATGCCCGGGAAAATTAGAGCCAATTTCCGCGATGTGCGCCCCTACCACCCGTCCTATAAACAAGAAGGACAGACCTTAACTTTGTGAAGAATAAGCCCGTAAGCCTGCTCTCGCCCATCCGGATTCGCCCGTCTGCAACAAAGGGGTCCTCTTCGTTTACATGAATGGCGATAGGCAGCGCTATTGCAAGCCCCCAATCAAGGAGGCGCTGCCCTGCGCCTAGACCCAGATCGACCAATCAGCTCGAGCACAGCGAACCTCCGCAGACCGCTATCAATACGCTGAACGCTGCACTTTAAGGCCAGCCAACTGCCCTTCCCCCTCGATCGATAAGCGGGACAAGTGCCCGAGAAGCACCGCTCCGAACACATCGCTGCCTTCTCGTTGAAAGCGGGCGGCCCCGTCAGTCCACGCTAAGGCTGGCGAGACGACTTAGGTCTTCTTGCGCATATCGGCCAGAGCCCAATAATGGATGCCCAGGCCGGCCAAGGCCAGCACGCCGCCCACCCAGCCCGTGGACGACCAGCCCAGGCCCGCTTCGATCGCCACCCCGCCTAGCCAGGCGCCTAAGGCATTGGCCACATTGAAGGCGGAATGATTCAAGGCGGCAGCCAGGGTCTGGGCGTCACCAGCCACGTCCATCAGCCGCGTTTGCAAGGTGGCGCCCAGCGCAACGGCCGTGCCGATCAAGAGCACATTGAGCGAACCCAATACGGCGCTGTGCGACGTCAGCGTAAACGCCCCCATCACCACGGCGGCCCAGATCAGCACGTAGCGGATGGTGTTTTCCATATTACGGTCAGCGAAACGCGACCCCAGCAAATTACCGCTGACCATGCCTACCCCGAATAAGGCCAGCACGACCGGCACCAGCACTTCGGGCAGATGCGCCACCTCGATCATGGTGGGCTTGATATAGCTGAACACGGAGAAAATACCGCCCGAACCGATCGCGCCGATACCCAGGGTCAGAATGACCTGCTTGTTGCGCAATGCACTGAGTTCGCGCATGGGGCTCGCGGTCTTGTCACCCGGCAGATAAGGCACCCATCGCCAGACCAGCAATGCCGTCAGCAAGCCTATCCCGCCCACGATGGCAAAGGCCGAACGCCAGCCCAGCCACTGCCCGATGGCTGCCGCAATGGGCACGCCTACCAGCGTGGCGATCGTCAAGCCAAGCAACACCATGGCCACCGCCTGCGCACGCCGATACAGCGGCACGAGGCTGGCCGCGACCAGCGCCGCCACACCGAAGTAAGTCCCATGAGGAAAGCCCGTCGCGAACCGCGCCCAGGCCATCGAGCCGAAGCTAGGCGCGATAGCACTAACAAAATTGCCGAACGCGAACACCAGCATCAAAGCGATCAGGAAATTACGACGCGCCAGCCGTGCGCCCAACACGGCAAGCAGGGGAGCCCCGATTACCACACCCAGCGCGTAAATGCTGATCAGATAGCCGGCCTGCGGAATGGACACGCCCAGACCGGTGGCGGCGTTAGGCAACAGGCCCATGATGACGAACTCGCCCGTGCCGATGGCGAAACCGCCCACACCCAGTGCGAAGAGGGCGCGGCGGGTTTGAGCAGGGGACAGTTCACTGGTGGCATCGGCGGCATCGCCGGAAATGCCTGGGGAAATAGACATAGGGATAGCAGACTAGGTGAAGGACAGCCCGGGCGCCGCGTCGGCAGCGCGGGTAATCCCCTATCTTAACGTCCGAATCGGCCATACCCCCTCAAGCCCCATAGGGATCAAGGGTAAAGGTGCGTCCCCTGCCGGCATTCACGCTCGGCAACCGCCGCAGCAAACCACCGCCAGGGTAAGCAGGCTAACAGCGCCAGCGCCGGACAAAGCGTCCGGGTCGTCCACGCTCACCCTGCGCCCGCGAGCCTGTCGTGAAGAGCCCTCAAGGTTTTGGATCGTCAGGCTCGTCAGCGTAGTCAAAGCGCATCTCGCTATAACGCACCCAGCGCGAACCCCGAATCAGGCGGTAAGCGGCCCAGGTCACCAGAAACAGCAGAATGCCCAGATAGGTCGCAAACGCCCCGCCCCAATCGATGCGGTCATGGGTGAAGGCCTCGTAGTTCTGCCCTAGCGTGATCACCAGACATAGCCCAAAAGCGAAAAAAGGCCCGAAAGGAAACAGACCTGCCTTGTAAGGCAGTCGCGCCGGATCGTGCCCCTGGAGCACATAGCCTCTGCGGAAGCGATAGTGGCTGACTGCGATGCTCAGCCAGACGATGAACTCTGTCATACCGGCCAGGTTAAGCAGCCAGATATACACTTTTTGCGGGCTGTAGACCGCACTCAACAAACAAAGGCTCGCCAACGCAGTCGTAGCCGCCAGCGCATAGCGCGGCACACCGCCGCGGCTTAGGCGCGCGAAGCGCCGGGGCGCCATACCTTCGGTCGCCATATTGAACAGCATGCGGGTGGCGGCATACATGCCGGAGTTGCCGGCGGACAAGACGGACGTGAGGATCACGGCATTCATCACCGAGGCGGCCGAAAGGAGGCCGGCCCGCTCGAACACCAAGGTAAAGGGGCTGACGGCAATATCGCTGACATCGCTGCGCAGCAATTGCGGATCGGTGTAGGGAATCAGGCAGCCGATGACGGCAATCGACAGCACATAAAACAGAAGAATGCGCCAAAACACCTGCCGGATGGCAATGGGAACGTTGCGGCGAGGGTTTTCCGACTCGCCTGCCGCCACGCCGACCAGCTCAGTACCCTGGAAGGAATAGGCCACCACCATCGCAATGCCGACCAGGGTGGCGAAATCCCCCACAAAAGGCGCGTCACCGACGGTCCAGTTGGAAAGACCCGGCGAGTCCCCACCATGGATGATCCCCGCCAGAATGGCCACGCCCGTCGCCAGAAACGCCAGCACGGCAATCACCTTGATCAGGGAGAACCAATATTCGCCTTCGCCAAAGCCTTTGGCCGAAAACGCATTGAGACCCAGCATGAGCAGCAAAAACACGCCGCTCCAGATGATCCCAGGCACATCGGGCAACCAATAGGCCATCACCAGTTGCGCGGCCACCAGATCCACGGCCACCACCACGGCCCAACTGAACCAGAAATTCCATCCCAGGGCGAAACCGAAACCGCGGTCTACATAGCGTGCGCCATAGGTGGCGAATGACCCGGAAACCGGCATGAAGGCCGCCAACTCGCCCAGACTGGTCATGATGAAATACACCATGAGGCCTATCACGAGATAGGTCAGCAAAGCGCCGCCAGGCCCAGCCTGGGCGATGGTCGCCCCCGAGGCCACGAACAGCCCGGTGCCGATGGCGCCGCCGATGGCGATCATGGTGAGGTGACGCGGCTTCAACACGCGGCGCAAATGCGGCGCCGCCTCGCCGGAGACTTCGGGCGGGCGGGGAGCGGACATGACGATCCTTGCAAAGGGGGTATGAACAGTCGCGGCGCGCCCTCGCTTAGGCGGCGAGACTGCCGGCGGGACGCAGGCCAGAGGCCGGGCAGGCGCGAATTCCGTCAGCAAGCCCGGCGAAGGGCTGTATTTTACCCGCCTGCCCCGGCTTGCTCTTAAGCGCGCCACCGGCTCGGCGCAACCCCAGGAGCAGGTCATGCAATACGACCCCTTCGGAGAAGGCGCAGCGTCTTTGGCTGCTCTTCCTGGAAAAAAGGAGCGTCGGCACGCATTGAGACCAGGGCACATCGAAGCGCTGCATGCCGCGAGCGGCCCCGCATCGCAGCCTGCGCTATCTGCAAACAATTAGCTTATTTGCTAATCTTCTAACTATGACTGCGCTGCTTGCCAAACTCACCGCCCTGGCCAACCCCAAACGGCTGAAAATTCTGGAACTGCTGGCTGAACCGGGTCGGCATTTCGGGCCGGGCTGCTACGACCAAGCAGCGGGTGTGTGTGGTCTGTATCTTGCCCAAGCCCTGGGCATATCGCCTCCCACCGCGTCCAGCCATTTGAAGCTGCTCGAACAGGCCGGCTTCCTGACGGCTCAGCGCATCGGCAAATTCACCTACTTCAAACGGACGCCCGGCGCTAGCCGCGACCTCGCCGACACAATCCGTTCGCTGTAATCCGACTGCCCTAATATCCTCTCGGCCTTAGGCCGACACAATGCGCCAGCCCATCGGCGATGCCGCAGTTTGCCGTTTCTTTCCATGCAGAACTCAGTAAAAATCTATCTACTGTCCTTCATCAGTTTTCTGATCGGCACGGCCGAATACATCGTCGCCGGCATCCTGGATCAGATCGCGCTCGACCTGCAATTGCCGGTTGCCGTCGTGGGACAATTGATCACCGTTTTTTCCATCGCGTTCGCGGTCGGCACACCCGTTCTCATCACCATGACGGCGCAGGCGGACCGCAAGAAAGTGCTGATCTGCGCCATGCTGGTGTTCGCCCTCGTCAATCTGGCGACGGTGGGCCTGACACACTACACATGGCTAAACGTCGCCCGGGCAGCCAGCGGGCTAAGCGGCGGCGTGATGGAAGTGCTCTTGCTGACCTTGGCAGCCGCACTCGCCCCCTCTGGCAAAAAGGGGAACGCCATCGCGATGGTCGTCATCGGCTTTAGTGCGGCCCTGGTGGTGGGCGTGCCGCTGGGCCGGCTTGTTTCCACGACGGCGGATTGGCGCTGGGTATTTGGGGGAATAGGCGCGCTCACGCTGCTATCGCTGGTCTTGGTGGCTTTCACGATTCCGGCCACCCAAGGCGAGGCAGCCATGCCGCTGTCGCAACAACTCAAACTGCTGAAAAACCGGCAGGTTTCAAGCATTTACCTGATCACGTTTTTCTGGATCAGCGCTTTCTCCATCATCTACTCCTACATCTCCCCCTTCCTGCTACGGATCACGCACATGACGGATGGCCAGATCAGCATCATGTTGCTGGTCTGCGGCCTGGCCAGCATCCTGGGCTCCAAGCTGGGAGGCCGAGTAGCCGACCGCTCGGGTTATGCCGCCACACTGACCGGCGGCCTGATTGCCCATGTCTTCACGCTGCTGGGTTTTCTGTGCTTCGGGCAAACCGCTGGGATGGTGTGCGCACTGCTCATCCTCTGGTCTATTGCCGCCTGGTCGTCCGGACCTGCGCTACAACTGCGCCTCATCGTCCTGGCCCCGCAATCCACCAGCATCGTCTTCAGCTTTTATTCGTCCATTCTGCAGCTCGGCATGGCCGCCGGCGCCATCGCAGGTGGCCTGGCTATTCAGGCAGGCTGGCTCGCCGGACTGCCTGGCGTCGGTGCGGTCAGCATTGTGCTTGCGCTATGGCTGCTGAGAAATACCCGGCGTTCAGGACCCAGCGCTTAAGCGTCTCTCCTGCTCAATTAGGGTCCAGCCGCAGCGATGGGGGTGAGAGACCTGCCGCCCCCGCCTAGCGCGCGAACCTGAAGGGATGCACGGGCCAGCGCCTCGCTGATCGGCGTGCTTAGTACTCCTTATCGCTCTTTATAAGCCATGTTTATGGTATAAATCGGCGCAATTAACCCAAGAAACTTCATGACCCGCGAGATTATCTCGGTAGAACAGGCCGCGCAGCGTCTGGCCGTTCATCCCAAAACCCTGCTGCGCTACATCCGTGAAAAACGCCTAAAGGCGACACGGATCGGCAAATCCTATCGCATCGCCGGCGATGACCTCGATACCTTTCTGGGCAAGACCCCTGGCCCGGCCACGCCAAGGGTAACCAGTATCGTGGACCTGCCCGGCTGCACCGCCGAATACGCCCAAGCGCTCACGCAATCCCTGCACGCCCGTCTGGCGGCGCGCGCGCCGGGCGACGATCCGGTGCGTGTCGACAGCGCCTGGGACCCGGTGCGCGGCGAACTCAAGCTCATCGTGCAGGCCAGCCTCGCCGACACCGCCGCCCTGCTGTCCGGCATTCAACATCTGATTTATGACAGGGCGCCGTCATGAGCCGCCGCATTCCCGGTTTGCCCACCCAGCGGGTGTTGGGCGCTTATCGCGCCGTGCTGGCTGACTGGCCCACACCCAATACGCGCCGCTATCTGCCCACCTGCGCCGGCCCGACCTTTGTACTCAGCTGCGGGCCGCTCGACGCCCCACCGCTTGTCCTGCTGCACGGCGCGCTCAGTAATGCGGCGAGCTGGATGTTTGACGCCAGAACATGGTCAAGCCGCTTTCGGGTCCACGTCGTGGACCTTGTCGGCGAGCCCGGCCTGAGCGCGCAAACGCAACTCCCGCTCACCGGGGATGCCTGGGCGCGCTGGCTGGATGATGTGCTCGATGCGCTCCAGCTTGCCTCGGCCAACTTCGTAGGCCTCTCGCTAGGAGGCTTTCTTGGCCTAGACTACGCAGCGCGACGCCCGGACCGCGTAGACAGCCTAGTACTGATCAGCCCCTGCGGCATCGGCCGCCAGCGCGCTTTTTTTCTAAAGGCGCTGCCCTATCTCATGCTGGGCCGCTGGGGCCGCGACAGGCTGCTGACCAAGGTCATCGGGCCGCGCACCACGCCGCCGCCCGATGAGGCGCGGCCGCTGTTGAATTTGCTAACCCTGATCCGCCAGGAGGTGTTGCCGCGCTCCTTGCGCATCCCGCGCCTTAGCGACGGGCAGCTTGCGGCTCTGCGCATGCCTGTGCGGCTCATTCTTGGCCGCAGGGACGCCTTGATCAATGCCCCGCAAGCGGCGCGCCGCATGCGAAAACTCGCACCCCATGCCGACGTTTCGCTGCTGCCCGACGCCTATCACGACATCCCCGATCTGTGCGACGAGGTCCTCGACTGGCTCTTGCAGAAACCGCACACCCGCCCTGCCTGACACCCTCGCCACAACGCGGGTAAGGGGAGCCTGCGCTGCGCCGCCAGAGCAAAGCCGATCTGCGTCCGACGGTCTGCGCGGCAAATGGCCCATCTCACCATCCAGCCCAGGGTGAATGCTCATCCTGGGCGCCCTCGTTCATTTGTGGATAGCATAGGCAAGCGCGTTCCTGATTGCCTCCCCCAAACCTGAGGACTCACATGAACTGGTTCGATGCCTTTGACTCGCTGGGACATTATCTCTTTCTGGCGCTCAAGCTGCTGGTGGGGCTGCTGATCATCGTCACCAACATGAACCTGACCGGCAAAACCAAACTCTCGCAGATGAACGCCATCGACCTCGTCGGCAATTTTATTCTGGGCGGCGTTGTCGGCGGCATCATCTACAACGGCGATATCTCTTTTGTGACCTATATCGTTTGCCTGCTGATCGGCATCGGCCTCATCGATTTATTCAACTATCTGATCGCCAAAACGAATTTCTTCCGCGCCTTCGCTGTGGGCAGTCCCATCACCCTGATTGCCGACAGCAAGTTCTGCGTCGATGTCATCAACAACAAACGCAACAAGATAGACCTGCCCAGCATCGCCAGCCTGTTGCGCAGTAGCGGTCATTTCTCGTTCTCCAATGTGGATTTCCTACAGATCGAGCCGGGCGGGCAGCTCACCATCGTCGAGAAAGAAAACGCCCGTCCGCGGCCAGCCTCCATCATCCTCATGAACGGAGTGATCTTTTCAGAGCTGCTGAAGAACCTACACAGATCCGATGACTGGCTGCGTCAGCATTTGCAGCAAGCCGGCCTATCGGAGCTACAGGAGATCTTTCTGGTCGAATGGTGGAACGACCGGCTCACCATCGTGATGTGCGACGGCACAATACGCACGCAAACCGCGATCTGAAAACCTGCCCTTGCGTGAAACGCGGGCGGCTCCCCCTGCCAGAAACGCAGGGGGAGCCGTACCAGCGGATAGCGGACAGCTCAAGCCGACAGTAAAGCCAAGGCCTCATCAAACTCGGCATCACCGTCTGTGCCAGGCTCAACGCCTTGTTCCGCCATCCCCTGAACCACACGGTGATCCGTATGGATGCTGCGCACGACGCCATCGCCACAACTGGGGTGAATCTCCAAACGGGCCAGGGTGTCGAGCAGGTCCGCAACGACCTCATCGCGATGCCTCACGAACGTCGAGGCGAACGAGCGCCAGAACGTCCAGCCCGCCCGCTCGAGAATGCGTTGACGGCGCATATCGCTCTCCCATTGCTCGGGGCCGTGGTAGCGGTCACCGTCACACTCGATAGCCAGACGGCTGTCGTTGTCCCCCTCAACCACCATATCGATGCGATAAGCCCCCACTGGCACCTGAGGAATGACGCGATAGCCCTTTTCAGTGAGCAAGTCGTAAACCTCGCGTTCAAAGCCCGATTCGCATTTTTCACGATGGGAGGCCAGGTCCTGCTCGTTTTGCAGAAATGGCGCCTGGAAGTGCTGAATCAGCCGCGCCCGCAGCACATCCGATGGCCGCAAATCGTCCAGCTCCACACTGCGCACCAGGTACATCCGGTCGCGGGCCCGCGAGGCCGCCACATTGAAGCGCTGCTCTGCGCCCACCTGCGTCTGAGGATGAGCATCATCGGGCGAGACAATCATCGACAGGAACATGATGTCGCGTTCTTTGCCCTGGAAGTTTCGCGCATCTCCGCAGGTAATCTGATACTGAGTGACCACCTCTTCGCCCAGCTCCTCCGTCAGGCGCTGCATGATATGCAGGGCCTGTTTGTTACCGATGAGCGAGACAACGCCGATAGTGCGTCCGGCCAATTGCGGGTTGGCGACGATGGCCTTGATCTCGGCCACGATGAAATTGGCTTCGGCCACATTCAGCTCGCCCCGCTTGACGCCGTCCTCGACATAGACATCGATCAAAGGCGGGTCCAAGCGCTCAGACCGCGTGGGCATGCGCAAAGGGCGCAACTCGTGGCCATAGAACTCGCGTTTGGAGTACTCGATGATAGGCGCTACGCTGCGAAAATGCTCGCGCAACATGACCGCGCTGCTGGAAAACACCACTTTAAAGAGGTCATAGATCGAGCGATCCGGTGTCATTTGCGGAGCGAAAATTCTCACCTGATTGCTCAGGAAACGCTCAAGCAGCGCCTTGATTTTGCTCTCTTCCAGCCCGACGCCTTCCGGCGACACCTGCTTGTCGTCGCCCACCACCAAAATCTTCTTGGCCCGCATGATAGCGGGCAGCGCGCTCAGGTCAGACTGGGAGGCCTCATCAATAATCACCAGGTCAAAATCACCGAAAATCGCCGGCAAGGATTCCGACACACGGTAATGCGGCATGATCCAGCAAGGAATGGCCTTATTGGCCCCTGCGGCCGCGTTACGCGCATCCTGCCGGAAACGCCCGGCGCGCACCCCAGTGCCGGTTTTGCCGATCTTCTTGATTGCGTTGCGGTAGGCCTCTAGGGCCGAACGCACATCGGGCGTCGCGCTCTCTGTCAGCTTGAGCCAGGTACGGGCGCTGACCGCCTGCTGGTAGCGGGCGGACAGGTCTTTTTCCAGCTCGCCACGCAAGAGGCTCAGACGCTTGAGTTCGGCACGGCCATCCGTCTTTTCAATGAAATTCGCCAGACGGCGCACACGCCATACGGCAGCCCAGTCATCCGGCAGCAGCGCATCATGCGTCGGTGCTGCGGGTTCGGTACGCAGCCTGGCGGCCCACTGTGGCGCGCCGCATTGCTCGATCTTGGCCGTAGCCTCGGCAATCATCGTCAGGTCTTGCGCCAAAGCATGCGCTCGATGCAACTGCGCCATCAGATCGCTCCAGCGCTGCTGCATCACAGCATCCGTCAGCGTGGCCGAGCCGAACTCCGTATTCACAAAATCACGCAATCTCCCGGACACCTCGCCAGTGCAAGCATCCAGCGCCTGGATCAGAGCTTCCTTGATCTTTGCGGCATCGGAGAGACGGTGCTTGAGCAAATGCTGCCGCAGAATGCCGCTGGCCTCTGTGATCATGTCCGAAGCCAAAGGCTGCTGGCCCGCCTTATCCCAGGTGGGGATGAGCGTCTGCAAGGCATCAATCAGGCTGCGCTCCAAGGCGCGGCTTTCTTGCAGCTTATCAATCAGCGCGAGCGCTCGCTCCATCCCGCCCAACTGATTGCAGCTTGGCAATGGGATTTCCTGGGCCAGGGTATTCCAGCGACTCAGCAGTTTTCTGACCGCTGTAAGGTGTGCCAGATGGGCCCTCACCAACACCCAGTCCTGTTCGCTGCCGGGTTTGCTGCCAAGCACCGTCACAGCATCGAGCTGGCGCTTTTCTTCCGATTTGCCGAACATACCCGCCAGACCAAACGCTTTGCGGCCCGCCGCCAGGTTCTCAACGGCCTTGCACAGCTCGACATTGACCTCCATCCCATCCGGGCAGGCAACCGGCCGGATCAAAAACTGTTTGTGCGCGCTGATAGCGGCCAGCACGTCGGTGCGAAGGCTTATGAACAGATCCAACATGTCGCTGCGCGGGTGTTTACGCAGGTAAGTCTGAAGATCCTTGGCCCAGGGTGTGCACTCGTCCTCGATATCGCGCAACCGCTGGTGCAAAGCACCCAGTTGCCCGAGCGTCGTCTCCGCCAAAGCGATGTTGTAGCCGGCACTCAGCGCGGGCACCTCCCCTGCCGCTTCCTTGGCCTTTAATTCGGCGTACAAACGCAGATCCTGATTGGCCTGATACAAGCGCGCCGGCGCCGGAAACGCGGCCTCATCGGCCAACTGCGCCCCCAGGTATCCAATATCGCTCCCTAAGCGCAAACGGGCGGAACGCAGCGCCGCCACCAGATCGTTGCCAAACACCGGCGCGCAAGCAGGCTCGATGGTGAGCGCATCCGGAAACCAATCTGCCTGCGCGCCGAATCTGGCCACTTCCTCTGCCACCTCGAGCGGACTGAGCAACTGCCCGTCCAGATCGAGCTTTTCCAGATTGATACGGGCCCATTTGGCAATATCACGGTCGATACGTGACAGGCGCTCATGCGTCGCATCGATTTCCCGGTCATAGGTTTCGATGTCTTGCCTGTACTGATGCCGGTCAATGCGAGTGACCTCGGCAGCGATTTTGCTGATCGCAGAATCAAACTGGCGCATGCCATCGGCCTCGCTGGCGAGCAGGCTGATCGCCAGCGGCCGGATCGCCTCGGGCAGCTTCTCCTGAAGCACGGCCAGCGCCGGGTCCTTCATAGAGGTCACCAACACCCGCTTGCCGCAAGCCAGGTAATGGCAAATGACGTTGGCAATGGTGTGCGTCTTGCCCGTACCCGGCGGGCCCTGAACGACAACGCCATCATGCACGTCGAGCATTTGCACGATCTGCACCTGCTCATCGTTATAGGCCTTGGGAAAATAAAGTTCAGCAGGCTGGCGGCGGCCGGCCTCCCCGCCGCTTCCCGACACAGCGGCCAGGCCGCGATAGGCGGGCAATTCGACATCCTCTAGCTCGCTCGAAGGTTCGACGAACAGCGCTCGCAACGCTCCCGGCAGCGCTTGGGGCGCCGACGCATTCTCCAAGACTCTGGCAAAGCGGCTCAAATCCTGAACCATCAGGTTAGCGGCGCGCGGCCGGGCGACGAGCGCCCAGGTGTCGGTGACCGCCAGAGTCGGGCCGGCTTTCGGCAGCTTTCTGTCAGTGGGCGCTTCGGGCAAGTCGGGCTGATAGGCACCCGTCGCATCCAACATCGATGTTGCAGAACGCAGCAAACCGTCAAAGGTTTCCGGACTGCCCGGATGGATAAAGACCCCTTCGGTCAGATAGGCCTTGGCCACCTCTTCCAACGCCGCGACGCCAGGGTTGTCCAGAGCGGCGAACAGCTCCAACTCCAGGCGCGGGTCCGAAGCGCAAGGGCGGACCTCCAGCGCCATCGTACGATCGTCCAGGCTCAGCTCAACCGCCTTGGTGATCAGCGGATAGGTAATCGTGGCGCTATCCTGCTTCTGCACCGCCATGCCTATGCCCCACACCAGCTCCAGCGAGGCATCGAGCAGATTCCCCTGCAGGGTCTGCGACAGCATGAACATATCTTTGTAAAGCGCGATGCTCTTGCGGACTTCCTTTTCCTGCCTGGCCCAGGCTCGCCACTCATCCGCGAGGTACTGCTTGAGCATGGCCGCCAGACTCGGCTCACCCTGGGCCTGCAGCCAATCCTCATACTCCGCCAGCGTGATCGGCGCCTTGGGCGCCGCCTTGGCGATCGCTGTGGATTCCACCGCCAGCACAAGCGCCGCAGGCGGCTCGCGCAGCCCCTGCTCGATCAAGTATTGCTCATCCAGCCCGGCCTTCAACACCGGCTCCGTGAGGGGGTTGCGCGCCAACTCGACCCAGGCCGCCAGATGCGGATTGGCCGGCATGGGCGGCATGCTCTCATGCAAACGCTCGACCCTGAGCCAGGGCTCGTCGTCATCGTCGGTCGAGGCCATATTGAAAGAGACCCCGGGCAGCCCCAGGATCTGATCCTCGAGCCTCGCAAACGCTTTGTGCTGCGCTATGTTCTGGGCCGGAGTCTTTTTGATCAAGACTGTTTGCTTGGCGTATTCAATCATCGCCAGCAGGCGTTCAACTTCAAACTTCATTCTTATTCAATCCTTACCGGGCCAGCACCAGATAGGCGATGAGTGCAACGATGGCCCAAGCAACAAGCCATGGACCGGCGGGCCGTGCAGGCGTTCGCCTGCTTTCAACTGGGTTCTCAGCACACCATACCGGTACACCGCTGCATAGCCTGTCCGGAAAGAGAGCCAAGAAAGATAGGGAGTCACGCCATCAAGCGTGGAGACAAAACTAACCGCGTCGCCATGCGCGCATTCAACACTCAGCCGCTCGGACTTGTGCTCAGCGCACTCATGGGATCGGGGACACGATGCGCGCCTGGCAAGCGCGGCAGCGCTCTTACCCGTGCGCGCGGCGATTTGCCGTTCTGCCTTTAGAAGCGCCCTTGGGATGCTCGCGGTGAACCTGCGCTCTGTCCAGCGTTTCCCGGAGAGACAAATCATCCCGCCCCTTCTTGAAGACACCTTCCAGCGCCAAGATGTCCAGCCTGAAGTGAAGGCGCTTTACCATTTTTGATTAGCCAACAATGTTTATGATTATATTGTTAAAACCTATCCTTTTTCCTCAAAACCGGCCTGAATAGTCGAGGCCTGATCGGCGCCAGCGGCCAGGAGCGGCAGATACCGCCACCCGAACCCGCTATTCATACTCGGCGAGCCAAACGATCGCGGCCGCATCAGCGCTTCTGGGCTTCATACGATCTGCATGCCTGAAATACAGACAAGCGAAAGCAGCGGCGGCTTGGGGGTTTTCGCGGTTTTCGAATCGCATCAGCGGATGGGCAAGTGCTGCGCAAAACGTCTACGCCGCAGAGCTGGCCGATAAAAAAAGCCGCTATGGCAGAATCACGGCTGACGGTCCCGCCCTGCCGCGGGCCTGCCAAGCGTTACCCACAAGCCCGGGCCGATATGACATTTCATGGCAAGACCGTAGCGGAGATCTTCGATTGTGTGCGCACTCTGGCGCATAGCGGTCGATTACCAGCAGGCGCCTCTCTGCCCCCTGTACGCGAACTGGCCGCCACACTCGGCGTCAATCGCAACACCGTGGCGGCAGCCTATCGGCGCCTGGTCCTGGCCGGGCTCGCCCAGACCCAGGGGCGTCTGGGCACGCTGATTCGTGATGCCCGCAGCGCTGGCGAACAAGAGGGCGCGCAGGCCGATTCCCCCCTCATCGATCTGGCCAGCGGCAACCCCAATCCCTGCTGGCTGCCCGACCCGCGTGCCGCCCTGCCCGCTTACCGGCCGCGCCTCTATGGGGAGGCCACACTCAACCCCGGACTGCGTGACTATCTTCAAACCTGGTTTAGCCCCGACTGTCCGCCCGACTTCGAGATAGACCTCGCTCACGGCGCCGTCGACGCCATAGAGCGCCTGCTCGGCGCCTACCTGGTGGCTGGCGACAAAGTCGCCGTTGAAAACCCCTGTTTTCTGAGCAGCATCAACACCTTGCGTACGCTCGGACTTCAAGCGCTAAGCGTGCCGGTCGATCGTCAAGGCATGGCCACGAGTGCGCTGCAAACTGCGCTGGCCAAAGGCGCCCGGGCGGTCATCCTCACGCCGCGCGCCCACAACCCCACCGCTTGCAGCATGAGTGAGTCACGCGCCCGTGAAGTGTCGCGGCTGCTCGCTCGCCATCCCGATGTACTGCTCATCATCGACGACCACTTCGCACTACTCTCACGATCCCCCTATTACTCGGCGCTGCCACGCCGGGCCGGCCGCTGGGCCCTGGTACGCTCTTTCAGCAAGGCGCTCGGCCCGGACCTTCGCATGGCGGCCATCGCCAGCGATCCGTCCACCTCGGCGCAATTACGGCTGCGCCTGGCCAGCGGGACCAACTGGGTCAGCCATCTGCTACAAGACATGGCAGAAACCGCCCTCACACATCCCGAAAGCATCCGCCAATTGAGCGCGGCGCGCGCCGACTATCAGCAACGGCGGCAAACGCTTGAAGCCGCCTTGCGCAATCAAGGCATTAGCTTTCTCGCCCATGGTGATGGCCTTAACCTGTGGGTCCCCTTGCCGGCACAAGACCTGGACGTCGCCCAGGACCTGGCCCGCCAGGGTTGGCTGCTGCGCCACGGGCAGGCGTTCTCTGTGCAAGCGCCGGTACAGGGTTTGCGCATCACGCTGTCTACGCTGCTGCCTGCGCAATGCGAACAACTGGCCAGAGATTTACATCGCAGCCTTGCCGCACGCGGCCTGCTCAATGAGGCCTCGTGAACACGGCGCGTCAATTCTCCAACGGAATCCACTGCACAGCCTGGGCTTGGGCCGGATCGCGGCTCGGCATGAGCAGTTCTGCGCTATCGGCCAGACGGGTACAAGCCAGGGCCTGCACCAGATAACGGCTGCTTGCTTCGACGGCCCGCTCCAGACTGGCGCCAGCCAACAGGTGCGCCGTCAATTCAGCGCAAAACAGATCACCGGTGCCCTTGGGCGCCGTATCCACCCGCTGATGCCGTAAGAGATGCGCCTGGCTGGCGGTGACGGCCAAAAGCTGCACCTGACCTGGCGGACAGTCCTGCTGCGCGGCACTGGTCACCACGACCCAGCGCAAACCCTGAGCCAACAAGCGGCGAGCCGCCGCCACGGCCTGATCCACGCGGCCCACCTCGCAACCGGTCAACAAGCCAAGCTCGAAACTGTTCGGAGTCAGGCCATGGGCCTGGGGTACCAGGCACTCGCGGCTGGCTTCGGCCAGCCCTTCGGTCACATACAAACCATGATCATCGTCACCCATGACGGGATCAACAATGACCAGCACTTGAGGATGCACTTCACGTATCCGTGCAATCCAACGCCCCAAAACCCGAGCCTGCTCGGCGCTGCCCAGATAACCGACCAGAATCGCCCGCAGCGCCTGTAGGGCCCCGCGGGCCTGCAAATCCTGCAAATAACCCTCGAACCAGGACAGGGGCAAGGCGCCGCCATGCAGCGTCGGATAGTGCGGGGTATTGCTCAGCAGCACCGTGGGCACGATACCCGGATGCAAACCATGCGCGCGCAGGGCCGGAGCAGCCACGTTATTGCCGACGTGGCCATAAACCACCTGCGATTGCACCGACACCACATCAAACAACAACGGCCGCCCGCTGGCGACATATCCCTGTCCGGAACTCATGACCCTGTCCTGTGTATGCCCTGGCAGCTCAAGCTTGCCCGTCATCCGCCTGCGGCGGCGTGACCGGCCAATAATAATCGTCAGGCGTGGCCCGGGCGCCGAAAATGGCCTGCCCCACCCGCACGACGGTAGCGCCTTCCTCGATGGCGATCTCAAAGTCTCCCGACATACCCATGGACAACTCATCGAGGCTGACGGCGCCAGGCGCCTGCTGACGCAGCCGCTCGCGCAAAGCGCGCAACTGCATAAAACATTGCCGCACCCGCTCCCCCTCGGCGGAAAACAGCGCCAAGGTCATCAAGCCGCGCACGCGCAGCGCGCTGAAGGCGCTCAATTGCCGCAGAAACCCCGCCACCTCGGCCGGCGCCAAACCATATTTGCTCGGCTCGCCGGAAGTATTGACCTGCACAAACACATCGAGCGCGCGGCCCTCGGCTTGCAAACGACGCTCCAGCGCCTCGGCCAGCCGCAAGCTGTCCAAGGCCTGGAACTCCGCAGCGAAACGCGCGACCAGCTTGGCTTTATTGGTTTGCAAGTGGCCGATCACCGACCAGCCCAGATCAGGCAGATCTTGCATGCCCTCCCACTTGCCATAGGCTTCCTGCACTTTGTTCTCGCCAAACATGCGGCAGCCGGCAGCGTAAGCCAGACGCAAACTGGCTTCAGGCTTGGTTTTGCTGACCGGCAGCAAACGCACCTCGGATGGCTTACGCCCAACGCGGGCGCAGGCGGCATCGATGCGCGCCTGCACCGCCGCGAGATTGTGACGGAAGTCGTCCACCGACGCGGCCTGAGGCCAGCGGTTATGCAAATCGTGCAGAGGTTGTGTCATGAAGGGCGAATACGCTGAACTCATGGGAAGACCTTGCTGCGGTAAAGCACTGGGAACGCCTAAAGCGCCAGCATCCGCATTTGTCCTAGGTCAAAATATAGCATAGCCCTCATGCCAGACCCGGGGCAAACGCCCTGGCGGCCCAGCATGCTCGCGTCCGCGTAGCAATCCCCCTCGCCAAACTCGGCAAGACGGCCTCGCAGGGAAGCAGCATGGCCACTGCGCTCCCTGCGGTAGAAAGCCGCGTACCGCCCAGGTGCCTCACGCTGTCGCCAGCCCTTTTTTGAGTTTATATTTCAACTCATCTGAGTTTTCCTCCTTTTTATGAGTCATTTTTATTAACTCACACAAATATTTGAGTTAATATTGCGCCGACAATCGCTTTTTCGACATGGCCCGCTCAGCATGGAGGACGTTGTGAATTCAGTTCGACGCTATCGCAGCGGCGAGGCGGCAAAACTCGCCGATATGCCGGCGGCCACCCTGCGCATCTGGGAGCAACGCTACGGCGTGGTGTCCCCGCCCACTAGCGCATCCGGCCAGCGTCAGTACTCCGAGGCCGATGTCCAAAGACTGAGGCTCATCAAGTCACTGGTAGACCGGGGGCACACCATCAGCGCCATCGCGCATCTGGGTCTCGATCAGCTTAAGCAATTGCTCAATAGCGCCGAAGCCGCGCCTCGACACAAGCCACGAGGCCTGAACCTATACCTCATAGGATTCGACCTCAACGCGCTCCCCGAGCTGCCAGACGGTCTTAGCTGCTTCCCATTGACTACGCTTGAAGACAGCTTTCCTGCGCCGAATGACCGAGACGCCAGCAACTGCCTCATCGTCCGCGTTGAGGCCCTGCACGAGGACACGGTATTCGCAATCGCCGCTGCCGCGCGGCGCGCCGATTGCGCCCGAGTGCTGGTCGTCTATGCCTTTGGCAGCCGACAGGCAAGCAAGCTGGCACGGATTGAGAAGCTCGACCTGAAACGGGCGCCCCAAGCCCTGCTACAGGCGCAAGACATCATTTCCGAGTATCTGGGCCTCATCCATCCAAGCCCGGCCCCCACCCGCGATCCGATCCGGTTACGGTCACCACGCCGGTTCGACAACGAGACGCTGGTAAGCTTGGCTTCCCATTCCACCTCACTGGCCTGCGAATGCCCCCGGCATCTGGCCGAGCTGCTGCTACAAATTTCAGCGTTCGAGCGTTACAGCGATGGCTGTCAGGCTCGCTCACCGGCTGATGCGCGACTGCACAACTATCTTGGCGATGCGGCGAATCAAGCCGCGGCGCTTTTTGAAGATGCACTGGCCGCCGTGGTTGAGCACGAGGGTTGGTCCCTTTCTGACATCAAGCAAGGCCGCGGCTAAAACGGCACATGTCGGCGACATTTTTTTAGGAGTAGCTCATGGGCGCCCTTATCGATTCACAACCCGGCATCACGGCAGAAACCCGGGAAGGCACGCCACTGTCACAGGTCATCAGACAGCGCTTGCGCAAGGCCGGCGTGTCTTTTCGTGCCAACGACAATATCGCCGCCCATCTGCGCGAAGGCGAGGCCGACGGTTTGCAACAGGAAGTCGCGCTTCATATCGAGAACGCCCTGCGGGCCCTGGTCATTGACGTCGACAATGACCACAACACGCATGAAACCGCGAAGCGCGTGGCGAAAATGTTTGTCAAAGAAGTGTTTTCGGGACGTTATGAGCCACCTCCGCCGATTACAGAGTTCCCGAATGTCGGGCATCTGAACGAGCTAACACTGATCGGTCCGCTCCGGGTAAGAAGCGCCTGCTCGCATCATCTCTGCCCCATCATGGGGCATGCCTGGATTGGCATTCTGCCGAATGCCAATTCGAATCTGCCCGGCCTGTCCAAATATGCCCGGCTGCTCAACTGGGTCATGGCCCGGCCGCAAATCCAGGAAGAGGCGGTCAAGCAAATTGCCGACCTGCTCGAAGAAAAAATCGGCCCGGATGGCATTGCCGTCGTCATGGAAGCCGATCATTACTGCATGCACTGGCGAGGCACCAAAGATGATGGCGCTCGCATGGTGAGCAGCGTGATGCGCGGCCGCTTCCTCGAAGACCCGGCTTTGCGCCGCGAGTTTCTTTCCCTGATGCCTAAGCGCCCTGGCTGAGCGCCTGCGCTTGCACGACTCGCCCGTCTTGCCCTGAGGAGGCAGGACGGGCGCAATAGCACCCGCAGGCTCAAGCTCGGCAGCCCGGCGCCGTCTTCCAGCGCTTATTCTGTCTCGCCTGCACCAGGGTGCAGGCGAGGAGTGCGGGCTGTCGCCACACTCCCGCCTGTCAGTCAAGGACGGGCCGCAGCAGTGGCTGAGCCGCCCCCTTCGCACCCTGAGCGCTTGCTTACGCTGCGCCCTGGCTCGCAAGCCCATCGACTACGCCACCGCCCTATGACCGTGTCTGGAATCGTCCGCCTTGCTCTTGCGCATGAGGCGCCGCTGCTACCCGCCATCGAGATATCGGCGGCCCAGGCATTCCGCGCGATCGATACACTGAGTTGGCTGGCGGACTCTCCTCCCATGTCGATTGAGCAGCACAGGCGGCGCATCGCGTGCTCGACCTGCTGGCTGGCGCTTGATGCCGCTCATCGGCCGGTGGGTTTTCTCAGCGCCGAGCGCCACAAAAATGACCTGCATATCCATGAACTATCCGTCATGCAGGCCATGCAGGGGCAGGGCATGGGGCGGCGGCTTATCGAGGCTGCGCAGCACTATGCCCGGGCACACCGACTGCGCTGCGTCACGCTCACGACATTCATAGACCTGCCATGGAACGCTCCGTTTTACGCCCGCCTGGGATTCCAGATCGAGACCGACGACGGGCTTGACCCGAGACTAGCTGCGATTCTGAGCGAAGAATCCAAGCATGGCTTTACGCCCGGCAGCCGATGCGCCATGACATGGAAAGTGAACTGAGCGCGCCTTGGGCAGACAGCTAGCCAGACCGGCCCGTCATCTTGGCAACACATCAATAAGCGAAATAGAAACGGCGCTGAAGCTATCCTGATGCGCCCGCTGCTTGGCGGCGCGCACCACCTCAGCGGCGGTGCCCTGCGCTTTAACGCCAGCCTCGACCGGGATTCGGCCTCCGGCCTCGTCATATCCAGGCCGCCGCCTCCTGCATTGACCTTCACTGCCACGGTTCGGCTGGCTATTGGCAATGAGTTTATGGGAAATACGCAAACCCGCTTTCATGCCAGAGACCGATACATCCCGTTCCGAACCGATCTGGGCGGCGCCTGGGGTGAAACCAAGGTCGGTCTCACCGGCAATATCACTAAAAACCTGTCCATTTATACCCACGCAGGCTATCAACGCACCTTCAATGGCAAGAGCCAGCAGTGGGACGGCAAGATCGGGCTACGCATCAGCTGGTAAGCACGCTGCTAGACACCCGCGGCGGCTGCTAAGAGGCCGTCGCCCATGCCCCTAGGACAGAGGTAGCGGGTTTGACCCGGCAGCCCGCCCCAAGCCTGGACAGGGTTTCGAACCTGGAATACCCCCTATGAAACCGGCCAATTCCGCAGCGTCGGGTTCCAGGGGCAAAGCCTGCCACGCGCACCAGTATGAGCATCGTTAATACTTAAATGAAATCAATTCATTTTTTTAATTTATTGATTCATCATAGAATACGAACCGCCACCACTTTACGATAAGAATTTGAATTAATAATTAAAAATCCAAAAACCACAAAAAACAATCCAAAGATTTATATTCATAATCAGGACGCCAGGTCGAAATGAATAAAGATATTGAATTTTCCATTAAAAGCATTCGTTTCGACGAAGACTATCGTCCCTCTGACAACACGCGCATCACCACCAACTTCGCCAACCTTGCCCGGGGCAGCAGCCGCCAGGAGAACCTGCGCAACACCTTGAGGATGATAGATAATCGCTTCAACGCCTTGGCGCACTGGGACAACCCTAAAGGGGATCGTTATGCTGTCGAGCTTGAGATCATTTCCGTTGCAATGAATGTCGCTGCCGCCAATAGCGGCAGCGGACTCCCCCTGATTGAAATACTCAAAACCAGCATCATCGATCGGCAGAAAAATGCGCGTATCGAAGGGATTGTAGGAAATAACTTTTCATCCTACGTCCGCGACTATGATTTCAGTGTGCTGCTGCTCGAGCACAATAAAAACAAGCCCGATTTCAGCATCCCGGAAAATTTCGGCGATCTGCACGGCCAGCTTTTCAAGTGCTTTGTGCACTCCAGCACTTATAAAGAGCATTTCGGCAAGCCGCCTGTCATCTGCCTGAGCGTTTCCAACACCAAGACCTATCACCGGACAGCCAATCAGCACCCGGTATTGGGCTATGAGTATCAACAAAACGAATACTCGCTGACTGATGCGTATTTCAAGAAGATGGGGCTGAAGGTGCGCTACTTCATGCCTCATGGCAGCGTCGCCCCTCTGGCTTTCTATTTTTCCGGCGACCTGCTCAGCGATTACACCAATCTTGAACTGATCAGCACCATCAGCACGATGGAAACCTTCCAGAAAATCTACCGCCCTGAAATTTACAACGCGAATTCCGCAGCAGGAATCGCCTATCAGCCGAGCCTGAAACACCAGGACTACTCGCTGACTCGAATTATCTATGACCGGGAGGAGCGCAGCCGGCTGGCCGTTGAGCAGGGAAAGTTTGTCGAAGAGCACTTCATCAAACCCCACCAAGTCATGCTTGAACAATGGTCCGCCAACTACGCTCTGTGATCAGCCAGGAAAGCTTAGCTATTATGAAAAAATTGCTCCCCACATCGACCGCCGGCAGCCTGCCCAAACCCTCCTGGCTCGCGCAGCCGGAGACGCTTTGGTCACCCTGGAAGCTGGAAGGCGACGGACTCGCAGAAGGCAAACACGATGCCCTGCGCCTCTCATTGCAAGAGCAGCAGCACGCGGGCATCGACATCGTCAGCGACGGCGAGCAAACCCGGCAACACTTTGTCACGACCTTCATCGAACACCTCAGCGGCGTTGATTTCGCCAAGCGCGAGACCGTCAGAATCCGCAACCGTTACGACGCCAGCGTACCGACCGTCGTAGGCGCCGTGTCCCGTGAACAGCCGGTCTTCGTGGAAGACGCCAGGTTTCTGCGTCAACAAACCACGCAAGCCATCAAATGGGCCTTGCCTGGACCCATGACGATGATCGACACGCTCTATGACAGCCACTACAAGAGCCGTGAAAAACTCGCCTGGGAATTCGCCAAGATCCTCAACCAGGAAGCCAAAGAACTGGAAGCCGCAGGCGTTGACATCATTCAATTCGACGAGCCCGCATTCAATGTTTTCTTTGATGAGGTCAATGATTGGGGCGTTGCCACCCTGGAGCGGGCAATCGAAGGACTCAAGTGCGAAACTGCCGTGCACATCTGCTACGGCTACGGCATCAAGGCCAACACCGATTGGAAGAAAACGCTGGGTTCGGAATGGCGTCAATACGAAGAGGCCTTTCCCAAGCTGCAACAATCCAAGATCGATATCGTCTCGCTGGAATGCCAGAACTCCCGCGTGCCTATGGATCTGATCGAGCTGATTCGGGGCAAAAAAGTCATGGTCGGCGCGATTGACGTGGCGACCCACACCGTGGAAACCCCTGAAGAAGTCGCCGACACCCTGCGCAAGGCCCTGCAATTTGTCGACGCCGACAAGCTTTACCCCAGCACCAACTGCGGCATGGCCCCCCTGCCCCGCAACGTCGCAAGAGGCAAGCTGAGCGCCTTGAGCGCGGGCGCTGAGATCGTCCGGAAAGAGATCGCCGCCTGACGCGGCGCCATGGGCCCTGGCGCTCCGCTCACGCCGGGGCCTGCAACGACCGACACGACCCTCACGGACACACCGCCGGCATTGCCCTGATCGCCACCGATCAGCATCCCTCGCGGTGGGTTCGCGCTCAGTTCGCTTGCGATGCAGAACGGATTCAGCAGCGCCTAGTCTTTACACTCTATGACTTCACTCCCTAGCACTGCTATCGAGCCCTTGCACTTTCGCGATGCGCTCGGACACTATGCCTCCGGCATCACGGTGATCACCGCGCACATCGATGAGGAGGCGGTTGGCTTTACCTGCCAGTCGTTCTACAGCGTATCGATGAACCCGCCACTGGTGTCATTCAGCGTCATGTCCGGCTCGCATAGCTACCCAAAAATCCGCCAGGCTGGGCGCTTCGCCGTCAACATCCTGTCTGGCGAGCAGGCCGAAATATCCAGGCAGTTCGCTCGGCGGGGCCTGGACAAATGGCAGGGCGTCGACTGGCGAAAATCGCCGCTGGGCAATCCCATTATTGCCGGCAGCCTGCACTGGCTGGACTGCGAAATCCATGCTGAACACGCCGCCGGCGACCATATGATTGTGATTGGCGAAGTCAAGGCCATCAATCCGCAAAGCGCGGTAAACGCCCAACCCTTGCTGTATTTCAAAGGACAATACTGCAACCTCGCCGTGTCGGCCTAGGCCTCTGCGAGCGCACCGGCTTGTTCCCCGCCTCTCGTCATGAGACGCGCCAGCGAGCGCGCCTCGCCCGCCACCTGCACGATGTCGGCCTGTTGCTCCAGGATAGGGCGAACGAGCAGCCGATAGATATCGGCATCGAAGGACTGTTGAATACCCGCGCCGATACGGCCTTGGCGGCTGCAATCGGTGTGCAGATAGCGCCAGTCATGCACCTCGTGGCTTTGCACCCAGTCGCCAGCTCTTTCGACGATGCGGATAGGCCCGGCGTAGGGCCAGGCATGTACACGAAGAGCGTCGAGCGCCTCTTGCAGACGTTGGTCATGTGTTTGCCGCGGCTCGCGTCCCACACAGGCTCCACGGCAGCGGCCAAGCTGAAGCCCGAAGCATCCTCTTGAGCCCATGCGCTCGATGCCCAAGAGGCCCAGGCAAAGTTCATGGGCCTGCGCCAAGGACCGTAGATGCTCTACAGCGGCGCTCCTGGATTTGAACAGGCCGAAGCGGGCAGCTTCGCACTCAAGCGGCGTACCCGTCAGCCCCTCGATGCGTGGCTGCAATCCCCCGCAAGCCAGCGACGCCAGGCGCAGAACATGGAGGCGCCGGGTGCGCCGCAACCGTTGATTGAACAGCGGCATGCGCTGCTTGATCAGGCTGGCCTCGAGTAGCAAGGCGCCCAACTCGCCGGCCGTCTCGATGCAATCGACCCGCCGGACCTGGCGCATCATGGCCGCCTCCGCAGGCGTGCGCAGATGCGACAGAAAGCGCCCTCGCATATCGACACTCTTGCCGATATAAAGCGGCAGCGTCGCCTCCCCGAAATACAGATAGACACCCGTGCTGCGTGGCAGCGTTCTCGCGAGGGCGCGCACCGTCTGAAGATCGGCGACGCTGGACAACGTGCTCACCGCAGACCCTCCTGCCAGGCGCGCAGCCCGGGCAAATCGGCTGTGCGGCGAATACCCTGAGTGCTGAGCTTCCACCAAGCCGAGAACGAGCGACAGGACTGCTCGAGGACGGGAAACAACGTGGGCGCGGGGCGCTGCCGCACCGCCGCCGGCAATAGGTGACGCACATGCGGGTTGGACAGCGTCTGGATATCACGCGCGCCTTGCAGCAGGCGCAGGAGGGACGCTCCGTCGCCATAACAGTCATAAGCGGCGACAGCCCCCATGCGCGTCGCCACAAAGCGCCAGCGGCGCTCACTCCAGGGCCAGCGCAGATGATAAGGCTGGGGCCACCAGCCGACGCAAAGGCGATCGGCCGGCATATCGTCTGGCAACTCTCCCAAAGCCCAGGGATGGACCAGCCATACCGAACGGCCGCGCACCACCTCTGCCGGTGGCGGCTTGCACAGCCACGGCGGATGGCCCGTCAGGCCAGGGGGGGCCATTCCCGCCCCCCCCCGATGCCTCTGTCCAGGGCGCTAGGCCTCGCGCCATCGCGTCCAAGCGCTCGTAGGGCGCGTCGATCGGCGTGCCCGGGCTGTGCCAGGCTTCGGGCGCAAAGCGCGCCACATTCTCAGCGTTAAACAGATAGGGTTTGGCGCTGGCCGTGCCGGCGACCCATTGCCAGCTCAAGTGGTTGCTGCCCAAATCGCCGTCGAGCAAATGGCCTAGCAACCAGTCCGCCGCGCAACGCCAGTGAACCTGACGCGCATGCACGACATAGCTGGCCAGCCACAAACGGGCATGATTATGCAGATAGCCGCTGGCATACAGCGTGCGCACGGCCAGGTCGATGACTGGCAAGCCGGTTCGAGCCTCACAGATGTCTGGCGGCATCTCAGTCGCGTAGGCTTCATCAGGGCGGGGTCCCGGCCGAAGCGACGCAAAAATATCGTCACCACGGGTATCCCAAACATGCTGAAAATAGGCCCGCCATCCTAACTCCATCACCCAACGGTGCTGCACGGCGTTTAAAAAGCCCTGCGTATCCCGCTGCAAGTTAAGCCCAAGCAGCTCAGGCAGACTGAGCAAGCCATGAGTGAGATAAGGAGAGAGGCGCGACACGGCACCGTCCAGATGATTGCGCGTGAGCGCATAGGCCGCCGGATCGAAGGCGGCGACCCGCGCCAAGGCCGCCTCGCGTGTGGGCGGAAAGTCATCTTTTGGCATGCTGGGCAGCATCACAACTCCTGCCGCTGCGCCGCCCATCGCAGCGCCTGCGAACGCTCGCGGATCGCTGCGGCTTCCTCGTCAGACAAACGCTGCAAATTCCGAACCTGCATGGCCATGCGGCTATTGCTCGCCAAAGCCTTCTCGTGGCGCATCAGAAAATCCCAGTACAGCGTGGTGTAGGGGCAGGCCTGCTCGCCCAGACGCTGCGCCGGGTCATAGCGACAGCCCTTGCAAGGCCCGCCCATGCGCTCGATGTACTTGCCTGTAGCCACATAGGGTTTGCTAGCCATCAGGCCGCCATCGGCGTACTGACTCATACCCAGGGTGTTGGGCAGCTCCACCCATTCGACCGCATCGACATAAACGGCCAGATACCAAGCATGTAGCTGCTGCGGCCGCACGCCCAGCAGCAAGGCGAACAGGCCAGCCACCATCAGCCGCTGAATATGATGGGCATAGCCCAGCGCCAGGGTCTGGTGCAGCACCTCGCGCAGGCAAGCCATCTGCGTCTGCCCGGTCCAATACCAGGCGGGGAGCGCCTCATCCGCGCCAAGCGCATTGCGTTCAAGATAGCCCGGCATCTGGGTCCAATAGAGGCCGCGCACATATTCGCGCCAGCCCAGAATCTGGCGGATGAAGCCCTCGGCACTTTGAAGCGGCACGCGTCCCGCCCGGTAAGCAAGTTCGGCGGCCTGCACCACTTCGCGCGCACTAAGCAGCTTCAGATTGAGCGCGGCCGATAGCTGCGAGTGGTACAGCCAGGGCTCGCCCGGCCACAGCGCATCCTCATAGGGCCCGAACAGCGGCAGGCGCTCCTCGATGAACTGCCGCAGCGCCGCTAAGGCCTGCTCGCGGTTCACTGGCCAGGCAAAGGCCTCCAGGCTTCCAGGGTGCTGGGCAAAACGGCGCGCAACCAGATCCAGCACCTCGCGCGTCAGCGCATCGGGCGCGAAGCGCGGCGGCGCAGGCAAACGCCCCGGACCCTCGGCGCCGAAGGCCTGACGGTTGTCGGCATCGAGGTTCCAGCGCCCGCCCACGGGTTTGCCCTCATCCATCAGCACGCCGTGGCGCTGACGCAGCTCGCGATAGAAAAACTCCAGGCGCAACGACTTGCGCGTCCGGGCGTGGGCGCGGAACTCGCGCACCGTGCTGAAAAAATGCCGGTCCTCGCGCAACTCAAGCGGCAGCCCCAGGTCGGTGGCGACCGCTCGCAGAGACTGCAAGACGCGCCAGTCGCCCGGCGCGGTCATCACTAAGCGCTCGGGGCGCAGCGCCAATAGCGCCGCCCGCAGCGAGACGGCCAGGCTGATAGGTTCAGGATCGTCGTCCAGTCGGTGATAGCGCAGCGGCCAGCCGTGCGATTGCAGGACAGCGGCAAAATGCCGCATGGCCGCCAGAAACAGCGCAATGCGCGGCTGGCTGGACCAGACATGAGTAGACTCCTCGGCGGCCTCGGCCATCCAGACGCAGTCCTGCTCCGGATCGAAACCATCCAGAGCGGCGGCCTGGATATCGAGTTGATCCCCCAGCACGAGGACCAAATGGCGGCAATGACTCATGAGCGGCCCTTGGCCGGACCGGCCCGCCGGCAGGCCTCGCAACAGTACAAGACCTGCTCCCAGCACCGGGCCCAGCGGCGACGCCAGGTCATGGGTCGCTGACAATGGGCACAGGGCTTGCTGGGCAAGTACTGCTTGTTGCCTCGGTGACCGCGCGGCGGGCTCATGGCCGCAGCGGCCGCCGCCATAGCCGGCGCAGGCGCAGAAACAGCCGGTATGCGGCTTCCAGCAGCCATTGCATCGGGGCGGGGGACAAGCTGCGCCCCAGCCAGGCCCAACGCGGCAGCAAAGTCCACAGGGCAGTGAAGGCCGCCGCGCCGCTCAACAGCCTCCCGTCAGCAAGCCGCAGATGCAATCGGCCCAAAGCTGCCTCCCGGCTCAGGCCGGGGCCCAGGTCTGCCGTGCCACACTGAGACAGGTCGACCCAGTCTAGGCGCTCGGCGCCGGGACCGCTCCGGTAGAGGGCGACCTCGCGTGAGCAGATCGGACAGCCACCGTCATAGAACAGCTTGGGGCGGAAGGATTGGATTTCTGGCATGAAGGCTTAAATCAAACTCATACTGAACTCATAATAAGACGAATTCTGTTATTTTGACAATAATCAACTCAATTCAAACTCATATACGCCCCGTAATGTCTTTACAGCCAGACCCCGGCCCTCGCGAGGGGCAAACTCTTTTCCGAAGCGGGGCAGCGGCCCGTCTGGCGCAGATGCCGGTCGCGACCCTGCGCATTTGGGAACAGCGCTACCAGGCTGTGCAGCCCCGTACTGCCCCATCCGGCCACCGGCTCTACACCCCGGCCGACATCCAGCGCCTGCAGTTGCTGCGTGCGCTGACTCAGCAGGGCCACGCCATCGGCTCACTCGCCCCCTTGGGTTTGGAAGCCCTAGAGGCGCTGGCCGCCCAGCACACCGTGGGCGAGGCAGCTGGCAAGGCACAGCGCGCACGCAGACCGCTGCGCCTGGTGGTCGTAGGACCCGCATTCGCGGCGCGGCTGGCTCGTCCCGCAGTAGCCCTCCAGTTGGGGGGCCCTGTGCAACTGCTGGCGGTGCACGAGTCGCTACAGGAGGCCGCTCAATCGGCTTTGGCCCGCCCCTACGACCTGCTTGTCTGGCAGACGCCCGGCCTGCTCTCTGAAAACCTGGACGGACTGCGGGCCGCCCAAACCGCCCTGCAGGCGCCATCGGTCGCCGCCGTCTATCGCTTTGGCAACGCCGCCGCGAAAGCCGCACTGGCGCGAGAGGCGGTGTTGCTGCTGCGCGAACCGCCGGATGACGAGAGCCTGGGGGCCTGGCTCGCGACGGCGGGCCTCGCGCCCCCGGCGGCGGCGCGTACTGCAGCGAACGCGGCCACCACGGCATCGACACAGCCGCCCGCCCGCCGCTACGACGATGCGCAGCTAACCGCCATCGCCGGCATGGCCTCGACACTGGCCTGCGAGTGCCCGCGCCATATCGCCGAGTTGCTGATGCTGCTGTCCAGCTTCGAGGCCTATAGCGGCAGTTGCCAGCTCAGCAGCCCCCAAGACGCGGCGCTGCATGCCGAGCTGCAAGCTTTGGCGGCGCGCTCGCGCGCCCTGTTCGAAGAGGCGCTGGAACGGGTGACGCAACACGAAGGCCTGGCGCTCGCTCCAGCTCGCGCATCGCCGTCCCCTAAGAGCACTCCCTGACTGAAATCCTGACGCGGAGCGAGCGCCCTCCTGCACGCTTGCCTGGCGGACTGCCTGTTGAGCCGCGCAGTCAGGGCGGCTGGGCATCGCTTGCACTGTGCTCAGCCCAAGGACCCCTTGCTGCGCCCCGCACGCGCTGACGAATGGGGCCTGGCGGCCCCTCCCCCTGCGCCTACCCGCCGCCCTGATCACCGCGCTGCTCTGCCCTCACTCAGGACGAGTCGGCGGGGTCGGCACCATGCCGGTTTTTTACATAGGCCACGTCCATCTCGCGCGGCAGCCTGAGGCCATTCTTTACGGCCATAACTTCAGCCATGACGCTCACGGCAATCTCGGCTGGCGTCTTGCTACCGATGTAAATGCCAATCGGGCCGCGCAAGCGTGCCAGGCTTTCTTCGGTTTGATCCAAATAGTCGATCATGCGCTGACGTCGTGCCGCATTATTGCGCCGGCTGCCTATAGCGCCGATATAGAAGGCAGGCGTTGCCAATGCCTCGAGCAACGCCAGGTCGTCGAGTTTGGGATCGTGAGTGAGTGCGATGATGCAACTGCGCGCATCGGGCTTGAACCGCAGCACCGCATCGTCGGGACATTCATGGGTGGTCGTCACGTGATCAACAGACCACCCCGCCATGTATTCCTGACGCGGGTCACAGACGGTCACGGCGAATCCGCTGAACAGCGCCATGGTAGACAGATACTCCGCCAGCGCGCCGGCGCCAATGAGCAGCATGCGGTATCCGGGACCCAAAGGGTTGGACAGTGTGTGGCCGTCAAAGCTAAAGGGCTGAGCGTCGTGATTATCCCGCAGCTGGACAGATCCCGTGGCGCATTCGACAACCCGCTGCACTGCCCGGCCATTTTCCAGCAAGTCGACGAGCCGGCGCAATGCTTCGGCGCCAGGATTGAACTCGAGCAGAAGCTCCAGGGTCCCGCCGCAGGGAAGCCCGAAACGGTGAGCGTCGTCGGCATGAATGCCGTAGCGAAGCAATGTTGGGGCTTGGTCGATGAGACAGGCGGCGCTCGCCGCACCGGCATAGGTGGCTATCAGATCATCCTCGATGCACCCCCCTGAGACGGAACCCACGCTGCGGCCATCCTCGCGCAAAGCCATCATGGAGCCAACCGGACGGGGCGACGAGCCCCAGGTTCGAACCACGGTCGCCAGCAGCGCGTGTTGCCCTGAAGCTCGCCAATCGCGCAACGCTTTCAAAACTAAAACGTCGATGTTATCCATTCTTTATCCCTCTACTCGCGGAAAGACCGATGGCGTCTCCGAAGCAGCCGCTCCTCTGCGTTCAATGGTCGAGACTTCTGTCCTTTGTTTCAGGCAGAAATACGAATCCTATGACCGCCGCCACCGCGCAGATCACTACGGGATACCACAGACCCGCGTAAACATTGCCCTGCGCCACATTGATGGCGGAAACCGTGAATGGCAGCATGCCCCCCACCCACCCCGCCCCCAGGTTGAATGGGAGCGACA
Organism: Bordetella avium; assembly: GCF_034424645.1. Classification (NCBI taxonomy): domain Bacteria; kingdom Pseudomonadati; phylum Pseudomonadota; class Betaproteobacteria; order Burkholderiales; family Alcaligenaceae; genus Bordetella; species Bordetella avium. Next base: position 2,173,540 of record NZ_CP139969.1, read on the forward strand.
AGGATGTGTAGCGAATGCGGGCCGGGAATAATTCCACCATCATGGCTCCCATGGGGCCATAGATCATCGTGAGATAAAACACCAGCAGAAACACCAATACCATCACAGCAGGCAAGTTCATACTGTTCGAATCGGGCCGCTGCGGCCAACCTGCGGCAACAAGCATCTTTTTGATTGCCGCTGCGTCAAATCCTGCGACTTCCTCATTGCCTACGCGAACAATAGGCACAGCGGCGTCAGGCTGAAGCTTGAGGTCATAGCTCACCCCTAGGTCGGTGAGATAGCCCTTGATCTTGTCGCAGGCCGTAACAGGAGCCGTAAACAAGGAAAAATGACAGTCGTCAGCGCGAATACTCACCGTCGTGGAGCGATTAAATTTCTCTAGCTCCGGCGTGGCGTAATGGGTCAGCGCCTTGAAGATCGGCATGATAGTGAGCGCCGCCAACACGCAGGCCGTGACAAGAATGTATTTGCGACCGATACGGTCCGAGAGCCAGCCAAACAGCAAATAGCAGGGCGTTGCCACGATCAGCACCGCACCCATAATCCAATGCACGGTCGACTGGGGAAGGTGCAGCGTCTTGTTCAGGAAAAACATGACATAAAAATGCCCTGTCCCGAAGATGGCCCCCAAGCCTGCACAGATCACAAACAGCAGCAGCACATAGCGCAGGTTGTCCCACTTCAGAAAGCTATCGCGGATAGGAGACTTCGAAATCAACTTGCGAGATTTCATCTCAAGAAAAACCGGCGATTCATGCAATTTGCTGCGGATGTATACCGATACGACCAACATCAACAGGGAAACGATGAAGGGAATGCGCCAGCCCCAGGAAAGAAACTGCTCGTCGGTGACGAAGACCTTCACTACCGCAACGATTATGAGCGAGAGCAGCAAGCCCAGTGTCGCAGTGGTTTGAATAGAACTGGTGTACAAGCCGCGGCGGCGCAGAGGCGAATGCTCTGCCACGTAGGTAAGAGCGCCGCCGATTTCCCCTCCCAGTGCCAGACCCTGGAGCAGACGCAGGCAGACGAGCGCAACCGTTGCCGCAATGCCGATATGTTCGAAGGTAGGCAACAGCCCCACGCCCACTGTGGAAATGCCCATTAGCAGGATCGTGACCAGAAAGGTGTATTTACGCCCGATCACGTCTCCCAGGCGGCCGAACAGCAGCGCTCCAACTGGCCGGATTAAAAATCCGGCGCCAAAAGTAGCCAAACTGGCCAGGAAGGCAACCGTGCTATTTCCAGACGGGAAAAATAATGTGCCGAATACTGCCGCCAGAGCAGCATAGATATAGAAGTCATACCACTCCATCAGCGCGCCGAAGGACGAAGCCAGAATGACTTTTCTTTCTTCTCGGGTCATACCCTTCTGAGCATTGTGCGCGGATACGCGCTGGGCATACTTAGAGGCGCTCATGATCAAATTTCCTTATATCCGGGGTTTCGGAGCTGAAGGCGGGAAGCGAGTGCTCCTTGAAATAACGGCAATGCCGCGGCTCGACCTGCGAATGCAGGCGAACTCCTGATAAACAGACTGCGTCCGAGATGCTCGAACGGCTGGCAAGCTAAGGGGAAGCGATGGCGAGAGGCGGCAACACCGCTGGCTGAACGCCTGCATAAACATGGCAATCCCTCTGCCACAACTCCGCTCACTCCCCTGAGCTTGCGCAAGCGATCAATCAAAGCGCCGCGCCGTCCCTGCGGCCCAAGGTCTAGGCGCCGGGCAGTTCTCTGATCTGCGGAATGCCCCGCATCGCTCAGAGGCGGGACGGACAGGTCGATAGCGTGCACACACCAGGGAAACGCGGCCTGCCAGAACACATCCCTACTGGCGTCGCCGTGGTGCGCGGCCTGGCCGTAGCGCTCGAGCTGCGCGCAGTCGAAACCCCAGGCCGTCACCGCAGGCTCCAACTGCTGCGCAACGGCTTTTGGCTCCAGCAGCGGGGCTGCGGCGAAACAGTCAAAGCGCAGCGCTCGCTCAGACGCCGTTTTGACGGCGTAATAATTATTTTTTGGGCGCGAGAAAAACCGCCTTCACAGACTTGTCTAGCTTGAACTTCCAGATCTGCAAAAAATCGGGAAAAACAATAGATTTCCGCGCCGTAATTTTTCATAAAATTAATGAATTAACTATAATAATTTTATTGAAATAAGTATCACATTTTATGATCAAATACACGACATATTTTTATATAAAAATTAATTATAAATTCCAATAAAATTTCAATATATTAAGCACTAATTTTCAGCATAAAAATCCATAAGAATAGCTAGAACCCATCGGCAATCTATCGCATTCTTACGCAATCAAAAACCCATCAAAAATGCGGATCAGGCGAATGCGTTGAGGCATATCTATTGCTTGTGTTTTTCGCTCATCCGTGTAATATCTTTAAGATAAATAAGATTTCTATTACGCCTTTTATTCATGGTTTTCTAGCTAACCAGGTTTTATAGTCATGTCGGCTGCCGAGAGTTTCAAAGATGCCTCCAGTGACTCTGTAAAAAACAGCACTGCAAGCACAGATAATTTTTCCCTTACAAAAGGTGACGCCGATCACGACTTCACCCGCCTTGCCTCGCGTCCGGGCTTTCTGATCCGCCGCCTCCATCAAATACATGTAGCGATGTTTTTTGAGGAGTGCCAGAACCGCAAGGTCACCCCTATTCAATTCGGCATTCTTTCTGTCGTCGAATCTCAGCCCGGCCTGGATCAGACTTCCCTGGGCAAGGAGATAGGCCTGGACAGAACCACAACCGCCGATGTGGCAAAGCGATTGGAAGAGCGGGGTTTCTTACAGCGTCGTCCCAACCCCACTGATAAGCGGATGTGGCAGCTTTACGTCACAGACGAAGGATCTGCGGTGGTGGCGGCGCTGCGCGATGGCATGGCCCGCGCTCAAGAAAGACTGCTGGCGCCGCTTCGACCGGCCGAGCAAGTCATGCTGATGGACCTTATGGGCAGGCTTGTCGACGAAAATCATCAGTACGGCAGTCCGATGCGCGCCCTTTGACGCTGAAGCGCCATCCCGCCCCGCATGCCCTACCACAGGCGGCATGAAAAGGGGCTGGCGCTATCCATGACTTGAAAACTTCCCTGTTCTTACAGGGGGTAAACCAAGTCGTTTGCGATCAGGCTGGAGTCATAGATGGCCTTGCGCTCCTTCAATAGCAGCTTGCCGCCCACTTTGACGAAGCGATCGTAATAGGTTCCCGCCATGTGAACCGTGGTCGCCCCTTCGACAAGCGTTTGGAAAACCACGAAGTTCGCCTGCGCTTCGATTTCTCCAGCCTCGGATTCATGGGTAACCAAGGTGTTCGTGACCATGTGCAGGCTGTAGCGTGGCGCAAACATTTGCGTTCGGCCTATCGCCACCGCGCGGTCGTGCATCATGTTCTGGCCCTGTGCATACACGAGGCCGACCGGCAGACCCTGCTCGGCGTTCTCGCGCGCCGTGATGAGGTACACGGCATCAGGGGTAAAGAATTCCGGCCACTGCTCAATACTCCCCGTGTCGAGCACGGCACAGTATTCAGCATTGAACTGTTCAATTTCGGCGCGCAAAGCAATGGCTCGCGCGGCGGGCAGGCGGCTGGGCCTGAAAAGAGATTGGACGACAGCAGTCATAGTTCTCGTGAAAACATGGAGCAGTGAAAAAGGGGTGCGCGCGCCTGGCTTAGAAGCCCATTTCCTGGCGGTAGTATTGATACATCGCGCGAATGGCCGCCTCAGAAATAAGCCCCTTCGATGTACCGACCGTATCCGCATCGAGCTTGATCACATTCAAGTCGCTGCTTGAGCGGCGCACGCCCTCCTGAACGAATTTCATGGCCTCGTTGTCCTCCAGACCGAGGAAGCCCGACGGCCCCATCAAATTACCCTGACGCAGACGGTGCTGGGTCATCTCTTCGGTGTCATCCTCGTAGCCGAACATGGTCCACATCATGATCATGCTGTTGGGGCCATTCGGCACGATATGGCGTACACCCAGCGTATTCATCTCGCGCTGAACGATCATATTGGGCCAGATCGTCTGCATGGTTACCGACCAGGGAGAATCGAACTCCTTGATAAAGTCGAGAAAGCGTTCGTCCTTCAAGCGCATTCCTTCATGGAATGAACGCATTTCTTTCTTGTTTTCCTCGCTCACCTCGGCGTACTTGTCCTCCTTCTTGGCAGAAGCCATCGTGCCGTGACGGCCGTGTTTCGCATCGGCGATCATGGCGGCGTCGTTGCCCGCCACCAGCAGGCCGAACACGACGAGAAAGGAGTGCAGCAGCGTGGCGTGGTAAGGATCTTTCAGATTCTCGTGGTACATCTTCCAGTTGCAGGGCAACTCGTTCTTGTAGTAACCGAGGATCTTGAGCTTCTTGCCGTTGAACACCACATCGAAATCTTTCTTGATTTCCGGCTGCAGATACTCCTCGATGGGCTCCACGTCGGCACTGTAAGAGGCGAACACCACACCATTAAGCGTAGTGACATACAGCTTCTTGAGTCCATGTTCGGAGGCCTTGAAGTCTTTGGGCATACCGCCGACTTTGTTCACTCCCCGCTTGAAAGGAACGCCCTGCAAATTGCCTTTTAGGTCATACGACCATTGGTGGTAAGGGCAAACGAACTCGGTGTTGTTGCCGCGGCTATGCCGGCAAAATTCGGCGCCGCGATGCGCACAGCGATTCTCGAAAACGTGGATGCTGCCGTCCTCGGCACGAGAGACGACCACAGGGGTATCGCCAACATAGGAGCGCTTGTAGTCACCGACATTGGGAATTTCCGCTTCGAGCGCGACGTAGTTCCAGGTCTTGCCGCGAAAGATACAGCTCATCTCCCGTTCGTAAACTTCCTTGTTGGTGTAAACCCAATCAGGGATGTAGTGCAGACCGTCTTCCGGCCATTTGCAGTCCTGGATGCTGCCGTCTTTCGACAGCGGGGTAATGTTGATAACCGATTGAGTGCTAAACATGATTGTCCCTGGGAAGATTGATGTCGCTCGTTTCAGAAATCAGCTGGCGGACATAGCTTGAAGCTGCCGCGTGATTTCGCGCAGAGGCCGAGCGCCGTCGGAAAGGCAGCCGTTGGCGCATGGGGCTTCGCTGGTGAACAGGGGCCGCAACATCCGCAGATCCCCCCCTGCGTTCACGGCAACGGCATAGCGCAAGCGTTGCAGCGCATCCAAACCAAACATGAGAAACTTTGGCGCGCTGGCGCCGTCTGCCGCCGCAGATTCAGGCGCGGGCATGACGCCGCGCAAGGAATACGTCAAACCCGCATGCGGCATGCCCATCATCTGGATGTTCAAGCCGAACATATCCGTCCAGAACCACGGCGTCGCGGCCGGCTCGACCTGTTTTCCAAGCATGGACGCCGCGGCCAGGCGAGCCTGCTCGTTGGCGCTTTGCCAGGACTCTAGGCGGACCGCCTTGTTGAGCAGAGGCTGCCATTGCGTGGTGCAATCGCCAGCGGCATAAACGTCAGGCGCACTCGTGCGGCCCGCGGCGTCGATCATCACGCCGCCGGTCTGGGCGCAGATCTGCAAACCGGCTTCACTGGCAATCGCGGTGTCCGCGCGCTGACCCACGGCAGCCACGACGCAGGCGGCGGTCAGCGCTGTGCCATCGGACAACTGTGCGCGAACTCCCTGCGCGACTTCCTCAAGCTCGCCGCAGCCGACACCCAAGCGCAAATCGACCCCCTTGGCCCGAACAATGCCCGCCAGCCATTGGGACAGCTCGGGCGGTATGGCCCGCGCCAGCAATGTGCTGCCCGGCTCGATGACCGTTGCCTTGACACCCAATTGCAAGGCCGTGGATGCGACCTCCAGCCCAAGAAAGCCCGCACCCAGGACCAACAACTGAACATCCTGCGACACCGAACCTGCCGCCAAGGCATGCAATTTCTCACGCAAGGCGTGAGCGTCGGATAGTGTGCGCAGGTAATGCAGATTTGGCGTCGCGCCGGCGGGATGGCCAGGCAATTCGCGCACCCTGCCCCCCGTCGCCAACAAGCACCGTGAGTACTCCAGCACCTGTCCGTCAGTCAGGACGGCACGATGGTGCTGGGGCTCCAGCTTCGCCACCTTGACCCCAAGCTGCACTGCAATGTTGTGGTCTTTGTAATGGGTGCCGGAATGGATGGCAATTTCCGCTTCCTTAGCCGGATCGAGCAGCACCGCTTTGGAAAGCGGCGGCCGCTCATAAGGGGCGGCGTCCTCGTCGCCAATCAGCGTGATGGAGCCCTCAAAGCCAAATTGGCGCAAGGCATTGGCCGCCGTCGCGCCCGCTTGACCCGCACCGATGATGAGCACCCCATGCCCCGCCGTGGAACAGCGCTCGATTGTCATGGGAGATCAGCCTGCACTTCGTCGCCCTGCGTGCGAACGGGATAGACGCGAATCGGCTGCGTTGCGGGAGCGCACTTCGCTTCGCCGCTCACCAAATCGAATGTGCCCTGATGGAGCGGGCACTCTACACAGCCATCTTCAATATAGCCCTCGGATAGCAGGGCGTACTGATGGGTGCAGATGTTGTCCGTCACATGAAATGCATCGGCGCTCTTGAACAGCGCCAGCTTGGCGCCGTCGTGCTCGAAGGCTAACGCCTCGTCCTCGCCGATGTCGTTGATGTTTGCGATGGTTTTCCAGGTCATGGCTAGGTCGTAAAAGTAAGGCCTATACTCAGTATACTAACAAACAATTCCGGCAAACATAGTGATTTCCCTTAATCCAACCCAAGCTGGCAGCTCGTGCTATACCAAGAATGAGTCAATTTACCAGGGCTTTACCTTATATTCTTCGCTAAGTGCTTACCCTGATGTTTTTTTGACACGCAAAATTTATGATCCTAACACTGAGTATTTTTGCGTGATGCGTTGTTCATAAACGCCGCGCCGAAATGCTCGCTACGGGGTGTTCCAACCATTCAAGGGATCGGGTATGAAGCGAAGAGAATTTGTGCGCGGGGTCGGCATTGCGGCGCCGCTAGCGGCATTGGGTGTTGCAGCTCCACGCGAGGCGGCGGCTCAGGATGCGCCGACGGTCAAATGGCGTATGTCCACCAGTTGGCCTAAGAGCTTAGACACGATGTATGGCTCTGCAGAGCATCTCTGTGCGCGCGTCGCGGAGTTAACCAACGGCAAATTCCAAATCCGTGCCTTTGCCGGTGGCGACATCGTTCCGCCCGCGCAAAACTTCGACGCGGTGAGTAATGGCACGGTGGAATGCAACCATGTGCTGGCCAGCGCCTTCGTGGGCAAGGAGCCCACCGTGGGTTTCGATACCGGCCTGCCCTTCGGCTTGAACTCCCGACAGCACAACGCCTGGATGTTGTATGGCGGCGGCCTGGAAATGCTGCGGGCGATGTACGCCAAATACAACATCGTCAACATCACCTGTGGCAACGTCGGCGTGCAGATGGGCGGCTTCTATCGCAAGCCGATCCAAACCGTGGCCGACTTGCGGGGCTTGAAGATGCGCATCGGCGGCATCGGTGGCATGGTGTTGGCCAAGCTCGGCGCGGTGCCGCAGCAGATTCCGCCCTCCGATATCTACTCCTCGCTCGAGAAAGGAACGATTGACGCCGCCGAATGGATCGGCCCCTACGACGACGAAAAACTCGGCCTGCACCGCGTCGCTCAGCACTACTACTCACCGGGCTGGTGGGAGGGCTGCGCCTCGATTACCGCAATGGTGAATGCAGACGCCTGGAAAGCCCTGCCCAAATCCTATCAAGCAGCCTTTGAGTGCGCCGCCAACGAGCAGACGCTAAAAATGCTGGCCGACTATGACTCGCGTAACCCCACCGCCCTCAAAAAGCTTATCGGCGAGGGGGCAAAGGTGTCGTACTTCCCGCGCGATGTGATGAACGCGGCCTTCCAGGCCTCAGAGGAAACCATGCAGGAGCTGGCGGCAAAAAGCGAGTCCTTCAAGGCCATCTATCCTAAATGGAAAGCTTACCGCGAGGCCCAGGCCAGCTGGTTCAAGGTGGCTGACGCGCCTCTCGATAACTTCACGTTCAATGCCGTTCTGGCTGCGAATAGCAAAGCCAAGCAATAAGGAAGCATTGTGCAGACAACTGCCTCACAATCGCCGGCGCCGGGCGAGGAGCCGCATGGCTTTTTCATGCGCCTCGCACTTTCCATTGATGCGCTCAACCGGGTAGTGGGCAGGCTTGTCCACTGGCTTATTCTCATTGCGGTGCTCATCAGCGCCGGCAACGCCGTGACGCGCAAAGCCTGGAACCTCAGCTCCAATGCCATGCTGGAAATCCAGTGGTATCTGTTCGCTGCAGTGTTCCTGCTTTGCGCGGGTTACACATTGCTGAGCCGAGAACATGTCCGTGTCGATCTTTTTTACTCGCGCATGAGTCGGCGCGCCCAGCTGCGGGTGGAAATCCTGGGGGTGCTGCTATTCCTCATCCCCATGGCCAGCCTGATCCTGGCGCTGTCTTTTGCTCCGGTCATCCATGCCTACCAAAGCGGTGAGGTGTCAGCCAATGCGGGGGGACTTATCCGCTGGCCGGTGAAACTGCTTATCCCGGTTGGGTTTTCCTTGCTCCTGCTGCAAGGGCTCTCCGAGCTGATCAAGGACATTTATGAGCTGCGTCGCCTGCCCCCGGGCTACCAGCCAGGAATCGGCAGCGAAGCACATGCGGAGATGGCGCAGGAACTGGCGTCCAGCATCACTTCGGGTCAGAACCGTTGATACGACGGGTCGTCAAACCACTTACTAAGAACTACCCATGATCGAGTTTCTGACTGCCTATATGGCGCCCATCATGTTTGCGTCCATGGTGCTTCTATTGCTCATCGGATACCCGGTGGCCTTCACCATTGCTGCAAATGGCCTCTTATTTGGCCTCATTGGCATGGGTGTCGGCTTGATAGAGCCCTCCATATTCCAAGCATTGCCCGAACGCGTGTTCGGCATTATGTTCAATGAAACTCTGCTGGCAATACCGTTCTTTACCTTCATGGGATTGATCCTTGAACGAAGTGGAATGGCCGAGGAGCTGCTTGACACGATAGGCCAGCTTTTCGGTTCGATCCGGGGCGGGCTCGCCTACGCCGTGGTGATCGTGGGCGCACTGCTTGCAGCCACCACGGGTGTTGTCGCCGCCTCGGTGATCTCCATGGGCCTCATTTCGCTGCCCATCATGCTGCGTTACGGATACGACAAACGGCTAGCCGCGGGTGTCATTGCGGCCTCAGGAACGCTGGCACAAATCATCCCCCCCTCTCTGGTGCTCATCGTGTTGGCCGACCAGCTCGGCCGCTCGGTAGGCGATTTGTATGCCGGCGCGCTTATCCCGGGGCTTGTGCTTACCGGCATGTATATGTTGTACGTGCTGATCAAGTCGATCTTGCAGCCTAGCTCTGCGCCGGCCTTACCGCCTGAAGCCCGCACCTTGCATGGCGCAGCACTGCTGATGCGCGTGCTGACCTCGCTGGTGCCGCCCCTGGTCCTCATTTTCCTGGTGCTGGGCACGATCTTCATGGGCATTGCAACGCCGACTGAAGGCGGCGCCATGGGGGCAGTCGGGGCGCTGATCCTGGCGCTTATGCGTCGCCGATTGAACCTCAAGCTGCTCAATCAAGCCATGGACAAGACGGCCAAGCTCACCTGCTTCGCCATCTTTATCCTGATCGGCGCGACCGTTTTCGGCCTGGTTTTCCGCTCCTTGGACGGCGATGTATGGGTCGAGCATCTGCTCATTAACCTGCCCGGCGGCCAACTCGGCTTTCTGCTGGCGGTGAATGCGATGGTCTTCGTGCTCGCGTTCTTTCTGGACTTTTTTGAGCTTGCCTTCATTATTGTCCCCCTGCTGGCGCCGGTGGCGCATAAGCTGGGCATCGATTTGGTATGGTTCGGCGTGTTGCTGGCGATCAATATGCAGACCTCGTTCATGCATCCGCCTTTCGGTTTTTCGCTGTTCTACCTGCGCTCGGTAGCCCCGAGATCGGTAAAGACTTCAGACATCTACCGCGGCGCCATACCGTTTTTGGGCATACAGATTGTCATGGTCATTCTTGTCATCGCCATGCCGCAGTTGGTGACGGCGAATGTGCACAAGGCTAAAGCCTTCGACATCAATCAGATACAGATTCGTGTAGAAGGAAGCCAAAGCGGCGCCGGCTCTGGCGCAGACGATGACTATCCCGGCGATAACGGTTCTAACGACGGCTACCCTGATTGACCGCAGCAGAAAACTCAAGTGCCCGGATCTCTTCCGGGTGCTTTTTTTATTGCACGGCCATCAACTTAAGAAGTTCTAGTCAATATCTGACCGTCAATGGGAGATCCTGCCAAGGATCTCGTTGAAGGAGTAAACCCCATATGGAAAGCAATCGCATCACAACCGACATGGATCACGCTGATCAAGCGGGCCAGGGTGTCGGCGCGCGGGTACTACGAAAGGAAGATGAGCGCCATCTGAACGGGCGCGGCAACTTCATCGCTGATATGAGCATGCCCGAACTGCGCGAGGTTGCTTTTGTACGTAGCGCGATGGCGCATGCGCGCATTGCCGATATTCGGCGCCCTCCTGCCGACCACCCCGAGGCGCAATGGGTATTCACGCGTGAAGACATGGACGACGCACTCGATGTGCTGGCCGACTCCACGCTGCCCAGCTATCAGCGCTCGGCGCAACCCCCTCTTGCAAAGCATAAAGTGCGCTTCGTCGGCGAACCGGTGGTGATGGTCACGGGTTCCAGCCGCGCCGAGGCGGAGGACTTGGCGGAACTGGTTCAAGTCGATTACGCCGACCTCCCCGTTTTCCCGACGACGGACGCCGCCAAGGCGGGCGCCCAACAAGGTCACCTCGTTCACGATGAATGGGACAGCAATCACTTTCTGACGCTCAAGGCCGACATTAACTTCGATGAACTGGCGGCCAAGAGCGCGCGTGTCGTTCACCGCAAGGTGAATCTGGCGCGACAATGCATGGTGCCCATGGAGGGCAAGGCGGTCCTGGCGTACTGGGACGAGCGCGCGGACCAATTGGTCGTCTACACCGCCTCCCAGGTACCGCACATGATCCGCACTATCCTTGCGGAATGTTTGCATCTGTCTCAAGATCAAGTGCGCGTCATTGCGCCTGATGTGGGCGGCGCCTTTGGCTACAAATGCGTGCTTCAGCAGGAGGAACTGTGCGTGGCCTGGCTTGCCAAGCGTTTTCGCAAGCCCTTCCGCTTCATCGAGGATCGTCGCGAGCACCTGATTGCCGGGGCGAATTCGCGCGAGCACCACTACGACCTCAATGCCTATGTGGACGATCAGGGCAGGTTGCTGGCGCTGGACGCCAAAATTACCATCGACGGCGGAGCCTATTCAGTCTGGCCATTTACGATCGGCCTGGAGCCCGGGCAGGCTCTGGGCAACCTGCCCGGTCCCTATGCCTTTCGCGGCTACCGTTGCGTGACCGAAGCTGTCGCAACCAACAAGCCCGGCTTTGTCCCCTATCGCGGTGTCGCGCGCACAGGCGTGTGCTTCGCCATTGAGTTGCTGATGGATGCCATCGCACGCGAAGTGGGACGCGAAGCCTGGCAGGTGCGCCATGAAAATTTGGTCCGACCGGAACAAATGCCCTATGTGAATGTCACCAACAAGCATTTTGATGGCGGCGACTACCCTGCCAGCCTGATCAAAGTGAAGGACATGATCCGATTCGACCAAGTGCGCGAGCGCCAACGCAAGGCGAAGGCTGCGTCGGATGCAAGGGGCGAAACAGGAAAGCTGATCGGCATCGGCTTTGCCTCTTATGTGGAACAATCGGCCCATGGCACCTCGGTCTTTGCGGCCTGGGGCACGCCGGTGATTCCGGGCTTTGATGCGGCGACGGTTCGCCTGACGCCAGATGGCGGCGCGGAAATCCGTGTGGGGGTGCATTCGCACGGCCAGGGCATGGAAACCACGCTGGCCCAGATCGCTCATGAAATCCTTGGCGTGGATATCTACCGCACCAAGGTCGTGCACGGCGACACCGCTTTCACGCCCTTTTCAACCGGCACTTATGCCTCGCGTTCTATCGTCTATGCCGGCGGCGCTGTCTCACGCGCCTGTAAGGTGCTGATGCCGCGCATCCTGGGGATTGCGGCGCATCTGCTCAAAACCACGACGGACGACGTCAGCCTCAGCGGCGGCAAGATCACCTCCGCGAGCAGCGGCCAGAGCGTGACGCTTGCAGACGTAACGAACGCCTGGTATCTACGCCCGCAACTGCTGCCCGACGATGTGGACCGTGGAGGTCTGGAAGCCACCGCAGGCTACAAGCCCAAGGTCGATACGGGTTCGTTCACCTATGCCAGCCATGCGGCTGTCGTCGAGGTGGACACGATGACGGGCGCCGTTCGCATTCTTGATTACGCCATTGTTGAAGACTGCGGGATCATGGTCAACCCGATGGTGGTCGAGGGCCAGACCTTTGGCGGGGTGGCCCAGGGGATAGGCACGGCCATGTATGAAGAGATGCGCTACGACGCAAATGGTCAGCCGCTCGCATCTACGCTGGCCGATTACATGCTGCCCGGCGCGACAGAGGTCCCGCAGATGCAGATCCATCACTTCGTCACGCCCTCGCCCAATACCGAGTTCGGCATCAAGGGGATGGGAGAAGGCGGCGCGATCGCGCCGCCCGCCGTGATCTTCAATGCCGTCAATGATGCACTTCAACATTTAGGCGTTGAAATGAGCAGCACCCCGCTCACGCCTCACAAGCTATTGCACGCCATGCATGAAGCCAAACATCTAGGAAAGCAGGCCCCGGTTACCAGGGAAGGAGCAGCAGCGTGAAAGCCGCCAAATTCGACTATCAGAATCCGGGACAGCTGAGCGCTGCACTGCAAGCCCTCTCGGCTGCTGAGGGCGTTCAAGGCCCGATCAAAGTCATGGGTGGAAGCCAGTCCATGGGGCCCATGCTGAATCTGCGCCTCACGCGACCCAAGAAAGTGGTCGATGTCTCGCATTTGCCCGAGCTGCGCGGCGTTCAAGTGCAGAACGGCAATATCCGGATAGGCGCGGCTGTCACCCATGCCGAAATCGAGGACGGCGTGCATGAGGCCCTGCGCGGCTCGATGCTGCAATACGTGGCCGGCGGCATCGCCTACCGTGCCGTGCGCAATCGCGGCACCATCGCCGGCAGCCTAGCCCATGCCGATCCTGCGGCAGACTGGGTGCTGACGCTGTCGGCGCTGGCCGCCGATATCGAACTGCGCTCGGCCAGCGGCACGCGCACCCTAGCCATGGATTCCTTCATGCTCGGGGCCTACACGACTGAGGTCCAGGAGGGAGAAATCATTACCGCCATCACGGTGCCGCAACTCGATGCGAGCGCACGTTGGGGCTATTACAAGTTCTGCCGCAAAACCGGCGAATTCGCAGAAGCGAGCTGCGCCTGCGTGTTCGATCCCAAGCGTAGGCGTGCACGCATCATGGTCGGCGCGCTCGATGGCGCGCCGCAGCCGCTACCGGAGCTGGCAAGGCTCGTGGCCTCCACGGCCAAGCTGCCGGATCGCGAAACGATCGCGGCCGCCTTGGCCAAACTTGGCGACGACCCCGTCAAACAACAGATGCAACTGGCAGTCGTAACACGCTGCCTGCAACAAGCCTTGATGACCCCAGAAGTCATGATCGGCGAAGAGGAGCAGCCCGCATGAGCGTCGTAAGCATCAATTTGAATGGCATCAAACTGCGCCGCGACGTGCAGGATCGCACTCACCTGGGTGACTTTATCCGCGAAGAAGGCCGCCAAACCGGCACCCATCTGGGCTGCGAGCACGGTGTTTGCGGCGCTTGCACGGTACTGGTCGACGGCGTGCCGGTGCGCTCCTGCATTTCCTTTGCGCCGGCATGCGAGGGCAAGTCCGTCACGTCGGTGGAGGGCTACCAGGACGATCCCATCATGGCCTTGCTGCGCCCGGCCTTTTCCAAGCACCATGGACTGCAGTGCGGCTACTGCACACCCGGCATGCTGACCACCGCCCGCGACATTGTTTTACGCTTCCCCTATGCGGACGAAGCCAAGGTCCGCCTCGAACTCTCCGGCAGTCTCTGCCGCTGTACCGGCTATAAGGGCATCGTGGCAGCTATTCTCGATGTACTTGAACAGTGCCGCTCGGCTCCCGCTGCCATCGCCGAATTACGCGCCGCTGCGGCCAAGGGCCGCCAATGCTGGCCGGCGCAGGCTGCTGCGCCTGCGGCATTTGCCCCCTTCTCGCCCGAAGACGTGGGCGCTGCGTCTCAATCGGCAGACGCTGACAACAATGCCCGCTCGGACGGTGCGGCATTCAGTGCGCTGGGCGCCAAAGTTGAGGGCGACACGGTGATCGAAGGCGGCTTTACGGTGAACTATCCAGCCGATCAAGTGTGGAAATTCATGGCTGATCTGCCTGCGGTCGCGAGCTGCCTGCCTGGCGCACAACTCACCGATCATGAAAAACAGGCCAACGGCGGCGAACGTGTCAAAGGGCATGTCGGCATCAAGTTCGGACCCATGTCGGCCGCCTTCAATGGCTCGGCCAAGCTGCAACGTGATGAAGCCAACCGCGCTGCCGTGCTCAAGGGTGCGGGAACCGACTCGCTCAGCCAATCGCGCGCCACGGGCAATATCGCCTTCATCGTACAGGCGCTGGACGAGTCCAAAACCCGCGTGTCGGTCAATTTGGGCTTCAGCCTGCAAGGGCCGCTGGCGCAGTTCTCGCGTTCTGGCTTGGTCAAAGACTTTGTCGGCCGGCTTATCCAGGAATTCGGCAAAAACGTAGGCTTGCGCATGGATCCTAACCGTTCTAGCGATGATCCATTACCCGTGGCCAAACTCAATGCGTTCTCCCTGGCCTGGAGCGTGTTGATCGGCCGGATCAAACGCCTCTTTAGCCGCTCCTGAGCATCTTCCCCCAAGCAAAAAGGATCGGCCCGCAGCCTCACAGATTTACCGGCCCCTTCCCCGCCAGCACAGTGCGAGGAAGGCGGCCCGCAGGTCCGGATGGGGCTCGCGCCACTGTCCCGCGCGCGGCGAGCGTCCGACAGAATACGCCGGGAGCCACACGCCATAACAGGCCCAGCGGCTTATCCCATTTTCTCGTGGGCGCCGATCCGTTTAAACGCCACCGGCTATGATGATGGAACCAACCACCCACACGATGGCAAGAAAGCGATGCGATGGATTCCTGCTTTTTGGCGATACCTCGGCGATCGGCAAACGCCAAAAGTTCGAGTGGTCCACATGTGGACACTGCTGCTTGTGATCACCCAGATTGTGATCAGTAATTTTATGCATGTTCCCAAAGATACGTGGAGCGCGATGCATGGCGCCAACGCGTTTTTTTCCTGGCTGCACATCGCTTGTGGTTTGGTGCTGCTGTGCCTCACCGGGATACTTGCCGCGCAATGCTTCAAATCGCGCGGTTTCACTTATTACTTCCCCTATCTGCGGGGAGACTTCGCCCAGCTTAGCCAAGACCTGCGCCTGTTGGCCAACCGTCAACTCCCCGGCGCCCAAGCCCGGGGATTGGCGGCCTGTGTGCAAGGCCTGGGCCTGGGCGCAATGGGGCTGGTCACGCTATCGGGTGCCGCATGGCTGCTGCTCTGGTTAAGCGGGCAAGCCTTGGCCCCTGATCTACGCTCGCTGCATAAAACGCTGACCGGTCTTGTGGAGGCTTATCTCTACGGCCACGGTGGAATGGGCTTGCTGCATTTCTACTTGCAGCGCAAACATCATCCAGACCGCTGACAGCTTGGCCTGCGTCTCAGCTCCGGCCTTTTCCTATATCAACAGCAAACCACAACGTCTGCCCCCAGACCATGGGTGGCCCCAGGGGCGGGGCTTTGATGGCGCGTGCGGCCGCCTCCCAGACGCCGGGCGTCACATGCCGGCAGCCGCCATGGCCCAGCCGGACAGCCCGGCCATCAGCACCACCAGCACGGGGGAGACACGGCCCACCGTCAACAAACCGAAAGACAGCAATGCCAGCGCGAAGTCCGCCTTGCCAAGAATAGCGCTTGTCCAAACAGGGTCATAAAGCGCGGACACCAAAATGCCGACCACGCCAGCATTAATGCCTGCCATGGCGGTTTGAATGCCCGAGCGATGACGCAGCGCCTGCCAGAAAAGCAGCGCGCCGACCAGCATAAAAAAAGCGGGAAAAAAAATCGTCGCCAGCAGAACCAGACCGCCAGCCCAGCCATGCAGCGGGCCATTGGCTAGCGCACCAAGATAAGCCGAAAACGTGAACAGGGGTCCGGGCACGGCCTGAGCCGCACCATAGCCCGCCAAAAACTCGGTGTTGCTCACCATGCCGCTGGGCACCACAGCCGACTGGAGCAGCGGCAAAACAACATGCCCGCCGCCAAATACCAGGGCGCCAGCGCGGTACACCCCGTCGAGCAGCGCTATCGTTGACGATCCCGTGACAGCCGCCCACATCGGCAAGCCCAGCAGCGGCGCTGCAAACAACAGCAGCGCAATCAAGCCGAGCCTGCGCGAAACAGGGTAGCGGTGCGCCCGGCCACCGCCAGATTGAGCGAGTGTCAAACGCCACCACCCCAGCAACCCTGTCACGGCAATAGCCGCGACCTGCCCCGTCGCTGAGGGAAGAATAAGGGTCAGCAGCGCCAGGGCCGCACGCCCACGATCAGGACACAGCGATTTCGCCATCCCCCAAACCGCCTGCGCCACGATGGCAACCGCCACGACCTTAAGCCCATGCACTCAGCCCGACTGAGCCACGCCCTGGTACTCGGCAATCCCAAAGGCAAACAGGATCAAGGCGATGGCTGACGGCAAGGTAAACCCTGCCCAGGCTGCCAGCAATCCTGCCCAGCCCGCACGGCCCAAGCCCAGGGCCATACCGACCTGGCTGCTGGTCGGACCCGGTAAAAACTGACATAAGGCCACCAAATCCGTGTAGCTGCGGTCATCCAGCCAGCGGCGGCGCTCGACAAACTCTGATCGGAAATACCCGAGGTGGGCGATCGGCCCCCCAAAAGAGGTCAGACCGAGCTTGAGAAAAGCGCCAAAGACTTCGGCCACCCCGCCACGGGCGGCTCCAGGCTCATGCCGCCGGGTGTTGAAGGGATCATTCACTTCTGCCCGCCCCCGGAGACACCCCGGACGCGACTCAGCGGCGCATCGGCCACGTCACGACGCAGAACCGGATAAGACCTGCGCGGGGTGTGACCGCCTGCCGCGCTACCGCACCAGTAAGCCGCGGACCATTGGCCAGTGCGCCTCCGGAGATCGACCTCAGCCATGATAAACCCGCTCCCCATAATGCACTGGCCATGAACTTGCCGCCCGCCCGCATGAAGAAATGCATCCAGGCAACCTCGATGTTAGGGTAATCCCCCGAATTTGGCGACCGCTTTCGCCACCGTGGAAACCCGGCTAAACCTTGGGCGCCTCAACATGCAGTGATCAAGCGGATTGCGGCCTGAGGGATCAAGCCGCTTGAACCGCCCAAAGAGAAGGTCCCGCAGCCAACAGCGCAACTCGGTATCGTCCAACCTTCCCTCTCCAGTACTCGACTCCTTGTTGAAACACGCTGCCAATCTGCCGGATTCAACAATCAAATCAGAAAAATGTGCAAATAAAAATTAATTCGACCAGGCAAAGTGACGAGAAAGCATCCGCCTTCGCCACAACATCATCGGATAACACCGGCTTTAATTCCATACTCAAATGATGCAGGCGCATGCCCTTGGCGCCGGATCATGCAGGATATAAAAAAAGCCCTCGATCACGAGGGCTTGGGTTTATTTTGATACCAGTTCGCGCCAGCAGTGGAGTCACTTCCGCCCGATTATAAATAAAAACAAATATTTCTTATAAAACAATATCTTATAAGATATTATCCATCAAATACCATTTTGAACATCATACAAAGAAAAAGCACATCAGAGCATTAGCAGCATCGTTATGAACCGTCGACTGCCTATGGTGCCCGACCTCACAATTTTATCAACGACATGAAATCCTATCAGGCCTGAATTTCCGGACTAGGTTGGGTGCTGCCATTCAAGTCGGCAAGATAAATGATTGCTGCCACCGGGAGCTGTCATTGCAGCAGGACTTTAGAGAAGGTCAGCGCTACCGCTTAAGCTGCCAGTGGAATCTGACCATCGCCAAGTGAACGCTTCGGCGTGTGCTGACTTGGCGCTATCGACCCTAAGCAGTCTTTGCCCGTCATCAGCATGCAAGGATCTTTGTCAACAAAAAAAGCGCTGCCGGCGCTTTTTTGTTGGAGGAATGACTCGTTTGATACACCCAGAGGGCTTTGTGTCGCAGTACAAGCATAAAAATTTATTTTTTTCTACTTAGGATGATTAAATGCGGTAATGTAAAAATTAAAACACCAAAGCGAGACTGCATGACAATCAAACTAACCCCTATTGCTGCAGGTCTGGCGTTACTACTGGCTGGTCAAGCTTATGCGGATGGCGGTGCGGCAGGTGCTAATGGCGCAGGTAGCCAGATTGGCAATCAAAACGTAGGCGATGTGGGAAAGAGCCTCGATAAAGCAGATGGTAAGAATGGGGATTCTTTTAATAACACTCCACCCATTAATACAGCACCCTCTGGCCCCCCAGGTGCAGGTGCAGATGGACTACCTCCAACGGGAAGTGGAGGAGGAGGCGCAGGCGGTAACGGCGGTGGCTCTGTGATTGGAGCAATTTCTACCGGCGGCGCGGCTGGACACTCAACCCTCTCTTCCCCCGCCTACGCGAACGGCGGCCATGGGGGCGCTGTCAGCTCAAACAGGATCGAGATCACCAACTCCACATTGACAGGCGCTGTTGCAGGCGCAGGGGGTGGCGGCTCTTCTTTTAGGGGAGGCGGCGGCGCGGCTGGACACTCCTACTCCAACTCCTCGTCCGCCTCCTCCGCGAACAGCGGCCATGGGGGAGATGTCACAGGCAACCAGATCACGTTGACGGATGTCGAGTTAGACTCCAAAGGGGCTACTGCGGGCGCAGGGGGGAGTGTCACCTCTTCTTCTTTTGGAGGAGGAGGCGCGGCAGGCCATGGCGGGGGGGCGGTCTTTGGCGGTATCTCCACCGGCGGCGCGGCTGGATACTCCCAGCCCTCCGTCTCCTCCTCCGTCTCCTCCTCCGCGAACAGCGGCAATGGGGGGAATGTCAGCGCAAACACGATGGCGATCACCAACTCCACATTGACAGGCGCTGCTGCAGGCGCAGGGGGTAGCGTTTCTCCTCACGGGGGAGGAGGCGCGGCAGGCCACGGCGGCGGATCGGTCTTTGGCGGTATCTCCACCGGCGGCGCGGCGGGTTACTCCAAATCCTCCTCATCCTCCCCATCTTCCTCATCCTCCTCATCATCATCCGCGAACGGCGGCAATGGGGGGAATGTCAGCGCAAACACGATAGCGATCACCAACTCCACATTGACAGGCGCTGCTGCAGGCGCAGGGGGTAGCGTCTTTTTATTCGGTCCTTCTGCTTCTGCTTATGTTTATGGAGGCGGCGGCGCGGCAGGCCACGGCGGCGGATCGGTCTTTGGCGGTATCTCCACCGGCGGCGCGGCGGGTTACTCCGAAGCGGCCTCCTCCTTCGCCGCCGCCGCCTCCTCCTCCGCGAACGGAGGCGATGGGGGAGCTGTCAGCGCAAACACAATAGCGATTACCAACTCCACATTGACAGGCGCTGCTGCAGGCGCAGGAGGTAGCGTCACTTCTTCTGCTTATGCTTATGGAGGCGGCGGCGCGGCAGGCCATGGCGGGGGATCGGTATTTGGCGGTATCTCCACCGGCGGCGCGGCGGGTAACTCCTCCTCCTCATCCTCCTCCTCATTATCATCGTCATCCGCGAACGGCGGCAATGGGGGGAATGTCAGCGCAAACACGATAGCGATCACCAACTCCACATTGACAGGCGCTGCTGCAGGCGCAGGAGGGAGTATCACCTCTTCGTCTTCCTCTGGTTATGGGGGCGGCGGCGCGGCTGGATACGCCGACTCCTTCGGCTCCGCCACCTCCTCCTCCGCGAACGGCGGCCATGGTGGGGATGTCACAGACAACAAGATCACTATTTCTGGGGTGAGCAAGATATCTGGTGACATCTATGGCGGCATCAGCCAGGGTGGTGCTAAAGGGAAGGTTCGCAGTTCAACAACCATCACGGATGGGATCGATGGGCAGGGCGGCTTGGTGCAAAACAACACCATCACCCTCATCGGCAAAGACATCACCATTGGTGGCTCAATTTATGGCGGGCGCAGTATCAATGGCGCGGGAGTTGATGACCACACGAGGGCGTTCACAGGCAACACACTGAACCTGGAGGGCTACAAAGGCTCCGTGCAAGGCATCTACAACATCGAGAAGTTCAACTGGGTGCTGCCCAAGGATGTGGTCAACGGAGTCATCATGGTCAATATCGCTGGCAATACGCCGGTGCAGTTGGACAACACCAAGCACACTGCAGCGATGTACAACGATGGAAACCGCTTGAACACGGGCGACAAGATTACGTTGATCGACAAGGTGCAAGGCACACCAAGCTTTGCATCGAATCAGACCGTCAAGCAAGGGCACTTCATCTTGTATGACGCCAATTTGGCAGTGGAAGCAAACAAGCTTGTCCTCACCATTGCTCAAGATGGTAAAGGTGATGGCACGGGTACAGCAGGACGCATTAACCCAACAGCCAAAGCATTTTTGGAAGGCCGTGCATCCAGCGCAGCTTTAGCCAACCAAGGCGCTGACATGGTCAGCGACAACGCCATGGCCGCAGCTCGCGTGAGCGCAGGTGGTGGCAATGCCGGTATGTTCATGGGCAGTGCTGGTGGGTCGAACCGCTATAAGACGGGCTCACACATTGATGTGCGGGATATCAACTTGGCCTTGGGCGTCTCTAAGGGACTGTCCTGGAAAGGGTCCAGTGCTGTGACGCTGGGTGCTTTTGTGGAATATGGCCAAGGCAACTACGACACCTATAACGACTTCGGGGCGTTGGGTGAGGTGCGTGGCCATGGTCACTCGAACTTCTACGGTATTGGCGTTCTGATGCACATTGCTGGGCTTGGCTTGCAGCATGCAACAGATGCCAAGCTGGGTACACAAACTGGCCCTTACCTGCAAAGTGCCTTGCGAGCGGGCCGTATCAAGAACACGTTTAACAGTGCGGACCTTGACGATGGCACAGGCGTGCAAGGCAGCTACACCTCACGCACCAGCTACTTCAGTGCCATGGCGGGAGCAGGCTATGTGGTCTATCTCAATGAGCAAAGTTCGGTAGATCTGTACAGCCGCTACACCTGGGGCAAGCTGGGCGCGAACTCGGTCATGGTGGGCAACAGCGCTTTGGAGTTTGGAGCTTCGCAAAGCTCACGCTTGCGGTTGGGTGCCCGCTACAGCCACATATCGAGCGGCACCTTCACCCCCTATGTGGGCTTGGCAGCGGAGCGGGAGTTCAAGGGTGACTCCTCTGGATCTTCCTCCGGTCTGGATATTGCGCAGCCCTCACTGAAGGGAAACACTGGCATTGTGGAAGTGGGCGCTTCGATGAAGCCGTGGGCTTCTAAGCAGGCGCTGAGCTTGGATATGGGCCTGCAAGGCTACGTTGGCAAGCGCGAGGGCGCATCGGGCTCTGTCAAGATCAAGTATGCGTTTTAAGTGAGGGGCTGGGGATTCAACTTGCGATAACTCTTGCTTATCGACTGGCGGCTTCTGGCCGATAACAGCCCCCCTTGCAATATCTGGCAGATCAATCTCATGACATTGAGCGCTTACTCGTCCACTCATCAATCATATGAGCCCAATCTTGCAGCATGCCAGTGCGCTGTTCCCGGTGCTCCGCCTCGTTATAAACCGCCCGCACGTCACGCTGCTCGTGCGCTAGGCGCTTCTCAATCCAGTCCGCGTTGTACCCCGCCTCATGCAGCAAGGCGCTGGCAGTACGCCGCAAATCATGCGGCCCGAACTTGACTAGTGGTTGCCCTTCTTTCTGTGCCAGCCGATAGGTCAAGGTCAGCACCTGATTGAGACAGACCGCTCCTGCGCACCATCGTCAGCAGCAGAAGCTTGGCGGCGGCTCGAGTGGAAGGCGTCGTACCGATACGCTCGATGTATTGGTACATCACGCCGATCTCGTCGGGCGTCAAAGCCCGGTCACGCGGCTCAAATCGGGCGATGCTGGCTGGACGGACCAACTCTGCAGGGTTATCGACCTTCTGGCCGCGCTCAATCGCCCAGCGGAAGATTTGCAGCACCAGTTCACGCGCATGCGCGGCGGTGGCAGGAGCGCCACGCTCAACGATGCGATCCGTCAGGGCACGCAGATCTTCGTGACTGATCTCTTTCAGCTTCAGTTTGCCGAATGTCGGCAGCAGCTCGCGTTCATAGACGGACCGACGCATATCGCGCGTGGAATCCGCCATCTGATACCCGCGCAACCACTTCTGCTACCAGGCATCAAAGGTATCCGCAGCTTTGGCGCGAGCCTTGTCACGGGCTTTCTCCTTAGCCGGGGACTTGCCTGCCGTGGATGCTGTGGTTGTAGCGAAACGAGATCGCGCCTGCACGCGTGACGGCCGCATAGAGACCATCACAGTCATCCGCCATATAAAACTCGCCGCGAGGTTTGAGGTTACGCGGCTTAGCAGCGGTCAGCATGACCGGGGGATTCAAATCCAGAGGAATACCGTAATTCAAAACCAGCGAAATTATTAAAACTATCCAATTAAAAAAATAGCTTATCTGGTTTTTACACCATCCGACGCTTCACTCGGTCGACATCGTGCCCAAGAAACCCATGGTATCTAGGTTTGATGCCATGAAAATACATGCTTGGTGCTGCCTGGAGGTGCCAGACAGTGCCACGCCGGAAAAAACCCGCAATGACGCGGGCTTTGCGGCTTTTCATGCCTTGAGTCGCCGGTCTATACCAGACGACGAATCACTCCCACTCGATAGTCGCTGGCGGTTTGCTGGAGACGTCGTAGACGACCCGGTTGATGCCGCGGACTTCGTTGATGATGCGTGAGGACACCTTGGCCAGCAGGGGGTGCGGCAGCGGGGCCCAGTCGGCGGTCATGAAGTCGAAGGTTTGCACGGCGCGCAGGGCGACGACGTATTCGTAGGTGCGGCCATCGCCCATGACGCCCACGGACTTGACCGGCAGGAAGACGGCGAAGGCCTGGGAGGTCAGGTCGTACCAACTGAGGTCGCTGGCGGGGTCTTTGGTGTTGCGCAGTTCTTCGATGAAGATGGCGTCGGCGCGGCGCAGGAGTTCGGCGTATTCGTGTTTGACTTCGCCGAGGATGCGCACACCCAGGCCGGGGCCGGGGAAGGGATGGCGGTAAACCATCTGGGGCGGCAGGCCGAGGGCGACGCCGAGTTCGCGCACTTCGTCTTTGAAGAGTTCGCGCAGCGGCTCGAGCAGTTGCAGGTTGAGGGTTTCAGGCAGACCGCCGACGTTGTGGTGCGATTTGATCGCGGCGGCCTTGCCGGTTTTGGCGCCGGCGGATTCGATGACGTCGGGGTAGATGGTGCCCTGGGCGAGCCATTTGGCGCCCTGGAGCTTGCCTGCTTCGGTCTGGAAGACTTCGACGAATTCGCGGCCGATGATTTTGCGCTTGGCTTCGGGGTCGGCGACGCCGGCCAGTTTGCCCATGAATTGCTCGGTGGCATCGACGTGAATGATTTTCACGCCCATGTTTTCCGAGAAGGTCTGCATGACTTGCAGGCCTTCGTTCAGGCGCAGCAGGCCATGGTCGACGAAGACGCAGGTGAGCTGGTCGCCGATGGCGCGATGGATAAGCGCTGCGGCCACGGAGGAGTCCACGCCGCCGGACAGGCCGAGGATGACCTCATCGTTGCCGACCTGCTCGCGGATGCGGGCGACGGCTTCGGAGATGTAGTCGGGCATGTTCCAGTCGCCTTCGCAACCGCAGATCTCGCGCACGAAGCGCGAGAACAAGGCTTTGCCTTGCACGGTGTGGGTGACTTCGGGGTGGAATTGCACGGCGTAATAGCCACGGCTTTCGTCGGCCATCGCGGCGATGGGGCAGGACGGCGTGGAAGCCATGAGGCTGAAGCCGGGCGGCAGTTCGGTGACTTTGTCGCCGTGGCTCATCCAGACTTTGAGGACATCCTGGCCGGCGTCGTTCTGGAAGTCGGCCAGGCCGGAGAGCAGCTTGGTGCCGCCTTGAGCGACGATTTCGGCGTAGCCGAATTCGCGGTGATCGCTGAAGCTGACTTTGCCGCCCAGTTGCAGGGCCATGGCTTGCATGCCGTAGCAGATGCCAAGCACGGGCAGGCCGAGTTCGAAGACGGCGGCGGGCACGCGCATGGAGCCTTCTTCGTAGGCCGAGGCGTGGCTGCCGGAAAGGATGACGCCTTTGAGGCCCTGAGCGGCTTGCTCGCGGATGAAAGCGTCGTCGACGTCGCCGGGGTGGATTTCAGAGTAGACGCCAGCTTCGCGGACGCGGCGGGCGATGAGCTGGGTGACTTGCGAACCGTAGTCGAGAATGAGGATGCGCTGGTGCATGGAGATTCTGCCGGTTGGAAATAAAAGCGCACCGGCCAGAACATTGCGGATTCTGCCGGTGCGCGTTGCATTGCGGGATTGACGTGATCCGGGATCAGTCGGCGCGGTAGTTGGGCGCTTCCTTGGTGATCTGGACGTCATGGACATGCGATTCGCGCACCCCCGCCGAGGTGATCTCGACGAACTGCGTTTTGGTGCGCATGTCATCAATAGTAGCGCAGCCGCAATAGCCCATCGAGGCGCGGATGCCGCCTACCAGTTGGTAGATGATGGCGAGGACGCTGCCCTTGTAGGGGACGCGGCCTTCGATGCCTTCGGGAACGAGCTTGTCGGCGTTGTTGGCCGGGTCCTGGAAATAGCGGTCGGCGGAGCCGTCGGCCATCGCGCCCAGGCTGCCCATGCCACGGTAGGACTTATAAGAACGCCCCTGGAAGAGCACGACTTCGCCCGGAGCTTCTTCGGTGCCGGCGAACATGCCGCCCATCATGCAGGTGGAGGCGCCGGCGGCCAGCGCCTTGGCGACGTCGCCCGAGTAGCGGATGCCGCCGTCGGCGATGAGGGGCACGCCCGTGCCTTCAAGAGCCTGAGCCACGTCGGAGATGGCGGTGACCTGGGGCACGCCCACACCCGCGACAATGCGCGTGGTGCAGATGGAGCCCGGCCCGATGCCGACCTTGACCCCGTCGGCGCCGGCCTCGACCAGCGCGCGCGCGGCGGCGGCGGTGGCGATATTGCCGCCGATGACGTCAACCTTGGGGTAGTTTTGCTTGACCCAGCGCACGCGCTCGATCACGCCAGCCGAATGGCCGTGCGCGGTGTCGACGATGATGACGTCAACACCGGCGGCCACGAGTTTCTCGATGCGCTCTTCGGTGCCCGCCCCCACGCCGACCGCCGCGCCGACACGCAGCTGGCCCAGGGCGTCTTTGCAGGCATAGGGGTGTTCGGTGTTTTTAACGATGTCTTTGACCGTAGCCAGGCCGCGCAGCTCGAACGCATCATTGACGATGAGCACGCGCTCCAGACGATGCTTGTGCATCAGGGTCTGGGCTTCGTCGAGGGTGGCGCCTTCGGTCATGGTGACCAGGCGCTCGCGCGGCGTCATGACGTTGCGCAGCGGCTGATCCAGACGGTCTTCAAAACGCAGGTCACGGTTGGTGACGATGCCGACCACTTTGCCGCCCTCAACGACGGGCAGACCGGAGATGCCGTGCTGGCGTTGCAGCGCGATGGCGTCACGGACTTTCATGTCGGGCGTGACGGTGACCGGATCGATCACGATGCCGAACTCGTGACGCTTGACACGGGCCACTTCGCGGGCCTGCTGGTCCGCGCTGAGGTTTTTATGGATGATGCCGATCCCGCCCTCTTGCGCCATGGCGATGGCCAGGCGCGACTCGGTCACGGTGTCCATGGCGGCGGACACGAGGGGAATATTGAGGGTGATGTTTCGGGTCAGGCGGGTGGTAAGCGAGGTGTCGCGCGGCAACACATCAGAATACGCAGGCACCAACAACACGTCGTCGAAGGTGAGCGCTTTTTGGACGAGACGCATGAGAAACTCCGGGCGCAAAGCAAGATTATACGCCTATCAGGCCTTATGACTAGGTATTGTCCCTAGGTTTTTGTATCAATGTGGCGGCTACGTCAAGCGCCCTTGGTCGTATCTGGCTGCAATCCTCTGTGGCCAGGGCGCGACACGATGCCAAGCGGATTTTTGACAAGATTTTGGCACTGGCTGCATACTGCTTGCTTTATTTTGACCCGGATCAAAATGAGCCAGCTCTTCACCGCTTTCGATGGCATGCGGCGCGTTGCCCAGGGTTCGCTGGCAGAAGTGGCGCTGGCCTTGCACGACCGGCCTGCCGGCCAGGTCCTGGTGTTTGATGATGCCAGCGGCCGCCAGACGGATCTGGACCCGCGCTTGCTGTCCGGCGACGCAAGGGCGGCGCGCGAGCCCTCCCCTACGCAGGATAGCCCCGAGATCAGTCGGGGCCGTGGCCGCCCTCGCCTGGGCGTGGTGGCACGCGAGGTGACCCTGCTGCCACGCCATTGGGATTGGCTGGCGCAGCAGCCGGGCGGCGCGTCGGTGACGCTGCGCAAGCTGGTGGAAGATGCCCGCAAGGCCACGCAAAGCGCCAACGACCGTCGGGCGCGCCAGGATGCGGCTTATCATTTTCTACAGTCCATCGCGGGCAATCTGCCTCAGTATGAAGAGGCCTTGCGTGCGCTGTATGCCGATGACCGCAACGCGCTGAGCGCCTGCATGCAAGATTGGCCCCAGGACGTCGCCGCCTACGCGCTGACGCTGTTCGAAGGCCGCTGATCCGGCGCGCACGCCCCCCTATCCCTTTGTCTTGGCCGCCTGAAGCCGCTGCGGGCTCAGGCGGCCATATTGCGCTGCCCGCCACCGAGACAAGCGCGGGCTTATCGCTCGCTTATTACAAAAACCTCTATTTCTTGGTTTGTTTTATGTGAGTTTTTGCATTTACTTATGCGCTTTTATTATTTGTTCTAAACATACTAGAAGAGCAAGAATTCGCATCGAACATAAAAGAAGTTTGATGGAATTACGCCAACTAGAGGCCTTTGCGGCAGTCATGAGTTCCGGCAGCGTGACCGCTGCCGGGCGTCTGCTGGGCAGGTCGCAGCCCTCGATCACCCGCTGCATCCAGGAACTGGAAGCCGAGATCGGCTATGCCCTGTTTATGCGCAGCGGCCCCCGTGTCACACCTACGGAGCAGGGTTTTCTGCTGCACGACGATGTGGCGCATGCCTTGTCGAGCCTGCGTCATCTCGAGAAGCGGGCAGGCGATATCGCGCAAAGCAAGCCGCAGCCGCTCAGGCTGGCCGCCACGGCCGCCTTGGCCGCGGGCCTGTTGCCTCAGGCCATTGCCCGCGTCGAAGCCGAGTCCGGCGTGCGGGCCATGCAGGTGCGCACGGTCTCTCCCGAACAGGTTTTGCATGCGGTGCTGACGGGTTCGGCCCAGCTTGGCTTGACCAGTCTGCCGCTGGAGCACCGCGGCCTGGATGTCCATTGGATCGGTCAGGCCAATTGCGTCGTGGCGCTGGCCGAGGATGATCCGCTGGCCCTGGAGCCGTGCGTGCCAGTTGCCGCCCTGGCGGGACGCCGATTTATCACGATGGCGAATCCCTTTCGTCTGCGCAGCCGTCTGGACCAGGTGCTGAAAGCCGCCGCGCCCGGCTTGATCGAAAGCAATTCTTCGATCAATGCGCTGGCGGCGGTGCGCGCCGGCCTGGGTGTGGCGATTCTGGAGCCGGTGTCGGCGACAGGCCTGGCGGTGCAAGGGGTGGCGATCCGCGCCATCGACCGGCAGATTCCTTTTTTTTTCGGGGTGGTCACACCCCAATCTACGCCTATCGCGCCCGCAGTGGCCGACATGGCCAAGACGCTGGCCGAAACGGCCGCTGCTTTGTTGCCAGGTTTTGCCCGCCACGAAGCCAGCGCCCATGCCGGCCTGTTGAGCCGTCTGCATGGCAAACCCGATTTTTGATGGAATCAGCATGAGTTTTCCCATTGCCCACCCTCCCCTGGGCTTGACCGAACTGGAAGCCCGGCTACGCCAGGATCTGGCCTGGCTGGAACTGCCGGCCCGCGCCTGGGTGCCCGCGCGCGAGGCCGATGGCCAGCCGGTGCAGGAGGTGGTCATCATCGGCGCCGGCATGGCGGGCCTAGCAGCCTGCGCCGCGCTCAAGCATCTGGGGGTGCGCGCGGTCTGTTTGGACCGTTCGCCCCAGGGATATGAAGGCCCCTGGGCCACCACGGCGCGCATGGAAACCTTGCGCTCGCCCAAGCAGTTGACGGGGCCGGCGCTAGGTCTGCCCGCCCTCACCTTCCGCGCCTGGTTCGAAGCGCAGTTCGGTCTGGCCGCCTGGGAGGCGCTAGACAAGATTCCGCGTTTGCAGTGGATGGATTATCTGCGCTGGTACCGCCAGGTGCTGGAGCTGGACGTGCGTAATGAGCACCGCGTCTTGGCGCTGCGCCCGCGTGGCGATGGCGTGGTGGCATTGACGGTGCAAAGCCCCGCTGGCACGCAGCCCTTGTTGGCGCGCCGCGTGGTGGTGGCCACAGGACGCGATGGTCTGGGCGGCCCGTCGTTGCCCGCGTTTGCGCAGGCCTTGCCGCGCGACGGCTGGGCGCATTCTTCGGATGAAATGGATTATGGCACCCTGGCCGGTAAGCGGGTGGCGGTCATTGGGGCGGGCGCCTCAGCGATGGACAGCGCGGCGACCGCGCTGGAGTCGGGCGCGGCCAGCGTGGACCTGTTGATCCGCCGCGACGATATTCCGCGCATCAACAAAGGCAAGGGCGCCGGCAACCCCGGCCTGACCCACGGCCACCTGAATCTGCCAGAAGAATGGAAGTGGCGCTTTCGTCATTACATCAATGCGCAGCAGGTGCCGCCGCCACGTGGCAGCACCCTGCGGGTATCGCGTCATGCCAATGCGCGTTTCAATCTCGGCTGCCCGATTCTGGATGTGCAATGGCAAAACGGCGAGATTGCGCTCACGACACCCAAGGGGGTGTTCCGCGTTGATTTCGTGATTTTTTCGACGGGCTTCAAACTGGATTGGCAGGCCCGGCCGGAATTCGCGGAGATCGCCCCGCATATCCGTTTGTGGGGCGATCGTTATCAGCCCGCAGCAGGCGAGGAGGATCAGGAACTGCATGATTCTCCCGACCTAGGACCCGTGTTCGAATTTCTGGAGCGCCGCCCCGGCGCCTGCCCAGACCTGAGCCGCGTGCATTGCTTTTGCTATCCCGCAGTGCTGTCGCATGGCGGCGTGTCGGGCGACATTCCGGCGGTCAGCGAGGGCGCGCGCCGCCTCGCCCAGGGCATTGCCGGCATGCTCTATGCCGAAGATGTGGCGCAGCATTTCGAGACGATGCAGGCCTATGCCGAGCCGGAAGTGTTCGGCGACGAATGGACCGTGGCGCCGCCCCCGGGAGAGCGGACATGACGCTATGGTTATTGCGCCGCCTGGCCCAGGCCGTGGTGGTGGTGCTTTTGATGACGCTGATTGTTTTCGTCGGTCTGCACGCGATTGGCAACCCGGTGGATATCCTGATCGGCCAGGACGTGGATCAAATCGACCGCGCCCGCATCATTGCCGAGCTGGGTTTGGATCAGCCTTTGTGGCGCCAGTATCTGGGCTTTTTGAACGGCGCCGCGCACGGCAATCTGGGCAATAGTTTTGTCTACAACATTCCTGCCGTGGAGCTGATTATGCAGCGTCTGCCGGCCACGCTGGAGCTGGCCATCGCAGCGCTGGTGCTGGCCGTGATCCTGGGCGTTCCGCTGGGTCTGTACGCGGGTCTGTATCCCGAGAGCCCGATTTCCAAAACCATCATGACGGGCAGCATCGTGGGGTTTTCGCTGCCAACGTTCTGGGTCGGGCTGATGCTGATTATGGCTTTCAGCGTGTCGCTGGGCTGGCTGCCGGCCAGCGGGCGGGGGCAGACGGTGGAGTTCCTGGGCGCGCAGTGGTCCTGGCTGACGGCCGATGGCTGGCGCCATTTGATTCTGCCGGCCGTCAACCTGTCTTTGTTCAAGATTTCTTTGGTGATCCGCCTGACCCGCGCCGGGGTGCGCGAGATCATGCCGCTGGATTTCGTGAAATTCGCCCGCGCCAAGGGCCTGTCGCCTGCGCGCGTCGTGGGGATGCACATCCTGCGCAACACCTTGATTCCGTTGGTGACCGTACTGGGCCTGGAGCTGGGCTCGACCATCGCTTTCGCCGTGGTCACTGAAAGCATTTTTTCCTGGCCGGGCGCTGGAAAATTGATTCTGGACAGTATCAACTCGCTGGACCGGCCGGTCATCGTGTCGTATCTGGTGGTCGTGGTCTGCCTATTCGTGCTACTGAATTTGCTGGTGGATATTTTGTACAAGGTGCTGGACCCCCGGGTCAGGCTGGAGGGCTTGCAATGAGCTTGACGACGACTCCCGCGCTCAAGCGTGAATCGCCGTGGCAGCGCCATGTGGCCGAGTTCTTCGCCTCCAAGACGGCGGTGGTCGGCTTGGTGGTGTCGGTGCTGCTGGTGCTGGCCGCCATTCTTGCGCCGTGGATCACGCCGCAAAACCCCTATGACCTCATGCAGCTGGATGTGCTGGATTCACGCCTGCCGCCGGGCTCTCCCAACGGCCTGGGCACGTTCAATTACTGGTTGGGCACGGACGGCCAGGGCCGCGATCTGCTGTCGGGAATTTTGTATGGTCTGCGCATCAGCCTGATGGTGGGTGTGGGTTCGGCGCTGATTGCCGCCGTGCTGGGCACGCTGCTGGGCCTGATCGCGGCCTACGCGGGCGGCCGGGTGGATGCCCTGATCATGCGCCTGGTCGATCTGATTCTGTCTTTTCCGTCGATTCTGGTGGCGATGATGATCCTCGCCTACCTGGGTAAGGGGGTGGGCAATGTGGTGTTGACGCTGGTGGTGCTGGAGTGGGCGTATTACGCCCGCACGGTGCGCGGCCAGGCCCTGGTCGAGCGCCGCCGCGAATATGTAGAGGCAGCCCGCTGCCTGGATATTCCCGGCTGGCGCATCATGCTGCGCCACATTCTGCCCAACTGCCTGCCGCCGCTCATCGTGATCGGCACGCTGCAAATTGCCCGCGCCATCACGCTGGAGGCCACCCTGAGCTTTCTGGGCCTGGGCGTGCCGATTACCGAACCCTCGCTGGGTCTGTTGATCGCCAACGGCTATCAGACGATGTTGTCGGGCCAGTATTGGATCAGTTTCTATCCTGGCATTGCGCTCTTGATCACCATTGTGGCGATCAATCTGGTGGGTGACCGCCTGCGCGATGTGCTCAATCCGAGGACGCACAAATGACGGCCGCCACGCATTCTCTGGAGCCGGCTACGCTGGAAGTCCGCAATCTGCGGACCCAGTTTCAAACCCGAGCCGGCACCCTGCCCGCCGTGGACGACGTGTCTTTCCGGCTGGAGCGGGGCAAGATTCTTGGTCTGGTGGGTGAATCGGGTTCGGGCAAGTCCGTGACGGGCTTTTCCATCATGGACCTGGTGGATCCTCCAGGCCGGGTGGTGGGCGGCAGCGTGCTGTTTCAGGGCCGCGACCTGACTCGCCTGAGCCCTCGCGAAATGCGCCGTCTGCAGGGCAGGCGCATCGCGATGATTTTCCAGGACCCCATGATGACGCTCAACCCGGTATTGCGGGTGGATGCGCAGATGATCGAAGCCGTTCGCGCCCATGAGAAGGTCAGCACCGCTCAGGCTCGGGAACGGGCCCGCGCCACGCTGGGCATGATGGGTATTCCCAGCCCGGAAGAAAGACTGCTGGCCTATCCGCATCAATTGTCGGGCGGCATGCGCCAGCGCGTGGCCATCGCCATCGCGCTTTTACACCAGCCCGACCTCATCATCGCCGATGAGCCGACCACGGCCCTAGATGTCACGATCCAGTCGCAGATTCTTTCCGAAGTGCAGAAACTGGCCCGCCAGCACGGCACCAGCCTGATCTGGATCACCCACGATCTGTCGGTCGTGGCCGGGCTGGCCGACGAGGTGGCGGTGATGTATGCCGGACGCATCGTTGAGCATGGCACGGTCGATGCCGTGCTGGATGCGCCCATGCACCCCTACACGGCCGGCCTGATCGGCAGTCTGCCCAGCAATAATGCACGCGGCCAGCGGCTGCGCCAGATTCCCGGCATGACGCCCAATCTGCTCGCTTTGCCCGAGGGCTGCGCTTTCGCGTCGCGCTGCTCGCGCGCGTCGGCGGCCTGCGGGCAGCGTCCGCCCCTATCCACGCCGCAGGAAGGCCGTTTGGTGCGCTGC
The DNA here is from genome assembly GCF_034424645.1 of Bordetella avium. Lineage (NCBI taxonomy): Bacteria > Pseudomonadati > Pseudomonadota > Betaproteobacteria > Burkholderiales > Alcaligenaceae > Bordetella > Bordetella avium. The sequence goes on from NZ_CP139969.1 coordinate 2,205,867, forward strand.
TTCCATCCTGCCCTAACTCCGGAGACCTCGGCATGAACACACCTGATATCACGCCGCTGGTGGACTTGCGCGGGGTCAGCAAGCGTTTCGGCGAAGGCTCGGACACCGCGCTGTCGCGCCTGTTCCGCAGCCTGTCCAAACCGCCGGCCGTCACCCATGCGGTCGATGGCGTGGACCTGGCCGTGCGGCCGGGCGAAGTGGTGGGCCTGGTGGGAGAGTCTGGCTGCGGCAAGTCCACGCTGGGCCGCATTGCGGCCGGTCTCATGCCGCCCAGCGCGGGCGAGGTGCGTGTGAACGGCCGCCTGAGCTCGGAAATGAGCCCCGAAGAGGCGCATCGCGCACGGCTGAAGATTCAAATGATCTTCCAGGACCCCTACGCTAGTCTCAATCCGCGTCTGCGGGTAGACGAAATCGTGGGTGAGGCGGCGCGCATTCATGGTCTGGTCGACCGTGGGGGCTTCGATGATTATGTCAGCGCGCAATTGCAACGCGCCGGGCTGGACCCGGCGCTGCGCCAGCGCTATCCGCATCAATTCTCCGGCGGCCAGCGCCAGCGCATCGGCATCGCCCGCGCGCTGGCGGTCAAGCCCGACATGCTGGTGTGCGACGAGGCGGTGGCGGCGCTGGATGTGTCCATCCAGGCGCAGATTCTGAATCTGTTCATGGATCTGCGTGCAGAGCTGAACCTGACCTATCTATTCATCAGCCATGATCTGGGCGTGGTCGAACATGTGTCGGATCGCGTCATCATCATGTATCTGGGCCGCATCGTTGAGTCCGCGCCCGTGGAGGAGGTGTTCCGTCACGCCAACCATCCCTACACACAGGCTTTGCTGGCCGAGATCCCCCGGCTGGATGTCCGCCACAAGACCTTCGCCCCCATCAAGGGTGAGATCCCCAGTCCCCTGGCGCCGCCTTCGGGTTGCCATTTCCATCCACGCTGCCCTCATGCCATGCCGCGCTGCAAGACCGAGGCGCCGCGCTTGAAAGGCATCGCCATCCATCACCTGAGCGCCTGTCATCTGAATGACGCCGGTTGAGCCCTCACGCTTTTACTTATCAGGATACGCAACATGAAACGACTGCTTTTGACCTCCCTGGCTGCCGCACTGGTCGGCGCCGCCGCCCTGCCCGCCTCGGCCGATACCTTGTCGATCGGCTTCGCCGATCCGCTGTCCTCGCTGGACCCGCAATTGAACAACCACGCCGGGGACCGGTCGGTAGCGCTGCATTTCTGGGACCTGTTGATCGAGAACAAATGGAACAAGCTTCAGCCCGGCCTGGCGCTGTCGTGGAAGCCGCTGGACAAGACCACCTGGGAATTCAAGCTGCGCCCCGGTGTGAAGTGGCAGGATGGCACGCCCTTCACGGCGGATGACTTGATTTATTCCTACACCCGCGCACGCGCTGTGCCAGGCAGCGTGGCCACCTACGGCGGCTATCTGCGCACCATCGAGTCCATGAGCGCTCCGGACCCGCTGACCCTGGTCATCAAGACCAAGGCGCCCAACCCCGATCTGCCGCTGAATCTGGCGTCTATCCATGTGGTGAGCAAACACGTGGGCGAGAAGTCCAGTACCGAGGACTACAACTCGGGCAAGGCCGTGGTGGGCACCGGCCCCTACAAATTCGTGTCGTACACGCCGGGCGACCGCGTGGTGATGGCCCGCAACGACGACTACTGGGGCGGCAAACAGATCTGGGACAAGATCAACTATCGCTACATCAATAATGCGGCCGCCCGCACCGCCGCCCTGCTGGCCGGCGACGTGGATGTGATCGACAAGGTGTCGGTCTCTGATCTGGAAAAACTGAAGAAATCGCCCAATATCTCGGTGTTCCCGTATGACGGCTTGCGCGTCATGCTGCTGCAACCCAATTTCAATCCGGCTCCCAGCCCCTACATCACGGACAACGCCGGCAAGCCGCTGCCCAAGAACCCGCTGCTGGACCAGCGCGTGCGCCAGGCCATGAACCTGGCCATCAACCGCAAGGCCATTACCGACCGCATTTTGCAGGAGGCCGCGACCGAGGCCAATCAATGGATGCCCAAGGGCACGTTTGGCTACAACCCTGAGGTCAAGGACATTCCCTACGACCCGGCGCAGGCCAAGAAGCTGCTGGCCGAAGCGGGTTTTCCCGAGGGTTTCAAGCTGACCATGCATGTGCCCAACGACCGCTACCCGCAAGGCCCGGAGACGGCTCAGGCGGTGGCGCAGTTCTGGACGCGCGTGGGCATCAAGACCCAGGTCGAGGTCGTGCCATGGGCGGTCTACTCGGGCCGCGCCAACAAGAATGAATATGCCGTGAGCATGCTGGCCTGGGGTAATGGCACGGGTGAAGCCAGTTATGCGCTGGTCAACATCCTCGCCACCGTGGCGCCGGAGAAGGGGCTGGGCGCTTCCAACTGGGGCCGTTACAGCAATCCCAAGGTGGACGCGGCCCTGGACACGTCGACCTCGGAATTCGATATCGCCAAACGCGAGGCCATTCTGCGCGACTCGGTCAAGCTGGTCAGCGACGATGTCGGCATCATTCCGCTGTTTCACTACAAAAACATCTGGGCAGCCCGCAAGGGTCTGAAGGTCGAGCCGATGACCAGCGACCGCACCGCTGCACAGATGGTCAGCAAGGACACGAAATAATGTCCGTCCTGACACTGACTATCGAACCTGCCGACGCCCTGATCGACGCGCCTCGCCGCATCGTCGTCGACGGCGCACTGCCGGGCGCTGAAGTCACCCTGGCCACGGCCACCTCTCGCGCCGGCGTGATCTGGCGCGCAGCGGCGCGCTTTGTCGCCGATGCCCAAGGCAGGGTGGACCTCGGCCGCGATGCCCCCCTGTCCGGCAGCTATGACGGCGTGGCGCTCATGGGCCTGATCTGGTCGCAGGCGCCGGACGTGGCCGGCCGCCGCGAGGCGTTCAACCAGCCGGTGACCGAGGCGCTGGTCACCGAGGTGACGGCCGCCAGCGGCGAGACCCAGGCCAACGCCCGCCTCGTGCAGCGTCTGGCCGGCGCCGGCGTCACGCGCCAGGAGGTCTGCGAGGATGGCCTGGTCGGCACGCTTTATCTGCCCGCCGGTCCCGGCCCGCACCCGGCCGTCATGATTCTGAACGGCTCAGGCGGCGGCATCAACGAACCGCGCGCCGCACTTTACGCGTCGCATGGTTATGCCGCCTTCGCGCTGGCTTACTTCAAGGCGCCGGGGCTGTCCGACTACATCTCCAACACGCCACTGGAGTATTTCCAGCGTGGCCTGCGCTGGCTGCGGCGCAGGGTCCGGCCCGCCCATGACTTCGTCGCCCTCAGCGGCCAGTCGCGCGGCGGTGAGCTGGTGCTGCTTCTGGGCGCGACCTTCCCTGAAGAGGTCTCGGCCGTCGTGGCCTATGTGCCGGGCGCAGTGGTGCATAGCGGACAGAACGCGGCCGACCCCAAGATCGGCCGCGAAGGGCCGACCTGGCTGCTGGATGGCAAGCCGCTCACCCACGTCTGGGAAAACAACCGCAGTGCCAGCTGGAAGCCCTTTGACGACGGCCCCGCGCCGCACCGGCACGAGCGCGCCATCCTGACCGCGCTGCAAGACCCGGATGCCGTGGCGCGCGCACGTATCCCGGTCGAGCGTATTCAAGGCCCGGTGATGCTGCTCTCGGCCACCGACGATGGCTCCTGGCCCTCGTCGCTGTACTCGGGCATGGTGCGTGACAAGCTGGCCGAGGTGTCGCATCCGCACGAAGTGCAATGGCTGGACTTCCAGGACGCCGGCCATTTGATCGTCTTTCCCTATGTGCCGACCACGCAGATGGTGTATGCCCACCCCGTGTCCGGCAAGATCAGCACCAGCGGCGGCAATCCCAAAGACAACGCCCGAGCCGACGAAGAATCGTGGGCCGGTGTTTTGCAATTTTTGCATGATGCGGTGGCCAAGGCCGCCGAAGGAGAGGCTTGATGACTACCCCGGATCTGGTCGATCAATTGGTCGGCCTCGCCCCCGGCCAGCCGCTGCACGCGGTGCGCCATCAGCGCGAGAAGGTGGTGCAGGCCACGCAAGGCAGCTTGGAGGCCCTGTTTGACCCCGCCCTGCCTGGCCTGCCGCTGAGCGAACGCCTGGCCGTCGCGGTCTACGCCTGCCGCCTGACGCCGGCGCCGGAACTGGCCACCTACTATCTGGCGCACCTGAAAGAAGCGGGCGCGGACGCCGCGCTGCTCGATACGGTGCAGCAAGATGCTCCGGCCGCCACGCCCCGCCTGGCTGCCATATTCGAGTTCACACGCAAGCTGATCATCAATCCGGTAGAGGGCGATGAGGCCGCGCTCAAGACGCTGCCCGAGGCAGGCCTGTCCACGCCGGCCGTGGTTGCCCTCTCGCAACTGATCGCCTTTCTGTCGTATCAGGTGCGGTTGGTCGCGGGCCTGAAGGCCATCCAATCGCTGGAGCAAAGCGCATGAGCACGCCCATCAAAGCCCACGGCTTCACCAATGAAAGCCTGGAATGGAAAGCCTGGTTGGATACGGTCAGGGTCGAGAGCGCCACGCCCGAGCAGATCGCGGTGCTGGAGGAAAGCCATCCCAAGGCCAAGACTTCCGACTACTACCTGTTCCTGATCCATCAGCCGGAAATCCTGCGCCAGCGCTCGACCGCCTTCAACGCCATCATGTATGCGCCGGGCGGGCTGTCGCGCGCGGAACGCGAATTGGGCGCTACGGTCGTCTCGCGCATCAATGGCTGCGTATACTGCGCCTCGGTCCATGCGCAGCGCTTTGAGCAACTGGCCAAGCGCAATGACGTGATCGCCGAGGTGTTCGACGATCCGCGCACGGCAGGCACGACCGAGCGCGAGCGCGCCATCGCCGCGTTCTCGGTCAAGATCACCGAAAATCCCGCCGGGCTGGATGCGAAGGACATCCGCGCCCTCAAGGAGGTGGGCTTGTCCGAAGGAGAAATCCTGGATCTGGTGCATGCCGACGCCATCTTCGCCTGGGCCAACCGCCTGATGCTTAATCTGGGCGAACCCATCTTCCCCCAAAGCTGAGTCGCCGGGGGGGGAGCCCCCCCGACTTTTGGGTACACTGCGGGTTTTAGGGGCTTGCCCAGTTCTGTTTCACCCATGTCCAAGACTTACGAAATCCGCCCTGACCAGTCAGTTGAGCTGCTCAAGGCCCTGCACATCCTGACCCGCGATGGCAAGATGAATCAGGATAGCCGGCGCAAGCTCAAGCAGGTTTACCATCTGTTCCAGTTCATCGAGCCGCTGCTGGCTGATGTCGCGGCGCGCCGTGGCCGCGTGACGCTGGCCGATCATGGTGCGGGCAAGTCCTACCTGGGCTTTATTCTCTACGATCTGTATTTCAAGAAACTGGCCGGAGATTCCCATATCTACGGCATCGAGACACGCGATGCCCTGGTGCAAAGCTCGCAAGACCTCGCCCTGCGCGCGGGTTTCACGGGTATGTCTTTTCTGAATCTTTCCGTCGCTGAATCCATCGTGTCGCCGCTGCTGCCCGAGACGATCGATGTCGTCACCGCGCTGCACGCCTGTGATACGGCGACCGACGACGCCATCCGCTTTGCGCTCACCAAGCGGGCCGATCACATCGTGCTGGTGCCCTGTTGCCAGGCCGAGGTCGCGGCAGCGCTGCGTCAGCACAAGAGCGCCTCGCTGGGCGACGCCATGGCCGAGCTATGGCGTCACCCGCTGCATACGCGCGAATTCGGCAGCCAGCTCACCAATGTGCTGCGCTGCCTCCAACTGGAGGCCCATGGCTATCAGGTCAGTGTGACAGAACTGGTCGGCTGGGAACACTCCATGAAGAACGAACTCATCATCGCCCAGCACAAGGCGGACCGCCCCCGCCGCAAGGCCGCACAACGGCTGAATGAAATGCTTGACCGCGTGGGCCTGCCGCAGTTGCACGAACGGTTCAGCGTCCCCGCAGACCTCTGATTTTGTCCTGATGAAGATGTTGTCGCGCGCCGCAGCGCCGCTTACCGCCGCCGTCCTTTGCCTGGCCAGCCAGCCCGCGCTCGCCGATGACTGCGACGCACCGCTGTCCGAAGAAAGCCATCAGGCCCTGGTCTGTGTGCAAACCGCGCTGGATAGGCAAAAATCGGCCCTGCAGGCGCGTTACGATGCGCTGCGCAGCAAACTGCCTGGGGAAGAAGCCAGCAAACTCGACCGCGATCAGGCTAGCTGGGCCAGCTTCGTGGAAGCGGACTGCGAGGTGTTTACCGACATGGCTGGCGGCGAGAACGACACCTGGCGCCAGACCTGGGGCGAGATCGCCCTGAATGCCTGCCGTGTCGAAATGATGTCGGCGCGGGAAGAAAGGCTGGGCCAGTACCAGACGCTCGTCAAGCGCCGCGGCGACCAGCGCGCAGCCATTTTCATGCCCTGAGGGGCTAGCTCACGCCCCGGCCGTCTTCCATCAAACCTTGCCAGCCATCGTGCCCCAGCTCGCGCAGGGTTTCGATGTTCTTCTCGTAGATCTCGGCGGCATCGGGGAAGGCCTCGACGGCACGATCGATGCTGTCCTCGCGCAGCAGATGCAAGATAGGATAGGGAGAACGGTTGGTGTAGTTCTCGATATCTTCAGGCTCGGTGCCGGCGAACTGGAATAAGGGGTGGAAGGTCGCCACCTGCAATTCGCCTACAAGATTCATCTGCTTGAGCAAACGCTCCGACAATTCTTCGAAGTCATTGAAGTCGTAGAAATCGTGCAGCGCCTCGGGCAGGATCAGCAAGGTGGTGTCCAGTTCTTCCGGAGCCGTATCGGCCAGCCGTTGCAATTCGGCTTCGAGATCGGGCAGCACGCCCTCAGCATCGGTGGCGTCGCTGACGGCGTAGCGGATCTGGCCCTTGACCTGAACGGCCTTGGCAAAGGGACAGAGGTTCAAGCCGATGACCGCGCGGTCCACCCAATGGCGGACCTCGTCGATGATGGCGTCGGCGGCAGGAGTGTTCAGGATCATGGGGCTACCTTTCAGGCCGAGGGCATGGCGGCCATCGTCTGAGCGACGGCGGCGGTCAGTTTCTTACCATAGGGCACGTGCAGAAACTCGTTGGGGCCGTGCGCATTGGACTTCGGACCTAGCACGCCGCACACCATGAACTGCGCCTTGGGGAAGCCTTTTTGCAGCATATTCATGAGCGGAATCGTGCCGCCCTGGCCGATATAGCCGCAAGGAGCGCCGTAATAATCCTGCGAAGCGGCGTCCAGCGCCTGAGCCAGCCAGGGCGCCGTGGCCGGCGCATTCCAGCCTGTGGCGGCGCCTTCGTTGGCATGAAAGATGACTTTGGCGTTATAGGGCGAATCCGCTTCCAGCAGGCTTTTGATTTCCGCTGACGCCGCCACCGCATCGATCAGCGGCGGCAGGCGCAGCGACAGCTTGAAGGCCGTGCGCGGGCGCAACACGTTACCTGCGCTGCTCAGGGGCGGCAGGCCTTCGGCGCCCGTCACGGACAGCGTCGGCCGCCAGGTGCGGTTGAGCAGCGCCTGTTCGGGATTGGTCGTCATGGGCAGCACAAAGCCCGCCTCGGCGCCGCAGCTCCAGGGAAAGCGGCGCCAGACCTCATCGCCCAGAATCTGAGCGGTCGCCTTGACCTGCTCGACGCGGTCGGCCGGGATTTCGCAATGCAGGCTTTGCGGCAGCAGGCGTCCGCTACCGCTGTCCTCCAGACGGTCCAGCAGATGGCGCAGAATGCGAAAACTCGACGGCACCACCCCGCTGGAATCGCCAGAGTGCACGCCCTCGTCGAGCACCTGCACTTCCAGCGTACCCGCCACCATGCCACGCAGGGAGGTGGTCATCCACAACTGATCGTAGTTGCCCGCGCCAGAATCCAGACAGACCACCAAGGCCACATTACCCAGACGTTCGCGCAAGGCATCGACATAGGGCAACAGGTCATAGCTGCCGGACTCCTCACAGGTCTCGACAATGCCCACGCAACGCGGACGCGGCACGCCTTGTTTATCGAGCGCCATGATGGCCGTCAACGAGGCATAGATGGCGTAACCATCATCGGCGCCGCCGCGCCCGTAAAGTTTGCCGTTCTCGTACTTGGGCGTCCAGGGGCCCAGATCGGCGCGCCAGCCAGAGAATTCCGGCTGTTTGTCCAGATGGCCGTAGAGCAGAATCGTATCGCCGTTGTCTTTGCGCGTGGCCGGCGCATCGAAGAAGATGACCGGCGTGCGGCCCGGCAGACGCACGACCTCCAGCGTCAGGCCAGAGACTTTCTGCGCCTCGACCCATTGCGCGGCATCTCGCACCACGCGCTCGATATAGGCATTTTTTTCCCAGTCGGCGTCAAAAGCCGGGCTTTTGGCGGGAATGGCGATGTATTCGGTCAGCGCGGGGATGATTTCCGTATCCCACTTTTCATCGACAAAAGCCTGCAAGGCCTTCGGGTCCAGGGTGGGCGGCAGGGCGTCGTCGGGTACACGGGCGTTCATGAGCGGTTCTCCGGTTGGGAGCGGCGAAAATCCGTATTTTATGCCTCAAATTCCGACTGTGTTTGCGCCCCCGGCCATCGCCGCCCTTTCAGGGTGAGGCTGTCATCGCGCTGTCGTAAGCCACCTGATTCAGCGGCGGGGCAAAAGGCCCCCGATCAAAGCGCGGCGCCGACCCATAGGTAAAGGCGAAATCGCCCTGCGCCCAACGCTCATCGCGCTGAATCTCGCGCGCGTCATCCGGCTGCCGCGCCAACCCCCCGTGCACCCCTGCCGCGGCCCGAAAGACGCCCGAGCCCATGGAAACCAGGGCGTGCTGGCTGGCCTGCATCAGATCACGCGGTCCGCGCCCGGCACTCAGCACAGTCGGGGGGATGCTGGACAGCGTAGTGATGGATGGCATCTCGAGCCCGGCATAGCCCCCGTCACGCGCCTTCTGTTCATTCTGGGTTTGGGCCAACAGGCGCCCGCCCACCATCAGCCGGCCCCCGCGGGCGGCAATATCCGCGGCGGACAAACTAAGATCACCGCCTGCCCGCAAGGACAGCTGCCCGCCTTGCAGGCCGCTGCGCTGCCCCACCAGCGTGTGGTTGTCATGGTAATGGCTGCCGGAGAAGGACAACCCCATCACCGGCGTGGGTTTGAAACCGGTGGCCTGACTCATTTGCACGCCGCCGCGCAGGGACCAACTGCCGCCGCTTTCCTGACTGCGCTGTGTGTCCTGAACGCTCTCGACCCTGACATTACCCGCCACGTCGATGACGGCGCGCCCGCGCGCCTGCGCGCGCGCCCCGCGCAACGTGAGATTTCCTCCCGCCTGGATCTGTAGGTTTTCGGCAAGAATCTGCCCGCGCGTCCATTCGAGCGATATGAGCTCGCTGGTCTTATGCGAACCGTAAAGACCGAGCGTGCCACGCAGGGCGGCGCTTCCCTTGACCACATTGGCGGCCAGTCTCAGCTGCGTGCGCGCTTCGAGCCGATGCGCCTCGGTGTGTGAGCGCAGTTCTTGCCGGGCCGCAGCGAGCGTGATGCCGCCCTTGGCACGCAGGGCGACATCACGGCCTCCGCCAAAACTGACGCCATCAAGCACCAGATCACCTTTGGCCGCCTCAAGGGTCACACTACCGCCAATGCGGCTGGCATTGTCTTCGCGACGACGCTGCGTCTGCTTCGACCAGCCGCCGCCCATATAGGTGCCGATGGAGGTGGACCCCGTATCGCCCATCACGTTTTGCACGACTTCACCCAGCACCTGAGTCGTCATCAGGCCGGGGTCGATCTGACGCCCCTCATGGGATGCCTGGGCGATGCCCAGACCCAAGCGGGAGCTGGAACTCAAGGGCATGAAATCCGAGGCCGAGTACCAACCCAGGCGAAAATGCTGTTCGGACACATCGGTGCGCAGCTCGGTTTCGTAGCGGCTGCTGACGATTTCCCCGGCCCTGATATGCAATTCACCACTGCCAGACTGACCCTCGTCGCGATAACGGTCGGCATTGATATCGGCGCCGCCCACATCGGCCTTGCCTGCTACCTCGATGCGCCCGTCTCCCACATTGAACTGGCCGGTGACATAGGTCCTGCCCTGCGTGGTGGTGTCTATCGACGAGGAAGAAAAGCCCATATTCAACCTGAGACCGGCGCTGACGCCAGGTCCGGTCTGGGTCTTGGTTCCGGCGTCGCTGCCCGCCGAAGCGCTTGCAACATAACCGCCTGAGCCTGCTTCCGCGCTGATCCGCAGCTCTCTACGCGTTTCATTGCTATGAGAAAAGGCATGATTGACTCCGGCCTTGAGCAGCAGATCTCCTCCCACGTCGATATTGCTGCTGTGCGCTTGAACCCTGCCCGAGGTAATGCGCAGATCGCCCAGCGTGTGGATGCGGAGATGACGGGCCTGGATGTCGCTGCCGACAGAGACGGCGGTCGCACTGCGTTTGATGCGGCTGGTGTGGGACAGAAAGGCAAAAGCCTCGCCCAAACCGTGTTTCACCGTATGAGCATAACTGGATTCGAGCTCATGAACATCCCTGAGATCAGCGGTGCGGGCTTGGATGAACGCCTCGCCTTGCGTGCGCATCGTGGCGCCCTCGGTGGTGAGACGGGAGGCAATGAGATCAAAGCCGGTTTCCCCATGGATCTGCGCGGTGTCCGTGCGGCGCGCCAAATTGCCTGTTGCGCCGTACTGCATGCTGGCGACAATGCCGAGTGCGTTATCCGCCTTCAGGGTGACATGACCGCCCTTGATTTCGCCCCCCGAGACCCGTATGTCCGCGCCCTGTATCTCTATTGCCTGACCGCCGACAACGCCGCCCAGCACACCGCCCGTGCTCGTGAAAGCGATATTGCCCGCGCGCGCTTGCCCCTGCCGGGTCGCGATACGCACGCCGCCACCGGCCAAAAAAGCGCCATTGTGGACAGCGACCTCCTGAGCCCCGGTTTCCACATGGATCCCGCCGCCTGAGACCAGAACGGCGCCCCCTCGCCTGCGCCGCTGTTCAGCGGCCTGCTTGCTGGCCCGGGACAGATAGACCCGGGGTGCGAGCACCGCCTGGCCATCGATTTCAGTCCAGACATACCAGACAATGTCGTTCTCAAGACGCTCGATCTGCCCGCTGGTCAGCGCTTGCCCCAGCGTCAGTCCCAGGGCGCCGGCCTGCGCGGCCCCCTGATCCATCAGGGCTTTGGCCAATGCCGCGCCGCCCACAGCGTCAGGCCCCATTGCGCCGCGCTGCAGTTGTGCATACTCGCGCAGAATCAGCTGGGTTTCGAAGTAGTTGTCGCCCGATATAACCAGGCCTCGCTGCGGCTCATAGCCAATGCGTTCGAAGAAGTAGCGCGATCCGTAAAACCGGCTTTGATCGATAAAGGCCAGACGGGTCTCGTAATACGGGATGGGCAGCGCGTCGCCGCTTACCGGTCTGACCTGCGCCGACCTCCCAAAGAGCGAGGAGTTGGCGAGCAGCCCGTGCAAAATGACATCATCCCACTGCGTATCTCGATCACCGGCATAAGACGGTGTCTCGAAAAAAGCGTCCAGAGCCCCCGCCACGATGGCGGTGTCGGCCTTGCCTATCCGGGCTTGCTCGCGGCTCACGGCGGCGAGCTGCGCCTGCGCAGCGGACTGGCTGGCATTGCCGCCCAGCAGGATGCGTCCGCCTGTGAAACGCATGCCCTGCTGGCCCGCCATTACGGTCTGCGCTGCGGGAAAGAATTCCATCGGCGCGCGTTTGCCTGCCTTGGCCGCTAGCCAGCGTTCGTGACGTTTGCCGGCATCCAGCGCGCGCCAATCCGCGCCCATCAAATGATTGAGCATCTTGCCGAACTCAGGCGCCTGGCTCATGTCCGCAGCCATCAATACCGGGGCGAGATCCGAAGGGTGGTAGCCATAGGCGACAAACAGCGGCACCCACCTTTCGGGAGAAGCGAACACAAAATCCAGAAGCTCGAACAGACTGCCAAAATCGCGGGTATCGGGATGCAGAATGGCCAGCGAATCCACCACATGGCTGCCATAGGCCCCGCCTGCCGAGCGGTTCTGTTTCAGAAAATCGATGATATCCAGCGTTTGAGACAACGAGCGGTTCTCGGCGGCCCCGTCGAGGCGGAGCTGGCCGCGGGCCAGGACGACCCCCTCGTTATAGACCTCGCCGCCGCGTCCATGCTGCTCAGATTGGTTGAATTCAATATCGCCCTGGGCCAGCAAAACCCCTTGCTTGACGCTCAGAGTAGAGAGGGGCCGGCGGACCGGAAAGTCGTGAATCACCGTTTTGACCCAGCGCAGATCACGCCAATGACCGAGATTGTCAGGTGTGATGACCCGCTCGGCCCTGCCGTCGCTGAGCTTTAGTTCGCCGCTTATCTCCGAGAGGTTCTCGGTGCGTGGCGCGTCGATGCGGATATGCCTGCCCGCTTCGATACGGCCCACATTATTGCTTACCCGCCCTGTGGCCTTGAGCGTGATGTCGCCCTCCTGTGTCAGCAACCAGGCATCCCGCTCGTTCACTAGGTCTTGACCCGACAGCCTGGCGGATTGGCCCGCCCACATCAAGGCGGCGGCGAGGTTGCTGACACGGCCTTGCGCGCTGAGTGTGAGATTTTTCAGGGTGGCGATCCGATGGCGGTTAATAATATCGCCCCGCGTGGCCCTCAGCACGATATCACCCGGGTTCTGGATAGCATCGTGCACCGAGATGGCGTTGGCCTGATAGCTCAGCATTTGGTTGGCAATCGCGGCCTGGCGGCTAGCGTCGATAACCAGACCATCGGGATGCATGATCGTGAAGCTAGCCTTGCCGCCCGCGCTGATACGCCCGGTATTGCCATAGCCCCCCACCCTGGCATCAATGTGGTTGACTGCCTGGATAGTGCCGGAATTGCGCAAGTCTTGGTCGGTGAGCAGGCGCATCGTGTCCCGCACGGCGATCTTTCCGGTGTTGTCAAAGTCCCGCGCGGCCACCCTCAAGGAATGACCCACGACCTCTCCGTTGGACACCACTGTGGGCGGGGAAACCGCGTCATGGAGAGCCATCAAATGGATCCCGGCCTTGCTGCGCAACGCGCCGTCGTTCTGGATGGACTGACCGGCGCGCGCAATCAGTCTTTCTTCCTCTGCTTCACCCGTCAACACGACCTCGCCCCGGTTGCCGATATGGCGGCCGGCGATCAGGCTGAGCTTTTCTTTGGCCACTAGCCCGCCGCGGTTATCAATATCCTGGGCCACCAGGCTAAGCTGGCCGCCGGCACTCAGGACGCCCTCGTTGTCGAGGCGTCCCGCGACCTGCGCGCCCAGATCGCCCGCCACAGCGGCGAGGGTGGCACCGTTATTGGAGATCGCTCCCGCCCTTATGTCGATGTCGCCCCGGCGCGCGCGCAGACCGGTCGCCTCAGGGGGTAAGTGGGTCGAGGTGCTGGAAGCGGTCATCCGGAAAAGTCCATCCGTCCGGATATCTGCGGAACCGACATCAATCATGGCCTGGTTGAGATGCACATTGCCCGCCCTCAGCGTCAGGGTTTCCGCCACGATGGCGCGGCCCAGTTCTACCTCGCCAGCCCGCAATTTGAGATGTCCCTTGGCCACTGATTTTTCTGCGCCGTCTTGGCGCGTTCCGGTCCCCAGCGCCAAGCGTCCGGCCTGGGCGCTGAGCACCACATCCCCACCGGCCTTGAAGGCATCAATCGCTAAACCGAACCGCCCGCTCAGTTGCAGATCTTGCCCAGATATCGCCGAGCCCATCGTGACGGAGGCCCCCGATACGACCTGAGACGCCCGGGCCTGGATATGGCCCAGACGAACCTCCCCACCGGCGCGGATCGTGATGTCGCCCGGTGAACTCAGCATGCCGGGCAGGCGCACCCCCAGACCGGCCTCAGTCACGACCAGGGAGATGGCGGCGCCGTTCATCGCACCCACCGCGCCGCCGTCGATAGCGTAGACCTCGCGCGCTGCGGCTTGCGGCTCGCGCGGGGTCACGCCACGCGTCGCCACCTCAAACACCGATGCTCCCGCGACAGCATTGATATCCGCTGCCTTACCCGTGCCGCCGACCTGGCCATCAAGCTGGATCACCCTGGCCACCAAGTCAAAGACTTGCAAGCCCTGTGTGTTCACGCCTCGCTTGCCGATAGTGATCTTGCCCTGGCTCACGTCTAGCGACAGGCCCCCGGCCGTCCACCTGGGTAAGCCTGTACTGAGGGTAAGGCGGCCCACGTTCACGGTACTCAAGCCGTTGACGACCATCCCATTCGGATTGGCGATCAGCAAGTCGGCCTTGCCGCCAAAGACCTCCAGCGTGCCTTGCAAGCGGCTGGCGCTCGTGCCGGTCACCTCCGTAAGGATGGCAGTCGCCGGCTGCGCGCGCAGATGGGGGTTGCGCATCAATTGGCCGGCGATCTGCGAAGGTCCGTCGAACTGGCTGTTGTTGAACACCAAACCCGGTAAGTCCACATCGAACCGCGGCAGCCGATTGTGCGACAAACCCTGAGCGTTCGGCGCGGCGATGTTCAACACCGGCACCCCGTTGGGCGCCACGTCGCTTGCCGCCGCAGCGCGGGCAGCCAGCGTGACCAGCAGGCAACTCAGTGCGCCGCGAAAAAGTGTTTCCGGCAAAGGCGGCGCCTGATGATGAGTGCTCATGATCCTGTCTCCTCTTATAAGCGGGCCGGACTTGAATGACCCTACCGTGAACTGTGGAGCGAGAAGACAGGAAATCTCGAGATTTCACGCAAAAATAAGAAGAAACACCTTACATTCGTACGTCATATTTCATGTACTAAACCATGTTCGGTATAGCGTAAGCAAAGGCGGCAGCCGAAGCGGGCAGCGCCACGAGCACTAGGGCGCAGCGTGGCGTTCCACGCGCTTCCAAAGCTCGCGCGCCAGGGGTCGCGTTTGACTCACGGGCTGATACAGACGGATTTCCATCTCGATATCGTGGCCGGCACGATCGGCGCGCAGCGCTCTTTCCACCAGGGTGTAAGGCAGCCAAGCCGAACCCCTGACACGCCATCACCAGCAGCGAATCGGCCAGATCAGACTCATAAACCGTCTCGAGCGAAGCCATCATGCACAGCCCGGGCAAGCAGTCATGCAGGATGCGTCCCAGCCACATGGTATCGGCATAGACCAGATAGGGTACGCGAGCGTCGCTGCGCAGGCGGGACACGGGATGACGAGGATGCCGCAGCCCCGGGGCCGCCGGCGCGATCACCGCCGGGGTGGGAGTCGAGCCGATCAGTGGCCGACGAGTGGAATCTGCCGGCACAAGGCCTGCCCGGCAATTCTCATTTCTGTATGCTGGATCACAGCAGCGACGCCGTTGCGGACCACATTCTGAACTGGCTGCAAACGGCTTACCCTTCCCCGAGGAACACCTGATGTCTTTCAAGAAAACCACCTTTGCCCTCGCGCTCTTTGCAGTTCTGATGCCGGTGGCGCGCAGCGCCTACCCCGACGAGCCGCTGCGCATGGTCATTCCGTTCGCGCCGGGCGGCACCGCCGACATCATTGGCCGTGTGTTTGCCGCGCAGCCGGACCAAGAGTTGTAACAAACTGTCGTAGTAGAAAACAAGGCGGGCGCGGGCGGTCTGGGCAATCTGGCGATGGAACTGTTCAAATCCAAGACTGGCACCTAACTCATGCACCTTGCCTATCGCGGCGCGGGCCTGGCCTTCACCGACGTGATCAGTGGCGAAGTCTCGATGATTTGGGAACCCCGGCCTGCTCGACTACGAAGCCAATGCCTGGAACGGTCTGCTCGCGTCCAAAGGACTACCGGATGATATCCGCGCCAACTGTATAAAGCCTCGGTGCGCGCACTGAACAACCAGCAAGTCAAGGCCAAGCTCAACAGCCTGGAAGACACAGTGGTGGCGAACTCCCCGAATGAATTCAAGGCCGTCATCGCCGGCGATGTCGCCCAATGGAAACATGCCGCTCAGGAGGCCAAGATTCAGCTCGACCAATAAGCCGCGCCCGTTTCTGCTGTATGGAACCTCCGCCCCGCCGGCCAGAGGAGCGGGTGATTCCCGCAACATGTATCGCCGGGCCTTCATGGCCGGCGATTTTTTTCTTCGCCCTCTTCAACGCCAACAACCCGTCACGCAGGGCAGCCTCAAGCCCGTGGACGGCAAACCCGCCAGGACGGCCCCGGAAACCCGTGGAATCGCTCTGCCCGCACATCCAGCGGGTCCGCGCGGATGTAGAGTCCACGGCGCTCGAGCGGACATGCCGCATCAATCCCGGACTATTTCCGGATCAGATCGACGTCAAGCCCCTCATCGCAGCCCGGGTGGGCGGGCCTGACGCGCTTGCCCATCAAACGTGAAGAACGCCGCCGCTGACTCTATGCCTTGAGGACGACGCTTGCTGACACGCGGCAGCCGCCTTTAGAGCGGCTGCCGCGCAGGCTTAAACAGGCAGACGGATCAGCCCAGCCACACCCGCGCGTTGCGGAAGAAACGCATCCAGGGCGTGTAAGCGCCGAGGCTATCTTTCTCGCCCCATTGCGCCGGCGTCCAGGACATCATCACATTGCGCGTGACGCGTTCGGGATGCGGCATCAGCACGGTGAAGCGGCCATCGGCCGTGGTCACCGACGTCAAACCCTGCGGGCTGCCGTTAGGATTGAAAGGATAGCGCTCGGTAATCTGACCGTGGTTGTCAATGTAGCGCGCAGCGGTCAGCACCCGGCCGATATCGCCCTGCTGGGAGAAATCGGCAAAGCCCTCGCCATGCGCCACCGCCACCGGAATACGGGCGCCTTCCATGCCGGCAAAGAAAATAGACGGCGAGGCCTGCACTTCCACCAGCGACAAACGGGCTTCGTACTTCTCGGATTGGTTGCGCGTGAAACGCGGCCAGAACTCGGCGCCCGGAATCATGGGGGCCAACGCGGCCATCATCTGGCAGCCGTTGCACACGCCCAGGGCGAAGGTGTCGGGACGCGCAAAATAGGCAGCGAATTGATCCGACAGCTTGCTATTGAACCGAATCGTGCGCGCCCAGCCTTCGCCTGCGCCCAGCACGTCGCCGTAGCTGAAGCCGCCCACGGCTACCAGCCCTTGCATGCCGCCCAGATCGATACGGCCGGACAGCAGATCGGTCATATGGACATCGATGGCTTCGAAACCCGCGGTATCAAAAGCCCAGGCCATTTCCACCTGGCTGTTGCACCCCTGCTCGCGCAAGATGGCGACACGCGGGCGTTTGCCCGTCGCGATAAAGGGCGCCGCCACGTCCTGTTGCGGATCGAAGGCGACACGCGGCGCCAGGCCCGGGTCCGCCGCGTCGTTCCAGACATCTAGTTCGGCCTGCGCGCAGGCCGGGTTGTCGCGGCGCGCCATGATGCGATAGCTGACTTCGCTCCAGGCGCGGCCCAGTTCGGCGCGCGGCTGGCCCCAGATCTTCTTACCGTCGCGGAAGAACTCGACCTCGTCGGCGCCATTCAGGCCGCCGATGACATGCGAGTGTGCCGACAGGCCCGCGCCGCGCAGCACCTGCATCACGGCATCGCGCTGCGAGGCCGGCACCTGAATGACGGCGCCGGCTTCTTCCGAGAAAAGCGCTTTGAGCGTGAGCTCGTCGCGCTGCACGGCGACCTGTTCAGGACGAATCTTGTAATCACCCCAGTCGGCCGACTGGGGATCGAAAGTCAGCATGTCCAGGTTGATCGACACGCCCGTGCGGCCCGCAAAAGCCATTTCAGCCACCGTGGCGAACAACCCACCGTCGGAGCGGTCATGGTAGGCCAGGATGGTGCCGGCTTCGGCCAGGGTGCGGATGGTCACGAAGAAGGCGCGCAGATCCTGCGGCTGATCGATGTCCGGCACCGTTTCGCCGACCTGGTTATAGACCTGCGCCAGAATGGAGCCGCCCATGCGATGACGGCCGCGGCCCAGATCGATGAGGATAAGCACGCTGTCGCCCGCGTCGGTGCGAAGCTGAGGCGTCAGGCTGGCGCGCACATCGCCGACCGGCGAGAACGCCGTCACGATGAGCGACACCGGCGCCACCACTTCGCGCGCCTCGCCGTCTTCACGCCAGGTCGTCTTCATGGACAGGGAGTCCTTGCCGACCGGAATCGACAAACCCACGGCCTGACACAGCTCGCTCACGGCCGATACCGTGTCATACAGCGCGGCGTCCTGGCCCGGCACACCGCAGGCGGCCATCCAGTTGGCCGACAGTTTGATGTCTTCGAGGCGGGCCACATCGGCCGAAGCCAGATTGGTCAGCGCCTCGGCGACGGCCATGCGTCCCGAGGCGGGCGCATCCAGCATGGCCAGCGGGGTGCGCTCGCCCATCGACATGGCTTCGCCACGGAAACCTTCGTAATCCGCCAGCGTAACGGCGGCATCGGCCACCGGAATCTGCCAGGGGCCGACCATCTGATCACGGCTGGAGAGCCCGCCCACGGTGCGGTCGCCGATGGTGATGAGAAAGCTCTTGTTGGCCACCGTCGGGTGGCGCAGCACGCGATAGGCGGCCTCGGTAAGGTCAAGACCGGCCAGATCCAGCGCGCAGGACACGCCCGGCAGGCGCTGGACATCACGGGTCATGCGCGGCGCCTTGCCCAGAATGACATCGATGGGCACATCCACGGGGCGCACCTCATCTGCACCTTGCGGGCGCAGGGTATCCAGGCCGGGCAGGCCCTCGCCGTCCACCACGCGCAGCTGGCGCTCTTCGGTGGCCACGCCAACCACCGCGTAAGGGCAGCGTTCGCGTTGGGCAATGGCTTCAAAGCGGGCCAGATCCTGGGGAAGGATCGCCAACACATAGCGTTCCTGAGACTCGTTGCTCCAGATTTCGGCAGGCGACAGGCCGGATTCCTCGAGCGGCACGCGCTTCAGATCGAAAATGGCGCCCCGGCCGGCATCATTGACCAGTTCAGGGAAGGCATTGGACAAACCGCCAGCGCCCACGTCGTGGATGGCCAGAATAGGATTGGCCTCGCCCTGCTGCCAGCAGCGGTCGATAACCTCTTGCGCACGGCGCTCCAGCTCGGGGTTGCCGCGCTGCACCGAATCAAAGTCGAGTTCGGCGGAGTTGCTGCCCACGCTCATGCTGGACGCCGCGCCGCCGCCCATGCCGATACGGAAACCGGGGCCGCCCAATTGCACCAACAAGGCGCCTGGCGGCAACGGATCTTTATGGGTCAGGCCGGCATCGATGCTGCCCAGGCCGCCCGCGATCATGATGGGCTTGTGATAGCCCCAGCGCGTGCCGCCTGCCGTCTGCTCGAAACTGCGGAAATAACCCAGCAGATTGGGCCGGCCGAATTCGTTGTTGAACGCCGCGCCCCCGATGGGGCCGTCGATCATGATGGACAGGGGCGAGGCAATACGCTCGGGCAGGCCATGATGATCGGCCTCCCAAGGTTGCAGCGCGTCGTCAAAGCGCAGATGCGACACGGTAAAACCGGTCAGGCCGGCCTTGGGCTTAGAGCCCCGGCCCGTCGCGCCTTCGTCGCGGATCTCGCCGCCCGCGCCCGTGGCCGCACCGGGGAAAGGGGCGATCGCGGTCGGGTGATTATGGGTTTCAACCTTCATCAGCGTGTGCACGACGGTGTCGCGGCGCACATAACGGGCTTCATTGGCGCCGCCCGGCACGCCGGCCTGAAAACGCTGGGCCGGACCGCCCTCCATGATGGCGGCGTTATCCGAATAAGCAACCACCGTCCCCTCGGGCTGCGCCTTATGCGTCGCGCGGATCATGCCGAACAGCGTGTTGGGCTGCTCCTTGCCATCGATCACCCATTGGGCATTGAAGATCTTGTGGCGGCAGTGTTCGCTGTTGGCCTGCGCGAACATCATCAATTCCACATCGGTGGGGTCACGGCCCAGATCGCCGAAGGCCTTGGTCAGGTAGTCGATCTCGTCCTCCGAGAGCGCCAGGCCCAGACTTTTGTTGGCGGCTTCCAGCGCAGCGCGCCCCTCGGCCTTGACGCCCACGGTACGCATGGGCTTGCCCGCCAGGGGGGTGAACAGCGCCTGGCCGTCGAAATCGCCCTGCACCACGGTTTCCGTCATGCGGTCGTGCAGGCAATCGGCCGCACGCGCCAGCATGTCGGCGTCGAACGACTTCGCGCCCAGCAGGCCGCGTTCGGGCGTGATGAAGTAACGCACGCCGCGCTCGATGCGGTGAACGCTGTCCAGACCGCAGTTATGAGCGATGTCGGTGGCCTTGCTGGCCCAGGGGGAAATCGTGCCCAGACGCGGAATGACCAAAAGCTCCAGACGCTTGGCCCCCGGTTCGCCGCTCAGCGGCGTACCGTAGTCGAGTAGTTGGACGAGATGGGATTGCTGCTCGGCGGACAAGGCCTTGTCGGTTTGCACGAAGTGTTCGTAGCGGGCGGATACGTCCGCCACCGGTAAACCGGCCTTTTTCAATTGCGCGAGGAGCCGCTCACGGCGAAACGAGGACAGGACGGAGGAACCGGGCAGATGCTGGACAAGGGACACGATGCGGGCGCCGTAGGTAAAAGGGATCAAAACCTGATTTTACCTGCTCGCCGGGGTAAACCCGGACCAAAGCCAATTTCCCGCTGAAAAACCCGCTTTCATCAGGAAAACCCCGGATCGATTTGCGCTTGCACTGGCCCTACACTGTGCGCCAGAAAGTTCTGATGTTGTTGAAAGCCTTAACCGTTAAGCGCGAGGTTTGCAATGCCCAGAATACCGTTGAACCCTTTACAGGATGCCGCCTCGCCCGGTGTGCATCGTTACAGAATAAGCAGCAGCCCAAGGGGAAGCGGTAGCGCAAGCTACCGACGCGAGGCAGGGGCGTCAATAAACCCTTCCAAACTGCGGGCGCTGGTCACAAACCAGCGCCCGTTTCTATTGCTGCGGCATCTACTCGACAGCCGGCTCCGGGTAGTGCACTTCCAGAATATCCAGCGCCTCAACGCCTCCCGGCGTGCGTAGCGTGACCGTATCGCCTTCGCGCGCCTTGATGAGCGCGCGCGCGACCGGCGAAATCCAACTGATCTTGCCCGCCAGCGGCTCGGCCTCGTCCACACCCACGATGGAAACCCGCTGGGCCTCGCCGGATTTGCCTGCATACACCACCGTCGCGCCAAAGAAAATCTGATCGCGATTGGGTTGCAAAGAGGCATCGACCACTTCGGCAATATCGAGCCGCTTGGTCAAAAACCGCATGCGACGATCGATTTCGCGCAAACGCTTCTTGCCATACAGATAATCGCCGTTCTCGGAGCGGTCTCCATTGGAGGCCGCCCAAGACACGACCTGCACTACGCTGGGCCGCTCGACATTCATCAGATGCGCCAGTTCGTCGCGCAAGCGGGCGTAACCCTCAGGGGTCATGTAGTTGCGCGTGCCGGCAGGCAAAGCCTGCGCCTCGGGCAGATCGTCATCGTCGTCGCGCTCGGATTCTTTGACAAAAGCCTTGTTCATGGCGGAATCAGTGGGCAAAGGCGTCCAGGGGACGCCGGTTCAAAGGAGTTCAGACCCAGTCGTGCCAGACCGGTTTCAAATCCTCGGGCAGGGGCGGCAGGCAGCCGAGGTCCACCCGGCTTTCACCCATGCTATGGAAATCCGAACCCCGCGAGGCCAGAAAACCATAGCGGCGGGCCACGCCAGCATAATGCACGGCCTCATGCTTGGTGTGGCTGCCCGTCACGACCTCGATGCCCTCGCCGCCGAGCTGCAGGAACTCGTCGAACAGCGCAGCGAATTGCAGCGCCGTGTATTTGTAACGGCCAGGATGCGCGATCACGGCACGGCCGCCAGCCCCGCGTATCCAGCCCACCGCGTCCGCCAGGCGTGCCCATTGCATGGGCACATGCCCGGGGCAGTTGTCGCCGAGGTAGGTATTAAAAACGGTCTGCACATCGGGGCAGTAGCCCGCCTCGACCAGATAGCGCGCAAAATGCGTGCGGCTGATGAGCTCCGGGTTGCCCGCAAAAGGCAAAGCGCCTTCGTAAGCGCCAGGCATGCCCAAGGACGCCAGACGCTCGCCGATCTGACGGGCGCGGCCCGCCCGCCCGGCACGGGTCTTGCGCAGCCCCTCGACCAGGGCCGGATTGCTGTCATCGAAATGCAGCCCCACGATATGGACGGTCTGACCCGCCCAGGTCACGGAAATTTCCGCGCCAGTGATGAAGCGCATCCCCAGTTCTGCCGCCGCTGCTCGCGCCTGCGCGACACCGCTCACTTCATCGTGGTCGGTCAAAGCCCAAACATCGACACCATTGGCATGCGCACGGCGCGCCACGTCCGCAGGCGGCAACATGCCGTCAGACATAGTGGAATGACAATGCAAATCGATGTTCAAGCAGGAGGTGTTCATCGGCCTATTGTATGAGCAGGGACAGCCGCGAACTAGCTAGCGTGCAGAAACGCCGCAACAGGCTCAATCTGCTCCGGCGACATCAGTGTGGGGGCATGGCCCACCCCCGCAAACACGCGCTCTTCGGTAAGCGGATTACGCTGGCGCATCTCCGCAACGGTGGACGCCTTTAGCAAGTCTGATTCTTCACCGCGTAGAACGAGGATAGGGCAGTCCAGCGCCTCATAGGCCTGCCAAAGCAATTGCTCGCCAGCCAAATAGGTATCCGGGCCGACCTGGGTCACGAGCGCCAAGGCAAGCTTGAGGTCATAGCGCTTGATCCAGAATGGCCCCTGCCGGGTATAACTATGATCGGCCAGTTCGCGCCATTGCGTTTCGTCGTGCGGCCCGAAGGTGGCGCAGGCCAGCTTGGTCGCCGCCACGGCATCCTCGAAGCTGCTGTAAATACCCGGCAGACCGACATAGTCGGTAATCCGATCCAGCGCGATACGCTCCATCCGCGGCCCTACATCGTTGAGCACCATGTAGTCGATATGGATGTCTCGCTCCTGGGGCAGATGAATACCCGCAGGAGCCTGTCTGGTCTGGCGCGCCATGGCCAAGGCGCCAGCCAGCCCCAGTCCGATAAGCCCACCCATCGAGGTGCCCACCCAGGCCAGGGTCTTGGGCTGCACCCTGGCCAGAAGCGTCATCATGTCGGCAACATACTGCGGGATCGTGTAGTACAGTGGGTTGACCAGCCAATCCGACTGCCCTCGCCCGACCACATCGGGGCACACCACGCGGTAACGCCCTGCCAGACGCCGCGCAAGGTGGTCGAAGTCGCGGCCATTGCGCGTGAGGCCGTGCACACACATCACCACATCATCATTGTCGGGGTCTCCCCACTCCCAATAGGCCATGCGGTGAAAACCCGCCGGACTGACACAAGTAACGAAATCCAGACGCGGTTCTGACATGCAAGCCTCCAGGCGGCCATCGTGGCCCAAGCGCAGATCTTAACTCTGTAAGGCGGCGCCATTCACGCCTGGCTGACAGAGGCGTACTGGAACACCCCCACGCCGCCCTGCCCCTGGCATGGCTGGCCATAACCGGGCGACTCAGCCGCCGGCCTGCCCTCTGACTTGAACTAATTCTTATTTAGGGACGCATTATGGAGACTTTCTGCTTCTAATCCGAATGCATTCAGGGTTAGGATCAAGTAGGTTTTGATTTCACCCCCTGAATCGGGGATAGCCTTACCCGTGAATGATTCAAACCCCTGCGACTCGCCCCTTCTTTCGCAGAGCGCGAGCAAGTTTTGCGCAATAGGCGGGCCCAGGCAGATGTTCATGCATTGAGCAAGATTCACGAACCACCCACGATCGTACCTGGGAGGATGCAATGCTCTCGACCCTGATCTATCGCAGCCGCGCGGTTGTGGCATTTGATGAAGAGCGTCTTGGAGAACTGATCCAGGCGGCCAGACTGCGAAACGCGCGCGAAAATATCACCGGCATTCTGCTGTTTGACGGCCTGCATTTCGTGCAGTTGCTGGAAGGCCCGCAAAACGCCGTCGATGTCCTATATGGAGACATAAAGCGCGATCCCCGGCACAGCGATGTGGTTCATCTTCTGCGAGATTACGCCCCGGCTCGCCGCTTCAAGGGCGACCCGATGGCCTTGATCGACCTGCGCGGAAGCGAATCGATCAATCCCAGGCTGGCGATTCTCGCCAAAATGGTGGGCATGACTCAGTTTAGCAACAGCGATGACCGGGTCATCAAGATTCTGCTGCTCTACGTGCAGTCCAGCAGCGTGGGCCACATCATCGAAGGCGATTCTTCATCAAACTGGTCGGCCCCGCCCTTTATGGATGCAAAAGAGGGGGGTGACGATACCGACCGTTCAGACATCGCACAGAACGATGACCCTCCCTATCAATTCGCGCTTCAACCCATTGTCAATCCGATGCGCCGCGACATCTCTTCGTTTGAGTTCCTCATACGTGGGCGCAACGGCGGATCTCCTGAGCAGTTTTTCTCGTCGTATCCGGCCGAGCACCGTTACCGGCTCGATATTGAGTCAAAAGCCCTCGCCTTCCGGCTGGCGCACCAAATCGGCCAACAGCACATCAAGGTCGCGGTCAATCTGTTCCCCATGTCGCTCATGACGGTGCCGGACGCCGTGGACAAGCTGGTTGCGCACATCGAGGCAAGCGGGCTTTCACCCACCCAGGTGCTCGTGGAGATCACCGAGCAGGAGGCCATCTCCTGTCTCAGATCGTTCGGAAACGCCATCAAGAGACTGCGTGCTTTCGGAGTCGGCGTAGCAATCGATGATTTCGGTTCGGGCTTTGCCGGCCTGTCGCTTCTGGCCGAATTTCAGCCAGACAAACTCAAGATCGACCGCAGGATCATCCAGGACATTCATACCGACGGCCCGAGGCAGGCCATCGTGCTCGCCATTGTCCAGGTGTGCACGGCAATGGGCATTACCCCCGTCGCGGAAGGCGTCGAGTCCATCGATGAGTGGTGCTGGTTGCAAGCAGCGGGAGTTGAGCGCTTCCAGGGCTATCTGTTCGCCAAACCGGCCCTCAATCGTATCCCTGATGTGTATTGGCCCGAGCGCCGTTACTGCGACAATGCGCGCGCCGCCAACTGTGCCTAGCCTGTTAGACGCAACGCCGCCATACTGGCTTCGCCAGCCTCGCCGGCCCACATCGGAGAGGCATCATACGACTAGCCAAGGGCTCAATGCCCTAGCGTCCGGCAAACATCTCGGCGGTCTCCTGCACAAAACCATCCCACCGCTCATGCCGCCACCCGCTCACGGTCAAGGACTCGCCTGACTCGACAATCACGGCGCCATCGAGATCCGTGCGCCAGACACGCGCCCCGGCCCGTTGCCAACGCCGCATGGCGGCCGGCGCCGGATGCCCGAAACGGCTGAAACGTCCCGCCTGCGCAATAACATGCGACGCACCCGCCGCGTCGACCAGCTCCTGGCTGGATGAACCGGCAGAACCATGATGCGGCGCCAACACGACATCCACCGCAGGCAGCGCAGCCAGCCAATCACGCTCTTGCGCCTTGGCCACATCGCCCGGCAATAGGGCACGATGGACGCCGCCTTCGATCAGCAACACGCAACTGCGAGCATTATTGCCCTTGGGCCACAGGGTAGGATCGGCGCCTGGATGCAGAAACCGGAAACGCACCCCATCCATCTCCCACCCGTCGCCCGCCCGGCAGTCATGCTGCTGCCCAGGCAAAGGAATCTCGGCAGGCAAGACCTCCCCTTCCCGCTCGCGCAGACGGCGCTCGCGCCTCAGCCAAGCCGGCAAAACAAAGGAGGCCCAGGACTGGCTCACGGGCAACACCGTCAACAGGCTCATCAGCCCGCCGGCATGATCCAGATCCGCATGTGACACCACCAGATGATCCAAGCGCGCAATACCCCGCGCCCGCAGATAGGGCAGCACCAGACGCTCGCCCGCGTCCCAGGAACGGTAATGGCGCGGCCCGGTGTCATAAAGCAGCACATGCCGGGCAGTTTCGACCACCACCGCCGTGCCCTGCCCCACGTCCAGCGCCGCCAGACGCCACCCGCCTTCGGGGGGCCGCTCCGGCCGCCAAACCAGCATGGGCACGATGCATACCCATCCGACCCACCGCGATGGCCAGCCCCGGCCCTGCAAGGCCCAGGCGACACCCATCAATGCGAGCCCCAGCAAATAGATCGGCGCCGCCGCCACCGGCAGGCTTGCCCCGCGCCAGGCAGCCAGCCACGACAGGCCCCACATCAAGCCCGCAAAACTCTCATGCGCCAGTCCGCCTAACCACGCCGCACCCGGCAGCCATACCAGCGCGCCGGTCAATAAGGCCAGCGGCGTCACCCAAAGACTGACCCAGGGGATCGCCAAGGCATTGGCCAGAGGCGACACCAGCGACACCTCGCCCACCCAGAACGCCAGCAATGGCATCAGACCCAGCGTGACCGCCATCTGTGTGCGGCAGAAGTCCCAGACGGCCATTCGCCAGCGCTGCCAGCGCGATCCGCTGCGCTGTGTCAGCACCACGCGCATCAAAATCGCCACCGCGCCGAAAGACAGCCAGAAACCCGGCGTTGTCAGCGCCCAGGGATCGAGCACGACGACAAGGGCCGCCGCCACAGACAGGATCGCTCCCGGCGTGAGCGGCAAACGCGCCTGCAAGGCCCAGGCCACTACCGCCAGCATAAAAAACGTGCGCCGCGTCGGCACGCTCCAGCCAGCCAGCAGGCAATAACTCAACGCCGTCAACACCGCCATCAATGCCGCTACCCGCTGCGCTGCCCAGCGCTCGGCAAGATAGCGGCCGCGCCAGCGCGCACGAGGCCAAAGCCAGCGCGCCCAGGCCGCCGCCAGCCCCGACAACATGGTCACATGCAAACCGCTGATCGACACCAAATGCGTGATCCCCGTGCGGTTGAACACCTCCCAGTCCTCGCGGCGTATCGATTGCTGATCCCCCATCACCAGCGCGATGATCACCCCGGCATAAACCCGCCCTTCCAGCGCGTCGGCAAGACGGGCCCGCAAGGCATGCCGCGCACGCTCCAGCCAATAGCCGCGAGGCGGCGCCAGCAAGCGCGGATAGCCACGCACCGAGGCCGTCGCCCCCACCCGCTCGGCATGAAAACGCCGCTCGGCATGCGGGCCATGCGGATTGGCATGGCCATAAGGGCGGCGCAACACCATCACCATGCGCCAGCGCTGCCCCGGAATCACCTCTGGCACAGCGCCACCCGGCAATGCCCGCCACGTCACCTGCAAACGGCGCGGCACCCCCGAAGGCCGCGAGGTATCCAGCTCGGCGGCAAAGCTGCGGCTGGACGCGTCGCCCCGCGCCAGACTGGCGATGGTCAGCTCCAGCGCGAACACCTCGTTGTCATGCTCCGCAGCCAACAGCTCCGTACCCCAGGTCCAGGCCCGGATCAAGGCCAACACAGCCGCCAGCACCAGCAAGCCCCAAGGCGCAAACCGCATGACTACCCGCTTTCCAGACACGGCCACCTCGCAAAAACCGCACTTTGCGCGAGAAGCTGCGCTGCGTGGGCAGACTGTGTCGTGATTGGTCGCAGGGGGAAATACCTGTTGGCGCAACAGACCGAGACATGAACGGGCCGCGCACGCGTTCTCAGGGTGCTGGCCTGTCAATGCGCAAGGCGGTGCAACTCCCGGGGGAAAACATGGACAACAGGCGCGAAGGCATAGGCCAGGGTTGAAGAAAGCTCCCTCACCCGCAGGCCCGAGGGATGCCGCCTCAGGCCTGAACGGCTTGAGGCCTGGGCGCGCGGCGCAGCGTCACCACCTGGTCGGCGCCCGTCGCGCGGGCGCGCAGTTGGCCGCAACCGCCATCGACATCCTGCCCTGCGCTATTGCGCACTTTGACCAAGACACCCCGGCTGTGCACGTAGCGGACAATTTCGCGGATACGCTCCAGGTCGGGACGTTGATAGTCATCCCCCTCCAGACTATTGAAGGGGATGACATTGAGCACGCCATATTTGCCCTTGAGCAGACGCAACACCGCGTCGAGCTCGTCGTTGCCGTCATTAACGCCCTTGAGCAGCGTCCATTGATACTGGATGGGATAGCCGATGTGGCGGGCATACCGCTCACCTAGCTCCACCAATTCGTCGGGTGCGATACTGGGCGCGCGCGGCAACAATCGCGCGCGCAGCTCGGCCTTGGTGGTATGCAGCGACAAAGCCAGCGCTGGCTTGACGCGCTGTTGCGGCAGCGCTTCGAATACGCGCCGGTCGCCTACGGTCGAGAATACCAGGTTCTTGTGACCGATATTGCCTTCGGTGCCCAGCAGATTGATGGCTTCGAGCACGTTCTCCAGGTTGTGGGCGGGTTCGCCCATGCCCATGAACACGACTTTCTTCACCGCACGCCGGCGCCGCGCCAGCACGACCTGGGCAAGTATCTCCATGCTTGTGACCTGACGGATCAGGCCGCTCTTGCCCGTCATGCAAAAGCGGCAGCCGACCGCGCAACCGACCTGGGTGGACACGCAAAGCCCATCTCGCGGCAGCAGCACGCTCTCCACCATCTGCCCGTCGGCCAGCGCCACCAAGAGGCGCGAGCCATCGCTGCCCGCATGCTCGGAATGAACGCGGGCCAGGCCATCGAGTTCGGCCGTCAACGCCGGCAGCGCCTCGCGCAAGGCCAACGGCAAAAAATGCTCGGAATGCCGCCTCCGGGTGCCCGTGTCGAGCGCCTGCCCGTTCAGCCACACACGGGCGATGCGGCCTCGATGGACGGGCTGGGCGCCAAAGGCGGCGAGGCGGAGGTCAAAGTCTGAGAAGCACATGGGGAGCGGATTTTACTCCGGCGCCGGCAAAGCGCTTTGGCGCCACAGCCGCCGGGCCATGTCGTGCCGGCGGCGCAAGCCATGGCCAGATGGCCATGGCGCGGCATCCCGCCCGGACGCGCGGCGCTACTTAGCCGGCTCGAAGGCCGGACCTAAGGGACGGGTGCGCATGCCCGGGGCCAGCGCAGTCCAGGGCAGATCGGCCGGATCAGCCTGCATGGGGCCGGGCGCCTTGGCAATCAGCACGGCCTGCGCAATGGGCTGAAAGTCCGCGCGGAAATGCACCGAGCTTTTCACCACCAGAATGGCCAAATCCTCGGGATTGAGGCCGCCCAGACGGATCAGGTTGCGGTCCAGGGTCTGGGCCTTGTTGCTGCTGACCACCACCGACACGCCGCCATGACGCAGGCGCACCGTCGGGCCGACATCCGCGTCCATGCCATGCATCATCGGACCCTCAAAGCGCGTTTTACCATCGCTGACATGTTCCACCACAAAGGTGTTTTCATAGGGCGCATCGCCAGCCGCCCCCGATTGCCCGCCGATACGCAAACGCAGGGTCTTGCCCAGTCCGGCCGCCAAGGCCTGCCGCACCGCATCGGGATCGCACATGAGGCCGATGGCGGCGTTTTGCGCATCGGCATCGATCAAGGCGCGCAACATCCCGGTGGTGTTGGCGTCGCCCCCCGCGCCAGGATTGTCCTGCGTGTCGGCAATAATGACGGGGCGGCTCGCGCCCGCCGCCAGGTGCTGCGCCTCGCG
Source organism: Bordetella avium (assembly GCF_034424645.1). Classification (NCBI taxonomy): domain Bacteria; kingdom Pseudomonadati; phylum Pseudomonadota; class Betaproteobacteria; order Burkholderiales; family Alcaligenaceae; genus Bordetella; species Bordetella avium. The sequence goes on from NZ_CP139969.1 coordinate 2,235,231, forward strand.
CACGGCTTGCTCTGGCGCCAAGAACTCAGGCGACCACTGCGGCTCCAGCGCGGCAATACGGCGGGCCAAGGTTTGCACTGCCTGCTCGACGGCGTCGCGGTCCGGCCCATGGGCCCACACGACCGGCCCGCACTCCGGGAAATCGGCCGCAGGAAAGCCTGGCGCATACGACAGACTGTCGAGCCCAGCCGTCTTCGCTTCCAGCTCTCCCAGCTCCGCATACACGCTCTGCGCGGGTTCCAGCAGCGTGCACATGCCATTGATCGGGATCAGAAAAGGCAGGCGACGCACGGCCGTGTGCCAATGCTTGCCCGCGGCGATACGCGCTTGCAGCAAGGCCGCCGCGCGAGCGCCGATCTCGGCCATATCCACATGCGGATAGGTGCGAAACGCCACCAGCGCGCAAGCCTGATCCAGCATGGCCTGGGTCACATTGGCGTGCAGATCCAGGCTCGCCACAATGGGGGTGTCCGGGCCCACGGCCGCGCGCACGCGGCGCAGAATCTCACCTTCGCCGTCGTCATAATCTTCGGTGACCATGGCGCCATGCAGGTCGAGATAGACTGCGTCATAGCGGCCCTCACGAGCTGCCGCCTCGATCTCGCCGGTGATGCGCTCGAAGGCCTGGCGCGTCACATGCGCCGAGGGGCTGGCGCCTGCCCAGATGACCGGGCGCACCGTATGCCCCTCGGACAGCACGGCGTTCAGAAAGCCCCCCGCCGGGATATTGACCTCGCGCAGCGCGAGCAGATCCTCGCCCCGCACTAGCGCAGGAAAGCCTTCCCCACGAACAAAGTTTTCGTAGTCGGCCTTGGAAGGCGCGAAGGTATTGGTTTCGTGCTGAAAACCGGCAACCAGAATATGCATGATGGGCTCCTTGAATCAGCGGCCAGTCTGCCCGGCCTGCGGCAAGCGGGTGGTAATGAGCAGCAGGCCGCCCACAATCAAGAGGCCGGCAATCAGATACAGGCCGCTGGAGAGCGAACCGGTCATCTTTTGCGACCAGCCTATGAGCGAAGGGCTCAGAAAGCCGCCCAGCAAACCGATACTGTTGATGAGCGCGATGCCGCCTGCGGCCGCCTCGCCGCTCAAGACTTGGGAAGGAATGGCCCAGAACACGGTGTACGACGCCCACATCAGCGCGGTGGCCAGCGTGATGGCAATGAGCGAGGGCCAGAAATCGGTGGACAGGACAGTGGCCACGCACAGCGCCAAACCTGCAAAGAGCGCGGGCACGACCGTATGCCAGCGGCGCTCTTTGCGGCGATCCGAACTGCGCGCAACAAGTATCATCGCAAACATGGCCACGAGGTAGGGCGGCGCGGAATACCAGCCAATCGCGCGCAGATCCGTGATGCCGGCAATCTTGAGCAGGGTCGGCAACCAGAAGCTGACGGCGTAGATACCGCAGATCAGACAGAAATAGGTCAGCGCCAGGCGATAGACCGTGGGGTTGCGCAGCACGGCCCGAAAATGCTGCGGCGCTGCGCTGCGCCGCGCCAGGTCAGACGCCAGCAAAGCCTTCTCTTCCTGGCTGAGCCATTTGGCCTGTTCAGGCCGGTCTGTCATGGTGAAGTAGGCAATAACACCCAGCGCCACGCAAGGCAGACCTTCCAGCAGAAACATCCATTGCCAGCCCGCCAGTCCATGATCGCCATTGAAAGCGCTCATAATCCAGGTGGACACGGGCCCGCCGAACATGCCGCCGATCGGGCCGGCCAGCATAACCACGGCCATGACGCCCGCCATGCGCGACTGCGAGTACCAATAAGTCAGGTAAAAAATCATGCCCGGCGCGAAACCCGCCTCGAACACCCCCAGCAGAAAGCGCAAGGCATAGAACGAGTATTCATCGCGGGCAAACAACATGGCGGCCGAGGTCAGGCCCCACAGCACCATGATGCGGCTGATGGTGCGGCGCGCGCCGATGCGGTTGAGCAGCAGATTGCTCGGCACTTCGAACAGCACATAACCCAAAAAGAAAATACCCGCGCCCAGACCATAGGCAGCATCCGACAGCCCGATATCGGTCTGCATCTGTAACTTGGCAAAGCCGATGTTCACGCGATCCAGATAAGCAAACACATAGCACAGCAGCAAAAAAGGCAGCAGACGCCAGGTGATCTTGTCATAAAGCGGTTTAAGCCGGGGGTCCGGCAAGCTGTTCGTCAAAGCCATGAATCAATTTCCCCGCGGGCACGGAAGGCCCGCTTTTTCCAGGTCGTTCGTTATCAAGCCGGCAGGCGGCCGGCCGGCGCGTAATCAGGCCAACATTATTGGTAGAGGGCTTATGACGAACAAGCACCGCACTGCTACAGTACCGTTGCCCTACAGGCAACAGTACTTGGAATTTGTGCGCGGAGAAGTTGTGCAAGATATCAATCAAGCGCGTTTGCGCTATTTCTACGAGGTGGTGCGTTGCGGCTCGGTGCGCGCTGCCGCCGACAAGCTGGATACTGCCGCCTCGGTCATCAGCAGGCAAATCCGCCTGTTGGAACAAGAGCTGGACGTCACCCTGTTCGAGCGGCGCGGCCGAGGCCTGGCCCCGACTGAAGCGGCCAGCATGGTGCTGGACTATCACCAGGGCTGCCAGGCCCAACACGAACATCTGGCCGCCAGGCTGGAAGCCCTGCGCGGCATGCGTAGCGGCCACGTGAAAATCGTGATCAGCGAAGGCTTCATCGACACCCTGATGGAACAGGTGATCGGCCCCTTCTGCCGCCGTCACCCGCTCATCCAACTCGATGTGGAAACCGCCTCGGTCAACGAAGTGGTCGAACTCGTCGCCAGCGATGCCGCGCATCTGGGGCTGGCCTTTAACCCGCCCGTCGATCCGCGCGTGCGCTGCCGCCTGGCGGCCGTGCATCCCGTGCAATTGCTGGCCGCCCCTAACCATGCGTTAGCACGGCAAGGCGGGCCGATCACCCTGCAAGCGATGCTGGCCTATCCCTACGCCTTGATGTCAGCCCCCTATGGGCTGCGCCGCATCATCGATGTCGTCGAGCTGACCGAACGCATCCACCTCACCCCCAGCCTGACGACCAATTCGCTGCGGGTGCTCAAACAATATGTGGAAAGCGGCGCTGGCGTGACCTTGATGCCCGCGCTGGGCGCCCACCGCGAGCTGGCCGAAGGCAGCCTCGTCGGGCGGGCGGTCGAGCATCCGGCGCTGACCGGCACGCAATGCCAAATGCTGGTGCGAACCGGGCGCCCCCTATCAGACGCCGCCCTGGAAATCCTGCGCCAGATCGCCAACCACCTGCCGGTGTTTCGGGGCGAAGCGGCTCCCGGTGTGCCTGCCTGAGTCTCGGGTCAATACCGCTTGCCGCCCGGCCTGGTCGGTGACACAGAAGAGCGCATCGCCGTCCTCATCCGGGGAAAGCCATCACCCGGCGCTCCGACCTCAAGAGGCCTAGCTGCTTGCGCGGCGCAGTCGTCAAAAACGCCATGCCGGCGCGACCTCACAGTAAAATAGCACCACCCCCGGTATGCGTGAAAACTACTGGCAGGCGCAACTCACAAACAATGCGCGCAAGCGGCGCGCTAAGAAAAAGCGGAGTATGGGACAGGCTTATGCGCAATAAAAAAGACAAGCGTCGGTCCGACGCAGATGGCTATTTGTTCTCCCATCAAATCGGTCATTTGCTACGGCGCGTCTATCAGCGGCATACGGCGCTTTTTCAGCAATACATCCCGGACTCTCAACTCACGGCCGCGCAATTCGTCGTGCTGTGTTCCGTGCGGGACAACGGCGCGAGCTCACTGGCGGATCTGGTCAAAACCACCGTCATCGACCAAGCGACGGTGCGCGGCGTGGTAGACCGCTTGAAGCAACGCGGCCTGGTGCAGGTGGACCACGACCCCGTCGACCGCCGCAAAGTGGTGATCAATCTCACAACGGTGGGCCAGGCGCTGGTCCAGGAGATGGAGCCCTTCGCCGAGCAGATCACCGAAAGCACCTACGGAAATCTGAACCCCGCGGAACGTCTGGCGCTGGATTTTCTGCTGACCAAAATGCTGCAAAGCGACGAACCGGCTTGATGCCGGTTCGTCGCCCTCATGAAAGACTAGCGATCAACTCAATCGAGTGCGCGGTCTTTTGATTCCACATCCACCGACCAGATGCACGCGGCGCCAGCCACGAGCATGGCGGACAGCACCACCAGCGAGAAAGTGAAGTGGGTGCTCATGATGGGCGCGATGATGGCGGGTGCGAAAAGGCCGCCAAAGCGCGCCACGGCCCCTGCCATGCCCATGCCGCTGGCGCGCAGATCGGTCGGGTAGACCTCTGGCGTGAAGGCATACAGCGCGCCCCAGGTGCCCAAGAGCGAAAAGCTCATCAACAGGGTCGAACCCACCACCACGACGGGCGAGGTACCCAGGCTATACAACAGGCAGCCCACCGCGCTCAACAGCAGGAAACCGACCAGCGTGGGCTTGCGGCCCCAGCGCTCGACGCCATAGGCCGACAAAGCGAAACCCGGCAATTGCACCAAGGCCAGCACCACCAGGAACTCCTGGCCGCGCATAAAGGCAAAGCCTTCGGAACTGAGCTTGACGGGCAGGTAGACAAACACGCCGTAGTAGGCAATGGAGATCAGCGCCCAGGCGAGAAACAGCCCGATGCTGCGACGCCGGAAGCTGGAAGAGAACAGCGCAAACAGGGATTTATGCACGGGCGTTTCGGGTTGCAGCTCGGGCACGACCACGTCGCGGCGATTGACCCGAGCCACGCGTTCGAGGACTTTACGCGCCTGATCCGATTTGCCATTGCGGTTCAAATACATCGGCGATTCGGGGATGTAAAAGCGCAGCACCACACCGACCAGCGCGGGCAAGCCGGTCACGAAGAAGATGACACGCCAGGCATCATTACCCCACGAGACCGCAGCCAGGGCCAGCAAGGCCAGGAGAATCGTGCCAACGGCCCAGAACGATTCCAGCAGCACCAGCCAGCGGCCACGGCGCGCACTCGGCAGGAACTCGGCCATCATGGTGTAGTCCACCGGCAAGGTGCCGCCCACGCCGATACCCGTCAGGAAACGCAGAAACAGCAGCCAGGCGAATTCGGGCGCGAAAGCCGAAGCCACGCCAGCGCAGGCGTCGATGACGACGGCCATCATCAGCACCGGCCGTCGTCCGATGCGATCCGCCATCCGCCCAAAGGCGAAAGCGCCGATCAACATGCCCACAAAGAACAGCGTGCCCGTCTGTAGGGCCTGCGGCACGGTGATGCCGAAGGTTTTGGCGATCGATGGCGCGCTAAAGCCGATCGACAGCACCTGCATAGCATCCGCCATCCAGACCAGGCCGAAAATCACGAATAGCCGGTACTGAAACTTGCCGACGCCCGCCACCTGAATGGCTTTGTCCACTGAAACCAATGAAGCTGACATGAATGAAAAACCCCTTGTTGTGATCCACACTGACTACTGTGCGCGTTATGTGCGCGTCTTTTAGTTGGTATGCGCCGGAGCGCGCAGCCTGCTAATTGTGTTGCCGGGGTCCGGCCAGGGAGGCTCCCCCGGCGCGTGACGTTCCCGTAAATAACTCATCAGATCCGCGATCTGCCCATCGTTAAGACTGTCTTTAAATCCCGGCATATAGCCCAGCGCCTCATCGGCGGGCGTCTGGATGCCATGAAGAATGATTTGAATCAGGTTGTCGGGCGTAGCGGCATGCACATTGGTATTCAGGCTCAGGCGAGGCTTGACGCCGAAGAGCGTCGGGCCGCTGTCGGATTCATGGCAGGCCGCGCAGGCATTCTGATAAATACGCTCCCCGCGCTCGTTGCGTGCCTGCAAAGATTGCACGGTCAGCGGCAGCGCGACGGGCGTGGCGGCTTGCGCTTGAATCTGGGGCTTGGGCGCCGCGCCCGGCAAGTCCAGCAGATAAGTCGAAATGGCCAGCAGATCGCTGTCGGGCAGCGCTGACAGGCCATGTATCACCGGGGCCATCGGCCCGGCGGCCACACCGCTGCTTGGCGAATAGCCGGAGCGCAGATAGTGGAACAGCGACTCGCGGCTCCAGCCGCCTGCCTCCAACTGATTCAGCGCGGGCGCGGTCCAGCCTTCGGCCTCGCCCCCCGCTAGATAATGCAGGCCAGTTTTTTCCGCGCCAAAACGGTTGCGCGGCGAATGACAGGCCGCACAATGACCCGCCCCTTCGACCAGATAGGCGCCGCGCAACCATTGCGCGCTGCGCGAGGGGTCGGGCGTGAACGGCTTTGGGTCATGGAACAAAGCATTCCAGCCCGCCAGCAGGGGACGCATATTGAAAGGAAAGGCCAGCGCCGTCTTGGGCGGCTCGGCCCGCTCAGCAGGCTGCGACATCAGATAGCCATATAGCGCCTGCATATCGCCGTCGCTCAGTTTAGCGAAGGCCGTATAAGGAAAAGCCGGATACAGTTGCCGCCCATCTTGATGCACCCCTTGGCGCATGGCGCGCTCGAAGGCCGCATACGACCAGCGGCCGATACCCGTATCCTTATCAGGGGTGATGTTGGTGCTATAGACCCGCCCAAAAGGCGTTTCCAACGCCAGTCCGCCAGCATTGTCCTTGCCGCCGGGCGCAGTGTGGCAAACCACACAGTCTCCCGCCGCCGCCACCAGACGGCCGCGCTCGATCGCCGCAGCCGAATACAAGGAGACATCCGGCCCTTCCGTCAACGGCAGCGCCGGTTTCACGGGCCAGACTGCCGCCGCCATGCCGGCCAACCCGGCCATGCCGGCAAACAGCCATTTCCAGCGGCGCGGGCCGCGCTCGCGGCCGGCCAGCGCCAGACGCAGTGGCTCGGTATCAAAAGGCGCCGCACGCAGGCGCACCCCCGTGGCGTCATGGATGGCATTGGCGATGGCCGCCGCCGCGGGCAGCGTGACCACGCCGTCCATCGCCAGCGCACCATGCTTGAGCTCAAGCGCCGGATCGCGCGTGGCCAGTTCTGCGGCGCTGCCCTGCGCGGGGCTAGTCTCGGCGGCGACACCCCAGTCATCAAAAGCAGGCGGCCCGGCCAGCAATTGGCGTGCATTGGCCAAGAGCCTTGGGTTCTGGTGTTCGATCTCGGCCTGGGCGGCGGCGTGCAAATGCTGGCTATCGTGGCCCGCGACGACGCGCGTCACCTCCACCTGGCCCGTTTGGGCCTGCACCGTCACCTCGGCAACCCAGGCACTCCAGGTGGTGCGGGCGATCCCGGCCTCATCCACGGACTCCACCTGCGCGGTCGCGAAGCCTCTGCCTCGCAGCAGGCCCGGCGCGGCGTCATCCGCTTGTTGTCCGGCCCTTTCGATCACTTGCCGGGCAAGATCCTTAGCCCGCCCTTCAGGCAGGTGTTGCAGCCGCCAGGCCACGGGGTCCTCGCCCTGGGCCAGCGCCTGCTCATGCCACAGGCTTTCCTGAGCGAACACTTGCGCGGCATTCAGGTCTTGAATACTGGCGCGCGGTGCGATGACCGTCTGTTTGCGCGCCACTAAGGGAATATCGCCGCATACGGTGGCTTGCGCCGAAGCGCAGGCCTGAGCAGGCTGGCTCAATAGCCGCGCCAGACTCGGACGCATCGCCCAGGGCCCTTGCGCATGCAACACGCTGGCCGCTGGCGCGGCGGGCATCACCTTGCCGGGCAAGACCTCGGCTGCACCGGCCTGCGCAGGCCGCAGCACGAGTTCGGCGGCTGCCTGAGCCTGGCAAGGCACGCAGACGGGCCGGCCGGTCGATTGCGACAGCAGCGCCGCCTCGGCGGCGGCATCCATCAAATCCAGTAGCTGACCCTTGGCGGGCGCGCCGTCATTGATCAGCGCCACGCCAATCGCCGTATCGGCCTGCTGCAACAACACAGCCAGCTCGCAGCGCACAGCCGCCTGCACATCGGGCGCGCAGGCCGGCAGCCACACACTGGTATGGCCGTTCAGACTCCAGACGATGACTCGCGCCCCCGTCTGTGTCAGGGGCAGGCGCAAATGGTAAGCCGCGGCATCGGCCTGCACGTCGGCTTGTGCGCCCCCATCGCGCGGCGCCTGCCAAACCGCCGCCAGGTCCCCGGCGGCCTGCCGGGCATACAAAGGCGTGACGGCAACCACGCCCGCGAAGTTCGCATGCCGTACCACCGCCACCACACCGGCCTGGCTGCGGACTTCGTCCAGACGCAGGGTGGACAACAGACTGCCTTGATAGCGCACGCCGTCCCATGCCACGACGGGCGGGCGCAATGCGAGACCATGCAGCAGATCGGAAGGCGCAAGCGCCGGCAAACCGCTCATCGCCTTGCCTCGTCCGCAGATTGCGCCCCTGTCTCGGCGCGCAACTGCACCGCTCGCAGCGCAGCCTGCATGATCTCGACATGGGTGCCGCAACGGCAAAGATTGTGATGTAGCTCGTTACGCAGCATGTGTTCGGTGGGACGAGGATTGCGGCGCAACAGCGCTTCGACCGTCATGATCATGCCATTCAGGCAATAACCGCATTGCGCGGCCTGACACTCGATAAAGGCCTGCTGTGTAGGCCCGGGCGCCTGCCGCCTGCCCAGACCTTCCAGCGTGGTTACCGCCCTGCCCTGCGCGGCTTTGACCGGAATCACACAGGAGCGCGCCGCCACGCCATCGATCAGCACGGTGCAGGCGCCGCACTCTCCCAGGCCGCAGCCATACTTGGGGCCATTGAGCTCCAGATCGTTGCGCAGCACATGCAGCAAGGCCGTATCGGCCGAAGCCGGTACGTCATGCGTGCATCCATTGACCATCAGCCGGATGGCGCTAGCGGTAGAAAGGGAAGATGCCATAAGACGCAGTTGCAGTGGAAAGGTTGCAAGGGTGCCGCCAGCCAGACTTGTGAGCAAGCCCATAAAAACCCGGCTGGCAGACAGCCATCAGGCCACTGCTCCGACTTTAGGGTCCACCAGCGGTTCGTTGAACACGTCATAGCCGAAGCACCAGGAAGGATCTTCATTGGTGCGCAGCCAGGTGTTGTCATGCGAGATGCGCTGCACCTTGCTGGCGCGCTCGGCCCGGTTGGCCTCGTAGAGGGCGAAAGCCAACTCATGCCGGTCCAGGCCGACTTCTTTGAAGCAACGCGCCAGCATGGCGCCGTCCTCGATGGCCATTGCCGCGCCCTGGGCCATATGGGGTTTCATGGGATGGCAGGCGTCACCCAGCAACACCATGCGTCCGCGGCTCCACAGCGGCAGGGGATCACGTTCCAGCAAAGACCACTTGGTGACTTCAACCGTGCCGTCGATCAGGGCCTGTACCGTGGGATGCCAGCCGCTGAAGGTCTCGCGCATTTCCTCTTTGCTGCTGGGCAGCCAGCGGTCGTTCAGATCCCAGTGCTCAACGGGCACGCCGGTCACGTAATAGATTTCGTCGGCCTTGCCCGTCACGAAATAGACCATCATGTGGCGGTCATCGCTCCACCATTTGACGCAGGAGTCAAAGGGCAGCATGCCGCTTTTGATTTGCGGCGTGGGGAACACGGCGCGGTGCGCCAGATAGCCGGCGTACTTGGGCAGCTCGGGCCCGAGCAGGGCTTCACGAATGCGCGAGTTCACCCCATCGGCGCCGATCACGATGTCGGCCTCCTCGGAGGTGCCGTCGGCGAAATGCATCACCACGACATCCCCCCTATCCTCCACGTCAACCAGCGATTTGCCGTAAGCGATCGTCTCTTTGGGTAAGGCATCGATCAACAAGGCGTGGAAATCGCCCCGGTGCACGGTGAGATAGGAGGCGCCGTAGTTCTTGACGGCATAGTCGCCCAAGGGGATCTGCGCCAGGATGTCGCCCGTCTGCCAATGACGGCTATACCAGTAGTCGGGGTGCGAGCCCTGCGCGTTCAGGGCGTCTTCGATGCCAATGCGCCGCAGCACCTTCATGACATTGGGGCCCACATGAATGCCCGCCCCAAGCCGCGAGAAGGTCTGCGCCTGCTCATAGACACGGACATTCAGACCCTCTTTGAGCAACAGCGCCGCAGTTGCGGCGCCGCCAAGACCGGCGCCAACAATGGCGATACGAGGGGATTTGGACACGGAGCTTCTCCTTGCTGGATAGAAATGAGGGGGATGCGCGAGAGACCGGATATCGAACTGGCGGCCCAGAGGCCAGACACACCAAAATTACAAAGTACACACTTTATTTTTTTGGCATCGCAGCTTTCAATTCGACCTCAAACAAAACGAAAATATTGAAAATAGCGCAAGATTTTCAGTCCATTAGGTGAAAACCACTAGAAAAAACGGACTGGCTATCTGCCTCGCTGTTTGTAAGAATAGAGCGTAGACGCTCATTTTGAGAATTTATCGAAAACCCTAGCTTCACTGCTCGAGGCAAGCCAATGACCAAGCATTTCCGTATCGGCCAGATCGTTCCCAGCTCCAACACAACCATGGAAACCGAGGTGCCCGCCATGCTGCGCGCGCACTCGGTGTTGCGGCCCGACGATCAATTCACTTTCCATTCCAGCCGCATGCGCATGAAGAAAGTGCAGAAGGAAGAACTAGCGGCGATGGACGCCGAAAGCGATCGTTGCGCGCAGGAACTCAGCGATGCACAGGTCGATGTGCTGGGTTACGCCTGCCTAGTCGCCATCATGGCGATGGGCCGCGGCTACCATCGCAAATCGCAAGAGCGCCTGACCCAGCGCACTGCCGAGAACGGCGCCACCGCACCTGTCATCACCAGCGCCGGCGCCCTGGTCGATGCCTTGCACATCATGGGCGCCAAGAAAATCGCCCTGGTCGCGCCCTACATGATCCCGCTGACCGAGCTGGTCATGGACTACATCAGCGCCGAAGGCTTTGAGATCGTCGATTGGCGCGCATTGCAAATCCCCGACAATCTCGAAGTGGGCCGCCACGATCCCGCCAAACTGCCCGGCATCGTCGCCGGCATGAACGTGGCCGACGCCGACGTCATCGTGCTGTCGGCCTGCGTGCAAATGCCCTCGCTGGCGGCCGTGGCCCAGGTCGAAGCCGAAACCGGTAAGCCGGTGCTCACCGCCTCCATCGCCACCACTTACGCCATTCTCAAGTCGCTCGGCCTGGACCCCGTCGTACCCGGTGCGGGAGCCCTGCTGTCCGGTGCCTACCCTTACTCCCGGAGCGCATGATGAGCAGCCACTTTCTTTACGGCGGCCATGTCCACGCCAATGGCATCCGCCAACACTATCTGCGTTACGGCGGCGCCATGCGCAGCGAGCGGCCGGCCGTCATCGTCATACCTGGCATCACCAGCCCGGCCGTCACCTGGGGTTTTGTAGGCGAACGTCTGGGCCGCCATTTCGACACCTATGTGCTGGATGTGCGCGGGCGCGGCCTGTCGGCCAGCGGCCCCGACCTGGACTATGGCCTGGATGCCCAGGCCGCCGATGTCATCGCCTTCGCGCAGGCCCTGGGGCTCAGGCGCTACGCACTGGCCGGCCATTCAATGGGCGGGCGCATCGCCGTGCGTGCGGCCAGCGCCCAGCCGCAAGGGCTGGAGCGCCTGGTCGTCATCGACCCGCCCGTATCCGGACCGGGCCGCCGCGCCTATCCCGCCAAGCTGCCCTGGTATGTGGACTCGATCCGCCAGGCCACCCATGGCATGAATGCCGAGGACATGCGGGCCTTCTGCCCCACCTGGACAGAAGAGCAGCGTCAACTGCGCGCTCAATGGTTGCACACCTGCTATGAGCCCGCCATCGTGCAGAGTTTCGAAGACTTCGGGCGCGACGACATTCACGCCAATCTGCCCGACCTGCGCCTGCCCTTGCTGCTGATGACTGCCGAACGCGGCGATGTCGTGCGCGAGGAGGATGTGGCCGAATGGCAAAGACTAGCCCCGCAAACCCAGCATGTGCGGGTAAGCAACGCCGGTCACATGATCCCCTGGGATAACGAAGCCGGCTTTTACGCCGCCTTTGGCGACTTCCTCGGCCATACGCTGGACTGAGGCCCGCCCTTCTACCGACTCCATGAGGAAACCCCATGTCCGTTAGCGATATCGATCTGATAAAGGCCTGGAAGCAGGTACTCACGCTCTCGCGTCTCGAAGCCGGCCAGACCGTCACCGTGTTGACCGGCGCCGACACGCACCCGCAAACCCTGCGCTGCGCCATCGCCGCCGCCACCGACATGGGCGCTCGCACCAACCGCCTGGACCTGCCGCCGGTCAACGCCGAAAAGTCGATCAGCCGTGATGCGCTGGCCTATCTAGGCACCACGCCGCTGACCGGCAACCCGGCCGCGATTGCGGCCCTCAAAGCCAGCGATCTGGTGCTAGACCTGATGACGCTGCTGTTCTCGCCCGAACAGCACGAGATTCTTCAAACCGGCACCAAGATTCTGCTGGCCATCGAACCGCCGGAAGTGCTGTGCCGCCTGGTGCCCACCGAAGCGGATCGCAGCCGCGTGCAAGCCGCCGCCCGCCATATCGCGGCGGCGCGCCAGATGCACATCACCTCGGCGGCAGGCACAGACCTGCGCTGCCAGTTGGGCGAATTTCCGGCCATCTCCGAATATGGCTTCGTGGATGAACCGGGCCGCTGGGACCATTGGCCCAGCGGTTTCGTGCTGACCTGGCCCAATGAAGGGCAAAGCCAGGGCCGCGTCATTCTCGACCGCGGCGACATCCTGCTCCCCCTGAAAGAGTATGTCAGCGACCCGATCGAGCTCATCATCGAACAAGGTTATGTGACCCGCATCAATGGCGGTTTGCAGGCCGACATTCTGAAGGACTACATGGCCGCCTACGAAGACCCGGAAGCCTATGCGGTATCGCATGTCGGCTGGGGCCTGCAGCCGCGCGCGCAGTGGTCGATGCTGGCGCACTACGACAAAGAAGCCCATATCGGCATGGACGCGCGCGCCTTCGAGGGCAATTTCCTGTGGTCCATGGGCCCCAACAATGAAGCGGGCGGCGCCCGCACCACGGCCTGCCATATCGATATTCCCATGCGCCGATGCAGCGTCACCCTGGATGACCAGGCCATGGTCATCGACGGCATTGTGCAAGACGAACCCGGGCTGGCTTATGCCGCCCGCCGCAAGGACCGCAAATGAACGCCTCCACCCAAATCCTTCCCACCCCCGGCACGGCCGGCGATGTATCCGCCTACGCACGGCAGGGTTTCGGCACGCCGCTGCCGCTCAAAGCCCCTTTCGGGCTACTCATCATCGACTTTGTCAATGGCTTCGCAGACCCTGCCGTGCTAGGCGGCGGCAACATTGCCCCCGCCATCGCACAAACCCGTCATCTGCTGGCGCACGCCCGCGAGCGCGGCTGGCCCGTGGCGCACAGCCGCATCGTGTTCTCGGATGACGACGCCGATAGCAATATCTTCTGCATCAAAGTGCCCGCCATGCTGGCGCTCAAAGAGCACAGCTACAACAGCGCCATCGTGCCCGAGCTGAGCCCGGCCACGGGCGAATATGTCGTGCGCAAAAGCACCCCCTCCGCCTTCTTCGGCACCATGCTGGCCCCCTGGCTGGCGCAACGGGGCGTGCAAACGCTGCTGGTGGCAGGATGCGTGACCAGCGGCTGCGTGCGAGCCAGCGTGGTCGACGCCATGCAGGCGGGCTTTCGGCCGCTGGTTGTCTCGGACTGCTGCGGCGACCGAGCTATCGGCCCGCACGATGCCAACCTCTTCGATATGGCGCAGAAGTACGCCGCCGTCATGCCCTTGGCGCAGGCGCTGGCCGACACCAAGGCCATCACGGATAGCCCGCTGTCCCCCGCCCCCTGAGCGCGGCATAATTTCAGGTCAGCCCCGAACACCCATCGCCCCATGACTCTGCCTCAGCCTCTCGCGCTGGCGGGCGTGCTGCTCGCCCACCCTAGCGCCCTGCTCGTCGTGCGCCAGCCGACCGCCCCCCCACGCCCGGCGCCCGGACAGCCGGGCGTGTCCACCGATTATGTTCAGGCAAGCCCGGAACTCTTCGTGGCGCTGATTCAGGACCCGGATACCCACTGGCGCGTACTGGCCTTCAATGGCCATGTGGATCTGGGCACGGGCATCCGCACCGCGCTCGCGCAGATCGTGGCTGAAGAACTCGACGTGCCGCTGTCCCGCCTCGAAATGGTGCTCGGCCATACCAATGCCGCGCCCAATCAGGGGCCCACCATTGCCAGCGCCAGCATCCAGATCTCAGCCATTCCCCTGCGCCGCGCCGCCGCGCAGGCGCGCGAGCACCTGATGGCGCTGGCCGCCGCGCAATGGAATCTGCCGCGCGAAGCCCTACGGGTGTGTGACGGCGTCATTCGCCCGGCCGACAGCCAGGATAGGCGGACCCTCGGCTACGGGCAGTTGCTGCAAGGCCGGCACACCCGCCTGACTCTGGCGCCGCCCGACCAGGAGGTAGGCCTGAAGCCCGCCGCCGAATACCGCATCGTGGGCCAGAACATCGCCCGCGTGGATATTCCTGCCAAAGCGACCGGCGAACTCAGTTTCGTGCACGATGTGCGGATACCCGGCATGCGCCACGGGCGGGTCATCCGCCCGCCCCACCCAGGGCGAGACGGCGGGTCGTTCATTGGCCAAAGCCTGGCCGAATTAGATCGCGCATCGGTAGCCCATCTGCCGGGCAATGTGCAGGTCGTGGCGCAGGGCGATTTCATCGGTGTCGTGGCCGACAGGGAGGAGCAGGCCATCGCCGCGATGCGCGCCCTGAAGATACGCTGGAAACCCATCCCGCCCGCCCCGCGCCTGGACAATCTGGCCCAGGCCCTGCGCGCCCAGCCGGCCCGCCCCCGGACCCTGCTTGAAGAAGGCGATGTCCCGGCCGTCTGCGCCCAGGCCGCGACGCATCTGCGCCGCAGCTATGTCTGGCCCTATCAAATGCATGCCTCCATCGGCCCCTCATGCGCCGTGGCGGATTTCCGCGACGGGCGGCTCACCGTCTGGACCGGCTCACAGAATCCGCACATGCTGCGCACGGATCTGGATCGCCTGCTGAAGCTGGGCGAAGACCGCATCGAACTGGTGCGGCTGGAGGCCGCGGGCTGTTATGGCCGCAACTGCGCCGACGATGTCTGCGCCGATGCCGCCCTGCTCTCGATCGCCGTCGGCGCACCGGTGCGCGTCCAGCTCACCCGCGAGCAGGAACACCAATGGGAACCCAAGGGCACGGGGCAATTGATGGACGTGGGCGCCGCCATCAGCGCCGAGGGCGAGCTGCTCGCCTACGACTTCGCGGTGCGCTATCCCTCGAATGACGCCCCGCTGCTGGCCCTGCTCCTGACTGGAGCCATTCCCGCCGAACCGCGCACCCTCGAAATGGGCGACCGCACGTCCGTCCCGCCTTATCGCTACCAGAACCGCCGCATCGTCTGCCACGACCTCGCGCCGCTGGTGCGCGCCTCTTGGCTGCGCGGCGTATCGGCCCTGCCCAACTCCTTTGCCCATGATTGCATGATCGATGAGCTGGCTCACGCGGCGGGCGCCGACCCAGTGGCCTACCGCATACGCCACCTGGACGATAGCCGCGCCATCGACCTCATCGAAGCCACCGCAGAACGAGCGCAATGGCGCGCTGGCACGCAGGGCAGCCGTGGCCGCCCGAGCGCCGACGGCCTGCTGCTCGGGCGTGGCGTCGCCTATGCGCGTTACGTGCACAGCAAGTTTCCCGGCTTTGGCGCGGCATGGGCCGCCTGGGTTATCGACCTGAGCGTCGACCCTGTCAGCGGGCGCATCCGGGTGCAAAGCATCGTCGTGGGCCAGGACACCGGCATGATGGTCAACCCGGACGGCGTGCGCCACCAGATCCACGGCAACATCAACCAGACACTGAGCCGCAGCCTGCTGGAAAAAGTCACTTTCGACAGCCAGGGCGTGACCAGCCGCGAATGGGGCGGCTACCCCATCATCGGCTTTAAAGACCTGCCGCCCATCGACGTGCTGCTGATGCCGCGCCAGGACCAGGCGCCGATGGGCGCGGGAGAATCCGCTTCCGTGCCAGGCCCCGCCGCCATCGCCAACGCCCTGTTCGACGCCACCGGCAAGCGCTTCTATGAAGCGCCTTTCACGCCCGACGCAGTACGAGCGGCCTTGACGCATGCCTGAAACCTAAAGGACGAAAACGGTCCATAGGAAAGCAGGGCTGCAGCCTGCCCAGGCCAATGCCCGCTTACTGCAACTTTTGGTCGCGCAGCAATTTGGCCAGCTCGGGCGCAGTCATTAGCGACACATCTTGCAAGCGGGCGTAGTGCCAGGCCTTGTCGGAAACATCGCCCAATGCAATAAAGATGGCCTCGCGCGCGCCGCGCTTCTCGCGCAGGGCCTGTAATTCACGCAGGGGTTCGACGCCCACGGCGGCGGCCTTCCAGCGCCGGGCGCTCACCAGCGCCTGATGATCCCCGCGGCGCAGCAAGAAATCCGCCCCCGCTGTCTGCAACCTTTCCACCTCGCAACCGTCACGTTTGAAACCGGCCTCGGCGGTATCGGCGAACTGCGCCCACGACATGTCCGCCACGGCTTGCGCCACGGCCAGAACGCGCGCCTCGGACGGCTTTTTCCATTGCCGGACGGCGGAAAGCAGCGAAATAATGGCAAACGGTACCGCCGAGAACACCGCCACGGCGGCGAAGTCCTTGGGTAAGGCGCCAAACGCGGCCACGCACAAGAAAACGGCCACGCCCGCACTCATCCACCAGGGCGAGCGCAACAACACCGCAAAAATAGAATTCTGAGACAGTTTGAGTTTCATGGCGGCTCGGCAGTCAGGCTTCGGGGGCTGCGTCAGGGCGACGGCGCATCTCTGACCACGATACGGGTATCACCGTAACTCACAATCTGGCCACCGCGAATCTTGGCGGTCTTGCGCGTTTCCACCTCATTGCCCACCCGGACCAGGCCTTGCGCAACCAGGGCTTTACCGGCCCCGCCGCTGTCACAGACGCCGCTGGCCTTGAGCAATTGGTTGATTTCTATATGGGGGCTGCCTTGGGCAAGCTCGAATTCAATAAGGGGCATGCGTCAATACGAAAGTCGTGGCACGGGAGTCGGAGGGAATGATACTTGATGCGGCTGTCGCGCATATTGTTTAAGCCCAAGCTCAACGAAGCGATCAAGGCCCTGCCGGCGCCGGCCCTAGCGCCGCCCGCGTCAGCGCTCAGGCCTGCAAGCGCGGTAAGACCCGCCGCGCCGTGGCGCTGGTGCGAGCCGCGATGGCTTCGAGGGCGCACCCGCGCAACACCGCCAGCTCGGCCGCAATGCGCGGCAATTGGCCCGGCGTATTGCGGCGCTCGGGTTCATGCAGCCAGGCGGGAGGAATGTCGGGCGCATCGGTTTCCAGCACCAGATGATCCAGCGCGATATCGCTGGCATGACGGCGTATCTGCAAGGCTCGCGCATAGGTCATGGCGCCGCCCAGACCCAGAGCAAAACCCTGGTTGATGAAGGCCTTGGCCTGTTCCGCGCTGCCGTTGAAAGCATGGGCGATGCCGCCGACCAAGCCGCGTTGACGGCGCAGATACTTGAGCACCATGTCTTGAGAGCGGCGCACATGCAACAGCACCGGCAGCCCGAATTCAGCGGCCAGGTCCAGTTGCGCGGCATAAAAACGCTCCTGGCGCTCTCGCGGCGCACCGCTGGCGATCTCGGGTACAAAAAAATCCAGCCCGATCTCACCGATGGCGACAAAGCGCGGGTCCAGCAAGGCGGCCTCGACCGCCTCGCGCAAAGCCTGAAGATCCTCGTCGCGGGCGCGTTCCACATAAAGCGGATGGATGCCCAGCGCATAAGCGCCGCCGTCCATGGCATGGGCCAGATCGCGCACCCTGCGGAAGTTGGCGCGCTCAACGGCGGGAATCACGATGGCGCCCACCCCCGCCTCACGCGCCGCCTGCCACAACGCCCGCCTGTCAGCGTCGAATTCGGCAGCGTCGAGATGGCAGTGGGTGTCGATCAGCATGATTAACCCGGCAGCAGGCGCCCGTTTGCCATATGCAGCTGCCGGTCGGCGCGGGCCGCCAGTTCCGGGTCGTGCGTCACGATGGCGAAAGCCGTGCCCGACTCGCGATTGACGCGGGAGAGCAGCTCGAACATGTTCTGAGCCGTCTGGCGGTCCAGGTTGCCGGTAGGCTCGTCGGCCAGCACGCAAGCGGGCCGCGTGACCAGCGCGCGCGCCAGGGCCACGCGCTGGCGCTCGCCGCCCGAAAGCTGGCCCGGATAATGCCCTTCGCGTGCAGCCAGACCCACCAGGCCCAGCACTTCACGGGCCTGCAGGCGGGCCTGATCGCGGTCCATGCGGCGCACGATCAAGGGCATGGCGACGTTATCCAAGGCCGAGAATTCCGGCAACAGATGGTGAAACTGATAAACAAAACCCAGGCTGCGATTACGCACCGCGCTTTTACGCGCCTCCGACAGGCCCTCGGTGGCGGTGCCGTCCACCACCAGCGAGCCGCTGGTCGGCACGTCCAGCAGGCCCAGGATATGCAGCAGTGTGCTCTTGCCCGAACCCGAAGCGCCTACGATGGCGACCATCTCGCCACGCGCCACCGTCAGCGAAACGTCATCCAGCACCTGGATGCGCGCCGGACCTTCGTCGTAGACCTTGCTTAGGTGTTCGGCGCGCAGCGCCGCTTGCAGCGAAGTGTCAGTCATGGCGCAGAACCTGGGCAGGTTGCAGGCGCGACGCGCGCCAGCTCGGGTACAGCGTGGCCAGCAGCGATAGCACCAGCGAGGTCACGCCGATGGTGACGATATCAGCCATTTGCGGATCGGACGGTAAAGCGCTGATGAAATACACCTCGCGCGGCAGGAAATGCACGCCGAACAGGCCTTCGATAAAGGGCACGATGACATCCACATTCCAGGCGATGAGCATGCCGCCCGCCACCCCCAGCACCGTGCCGATCACGCCGATCAGGGCCCCTTGCACCAGGAAAATGCGCGCCACTTCGCCCGGGCCTGCGCCCAGCGTTCGCAAAATGGCGATATCGGATTGCTTGTCTTTGACCGCCATGACCAGCGAAGACAGCAGATTGAACGCAGCCACCGCGACAATCAGCGCCAAGATAAGAAACATCATGCGTTTTTCGGTCTGCACGGCGGCGAACCAGGTGCGATTATTACGCGACCAATCGCTCGCCATGACATAGGGCGGCAGCACCCGGGTCAGCTCAGCGGCCACTTCCGGCGCGCGCTGCATATCGGCCACGCGCAGGCGCACACCCGCCGTGCCGCTGTCGCGGAACACCTTGGCGGCATCTTCATCATCGATGAAAGCCAGGGAGGAGTCGTATTCGTAATGCCCCGAAGAGAACGTGCCCACCACCGTAAACTGACGCATGCGCGGCGCGAAACCGGCCGGACTGATCGAGCCTTGCGGTGCAAGCATCAACAGCGTATCGCCTGTCTTGACGCCCATGTTATCGGCCAGCTCATTGCCCAGCACCACGCCAAAACCGCCTGGCTTCAGATCACTGAGCTTGCCAGTCACCATCTGCTTGGGTAGATCGGACACCTTCCCTTCCAGCGCGGGATCGATACCGCGCACCTGCACGGCATGCAAGGACTGACCCCGCACCAGCATGGCTCCGGCCGCCACGAAGGGCGCCTCGCCGATGACCTCGGGATTCTTGCGCGCCGCGTCGCCAAACTGCTGCCATTGATCCAGAACCCGCTCTGGCAGGGCGCCGGGAATATAAAGCTCTATGTGCGGCAGCACCGACAACATGCGGTCGCGCACCTCTTTTTGAAAACCGTTCATCACGGAGAGCACGACAATCAAGGCCGCGACACCGAGCGCAATCCCCGCCATGGAGGAGGCCGCAATGAAGGAAATGAAGCGGTCGCGGCGTCCGCCGCGCCGACCTGATCCGGCCAGACCCGCGTAGCGGGCGCCGATCCATAGTTCGTAGGGTATTTTCAGCACCTGCGCATTATGGCACTAACCCGCGCGTCAAAACACAGGCTTGCGCCCCATCCCGAGCCCGACTGTGTGACCGACTGTATGACCGAGTCTTTGCCGCCGACCCATGCCGCTTGGCGACTACAATCTGGGCATGTATATCGTCATCCCCGGCGCCCTGCCCGATCTCGCCGCCGCCAGCGAACTGGCGCGCCACCTTCCCGATTACGCGCCCGTTTTCAGCCGCTGGCTGACGCTGGCTCAGGCTCTGCCCTCTCGTTTCGACCCGCGCACCCATGGCTGCACCGCCTATGAAGGCTGGCAATTGCAGGCGGCGGGCTATCAGCCCGAGCCAGGCCTGCCCTTGGGAGCAGGCTTAGGGCCGCTGCTGGCGCAAGCTCAGGGAAGCGAGGCCGTCTGGCTGGGCGATCTAGTGCATCTGGCCCTGGGCGCGGATTCCGCCGTGCTGCTCGACCCTGGCCTGATGGATCTGCGACCCGAAGAGAGCGCCGGACTATTCGAAGCCATCCAGCCCTTGCTAGAGGACGGCCAGTTCGGCGCCGAGATCCTCCACCCGCAGCGCTGGCGCCTGCGTCTGCCCGCGGGCCTCGTCCCCCGGGCCGCCAGCCCGCTTGCGGTTGCCGGCGACCGTCTGCAACACTGGTGGACGCAGGATGCCGCCAACCGTCCGTGGCGCCGCTTTCTCAATGAGATTCAGATGGCCTGGCACGAACACCCGGTCAATGAGGCCCGCGCCGCCCGAGGCGTGCCCGAGGTCAACGGGCTCTGGCTCTACGGCGGCGCTCGCCCCTGGCCGATCAGAACACCGCAGGCTCAGGTCTGGCCCGAACTCGACGCGCTAGCGCGCGCCGCCGACTGGGGCGGCTGGCTACAGGCCCTGGCGACGCTGGACCGCGAACGGTTCAAACCGCTCGCAGATGCCCAGGGATGGCCGCTGCGGGCGCTCGATCTCACCCTGCTGGGCCGCGATCGCCAGACCCGTCTCACCCTCAAACCACGCTCGGGCCTGGCCAAATGGCTGCCCGCACCCAAACATAATTGGAGCGCCTGGTGGTCACACCCCGCTTAACCGTCCGCAGTCCCGACCTGCCCGCCAGCCTAGCCTTGGAGGCGGCGGGTATTCACCCCCTGCTCGCCCGGCTCTGGGCCGCGCGCGGCGTGACCGACCCCGCCCAGACCAAAATGGCCTGGCCTGCCCTGCTGCCTCCAGGCGCCCTCACCCACTCCGGCCACGCGGCCACGGTGCTGGCCGACGCCATTCAGGCCGGCAAACGCCTCCTGATCGTCGCCGACTACGACTGCGACGGTGCGACCGCCTGCGCGGTAGGGCTGCGGGCCCTGAGCGCCATGGGCGCCGACGTCGATTTTCTGGTGCCCAATCGCTTCGAGACCGGCTACGGCCTGTCGCCCGCCGTGGTGGACCTGGCCGTGGCGCACCGCGCCGGCAAGCCGGACATCATCATCACCGTCGATAATGGCATCGCCAGCGTGGACGGCGTCGCGGCGGCCAATGCGGCGGGCATCGGCGTCGTCATCACCGACCACCACCTGCCGGGCGACACCTTGCCCGAGGCCCTGGCCATCGTCAACCCGAACCAGCCCGGCTGCGGCTTTCCGTCCAAGAACCTGGCCGGTGTGGGCGTGATCTTCTACATGATGCTGGCACTGAGGGCCGAACTGCGCCGCCGAGGCGTCTATGCCGCCGATGGCGGCCCGCGCCTGGATGCGCTCTCGGATCTGGTCGCTCTGGGCACGGTGGCGGACGTGGTCAAACTCGATGCCAACAACCGCCTGCTCGTCACACAGGGCCTGCTGCGCATGCGTTCGGGCCGAATGCAGCCGGGCCTGCGCGCCTTGTTTGCCGTGGCCGGGCGCGAGCCGCGATCGGCCAGCGGCTTTGACCTGGGCTTCGCGCTCGGCCCGCGCATCAATGCCGCCGGCAGGCTGGCCGACATGAGTCTGGGCATCGCCTGTCTGAGCACCGACGACGAAGATCAGGCGCTGCGCATGGCGCGCGAACTCGACGCCATCAACCGCGAGCGCCGCGGCATCGAAGCCGAAATGCGCGAACAGGCCATGGCCGCCATGGAGGCGCCGGATGCGGCCGCAGGCGCCACCGTCTGCGTCTTTGACCCGTCCTGGCACCAGGGCGTCGTGGGCCTGGTCGCCTCGCGCCTGAAAGAAAAATTCTGGCGCCCCACCCTGGCCTTCGCCCCCGCAGGCGATGACGAAATCCGAGGTTCGGGGCGTTCGATTCCCGACGTCCACCTGCGCGATGCCCTGGATCTCGTCTCCAAGCGCCATCCTGGCCTGATCCGCAAATTCGGCGGCCATGCCATGGCCGCCGGCCTCACCTTGGGCATAGACGGCTATACCGCCTTCGCACCCGCCTTCGATGCCGCCGTACGCGAATTGACCGGCCGCGACCACTTCGAACCCCTGCTGGAAACCGATGGCTCGCTGGAAAGCGGCTATGCCAATGCCGAAGTGGCGGGCATGTTGCAGCAGCAGGTCTGGGGCGCCGGTTTCGCCGCCCCGCTGTTTCTCGACGAGTTCATCGTCCGCAGCCAGCGGCTCGTCGGCGAAAAACACCTCAAGCTCTCCCTGGAGCGCAACGGCCAGCACTTTGACGCCATCTGGTTTGGCCACGACGAGATGCTGCCCGAGCATATTCAGGCCGCCTATCGACTGGAGCAAAACGTCTGGAACGGACTGGTGTCGGCGCAGTTGGTCATCGAGTACGCCGGGGCGGCCTGAGCGCCTTGCGCGAAGCTGCGCCACACCCATAAACGGGCCGGAGCACCTGCTCCGGCCCAAGCACGTTAAAATGCTAGGTTTCGCACAAAAGTCACCAGGATCACTCATGGAAGCCGAACGTCAGAACCAGATCGCCGCCCGCCTCGCCGACTACGCGGAGCGCGAACAGGCTCTACGGAGGTATCTTTGACTACGATGCCAAAACCGAACGCCTGCACGTCGTAAACGCCGAACTCGAAGACCCGGCGGTCTGGAACGATCCCAAGCACGCCCAGGATCTGGGCCGTGAAAAAAAATCGCTCGAAGACGTTGTGCAAACGCTGACCGAACTCGGACAGGGCGTGGCCGACGCACTCGAGCTCTTCGAGCTGGCCGCCGCCGACGAAGATGACGCCACGCTCGAATCCATCGAAAACGACGCCAACACCTTCCAGGAACGGCTCGAAGGCCTCGAGTTCCGCCGCATGTTCTCCAATCCGGCCGACCCGCTGAACTGCTTCCTGGACATCCAGGCCGGCGCCGGCGGCACCGAAGCCCAGGATTGGGCCTCCATGCTGCTGCGCCAGTACCTGAAGTACGCCGAGCGCAAAGGCTTCAAAGCCGAGGTGCTCGAAGAATCCGAAGGCGAAATCGCGGGTATCAAATCGGCCACGATCAAGCTCGAAGGCGAATATGCTTTCGGTTATCTGCGCACCGAAACCGGCGTGCACCGCCTGGTCCGCAAGAGCCCCTTCGACTCCTCCGGCGGGCGTCACACCTCCTTCGCCAGCGTCTTCGTCTACCCCGAGGTCGATGAGTCCTTCGAGGTCGAGGTCAACCCTGCCGATCTGCGCGTCGATACCTACCGCGCCAGCGGCGCGGGCGGTCAGCACATCAACAAAACTGACTCGGCCGTGCGGATCACGCACATGCCTTCCGGCATCGTGGTTCAGTGCCAGAACGACCGCTCGCAACACCGCAACCGCGCCGAAGCGATGCAGATGCTGAAGTCCAAGCTGTACGAACTCGAAATGCGCAAACGCATGGCTGAGCAGCAGAAACTCGAAGACTCCAAGACCGATGTGGGCTGGGGCCATCAGATCCGCTCGTACGTCCTGGACCAGAGCCGCATCAAAGATCTGCGCACCAACGTCGAAATCTCCAACACGCAGAAAGTGCTGGACGGCGACCTGGACCCCTTCATCCAGGCCAGCCTGAAGCAAGGCGTTTGATCCCGCAGGGCCTCGCGCCCTGCCGTCTCCACCCTGAGGAGTCCTGCATCATGACCGAAACGTTCGCCATCCTGACCGGCGCCTCGCGTGGCCTGGGCGCCGCCTTGGCGCGCGGCCTGCTCAGACCGGGCACCCGGCTCGTCACACTGGCGCGCCGCGCTGACCCGGAACTGGCCGAGCTGGCCCTTGCGGCTGGCATCAGCCTAACCGAAATCCAGGTCGATCTCTCCGATGCCCAGGCCGCTGCCGATGTGGCGCAATCGCTAGTCATCCCGCGTGACGCCAAACGCTATGTGCTCATCAACAACGCTGGCACGGTGCACCCGGTGGCCAACACCGGCGCACTCGATGACAGCGCCGCGATCACCCAGGCTTTCACGCTCAACGTCACGGCCGTGATGCTACTCACCAGCCGCTTCTTGCAGGCCGTCGAAGGCCTGCAGGCCGACCGCCGCATCATCAATGTATCCTCGGGCGCAGGGCGTAACCCCACCGCCGGCTGGGGGGTGTACTGCGCCACCAAGGCCGCGCTCGACATGTACAGCCGCGTGCTCAACAAAGAACACGGCCCGACAGGGGTGCGCGTCGTGTCGCTGGCCCCCGGCATTGTCGACACTGGCATGCAAGCCGACATCCGCTCCAGCGCCCCCTCGTCCTTCCCGGACCTGGCCCGATTCCAGGACTTCCATTCCAGCGGCAAGCTGGCCGCCCCGGCAGATGTGGCCAGCCGCATTCTCGCCTTCCTCGATCGCGATGATTTCGGCCAGACCGAAATCGACGATATCCGCAATTACCAATGACCCATCATGACTGATCACTTGCCCACCGCCCAGGATGAAAACCGCTTGATCGCCGAAAGGCGCGCCAAGCTGGCCAAACTGCGCGAAGCGGGTGTCGCGTACCCGAACGACTTCGTTCCGGACGCGCGCGCCGCGCAGCTGCACGACAAATACGACGACCAGGACCCGCAAGCTCTGGTCGATGCCGCCGTGCGCGTCAAGGTGGCTGGGCGAATGATGCTCAAACGCGTGATGGGCAAAGCCAGCTTCGCCACCCTGCAAGACGGCAGCGGCCGCATCCAGCTTTACCTGGAACGCGGCTCGCTGGGCGAAGAGGTCTATGCGGCCTTTAAGCAATGGGATATCGGTGACATCATCGCCATCGAAGGCACGATGTTCAAGACCAACAAGGGCGAGCTCTCGGTGCATGCCACCAGCGCCCGCTTGCTGTCGAAGTCGCTGCGCCCGCTCCCCGACAAATTCCATGGTGTGTCCGACCAGGAATTGCGCTACCGCCAGCGCTACGTCGATCTCATCATGACCGACTCCACGCGCCGCACCTTCGAGGCGCGCAGCAAGGCCATCGGCGGCATCCGCCAGGCCATGCTGGCTGCCGACTTCCTGGAAGTCGAAACGCCCATGCTGCACCCGATTCCGGGCGGCGCCGCGGCCAAGCCATTCGTCACCCATCACAATGCGCTGGACATGGAAATGTACCTGCGCATCGCGCCCGAGCTTTATCTCAAGCGCCTGGTCGTCGGTGGCTTTGACCGCGTGTTCGAGATCAACCGCAACTTCCGCAACGAAGGGGTAAGCCCGCGCCACAACCCTGAGTTCACCATGATGGAGTTCTACGCCGCCTATGCGGAGTATCGCTGGATCATGGACTTCACCGAAAGCCTGATCCGCCAGGCGGCCATCACCGCCACGGGCAGCGCCGTACTGACCTATCAAGAGCGTGAACTCGATCTGTCCAAGCCGTTCGCGCGCCTGACGATCTGCGAAGCCATTCTCAAACATGCCCCGCATTACAACCAGCCCCAACTCGACGACGCGGACTTCCTGCGCGCCGAACTGAAGAAATTTGGCGCCGACGTCAACGGCCCGGTGCTCGCACGCGCCGGTGTGGGTGCTCTGCAACTCGCCCTGTTCGAAGAAACGGCCGAGTCCAAACTCTGGGAGCCGACCTTTATCGTCGATTACCCGGTCGAAGTCTCGCCGCTGGCTCGCGCCTCCGACAAGCGCGAAGGCATCACCGAACGCTTTGAGCTCTTCATCACGGGCCGTGAAATCGCCAACGGCTTCTCCGAACTGAACGATCCCGAAGACCAAGCGGCACGCTTTCAGGCCCAGGTCGAAGCCAAAGACGCGGGCGACGAAGAAGCCATGTATTTCGATGCCGACTATATCCGCGCATTGGAATACGGCATGCCCCCCACGGGCGGCTGCGGCATCGGCATCGATCGTCTGGTGATGCTGCTGACCGACAGCCCCAGCATCCGCGACGTAATTCTGTTCCCGCACCTGCGCCGCGAAGACTGAGGCAGGCGCCGCGATGCTGGCCAAGATCCTCTTGCTTGCAGGCTTCGTGGCGCTTGGGCTTTATCTCGTTTTGCCGCGCCGCCGCCGGTCTAGAGGGCTGGCGCGGCGCGGCTTTCTGTTTTGTTGTGCGGCTTGCGCGGTGCTGCTCGCCAGCGCCGTGCTGGCCTGCTTGCTCTGGATGAGCCGCGCCAGCCTGGTTGGCGCCGACGGTAAGCTGGACTTCCTGCTGCCCATAGCGATGGTACAGCTCATTCTGGCGCTGGCCTGCGGCCTGCTGGCCTGGCAGCGCAGGCCGCGCTGAGCAGCGGACGGCCCCTCGCGCTGCCCTTGCGCCGCCCTTTCTGACTACGCCTTGGACTGCGCCTGATGACGGCGCACCGCGTCGGCCCAGCGCCGCGCCACAGATGGCGACGTAGCGCAAATGGCCGACTCGGTCACAACGCGCACCGCACGCTCGAGAAGCTGAATATCCGCCTCATGCTGACGCGCCACATGCGGATCTTCAAAGAAAATCACGCGCTGGCATTGATGCTCCAACACCAGTTCGGCGATTTGTGCATCGCCGCCCAATGGACCGCTCAGATAGCGCGTCACCCAGGGCTGATCCTTGGGCCAGCCGCGCGACCAGGCCAGCTCATTGAGCCGCCCGCCCGTCGTACCCGTCGCCACGCGCCGCGCAAACTGCGAGAGCACATCGAAATTGGCGTCGGCAAACGCCATCATCTCGTCTTTAAGCGCATCGTGAGCGATCATGGCCAGCGTCTGCCCCTCAAAACGGAACAAGCGGTTCAGGGCGGGATCAGGCGCCAACCCTGCCAGCACACGCTCGATCTCGATCCACTCAATCGCGCCCGCCAGCGTCGAAATGAACGGACGGCCATGCGTGATGCATTGGCGTTTGAGCGCAAGCGCCTCCGGGAAAATCGACGAAGGATCAACCGGATCAATCAAATAGATGGCGCCATCGAAGGGAGCCTGACCATCGCGCCCCTGGGTCACTCGGGCCACGAGCTTCATCAGACCGCCCTCGCGCCCGTAGGGATAGCGGATCAAGCCGCGATACCCCTGTAGCATGCCCTCGCGCACGATGGCGTCGTGTGTCCGCCCCACGGTATGCAGCTCAATACCCATTTCACGAATGGAAGCCCCGCTGGCCCGCAACCAGTTGAACAGCGCGGCATCGGGCGTCTCGTGATGCAGGCGGTTGGCGGCCAGGCCGAAACGCAAAGAAGACACGGTCATGATGAGTCGTCACACGGAAGAAAAATGCAATGATACCGCCGCGGGCACGCCGTCTCATGACACCGGCCCAAACAGCAAAATCCCGCACAAGGCGGGATATCGGGCAAACCGCGTTTACTCGGCTTCTTCAATCCAGGCCATCTGGATGGCCTCGAGAATCTTCTCGCCCGACCGGGCGGGATCATCGTCAAAGCCGGGCAAGGCCAGCACCCAATCGCGCAACTGCGTGAAACGCACCGTCTTGGGGTCCACATCGGGATGGGTATCCACCAGAGCCTCGGCAATCTGATAAGTGTCTATCCACTTCATCAGTGATCTTCCTTGGCATGGTTGATGGTGTATTTCGGAATCTCGACCGTCAAATCCTCGTCGGCAACAATGGCCTGGCAAGACAGACGAGACACCGAAGTCAGGCCCCAGGCCTTATCCAGCAGGTCTTCCTCGTTATCGCTGGCTTCTTCCAGCGATGCGTAACCCTGACGCACCACGACGTGGCAGGTCGTGCAGGCACAGGACAGCTCGCAAGCATGATCGATGTCGATATGGTTATCGAGCAAAACCCGGCAAATCGACACGCCTGTCGGCGCGTCATCGATCACGGCACCCTCAGGGCACAACTCGGGATGAGGCAATACAGTCAGTTTCGGCATGGGGTCGATTAAGCAAGTTCGTCCAGTTTACGGCCGGCCAGCGCGGCACGGATGCTGCGATCCATGCGGCGGGCGGCGAAATCCTCGGTGGCATCAGACAGCGCCTGAACCGCCTGACGCACCGCATCCACTTCGGCGGCGTTTTGCGCCGCAGCGGCGGCGGCCAACGCAGCGTCAACCACGGCGCGCTCGTCGGCGTTCAGCAGATCGCCATCAACGGCTAGCGCCGCACTGACGGACTCCACCAGTTGACGGGCCTCGACCTGTTGTTCGCGCAGCATGCGCGCGCGCGCATCGTCATCGGCGTGCGAGACGCTTTCCGACAACATGCGCGTGATCTCATCATCGGACAGGCCATAAGAGGGCTTGACTGTCACGGCCGCCTCGACGCCCGTGCTCTGCTCGCTCGCTGTCACGCTAAGCAAGCCGTCGGCATCGACCTGAAAGGTCACGCGGATGCGGGCCGCGCCCGCCACCATGGGCGGAATGCCGCGCAGCTCGAAGCGCGCCAGCGAGCGGCAATCGCTCACCAGATCGCGCTCACCTTGCACGACGTGCACGCTCATCGCGGTCTGGCCGTCCTTGAATGTCGTGAACTCCTGAGCCCGCGCCACGGGAATGGTGCTGTTGCGCGGAATGACGCGCTCCACCAGCCCACCCATGGTTTCCAGGCCCAACGACAAAGGCGTCACGTCCAACAGCAACCAGTCCTCGCCCG
This sequence comes from Bordetella avium, assembly GCF_034424645.1. Classification (NCBI taxonomy): domain Bacteria; kingdom Pseudomonadati; phylum Pseudomonadota; class Betaproteobacteria; order Burkholderiales; family Alcaligenaceae; genus Bordetella; species Bordetella avium. Next base: position 2,263,967 of record NZ_CP139969.1, read on the forward strand.
GCGCCCGATTGCCGGCCAGCAGATTGGCCTGCAAGGCTGCGCCCAGCGCGACGACACGGTCAGGATCGAGATCGGTCAGCGGCGAGGTGCCGAAAAATTCGCCCACCGCGCGGCGCACGACGGGCATGCGCGTCGCGCCACCCACCATGACGACGCCCTGCACATCACCCAAGGCCAGCCCAGCATCCCGCAGGGCGCGTCGCGCCGCCTGCAAGGTGCGTTCAACCAACCCGGCGGCCAGCGTTTCGAAGTGCGCCCGCGTGAGCGTCGCGTTAATCACCCGCCCGCTGTCCAGCGTCAACGTCATGGGCGCATCGTCGGCATCGGTCAGGGTTTCACGCGCTGCCCGCGCCGCCACCAGAAGGCTGCGGCGGTCGGACATCGACAAAGATTCCAAGGCCTCGGCAGACACCAGATCGGCCACGATGGCATGGTCGAAATCATCCCCCCCCAAAGCGGTATCGCCGCCGGTGGCAATCACTTCAAACACGCCCTTGCTCAAGCGCAGAATGGAAATATCGAAGGTGCCGCCGCCCAGGTCATAGACCGCATAAACCCCCTCGGCAGCCCGATCCAGCCCATAGGCGATCGCCGCGGCCGTCGGCTCGTTCAACAGACGCAGCACATTCAGACCAGCCAGCTTGGCGGCATCGCGCGTCGCCTGGCGCTGCGCATCGTCGAAATAGGCCGGCACCGTAATCACGGCTCCGACCAGGTCATCGCCCAAGACATCCTCGGCGCGCTGACGCAAGGTCGCCAGAATCTGCGCCGACACCTCGACGGGACTCAGATCGCCATGCAGGGTGCGCAAGCGCAACATACCCGGCGCATCGACAAACTCATACGGGGCGCCGCTCGCGCGCGCATCATCGGCCGAGCGGCCCATGAAACGCTTGACGGACACCACCGTATTGAGCGGATCGCTGGCCTGATGCGGCAGAGCGCCACGGCCGATCATGACGCGTCCGCCCGGCAGATAGCGCACGGCCGAAGGCAGCAAAGCCTGGCCATCGGCATCCAACAAAACCTCGGGCACGCTGCTGCGCACCGCCGCTACCAAAGAATGAGTCGTACCCAGATCTATCCCCACCGCCAGACGTCGCTGGTGCGGTGCGGGGGACTCTCCGGGTTCAGAAATCTGCAATAAAGCCATTGTTGTATTTGTCGCTGAGAGCGGGGCCGCCACTAGGGCTGGACGGCCGCCAATTCCTGGGCCAGTTTCTCGATGAACATCCATTCCCGCACTTTCTGGCCGGCGGCGGCATAGTCTTGACGCGTGTCGATCAGCTCGGCGAGCGAGGCGCGCATCGCCTCACGCGCCTGCTCCAGCTCCTCGCCCAAAGCCGCTCGGGCCCGCTCATCGTGACGGGCATCATCGAGCATCTCGCGCCATTCCATCTGCTGCATCAGAAAGGCCGGAGCCATCGCCGTATTGCTCTCGGTCTGCAAGTCTCTGCCTGCCGACTCGCACAGATAGCGGGCGCGCAGCATAGGATCACGCAACAGACGGTAAGCCTCATTCGCGCGGGCCGCCCACTGCATCGCCACCCTGCGCTCAGCGGCGCTGGCCGTGGCGTAGCGGTCAGGGTGCACCCGCGCCGCCACGAGACGCCAGGCCTCTTCGAGGGCCTGAGCGTCGATCGCAAACTTAGAAGGCAAACCAAACAGACTGAAATAATCGTCAGCGGCCAAGGTTTACACCGTGAACGACTCGCCGCAGCCGCAGGTCGCCTTTTCGTTAGGATTGCTGAACTTGAAGCCTTCGTTCAGACCTTCGCGGGCGTAATCCAGCTCAGTGCCTTCCAGATAGGCCAGGCTTTTTGGGTCTACAAAAACCTTCACGCCAAAGCTCTCGAACACCACATCCTCGGCATCAGGATCGTCCACATACTCGAGCTTGTACGCCATGCCCGAGCACCCGGTCGTGCGCACGCCCAGGCGCAGCCCGATCCCTTTACCGCGCTTTTGCAGATAGCGGCTGACGTGATTGGCCGCTTGTTGGGTCAGGGTGACGGCCATATCAGTCTGCCGTAACAGCCTCGGCCGCGCCGTGCTTGGTTTTGTAATCCTGAACCGCCGCCTTGATGGCGTCTTCGGCCAAGATGGAGCAGTGGATTTTGACCGGCGGCAACGCCAGTTCTTCGGCGATCTGGGTATTGCGGATGGACAGAGCCTGATCCAGGGTCTTACCCTTGACCCACTCGGTCACCAGCGAGCTGGAGGCGATGGCCGAACCGCAACCGTAGGTCTTGAAGCGCGCGTCTTCGATCACGCCTGCGCTATTGACCTTGATCTGCAGCTTCATGACGTCACCACAGGCCGGCGCGCCGACCATGCCGGTGCCAACGGAGTCGTCGCCCTTTTCGAAAGAACCGACGTTGCGGGGATTTTCGTAGTGGTCCAGGACCTTGTCGCTATATGCCATGATGATTCTCCACGTGTTCTATCGTGTGCGGCACGCTCAGTGCGCGGCCCATTGCACGGTGTTCAGATCGATGCCTTCTTTGGCCATTTCCCAGAGCGGCGACATATCGCGCAGCTTGCCGACGCGGCTCTTCAGCAGTTCGATCGTGAAATCGACCTCCTGTTCGGTCGTAAAGCGGCCCAGGGTAAAACGGATCGAGCTGTGCGCCAGTTCGTCATTGCGGCCCAGCGCGCGCAGCACATAGGAAGGCTCCAGGCTGGCCGAGGTGCAGGCCGAGCCGCTGGAGACGGCCAGTTCCTTGATCGCCATGATCAGGGACTCGCCTTCGACGTAGTTGAAGCTGATGTTCAGATTGTGCGGCACACGGTGCTCCATGCTGCCGTTCACATAAACCTCTTCGATCTGCGACAGGCCGGCGAACAGGCGGTCACGCAACATGCGCACGCGCTCGTTTTCCGTGCCCATTTCTTCGCGCGCCAGGCGGAATGCCTCACCCATGCCAACGATCTGATGGGTGGCCAGGGTGCCCGAACGAAAGCCGCGCTCATGGCCACCGCCATGCATCTGCGCTTCGATGCGCACACGCGGCTTGCGACGCACATAGAGCGCGCCGATGCCTTTGGGGCCATAGGTCTTGTGGGCCGAGAAGGACATCAGATCGACCTTGAGCTTTTGCAGATCGATCTCGACCTTGCCGGTCGCCTGAGCTGCGTCAACGTGGAAAATGATGCCTTTTTCACGGCAGATTTCACCCAGGGTTTCGATGTCCTGGATCACGCCGATTTCGTTGTTGACCATCATCACCGACACCAGCACGGTGTCAGGACGCAAAGCGGCCTTGAAAACGTCGAGGTCCAGCAGACCGTCTTCCTTGACATCGAGATAGGTCACTTCGAAGCCCTGGCGCTCCAGCTCGCGACAGGTGTCCAGCACGGCCTTGTGCTCGGTCTTGACGGTAATGATGTGCTTGCCGCGCTCGGCATAGAAATTGGCCGCGCCTTTGATGGCGAGGTTATCGGATTCCGTGGCGCCGGAGGTCCAGACGATCTCGCGGGGGTCGGCATTGACCAGCTTGGCCACCTCGACGCGCGCGTTCTCGACCGCTTCTTCGGCATCCCAGCCGAAAGCATGGCTGCGCGAGGCGGGGTTGCCGAAGTTGTCGTACAGCCAGGGAATCATTTTCTCGACCACGCGAGGATCGACCGGCGTCGTGGCAGAGTAGTCCAGGTAAATCGGGCGGTTGCTCATGAGTACAGTTCCTAATGCTTCTTAGACGGTGGCCGCCGCATTGGCGGCAGGCGTGGCGGCTGCGGCATTGGCGCCCGCACGGTTGACGCGCACCGAACAGCCTTGGGCTTGATTGTTGGCTTCCTGCAATTGGCGCAAGCGCTGCTGATCCACCAGGTCTTGCAGGGAAACCGAATCCAGGTAATCGACCATCTTGCGGTTCAAGGTTGCCCAGAGCTCGTGCGTCATGCACTTGCCCGGCTTGCCATCGTTGCCGCTGGTACAGTCCCGCTTGCCGCCGCAACTGGTGGCATCCAGCGGCTCGTCCACCGCAAAAATGATGTCAGCCACCGTCACATTGCGCGCCAGGCGCGCCAGGGAGTAACCGCCGCCCGGACCACGCACGCTGTCCACGAGTTCGTGGCGGCGCAGCTTGCCGAACAGCTGTTCCAGATAAGAAAGGGAAATATTCTGGCGCTGGCTGATCGCCGCGAGAGTGACCGGACCGCTATGCTGCCGCATAGCCAGATCGATCATGGCAGTCACGGCGAAACGTCCTTTGGTGGTTAGCCGCATGGTGATTTCCTGTGAATCCGCCGGGCCCCGCCTGCCGGATACAGGCAGCAATCCCGGTCTTGGCACCCGAGATGAATACCCGAGTAATTGTCTCAAGTATAGCAAATTCCCGAGTAATTTGCTAAGTATCTCAAGTTGAAAAAACCGCGCCTTGGCGCGGTTTTTTCAACCATGGCAGCCGCCCGGAGATCAGGCCGCCTGATACTGAGTGGCGCGCTTGCGCACCAGCTCCAACACGCCCTGACAGGCATCCTCAAGGTAGTCGAGCACCTTGGCGAAGCCTTCCTGACCGCCATAATAGGGATCAGGAACCGTGGCTTCTTCAAAATCATTGGCAAAACGCATCAGCAACATCAATTTATGCTGATAGGCTTTCGGGCACTGCTGCTGCAAGGCAGACAGATTGTCCCAGTCCATCGAGAGAATGAGGTCAAATTCGCGGAAATCTTCCGCCGTGACCTGCCGGGCATGGAGCTGGCTAATGTCGTAGCCGCGCTTGCGAGCGGCCGCCACAGCCCGGGCGTCCGGCGCCTCGCCGATATGGAATGCGTGGGTGCCCGCAGAGTCGATCTGCACCACCTCAGCCAGGCCGGCGTCGTTCACCAGGTGGCGAAAAACACCCTCTGCGCTCGGCGAGCGGCAGATATTGCCCATGCAAACGAAAAGTACCTTGGTCATCATGGGAAGAAGTCTGCGGGAAAACCCGGAATATAGCAAGCATTTTTTGCTTTTTTATGCTTTTGCCAGCAAGCTCGCGAATATATTTTTTATTTATTAAAAACAACAACTTACCGAACAAATTGGCGGCGCCAATCGTTGTTTTTGTCTCGATTTCCCCAGTTTTGAACCTGAATTTTGCACACGTAGCAATAAGCAAATACCTGCTTCTTTCCTGGCGCCGCCACCCTGTGTGCAAGGCGGCGGCAGCCCTCACCTGACTCCGTCCAGAAGCAGCCGATTTTTGAGCGCGGTCAAGGCATCCCGAGCCGCAGCGGCCTGCTCAAACTCCAGGTTGCGGGCATGATCCATCATCAGCTTTTCAAGACGCTTGATCTCGCGCGCCATCGCTTTTTCATCCGTCAGGGCAGCGAGCGGCACGGCATCTTCGAGCGCGTCATGGGTGGTCGCGGGCGCCATGACGCCATCGATCAGCTCTCGCACCGCCTTATTCACCCCGCGCGCCGTAATGCCGTGGTCTGCGTTGTGCTGCAACTGCTTGCTGCGCCGCCGGCTGGTCTCATCCATGGCACGGCGCATCGAGTCAGTGATCCGGTCAGCGTACAAAATGGCATGGCCATGCAGATTGCGGGCGGCGCGGCCTATGGTCTGAATCAGGCTGCGCTCAGAACGCAGAAAACCCTCCTTGTCCGCATCGAGAATGGCCACCAACGACACCTCTGGAATATCGAGGCCTTCGCGCAACAGATTGATGCCCACCAGCACATCAAAGACCCCCAGACGCAGGTCCCGGATAATTTCCACCCGCTCAACCGTGTCGATATCCGAGTGCAAATATCGCACCCGCACCCCGTGCTCGGCTAGGAAGTCAGTCAGGTCCTCGGACATGCGCTTGGTCAGCGTGGTGACCAGCACACGCTCTTGCCGCGCCACGCGATGGCGGATTTCACCCAGCAGATCATCCACCTGAGTATGGGCCGGGCGCACCTCAACCTCAGGATCAACCAGGCCTGTCGGCCGCACCACCTGCTCGACGACGTTGTCGGCATGCTGGCGTTCGTAATCCGCCGGGGTGGCGGACACAAAAACGCACTGGCGCATGCGGGCTTCGAACTCCTCTAGTCTTAAAGGCCGGTTATCCAGGGCCGAAGGCAGGCGGAAACCATATTGCACCAGTGTCTCCTTGCGCGCCCGGTCACCCCGATACATGCCACCCAGCTGCCCCACCGTGACGTGACTTTCGTCGATGAACATCAGGGCATCGGCAGGCAAATAATCAATCAGCGTCGGCGGCGGCTCACCCGGCGCCGCGCCGGATAAATGACGAGAATAGTTTTCAATGCCTTTGCAGAAACCCAGCTCTTGCAACATTTCAAGATCGAAACGAGTGCGCTGCTCAATCCGCTGAGCTTCGAGCAGCTTGCCCTCATTCGTGAACGTGGACAGCCGTTCGCGCAACTCTTCCTTGATGGTCTCGATGGCGCGCAGCACCGTCTCTCGCGGCGTCACGTAATGCGACCCCGGATAGACCGTAAAACGCGGCAGCTTTTGACGCACCTTGCCGGTCAAAGGGTCAAACAGCTCCAGCGTTTCAACCTCATCATCGAATAGCGTCAGGCGCAAGGCGAGTTCGGGGCTTTCCGCCGGAAAAATGTCGATGGTTTCACCGCGAACGCGGAACGCGCCGCGCGTGAAATCAGCATCGTTGCGCGTGTACTGCATGGCGACCAGCCGGGCCAGCACCTCACGGCGGGAAATACGATCTCCTGCGCGCAGGATCAGCACCATTGCATGGTAGTCGCCCGGGTTGCCGATACCGTAGATGCAGGACACCGTGCCCACGATGATGGTGTCGCGCCGTTCCAGCAGGCTCTTGGTGGCCGACAAACGCATCTGCTCGATATGTTCATTGACTGAGGAATCCTTCTCAATGAACAGGTCGCGCGTGGGCACATAGGCCTCAGGCTGGTAGTAATCGTAGTAAGAGACGAAATACTCGACCGCATTCTTGGGAAAGAAATCGCGCATCTCGGCGTAAAGCTGCGCCGCCAGGGTCTTGTTGGGCGCGAGCACCAAGGCCGGACGCCCTAGCCGGGCGATCACGTTGGCCATGGTAAATGTCTTACCCGAGCCCGTGACGCCAAGCAAGGTCTGGTACATCAGTCCATCAGCCACCCCCTGGACGAGTCCCTCAATGGCGGCGGGCTGATCGCCAGCCGGCGCATAGGGCTGAAAGAGTTGAAAAGGACTGCCGGGAAATTCGACGTATCCAGGGTCTGTCATGCTAGACTTGTCCGAGGGTAAACCCACCATTATCCACAGCACGCGATTGTGCGTCCACCCACTCAATCTAGTCCCATGAGCACCCTCTTCGCTTCCGTCGAACTCGCCCCGCGCGACCCCATTCTTGGTCTGAACGAGCAGTACAACGCCGACACCCGCCCTGGCAAAGTGAATTTGGGCGTGGGCGTCTACTACGACGATGAGGGACACATCCCGCTGCTCGGCGCCGTTCGCAAGGCCGAACTGGCCCGTGTCGAAGCCGCTGCCGCCCGCGGCTATCTGCCCATCGAAGGCATCGCCGCTTACAACAAGGGCGCGCAAGCCCTGCTGTTCGGCGCCGATTCCACGCTGGCTGCCGAAGGCCGTTTGCTGACCACCCAGACGCTGGGCGGCACCGGCGCGCTGAAAGTCGGCGCCGACTTCCTCAAGCAATTGCTGCCGCAATCCAAAGTCCTGATCAGCGACCCGAGCTGGGAAAACCACCGCGCCCTGTTCGAGCGCGCCGGCTTCAAAGTCGAAACCTACACTTATTACGATGCCGCCACCCATGGCCTGAATTTCGATGGCATGCTGGCCTCGCTGCAAGCAGCCCCCGAACAGACCATCGTCGTGCTGCACGCCTGCTGCCACAACCCCACCGGCGTGGACCCCACGGCCGAGCAGTGGAAGCAGATCGCCGAAGTCGTCAAGGCCCGCAAACTGGTCCCCTTCCTCGACATCGCCTACCAAGGCTTTGGCGAAAACCTGGAAAAAGACGCTTCGGTTGTGCGTCTGTTCGCCAGCATGGGCCTGACCATGCTGATCAGCTCCTCGTTCTCGAAGTCGTTCTCGCTGTATGGCGAGCGCGTCGGTGCCCTGACCGCCGTCGCCGGCGACAAGGACGAAGCCACCCGCGTCCTGAGCCAGCTCAAGCGCGTCATTCGCACCAACTACTCCAACCCGCCGACCCACGGCGGCAGCGTGGTTGCCGCCGTACTCAACACGCCCGCACTGTTCGCCGAATGGCAGCAGGAACTGGACGCCATGCGCGACCGCATCCGCCTGATGCGCCAGCAGCTGGTCGAGAAGATCAAGGCGCAAGGCGTGACGCAGGACTTCAGCTTCGTGCTGCAACAACGCGGCATGTTCTCCTACTCGGGCCTGACCGCTGCCCAAGTGGACCGCCTGCGCGATGAGCACGGTGTGTACGCGGTGTCCAGCGGCCGCATCTGCGTAGCCGCCCTGAACAGCCGCAATATCGACACCGTCGCTGCCGCGATCGCCGCCGTTCTGAAGTAATCGCTGGCGTTTGCGCGCCAGCCCTGACAAACCTTCCGCCAACACGGAAGGTTTGTTCGTTTCGGGCCTAGCCCATGCCCCCTTCAGGCGCAGTCCCTGGCCCCTTCGCGCCTGCCCCTCCCTGCCCGATCACCACCCTGCCATGTAAGACGCAACACGCGGATCATGGCGCAGGCGGGCCATCTGCCATCACTTGCATTTTTTGGCTATGTCCCCCAGAATCACGCTGTATATACATACAGTCCGTGGTTTACACAAGCCTCGGGCCATTATTGAGATCACGACCATGGCCACGAAACTCACGGAACGCCAGCAGGAAATCCTGGACCTCATCCGGCAAACCGTCGCCCGTACGGGCTTTCCTCCCACACGTGCCGAAATCGCCCAGGCCTTGGGTTTTCGATCGCCCAACGCTGCCGAAGACCACCTCAAAGCCTTGGCGCGCAAAGGCGCCATCGAGCTCACGGCGGGCGCGTCCCGCGGCATACGCCTCAAAGATGCGGAACCCACGCCCTCCCCCATCCTGGCTTCGCTGTCACAGTTGCTGCTGCCGCTGGTAGGCAGGGTGGCGGCCGGCAGCCCGATTCTGGCCGCCGAACATGTCGAGCGCGACGTCGGCGTCGATCCCAGCCTCTTTTCGCAAGCCCCTGACTACCTGCTCAAAGTGCGCGGCATGAGCATGCGTGACGCAGGCATTCTTGAGGGCGACCTGCTTGCAGTCAAAAAATCGAGCGAGGCGCGCAACGGGCAGATCATCGTGGCCCGGCTGGGCGATGACGTCACCGTCAAGCGTCTGCAGCGCCACGGCAGCCGCATCGAGCTGCTGCCCGAAAATCCCGAGTTCTCTCCCATCCTGGTGGCCCCCGATGACGAATTCGCGCTCGAAGGGGTTGCTGTCGGCCTGATCCGCACCCACGCTCTGCATTAATACCTGCACCAGAGCACAGAACCACCCCGGCCCTGCCCTCTGATCAAACCCACCAAGACCCCTAGGCGCGCCGACACAAAGTCGCCGCGCAGCCGCCCGGCGCTACGCCATCCGGCGTGCCCCCCCCGGCCTGCGGCAATGGTCTTGCCTCCGAATCGATCAAGCGGCGGCTGCGGCATGTGCGCCGCCTGTTCGAGGATCGTTTCGCACGAAGACAAACCCGCTTGCTCGACCCGCACATCAAGCGCGAGCTAGACATCGGCGCTCCTGCTGCAACCCACACCTGCTCTGCTGGCGCAGGCATGACTGCCGGCTCCGTATCAGTCGCAAACAAGCTGCCGCCTTGGCTTCCCTAATTTCAGGGCGACATGATATCCACGCAGTCCTATGCAGGCATGATTACGCCGCCACGCTCCACCAAGAGCCAAAACCGGAAATACCAGGAATGACTCGCACCCTCGCAACCCCATCCCGCCACGCGCAACAACTGCCACTGGGCGGTCTGCTCGCGCTGGCGATGGCCGCTTTCATCACGCTGCTCACTGAAATTCTGCCTGCGGGCGTACTCTCATCGATTGCGCAAAGCCTGGAGGTATCGGAAAGCCTGGCAGGCCAGTTCATCACGGTCTATGCCGTGGGCGCCTTGGTCGCCGCGATTCCGGTGATGACGCTCACACAGGGTGTGCGCCGACGCCCTCTGCTGCTGTTCGCAATCGCCGGCTTCGCCGTCGTCAACCTGCTTACCGCCCTGTCGCGCGACTACACGCTGTCCATCACCGCGCGATTCTTTGCCGGCGTATTCGGCGGCATCGTGTGGTCTATGCTGGCGGGCTACGCCGTCCGTATCTCTCCCGCCCACCTGAGCGGACGCGCGATTGCAACCGTCGGCATCGGGGGCACCATTGCGCTAGTGCTCGGCGTACCCGCCGGCGCTTTGCTGGGACGGCATATCGGCTGGCAAGCGGCCTTCGGGCTGATGAGTTTGCTCGCCCTGGTGCTCATCGTATGGATAAAAACCGTCGTGCCTGACTTCGCAGGCCAGAGCCGCGACCAACGCCAGCCGCTGGCAAAGGTCTTTCTCAAGCCCGGCATCCGCGCCGTGCTGATTGTGGTGTTCAGCTTCGTCGTCGCGCACAACATTCTGTACATCTACATCGAACCGCTGCTGCAGGTTGCCGGGCTGGCCAGCAAGGTTGATGTGGTGCTTTTCACCTTCGGCGCGGGCTCGGTCGTCGGGCTTTGGATGGTGGGCGCCCTCGTGGATCGACGCCTGCGCTTTCTCGCGCTGGCCAACATGTTGCTGTTCGCACTGGCCGCCATGCTATTCGGCCTGTGGGGTCATGCCGCTCCTATCGTCTACTCTGCTGCTGCCCTGTGGGGACTGGCGGTAGGCGGCTTCGGCACCCTCACGCAAGCAGCCCTATCGCGCTTCGCCGGCGATTCGGTCGATGTCGCCCAGGCCATGTACACCACCGGCTGGAATACCGCCGTGGCTGCGGGCGGCATCGTCGGCGGCCTGCTGCTGGGCTGGGGCAAAGCGCAGGGCCTGGCCTGGGCGGCCATGGCCGTCCTGGCGATTTCACTGATCGTTACGATGGGCTTCATGAACCCGGCGCTGCGGCGCCAAACCCGGTCCTGAGCCGCACAGGCCGGAACAGAAGCTCGGGCGGGCCAAAGCGCGCGGGCGTTAACAGAAGCGCCTGCACCGCGCCGAGGTCGTGTCGGATATCCTAGGCCCTAGCGGCCTCGGGATAGCGGCTGGGCTGTCCGCGCCAGGTTTGCGCGCCTGGCGGCTCGATCATCGACTTGGCCGCTCGTTAATAGGCTGCCCAGCAACGACGGGCTTGGCTGCCCGTTGCGGCAAGCGACCGTTGAGACCCACATAGGCCACCAGGCCGATCACCAGCCCCCAAAAAGCGCCACCAATACCAAGCAGCTTAATGTTGGCGGCGGCGGCCAGGAAGGTGATGAGCGATGCTTCGCGGGACCTGGGATCGGCCAGCGCGCTGGCCAGGCTGCCGCCAATCGTGCCCAACAGCGCCAGACCGGCCAGCGTGGTGATAAAGGTCGCAGGCAAGGCCATGAACACGGCGGCGAGCGTCAGCCCGAATACTCCGACCAGCACATAGAATACGCCTGCGGCGATGCCGGCGATCCAGCGCTTGGACGGATCTTCGTGAGCCTCTCTGCCCGTAGCGATGGCGGCCGTAATGGCAGCGATATTAAAGGCGTGTGAACCGAAGGGCGCCATCAGTAACGAGCCCAACCCTGTCAGGGCCACGATGGGGTTGGCGCTACTCTTAAAGCCGTCGTTGCGCAACACCAGCATGCCGGGCATGTACTGCCCAGTAAGCGTGATGAGGAAAAGCGGCAGGGCCAGGCTCAGGAGGGAATTGAGCGAGAACATGGGCATGGTGAATACCGGCTTCGCCAGCTCCAGCCTCAAACCGGACAGATCGACGCGCTCCTGAGCCAGCAAAAAGGCCAGCCCCAGCACGAGGATGCCGACCACGGCGTAACGAGCGCTGAATCGTTTGAACACCACATAGGAAACGAACAGCACACCTGCGAGCAAGGGATCGACGGTAATGCCGCCGAAAGCGCCGATACCGAACTGAAGCAGGATACCGGCCAACAGCCCGGCGGCCACGCCCGGGGGAATCATGCGAATGACCCGCTCGAAGCAGCCAGACAGCCCTAGCACCACGAAGGCTGCGGCCGAGATCAGGTAGGCGCCGACCGCTTCCGCGTAGGGCGTCGTCGCCAGCGCCACGACGAGGAAAGCGGCTGCGGGGGTAGACCAGGCCGTGATGATGGGCTCGCGTGAAATCCAGCTCAGGAAGATCCCTGTCACCCCCACACCAATCGAAATCGACCATACCCACGAAGCCGTCTGCTCGGGGCTGAGACCCGCCACCTTGGCGGCTTGGAACACCAGAATAAAAGTGCCGCCGTAGTTGACGATGACCGAGATCAAACCGGCAACGATTGGATGGGTGAGGTCGCTCCAGCGAACGGGGCTAGGTGACGGGGCGGCTGGCATGATCTGACTCGGGCTCCTGAAAACGGTGACTTAGGTTTACAAGACGCATTTGTAGCGCCAAAATGGACTGATTTACCCATCCATTTTTCTAGGCGTATACCGGCCAATTGTTCAAAAATGCCCAACTTGAATCCGTTAAAGCCTGGATGAGCGACCCGGCGCATGGGACTTTGCCCCTGCATGTGCGCATCCATCGGGCCGTCCGGCAACTCATCCTCGACGGGGCGCTCGATGTGGGCAGACCATTGCCTGCGTCACGCACACTGGCAAAATCATTGGGGATCTCCCGCGATACGGTCGAGTCGGCCTACACCCAGCTGCATGCCGAGGGCTTCATCGAGCGGCGCGTGGGCAGCGGCAGCTTCGTGTCGGAGCGGACCCAGCACCTGACAGCAAGGGGCAAAGCACGTCGCACTGCCGTGAACAAGACAGCGCCGCGCCTGAGCCAGCGTGGGAACGTCATATTCAAAGGCGGCGGGATTCGGGACTTTCTGACCCCTCGCCCCTTTGCACCAGGCGTCCCGGAAACGCGCAACTTTCCACTCCAGACCTGGGAGCGGCTGGAGCGACAGGTGCTGAAGGAATACGGCACCCTGGCGCTGCTGCACAGCCCGCCGCAGGGCATGGAACCCTTGCGACGTGCCATCGCGGATTATGTCAATCTCGAACGCGGTGCACGTGCGACACCCGAGCGCGTGCTGGTGCTGACCAGTTCCCAGCAAGCCCTGAACCTGTGCGCTCACGTGCTGCTCGATGCTGGCGACCGGATTTTTATCGAAGATCCTGTCTACCATGGTGCGCGCAAGGCCTTCGACGCCGCAGGGCTGCAATGCCTGCCGATTCCGCTCGACGCCGAGGGCTTGCGCGTAGAACATCTGAGCCAGGCAGCTAATGCGCTAGGCGAGCATCCCAAAGCCGTATTCCTGACACCCTCCCACCAGTTTCCGACCGGGGCGACGCTGGCACTGGACAGGCGGCTGGCCGTCATTGAATGGGCTCGCCAGCACCAGAGCTGGATCATAGAGGACGACTACGACAGCGAATTTCACTACGCCGGCAAGCCCACCGCATGCGTGCAGGGGCTGGATTCGAATGAACGGACGATCTATATCGGCACCTTCACGAAATCGCTGTTTCCAGGCCTGCGCATCGGCTACATGGTGTTGCCGTCATCGCTTGTTGCCCCCATGACCGTGGCGCGCACCTTAATGGACGGGCACAATGCGCCGATCCCGCAGCTGACTCTGGCTCGTTTCATCGAAGGCGGCCACTATGGCGCGCATGTGCGCACGATGCGGCTTGTCTATGCCGAACGGCGGGATGTGCTTGCCCGTTTGGTCCGTGAGCATTTGGCCGACTTTGTTGAGCCAAGAGTGCCTGCAGGAGGCATGCAGATGCCCTGCGTGTTTATCCGAGACATTCCCGAAAACGAAGCGCTGGAGTCCGCCCGGCGCGCGGGCGTCGACCTGCTAGGGCTGACCGCGCTACATGCCACAAGCTGGCGCAAGGCCGGCTTTCTCATGGGGTTTGCTGCCCATGCACCGCACGAATTGGAAATCGCCATCAAGAAACTGGCGAAGGTGCTGCGCGCGCTCTGCCCGTAAAGCGCTCTCTTTACCCTGAAACGACGCCCGCCTCCTTGCCCTGGCTTTAGGCGTCGCTCGGCGCAGGTTTCAAAAGCAGTCAACCGGATAGCGCTCACTACATAAGCGACACCCCAAGGCGACAAACTGCCGCGGCAAGCGACAGCCCATGAAAAACACCCCAAAGTTTGGATCGGTGTCCAACTTTTGGGGTGTATGCCATTAACCGGCGGCGTTACCGCCTTGCGGCGAGCAATCAGTGCTTGAGCACGGGATCGTTCGACTCGACCGGCTTGCTGACCAGCGCCTCCTTGACGGGCTCTTCATCGGCCAGCGGCTCAGGTTGACGCTCCAGCGCCAGCTCAAGCACCTTGTCGATCCAGCGCACCGGCACGATTTCCAGACGGTTTTTAACGTTATCCGGAATATCGGCGAGGTCTTTCACGTTCTCTTCGGGTATCAAGACCGTCTTGATACCACCGCGATGCGCCGCCAGGAGTTTTTCCTTCAGGCCACCGATGGGCAGCACTTCGCCGCGCAGCGTGATTTCGCCGGTCATGGCCACATCAGCACGCACCGGAATGCGCGACAAGGCGGAAACCATGGCCGTGGTGATCGCGATACCCGCCGACGGACCATCCTTGGGCGTGGCGCCTTCCGGCACGTGCACATGCATATCGTGCTTTTCAAAGACGCTATCGGCAAAGCCCAGGCGGCGGGCCCGCGAGCGCACGACCGTGCGCGCCGCTTCGACCGACTCTTTCATGACGTCGCCCAGCGAACCCGTGCGCTGAATAACGCCCTTGCCGGGCATATCCGCCACTTCGATCGTCAACAGATCGCCGCCCACCTCAGTCCAGGCCAGGCCAGTCACTTGACCGATCTGGTTGTCTTTTTCGGCCATGCCAAAGCTGTAACGGCGCACGCCGAGGTAGTCGCTCAGATTGTCGGCATTCACCACGACAGGGGTCGCAAGCGCCGCCTCGCCCTTGTCCTGAGCCGTCAGCAACTGCTTGACGACCTTGCGGCACACCTTGCCCACTTCGCGCTCCAGCGCACGCACACCGGCTTCACGAGTGTAGTAGCGCACGATATCGCGCAAAGCGCTCTCGTCCACCGTCAGCTCGTTCTCCTTCAAGCCATTGTTCTTCATCAGCTTGGGCAGGAGGTGATCGCTGGCGATATGAATCTTTTCCTCTTCGGTGTAACCCGATAGGCGGATGACTTCCATACGGTCCAGCAAGGCCGGGGGAATGTTCAGCGTGTTGCTCGTCGCCACGAACATCACATCGGAAAGGTCGAAATCGACCTCGATGTAATGGTCCTGGAAAGTGTGGTTCTGTTCGGGGTCCAGCACCTCCAGCAGCGCCGACGACGGATCGCCACGGAAATCCATACCGAGCTTATCGATTTCATCGAGCAGGAAGAGCGGATTGCGCACAGCCACTTTGGACATGTTCTGCAGAATCTTGCCCGGCATCGAACCGATGTAGGTACGGCGATGGCCACGGATCTCGGCCTCATCGCGCACACCGCCCAGCGCCATGCGCACAAACTTGCGGTTCGTGGCCTTGGCGATGGATTGGCCAAGCGAGGTCTTGCCGACGCCCGGAGGACCGACCAGACACAGAATGGGCGCCTTGACCTTGTCGACGCGCTGCTGCACCGCGAGATATTCGACGATGCGCTCTTTGACCTTCTCGAGGCCATAGTGGTCATCGTCCAGCACGCGTTCGGCGTTAGCGATCGAGTTGTTGATCTTGCTCTTTTTCTTCCAGGGAAGATTGATGAGCGTATCGATGTAATTGCGCACCACGGTGGCTTCTGCCGACATGGGCGACATCAGCTTGAGCTTCTTGAGTTCGCCATCCGCCTTTTTGCGCGCCTCTTTAGGCATATGCGCGGCGATGATTTTCTTCTCAAGCTCTTCGAGATCGGCGCCTTCCTCGCCTTCGCCCAACTCCTTCTGAATGGCCTTGACCTGCTCATTCAGGTAGTAATCGCGCTGGCTCTTTTCCATCTGCTTCTTCACACGGCCGCGAATACGCTTCTCGACCTGAAGAATGTCGATCTCCGTTTCCAGCTGGGTAAGCAGGGCTTCCAGGCGCTCGGCGGTCGGCACGATCTCCAGCATTTTCTGCTTTTGCTCGAGCTTGAGCGGCAGGTGGGCGGCAATCGTGTCGGCCAGACGGCCGGCGTCGTCGATACCCGCCAACGAGGTCAGAATCTCGGGCGGAATCTTCTTGTTGAGTTTTACGTACTGCTCAAACTGGGCCACGATGGCGCGGCGCAAGGCCTCGGTTTCGGGGCCAGTCTCGGTGTCGGGCTCGATCAGGCTGACTTCGCACGTAAAGTGCGATTCGCCGTCCACGACGCGGTTGATGCGCGCGCGCTGCGTACCCTCGACCAGCACTTTGACGGTGCCGTCGGGCAGTTTGAGCATCTGGAGGATGCTGGCCACGCAGCCGATTTCATACACATCCTCAGGCGTCGGATCATCCTTACCCGCGGATTTCTGCGCCACCAACATGATGCTCTTGCCGGCTTCCATGGCGATTTCCAGCGCACGGATCGAGCGCGGACGGCCCACGAATAGCGGGATGACCATGTGCGGAAACACCACCACGTCGCGCAAGGGCAACAAAGGCAGGTCGATAGGATCTGAAGGCAGGGTCTGGCTTGCAGACATAGTGAGTTCCTCAGAGTGAATGAGAGGGACACAAGGGCCGCAACATCAAATGAGCCCCAGGTCGGTTACGTCTGATATGGGAACAATAGCCCAAAAATCAAGATGCAGATTGCCTCTCGACATCAAGATATAAAAAAACCCGTCAAAGACGGGTTTTGCGTGGATGCTGCCGCCTCAGGCCGCCGCGTCACGGACCTCGCCTTGGGCCGACTCATCGGACCCTGCGACTTCATCTGCGTAAATAAGCAAAGGCTTGCCATCACCCTCGATGACATTGGCATCGACCACCACGCGGCGGATATTGCCTGCCGTCGGCAAATCGTACATGGTGTCGAGCAAGGCCGATTCCAGGATGGAACGCAAACCACGCGCGCCGGTTTTACGCTGCAGCGCCTTGCGAGCAATGGCGTGCAGGGCGTCAGGACGGATGTCCAATTCGGCGCTCTCCATAGCAAACAGTTTCTGGAACTGCTTGATAAGGGCATTCTTGGGCTCGGTGAGAATCTGCACCAGAGCGGCCTCGTCAAGTTCATCCAGCGTCGCGACGACGGGAAGACGACCGACCAGTTCGGGAATAAGACCAAACTTAATCAGATCTTCAGGTTCTGCCTCGCCGAACAGCTCGCCGACACCGCGCTCGGACTTGGCGCGCACTGCAGCCGAAAAACCGATGCCCGACTTCTCGGTGCGGTCGCGGATAACCTTTTCCAGACCATCGAAGGCACCGCCCACGATGAACAGGATGTTGGTCGTATCAACTTGCACAAAATCCTGATTGGGATGCTTGCGCCCGCCCTGGGGAGGCACCGAAGCCACCGTACCCTCGATCAGTTTCAGAAGCGCCTGCTGCACGCCCTCACCCGACACGTCGCGCGTGATCGAGGGGTTATCGGATTTGCGTGAAATCTTGTCAATTTCATCGATGTAGATAATGGCGCGCTGCGCCTTCTCAACATCGTAATTGCAGTTCTGCAACAGCTTCTGAATGATGTTTTCGACGTCCTCGCCCACGTAACCCGCTTCGGTAAGCGTGGTCGCGTCGGCCATGACGAAGGGAACATTCAACATGCGAGCAAGCGTCTGGGCCAGCAGGGTCTTGCCCGAGCCTGTCGGCCCGATCAGCATGATGTTGCTCTTGGAGAGCTCGACCTCATCGCCCTTGATTTCGCCGTGACGAATGCGCTTGTAATGGTTATAGACAGCAACCGCCAGCATACGCTTGGGGCCGGTCTGACCAATTACATATTGGTCCAGGAAGGATTTGATCTCAACCGGAGTGGGCAATTCGGAACGAATCGCCGCGCGCGCGGTTGCCTGCGCTTCCTCGCGGATGATGTCATTGCACAGGTCGATGCACTCATCACAGATGAATACGGATGGACCTGCGATCAGCTTGCGGACCTCATGCTGGCTCTTATTGCAGAAAGAGCAATGCAGCACTTTTGCGTCTGCCGATCCCTTTTTTTCAGGCATAAGTGGTTCTAGTCTCTAGTAGAAGATGCTTCCCCTGGACCCAGGGGAAGCACTTAACGCTTATCAGACGTGCAGTCAGAGCCCGCCGCCAGCCAAATATACGTCAGACGTCTTCGCGGCGTGCCAGAACCTTGTCTACCAGACCATACGATAGCGCATCTTCAGCAGACATGAAGGTGTCGCGCTCGGTGTCTATGGCGATGCGTTCCATGGACTGGCCAGTGTTCTCAGCCAGAATCCGGTTCAGACGCTCGCGCAAATCCAGGATTTCCTTAGCCTGGATCTGGATGTCGCTGGCCTGCCCCTGAGCACCACCCGACGGCTGGTGAATCATGATACGGGAGTTAGGCAAGGAGAAACGCTTGCCCTTCTTGCCCGCAGCCAGCAAAAAGGCGCCCATGCTCGCCGCCAGGCCCGTGCACAAGGTGGACACATCGGGCTTGACGAACTGCATGGTGTCGAAAATGGCCATTCCGGCATACACCGACCCGCCAGGCGAGTTGATGTAGAAGGAAATGTCCTTATCAGGATTCTCCGATTCCAGGAACAGCAGCTGGGCGACGACCAGATTGGCCGTGGCGTCATTGACCGGCCCGACCAAAAAGATCAGGCGCTCGCGCAACAGGCGCGAATAAATGTCGTAGGCGCGCTCGCCGCGTCCGGACTGCTCCACAACCATCGGGATATAGCCCAATCCGGTGGGCGTCACCGACGCCCCGCCGTACATTGCCGCATAGAAATCGGTGAATCTCTGCATAGTTATGCCATCCCCATCAACTGATCGAAGGGAACCTTCTCATCGGTTACCTTGGCCTTTTCCAGCACGTAGGCCACCACGTTGTCTTCCAGCACGATCGCTTCGATTTCGGCGCGACGCTGACGATCCGACAGATAGTAGCTGACAACCTGAGCAGGCTGCTCGTAGTTCTGAGCGAACTCTTCGATGCGGGCGCGAACCTGCTCGGGCTTGGCCTGCAACTGCTGCTGCTTGACCAGCTCGGAAACTAGCAGACCCAGGCGCACGCGACGCTCGGATTCGACGGCGAACACTTCGGCAGGCATGGGCATGCTGTCGGCATTCGGCACACCGCGCTGTTTGAGCTCTTCACGAGCCTGAGCGATGCGGCCTTGCACGTCGTTGTCGACCAGAGACTTGGGCACGTCGAACTTGGCGGCCTCGACCAGCGCATCCATGACGCTGGTCTTGGTGCGGCCTTGCGAACGGACCTTCACTTCACGCTCGATATTGCCACGGATGTCAGCCTTGAGCTTTTCGACATCGGCGTCGGCCTGGCCCAGCGACTTGGCGAACTCGGCATCGACGACGGGCAGAACAGCCTCGGCCACTTCCTTGACGGTGATGGTGAATTCAGCCGTCTTACCGGCGACTTCCTTACCCTGGTAGTCCTCAGGGAAGCTGAGCGGGAAAACCTTGGTGTCACCTGCCTTCAGGCCGCGAGCGGCTTCCTCGAACTCAGGCAGCATGCGGCCTTGACCCAGGATGAAGGGGAAGTTCTCGGCCTTGCCGCCTTCGAAAGGCACGCCGTCGATGGTGCCGGCGAAATCGAGAACGATGCGGTCATCGTCTTGCGCGGCGCGGCCTTCGCGGGTTTCATAGCTGGCGCGTTGCTTGCGCAGGACATCCAGCGTCTTGTCGACTTCCGCGTCGGTGACTTCAGTTTCATAGCGCGTGACGGCCAGATCGGACAGGTCAGGCACAGCGACTTCCGGATAAACCTCGAAAGTGGCCGAGAAGGCCAGCGTGTTCTCGTCCACGCCTTCCGTCTTGGGCTCGAGCGAAGGGCTTCCCGCCACGCGCAACTGGGCGGCTTCGACGGCTTGCTCAAAGGCACGGGCGACTTGGGAATTGATCACGTCATAGCGGACGCTCGGACCATGGCTGCGCTCGAGCATGGCCATCGGCGCCTTGCCGGGACGGAAGCCGGGCACCTTGGCGGTACGGGCCACGCGCTTGAGCTGCGCCTGGACTTCCTTTTCCACGTCGGCCACCGAAATGGCCAGATCAACACGGCGCTCCAGGCCGGAGAGGGTTTCAACCACAGGCTGCATTAAAAGACCTATTTTCCGAGGGATGAAAAGAAAACGAAACGGGTAAACGTGCAATTTTACCGGAAAGTGGGCAGAGAGCCCGAAACCCGGCCACGAGGGCTTTGCGCCGGGCCCCAGAATCGCCGCCGGCATTGCTAGAATGCGAACCGCCTGATTCCCATACCCCAAGGCTCGCAACGATGAATGCTCACCAATCTCACCGACCCGGCATCCTGTCCGCACTAATATTCAGCTCACGCTGGCTGCAGCTCCCCCTCTACCTTGGCCTGATCGTCGCCCAAGGTGTGTATGTCTTCCTGTTTTTGAAGGAACTCTGGCATCTCGTTTCGCATACCAGCACCTTCGGCGAACAGGACATCATGCTCATTGTCCTTGGGCTGATCGATGTCGTGATGATTTCCAACCTGCTAGTCATGGTGATCGTGGGCGGCTATGAGACCTTTGTCTCGCGCCTGCGCCTCGAGAACCATCCTGACCAGCCAGAGTGGCTAAGCCACGTCAACGCCAGCGTACTGAAAGTCAAACTGGCAATGGCCATCATTGGCATCTCGTCTATTCACCTGCTTCGCACCTTCATAGAGGCAGGCAATCTGGGTTCCACCGGCGCGCGCTTCACGGAAACCGGGGTGATGTGGCAAACCATCATCCATGTCGTATTCATCTTGTCGGCCATCGGCATCGCCTTTGTCGACAAGCTGACGAACAGCGGCTCGCACCATGCTCACCACGCCGGCGGCAGTCCGCACAAGCGACACTGAGCTGGCGCCAAGCCGCACAGCCCGTTAATGCAAAAGCCCCATCACTGGGGCTTTTGCATTATCAGACCATCAAACAATAACCTTGATGTCTTTCGCGCTTGGACCTTTCGGCCCCTCTCCGATTTCGAAAGACACACGCTGATTCTCTTGCAGTGACTTGTAACCCTCGCTGCGGATCTCGGAATAGTGCGCAAAGAGATCTTTGCCACCGTCGTCGGGCAAGATGAAACCGTAACCCTTCTCAGCGTTAAACCACTTAACAATACCGGTTGCCATGAACTGTCCTTCAACCAAAGCAGCGATTGCTCGCGGGATGCAAGACGCCAAGGAGGGGGGACGGGAAACACGCTTGCGACATAGGACCTGACCGCATCGCTTGACCTCGCCAGGTCAGTGTAGGAGTGTTTTTGCGCAACGGTCAAACTCTAATACTCGTCCAATTCTTTTGATACAAAAGATACATTTAGAATTAATTTTGAAGCTGCTCGTCGGTCCAACACAACAGGCAACCCGGTTTTCATTCCAAACGCTTCAGCCGGAAAACCCGCCTTTGTCGAGAAAATACTGTTCTGCAACTGAGGTGTCACGCCCAAGACTGGCATTCCTATGAGGAAAGCGGCCAAACTGCGCAATAACATCGCGATGAACAATTGCATACCGCAACGTTTCACCACCGAACTGAGTCATTAATCTGACACACTCGTCTTGATCGGCGAGATTTTCAGCATGTTCATACGGCAAATAAACGAAAGGCCTTAATTGCATTTCGATTTTTAAATCGAATCCGTTTACAAGCGCACGGCGGGCAATCGCCAGCGCAAGTCCATCGGTCGCAAACATATGCCCGGTTCCGCGGAAGGCGTTGCGCGGAAACTGATCCAGCAGAATAAGCAAGCCCAACACCCCCTCCGGACTCTGCTCCCAGGATGCCAACTCACCGCGTGCGGCCGCGTAATGCAAGGCCAGAAAACGCTCGCGGAACTCGTGATCAAACGCATCATCGCGGGCAAACCAGCGGCGGGGCCCCGCCTCACGCCAAAAGCCGACGACGTCGGCGGCCAATGCATTGCCAAACATGGGTATCTCCTGTGCTAAGGGTTCCAGCCAGGCAGGCCGTCACCCGCCCAGTGCCTCGAGGGGCGCAGGGCCCGAAGCATGATGCCGCAGGGGGAATCCCCCGCGCCGCCCAGGCTTGCCCGCCGCGGGGGACTCCCCCGTCGAAAGCGGCCAAGCGTCCGAGAGTTAGGGTATCTGAACGAAACCGATCTGTAAGCGCCCAAGGCCTGTACAAATGCGGCAAAAAGACAACAAAAAAGCCCCTTGCGGGGCTTTTTGCGACCAAAACTCAGCTAATTTAGATCAGCTGGATCTTGGTGGCTTGGGGGCCCTTGGGGCCCATGGCGGTGACGTAGCTCACGCGCTGGTTCTCTTCAAGGGTCTTGAAGCCATTGGATTGAATCTCGGAGAAGTGGGCGAACAGGTCCTTACCACCCGATTCCGGGGTGATGAAGCCATAGCCTTTCTCTGCGTTGAACCACTTAACGACGCCGGTTTCCATACTGTATTTCCTAAGATAGTGGGCGCTATGCGCCCGGAGAAACGATGCAATCAAGGAGGGGACAGCAGAACAATAACGGACGCCGAAAAAGGCACGGCACTGCACAAACTTCGCAACACTTGATCTCTCGTGCCGTCACTATCGTCAGGTTCCTCTCCCAAGTCAAGATAATCCATAAAATTACGTCTGAAGAATGCAACAAATAGAAACTGCCGTTACTGGCTGCTTAATATGTGCGCAAATATTTGCACAAGTCCTATTTACTAATAATCAACAGCATGCGAGCGTAACTATGGTAAGAATTTGATCACTCTTCGAGCGGCACACCCAACAGGTCCATCGCGGCAGCAAAGCAGTCCACATCAGCACAGAAAAACACGACAACATCCGAGGGATTGAGGTTATCCAGCACCTCGTCGATTTGCTCTTGAGCACCTTCCGTTGAATCCACTGAGGCGGCATGAATCGACGCTCCCTGAGACAATGCCTCGGGCGGCACGAAATCTGGAATCGTGTCAAGATCCGGCGCGCCCAGCACCAGATAAATACCAAAGCGAGCACCATCCATCGTGGCCTCAAGGCTGATGCCCGATTCAAATTCGCCAATCTGGCGGCTGGTGATTTCCATGTGTGCTTCCTGATAGGGGGAGCGCCGCGCCGGAAGTGCTTGGGCACGGGCAGTGGCGAACAAATATAGCGGTCATTAATACTGCGCTACCCGGCCGGCTTCGCAAGGTCAACGCCCCCCTCTGCGTACAGGCAGGGGGATGCGCATTATAGGCGCCCAGATGACTGAGGTAGCCGCCTTCCATTCCCAGTCTGCGCTCCGCGGAGTCACTCGGCGCGCTTGGCGCCGGCTAAACCTCAGCCGATCCGTGAAAACAGGCTTATTGCTCAGGCGACCCTTGCACTGCTATCTATGACGGCGTTGAGCGCCAGCGCGATTGCCGCAGACAACGTCGAACCGAACAACCTGCCATTTCGGGATGTCCAGATCACTTCCGAGGCGCCCACATCGCGGACACAGATCGAAGAGCAACTGCGCCAGGCTAAAGCCGATGGGGAATACACCTTTGGCGAGTTGGACTACCCTCCAAGCAACAACTAAGTCGTAAGCACCCAGCGAACCGCAAGGCCCCTGGCATTAAGCAGAGCGCCGCCGGCGCTCTGCTTTTTATATCAACCCTAGCCGGCCAAAACGCCTCGTTCGCTGTACTTCGAAACAGTACGATATAAGTAAAAACCCGCATCTCAGGTCCGCTTACTGCTTTTTTCACACCCGGCACGAAGTGCAGAACATTTGATTTTTCGCAATATTTTTGGTGACTCCGTCTTAAAAACTAATACAGTAAAGCCTTCATTTTTTGGGCTTGTTTCATAAGATTTATGTCATTTTGACGACAAAAAATCCAGCCAAGCTCAAATTCCCTTAGCAGCTTCATGGATAACAATGAGCTGCCGGCCAGCCACCGCCGTCAGCCCGGAACTAATCGGGGCGACTTGATCTAAGCAAACAGGGCCCTGTTAGACCAAAGTGGATCAAGGTGGATTGGCATACACAATTGAGCAGCAGCATGATCTGGCTGCTGAAGGCATTCTGTATCACTGTGGTGGCTGGCACGGCAGCCACCACGCTCCTTATCAATCGTACGCAATGGGGACGTCAGTTCTGGCGGCTCGCAGGCCCCTATCTCCACCCGCGCAACAGTTGGCGGCCGCTGGCCACGCTGGCCCTGTTATTACTCCTCACGCTGGCCAGCGTACGCATGACCGTGCTGTTCTCCTTTTGGTACAACGGCTTTTACAGCAGCCTGCAAGCACTGGATATCACAAGCTTCTGGCGCTATCTGGCTATCTTCGCCGTGCTGGCCAGCCTGCACATCATGCGCTCGCTGGTGGACAGCTATGTCGGCCAGGCCTTCGACATCAGGCTGCGTCAATGGCTGACAGGACGGCTGATGACCGACTGGCTGGACGGGCGCGCCTACTACCGGGATCACTTCCTGGCCGCGCCTGCCGACAACCCCGATCAGCGCATCGAACTGGACATTGCCAATTTCGCCATCAGCTCACGCAGCCTGGCATTCGGCGCGGTCAATGCCGTCGTTTCGCTGCTCGAATTCACCGTCATCCTCTGGGGTCTGTCCGGCGTGATGCATTTGGCCGGCCTAGACATCCCGAAAGGAATAGTGTTTGCCGTCTACCTCTACGTCATCATTGCGACCTTGTTCGCGTTTCGTATCGGCCGCCCCCTGATTCAGCTCAGCTTCATGAAGGAACGCCTGTCGGCAAACTTTCGCTATGCCTTGGTGCGGCTTCGGGACAATGCCGAGAGCATCGCCTTCTATCAGGGCGAAGCTACAGAAGGACGCGCCCTCGGCCATCGTTTCCGCATGCTGATTGCCAACGCCTGGCAACTGGTTTTCCGGGGCTTGAAATTCGACGGCTTCAATCTGTCGGTCAGCCAGCTTGCCGTCGTCTTTCCCTTTATCGTGCAGGCGCCGCGTTTTTTCAGCGGCGCCATCAAGCTGGGCGATGTCATCCAGACCGCTCAGGCTTTCGGCCAAGTGCAAGACGCCCTGTCCTTCTTTCGCACCTCCTATGACAGCTTTGCGCAGTACCGCGCCACCCTGCAACGGCTGAACGGGTTTCTCGACACCAATGAAGCGGCTCGCGCCTTGCCCACCGTGCTGACGCGCGACAACCCTGCCCGCTTGCGGGTAGCAGACCTGCACCTCGACAGCCCCGATGGGTCAAGCCTGCTGAGCGGCCTGAACCTGTCGCTTGAGCCCGGCCAGTCCTTGCTGATCCAGGGTCAGTCGGGCATAGGCAAGACCACATTGCTGCGTAGCCTGGCCGGCCTGTGGCCCTACGCACAGGGTGAAGTCGAACGCCCCACTCGGGAAAGAGCGCTGTTTCTGTCTCAGCGCCCCTACCTGCCACTGGGCAATCTGCGCGAGGTCATCGCCTACCCCGCCGCGGGCGATCCGGCCCAGGACATGCGTTTGCATGCCATTCTGGAACAGGTCTGTCTGGCGCACCTGAGCAAACGCCTCGACGAAGACACCGACTGGTCACGCGTGCTTTCTCTCGGCGAACAACAGCGCATCGCGTTCGCCCGCGTATTGCTCAACCAGCCCGCCATCGTGTTTCTAGACGAAGCCACTTCCGCCCTTGACGAGGGACTGGAAGCGGCCATGTATACATTGCTGCGGCGTCAGCTGCCAGCAAGCATTCTGGTCAGCGTGGGACATCGCAACACCTTGACGGCGTTCCACACCCACAGCCTGCGCCTGACGGCAGAGGATTGGCAGCTCTCAAAGAACCGCTGAGTGCGCGGTCGCCCAGGCCGGGCTCGAGCACCGCGCGCGCTGGATCAAGCGACAGCGGCTGCAAGCACGCAGTCCTTGCGAGAAGCGGACTTCCGACAACCTGGCGGCGCATTTTTCTCAGGACAACCATACCCAGCGTCCGCGCAGGCCGGCGGTCGAAAAAGGAGGGCCAGCAGGCACCGGGCTGTTACCGAGAGGCGCGATCGCGCTGGAACAGGGCCCACTCTTCGATCCGGCTGCCATCCGGCAGGGTGCACATACCGAGCTGGCCCTGGCCAGCCCGCTGTAGCTCAAGCGTGCCGCCCACTTCAACACAATGCACCGACGCTGGACTCACCTGACCAACCGGTTTGGCCAAGCCCCCGGAGTTCGTGCACCCCGCAACCAATAACGAAGCGAGCCCGATTCCAATCTTTCTCATTGATGAGCTTCCATAATTGCCTGGCATTTGCACAGTCTAGCAACGCTTCAATATGCTTTCTTGTCCGTTTTAAGACAAGAAAGCATATCTCCAAGCACAGAGCCTAAAACGCGTACATGTCTGATACCGCTTCATCGCCAAAGCTGTCCTTGCCTGGCCAGCCATCAATAGAAAGCGCGTGGTTTCTACGGCCCGGCGTCGCAATGAGCAAAGCCGCTCTGCCTCATCCCGAACGATGCAAAACAGAAGCAAGGCCAAGGACTTCGATGGGCAATGCCGCGCATGGCAAGCGAGTAGGCGCGCGGTACCAGACCCGATGGCTCGCCGGTCAGCTATGAGCATTTCCATGCTTGACCAAGCGCGTCGATATCGTCGCGTTGTTGAAAGCCTGAACCTAGCAGGGCTCAAATTTGGCCAAGCAAGAGTCAAGCACAAGGGTATTGAGGAAAGCCCCCTCCTCGTGTAGCGCAGCGTCACGAACCGGCGGCAGACCGGGCCGATTTTCATCCCCCCTCGCCCAGCGATATCGACGCATGGATAGAAAGTGCAGATTCCACAAATACGGGTATCCCGTAGAATATGCCCCCTACCATCATCGAAACCCCAACCTTCCAGAAACAGGCAGGAAAGCTGTGGTCAAGCAGCGAGCAGCAGGAGTTCATCGACTGGATCGCCGTCCACCCGGCGTCAGGCCGCGCCATTCCTGGCGTGGGCGGCGCGCGCCAAGTGCGGTGGCGGCGTACCCTCAAGTCCTGTGAAGCAAAAATTATCTACTTCCACCTGCCGGAAGATCACGCCCTGCTATTAGTCGCTGTCTATGCCAAAGCCGCGCTCAGAACTTCGGGCTCTTCCCCATTAGAAATGGACGATATGAGATGAAAAGAAGAATCGACATTGAAGCCGCAGCGAAAGTGATCGAGGCCGATGCGGGCGAACCGCTGCCAGAGTTGCGTCAGGCCTTAAGAGAAGCACAGGGTGGCGCAGGTCGCGTCACCAGTCCAGAGCAGATTCTGATACGCCAGGCGCGAGCGAAATCCGGCCTCACGCAAACCGCGTTCGCGAAGCGAATTGCCACGCCGGTTGCCACGCTACGAGACTGGGAGCAAGGTCGCTACATGCCGCCCGGGGGGGTGCTGTGCCTGCTCAAGCTCCTTAACAAACATCCTGAGCTATATCTCCAGCTGGCCGATGTTTAGGGGGTAAGCGATGGCGTGGCCGGCCGACCTAATCGCCAGGCCCGTCCCAGTCCAGCCAGACAAAAACGCCTACAGGGCCAGGAGGGGCTCAGCCTGTTTCCGATACCGCTAGGGTTACACAGACTATCCGATCCACGGGCAGCATCTGCTATGGTTAACACTCCTACACATCGACTACCGGGGAGAGCCCATGAGTTGGAATTTGAAGAGCATTCTTTTCGGCCAAGCACAAGGTAAGCAGAAAACGCGCGTGGTACTGGCGCACACAGATACCGGCGAGGAAGCAAGCTTCGACCTGGATGGCGATCCGGCCGAGCACCGGCAGATGAGCGTGCCCGCCCTGCAAAAACTTGCCGTCGAGCAGATCGACCTTGCCTGATTAAAAGCACAGCCTCTCCACCGAGGGGCGTGCAGGCCGCTGGCCTGGCTAGCCTGCCCAGCCAGCCGTATCGCCTCTGCGGTCAAGTCCGCCGGCAGCAATAGTCTGGCTGGCGGCAAGGCCTTTTTCTGAGAAGCGTTTTTTCCGGGCAGCTCAATCACGACCTGGCGCATTCACCAGATTGACCGTCCGTTCGGACTAGCGTGCTTGCCGCCGGCCTTGCATTCCACCAAGGCTAGACGGCCACCCAAGCACCCTCCCGATACTGCGGCGATAGACGACATCGTCGCCACCCATTTCATCGAAAGCCGCCAGTGATCTGGCACTTCTCATAAAAAAACCCGCCAGAACAGGCGGGTCAGCTCACACAATCAGCGCGATCACCCTGTGAAATCCACAACCTTTGTGTGATTCATGCAATGGGCATTGATCTTGTACAGGAAGATGAAATATCCAATGCCCAGCGTGAGGATGGAGATGATGGCCCAGATAATGATATTGCCGATGATGCTGGCCAAATCGATGGTGCACACCAGCCGCCCAACGCGCTTACCCGAATCATCGAGCACCGAAGTCCGGCTAATGATGAATCGTTGCATGTAGTAGGGGAATACAAACAGCGCCAGGCCGAATGTAATGAAGGCCAGAATGATCCAGATGATTCCGTGACCAATAATATCCCCGACCGTAAGATCGGATTTCAGCTGCAATTGCTTCATGGCTACATCTCCGGCATTAGTTAAGGATAAATTTACCATACATGCACAAACGTATCAAAATATTACAACAATGATGAAAATGCCTTGACCGTAGCTCTCAGCAAACCGCCGCCCCCCTGGATTATCGCCCCAGTTTTGCTAACCCTTCCTTCGAGAATCGTGGTCTCTTCTGTCCTACAAACGAAAACCGATAGAAAGGCGCAGCGTGGCTTAACCATGACAAACATTGCTCGCCCCCTCCGAGATGTGAGGCGGGCGGTATCCATGAAGTGGATCAACCAGGGCGCCGGCCTGGCAGATCACATCCCATCAAGGACGAATGGAGCAAGGCGACAGGTCAAGGATAGCGATAACTGCTATCGCCGGCACAGAGGCAAACAAGCGGGAGCTTGAGCATTTCCGCGTCGCGCCGACCGAAAAGCAAAAACGCGCCGAATTGGTAGCGGCGTAAATACAACACGCCGCGCCCAATGGCGCGTCTGCTTCGTCCAAAACAGCAAAGCCGACAAGCGGAGTTTTGCTCGAACGTACTGGGAAAATCTTGGCGCAAAGTTGTCTTTCCTACGCCAAAACAGCCCTAAAACAGCCCAAAAAAAACAAAACAAAAACTATAAGCAACTGATTTTTAAGGGGTTTCTTGGTGCGAAGGGCGGGACTCGAACCCGCACACCTGTTACGGCGTCAGGACCTAAACCTGGTGCGTCTACCAATTTCGCCACCTTCGCAAAGCCAAGCCTGCTATTGTAGCTTGCTTGTTAAAATCTTGCTCTATGAATCCAAGACTCGATGCTCTGAACCCCTATCCCTTCGAGAAGCTGCGTGCCTTGCTGGCTGAGGCCGGCTCGCCGCCGCAGGGGCTGGCTCCTATCAATCTGTCGATCGGTGAACCGAAACACGCCGCCCCCGCCCGTGTGGGAGAGGCGCTTTGCGCCAATTTGCAGGGCCTGTCAGTGTATCCGGCCACCAAGGGTGAGCCGGCCCTGCGCGAGGCCATCTCGCAATGGCTGGCGCAGCGCTACAGCATCCCGGCACCGGATGCCGATCGCGAGGTATTGCCGGTGCTCGGGTCACGCGAGGCCTTGTTTGCTTTTACGCAGGCGGTGGTGGACCCGGGCGCAGATGCTCTGGTGGTCTGCCCCAATCCTTTCTACCAGATTTACGAAGGCGCCACCCTGTTGGCTGGCGCTACGCCTTTTTACGTCAACGCGGACCCCGCCCGTGATTTCGGCTGCGACTGGGTTGCCGTGCCTGAAGCGGTGTGGCGGCGCACACAACTGGTTTTTGTGTGCTCGCCCGGAAATCCGGCAGGCAACGTCATGTCGCTGGAAGACTGGCAGGTTCTGTTCGATCTGTCGGACCGCTACGGCTTTGTCATTGCTTCGGATGAGTGCTATTCGGAGATTTATTTCGACGAGGCGCCCTTGGGCAGTCTCCAGGCGGCACGCCGTCTCGGACGTAACGACTACCGCAATGTGGTAGCGTTCTCCAGCCTGTCAAAGCGTTCGAACGTGCCAGGCCTGCGCTCGGGCTTCGTGGCGGGCGATGCACAGCTGATCGGCCGCTTTCTGCTGTATCGCACGTATCATGGCAGCGCCATGAGCCCGGTGATTGCCGCCGCGAGCGTGGCCGCCTGGACGGATGAGGATCATGTGGCCGAGAATCGGCGCGAGTATCGCGCCAAGTTCGAAGCGGTGGTGCCCATTCTGCAGCGCGTCATGGATGTGCGCATGCCGCAAGCCGCCTTTTATCTGTGGGCGCCCACGCCGGGACCCGATACGGCGTTTGTGCGCGATCTGTATGGCCGCACCGCTGTGACCGTGCTGCCTGGCAGCTTCCTGGCCCGTGAAGCTCACGGGGTGAACCCAGGCGACGGACGCGTACGTATCGCGCTGGTGGCGCCGCTCGAGCAGTGCGTCGAAGCAGCGGAGCGCATCGTGCATTTCATCAAGACTTCTGTTTGATCAACCCTTACCAATAAAGCGTCATGACTCTCGATCTGCAAACCACTATCGAAAAAGCCTGGGAAAGCCGAGCCAACCTGTCGCCTGCCGACGCGAGCGCCGAAGTTCGTGAAGCGGTCGAGCACACGATCGACGCGCTGGATCAAGGCCGCCTGCGCGTGGCCGACAAGTCCAGCGGTGAATGGATCGTGCATCAATGGATCAAGAAAGCGGTGCTGCTGTCCTTCCGCCTGCAAGATAACGAAGTGATGGGCGAAGCCCCCCTGACCTTCTACGACAAGGTGCAGACCAAGTTTGCCGACTTTGGCGCCGCCGCCTTCAAAGCAGGCGGTTACCGCGTGGTGCCGCCTGCCGTGGCCCGCCGTGGCTCCTTTATTGGCCGTAATGTGGTGCTGATGCCCTCTTACGTCAACATCGGCGCCTACGTTGACGAAGGCACGATGGTCGATACCTGGGCGACCGTAGGTTCTTGCGCTCAGATCGGCAAAAACGTTCACCTCTCGGGTGGCGTGGGCATCGGCGGCGTGCTGGAGCCGCTGCAGGCCAACCCCACCATCATCGAAGACAACTGCTTCATCGGCGCGCGCTCCGAAGTCGTGGAAGGCGTGGTGGTTGAAGAGAACTCCGTGCTGGCCATGGGCGTATTCCTGTCGCAAAGCACCAAGATCTTTGACCGCGCCACGGGCACGATCACCTATGGCCGAGTACCCTCGGGCTCTGTCGTGGTTCCCGGCTCGCTGCCGTCGGCAGACGGTTCGCATAGCCTGGCCTGCGCCGTGATCGTCAAGCGTGTGGATGCGCAGACCCGCGCCAAGACCAGCATCAACGATTTGCTGAGGGCGTAATGAGCGCAGTATTGGATCTGGTTCGGGACTTGATCGCCCGTCCGTCGGTCACGCCGCAAGACAAGGATTGTCAGCAAATGCTGGCGCAACGCCTGGCGCGCATCGGCTTTCAGTGCGAAACCATCGCGCGTGGCGGCGTGACCAATCTGTGGGCCCGGCGCGGCACACAGGGTCCGCTGGTCGTGTTCGCCGGGCACACCGATGTGGTGCCGCCCGGCCCGCGCGAAAAATGGGATAGCGATCCCTTCGTACCCACCGAGCGTGACGGCTATCTCTATGGCCGCGGCGCCTCTGACATGAAGAGTTCGATTGCCGCTTTCGTGGTGGCAGTGGAAGAATTCGTCGCGGCCCATCCCCAGCATGAGGGTTCGCTGGCCTTTTTGCTGACTTCCGACGAAGAAGGCCCCGCCATCGACGGCACCGTGATCGTCTGCGACGCGCTCCAGGCCCGCGGCGAGAAACTGGATTACTGCATCGTGGGCGAACCGACTTCGACCCATGAGTTGGGCGACGTCTGCAAGAATGGCCGCCGCGGCTCGCTGGGCGGCACGCTGACGGTCAAGGGCATACAGGGCCACGTGGCCTATCCGCATCTGGCGCGCAATCCGGTGCATCAGTTTGCGCCGGCGCTGGCCGAGCTGGTCGGTATCGAGTGGGATAAGGGCAATGAGTATTTCCCGCCTACGACCTTCCAGATCTCGAACCTGAATTCGGGCACGGGCGCAACCAATGTGGTGCCAGCCGAGGCCATCGTGGAATTCAATTGCCGCTTCTCGACCGCGAGCACGCCAGAGTCGCTCAAGGCCCGCGTGCATGAAGTGCTGGATCGCCATGGGCTCGAGTACGATCTGGAGTGGGATCTGGGCGGCGAGCCCTTTCTCACTGCGCGCGGCTCGCTCACCGATGCGCTGTCGTCGGCCATTCAGGCCGAAACCGGCCTCACCCCGGAGTTATCGACCACGGGCGGCACCTCGGATGGCCGCTTCATCGCCAAGATCTGCCCGCAGGTGATCGAGTTCGGCCCGACCAACGCCACGATTCACAAGATCAATGAGCGTGTCGCGCTGGACTGCCTGGACCCTCTCAAGAACATTTACCGGCGCACGTTGGAAAACCTGCTGCTGGCTCATTGAGGCGTTATGCCGTCTACTGATCGACAAGAACTGCAAACTCTGCGCGACCTGATCCGCTATGCGGTGTCGCGTTTTCACGAAAGCCACATTGCGCTGGGCCATGGCTCGGATAACGCCTGGGATGAGGCGGTTTATCTGGTTCTGCACGGTTTGCACCTGCTGCCCGATTCGCTCGATCCCTTTCTGGATGCGCGCGTATTGAGCCAAGAGCGCGATCGCGTTCTCACGCTGATTGACCGTCGCGTCGCCGAGCGCGTGCCGGCAGCCTACCTGACGCATGAAGCCTGGCTGCGCGGCCATCGTTTCTATGTCGATCAGCGGGTCATCGTGCCACGCTCACCGATTGCGGAACTGCTGGATCAGGGCCTTGCACCCTGGGTAGCCGAGCCGGAATCGGTCGGGCGTGCGCTCGACATGTGCACTGGCTCGGGTTGTCTCGCCATCCTGGCCGCCCTCGCCTTTCCCTACGCCGAGGTCGATGCCGTCGATATCTCCCCAGACGCGCTTGATGTAGCGCAGCGCAATGTGGACGAATACCGGCTGCAAGACCGTCTCAGATTGCATCGCAGCAATCTGTTCGACGACCTGCCCGCGGCAGCCTACGACGTGATTGTCTGCAACCCGCCCTACGTCAACAGCCAATCCATGTCAGAGCTGCCGGCCGAATACCGCGCCGAACCGGCACTGGCGCTGGCCGGTGGTGCGGACGGCATGGATCTGGTCAGGCGCATTCTGCAAGCCGCGCCGCGCTACCTGTCGCCGCAAGGAGTGCTGGTGCTGGAAATCGGCCACGAGCGAGATCACTTCGAGGCGGCTTTTCCTGAACTCGAACCCATCTGGCTAGATACCGAGGACGCCTCGGATCAGATCTTGCTACTGACCCGCGAGCAACTGTGATACGTGCCTCTGGATTGACCCTACGCCGTGGCACCAAGGTGCTGCTGGACGGCGCCGAGTTCGTGGTGAACCCAGGCGAGCGCGTGGGCTTTGTCGGCAAGAACGGCGCGGGCAAATCTTCGCTATTCGCCTTGCTGACCGGCAGCCTGGACCAGGATGCCGGTTCGCTCGATGTGCCCGCTGGCTGGCGGATCGCCAGCGTGCAGCAGGAAATCGCCGCCGATGACAAGCCGGCGCGCGAGTTTGTCATCGATGGCGACACCCATTTGCGCGCCTTGCAGGCCGAGCGTGCCGGCGTGAGCGACAACGAAGGTAGCCGTATCGCTGAACTCGAAGCCGCGCTGGCCGAGGCCGATGTCTGGAGCGCCCCCTCGCGCGCCGAGCAATTGCTGGCGGGCCTGGGTTTCGCGCCTGACGAATGGATGCAGCCGGTAAGCAGTTTTTCAGGCGGCTGGCGCATGCGGCTAGCCCTGGCGCGCGCGCTGATGGCACCGTCCGAACTGTTGTTGCTGGACGAGCCGACCAACCACCTGGATCTCGATGCCATGCTGTGGCTGGAGAAATGGCTGGCGGCGTATCCCGGCACGGTGTTGCTGATCTCGCACGACACCGAATTTCTGGATGCGGTGGCGCGCGTGATTCTGCACTTCGATCATGGCAAGCTGATCCGTTACCGGGGCGGCTATGAAGACTTCCTGACACAGCGCGCAGAAAGGTTGCGCCAGGCCAGCATCGCCCACGAACGGCAAACGCGTGAAACCGCCCGTCTGCAAGGCTTCATCGACCGCTTCAAAGCCAAGGCCTCCAAAGCCAAACAGGCCCAAAGCCGTGTAAAGGCCCTGGCCCGCATGCAGGTGCTTGCGCCCTTGCAGGCTGAAGCAGGCATCGACATCCGTATTCCTTCGCCCGACCACACGCCGGACCCCTTGCTAGTGCTGGACAAGATGGCGGCGGGTTATACCGATGAGCGCGGCCAGGCCGTGTCCATCCTGAACAAGGTGACACTGATGGTGCGCGCCGGTGCTCGCGTGGGAGTGCTGGGCGCCAACGGCGCGGGCAAGAGCACGCTGATCAAGACCTTGGCCGAAGAGCTGCCCCTGCAGGCGGGAGAACGCCGCGCCTCGCGCGGGCTCGCCATCGGCTACTTCCATCAGCATCAGCTTGATATGCTCGACCTCGAGAGCACGCCGCTACAGCATCTGACGCGTCTGGCGCCGGACGCCCGTGAACAGGAATTGCGCAACTATCTGGGCGGCTTCGGATTTTCTGGCGACACGGTCAACGGCAAGGTGGCGCCGATGTCAGGCGGTGAAAAGGCGCGACTGGCGCTCTCGCTCATCGTGTGGCAAAAGCCCAATCTGCTGCTGCTCGATGAACCCAGCAACCACCTCGACGTGGAAACCCGCGAAGCGCTGGCCGCCGCGCTGGCCGAGTTTTCGGGCAGCATGCTGCTGGTGTCGCATGACCGCCATTTGCTGCGCACGACCGTGGACAGCTTCTGGATCGTCGCCGACGGACAGGTCCATGAATTCGATGGTGATCTGGAAGACTACCGCGACTGGCTGAGTGCACGGAATGCCCAAGAGCGTGCCGAAGCAGCCGGGCCCAAAGATGCCGATGCGCCCGACCGCAAGGCGCAGCGCCGCCAGGAAGCAGAGCAGCGCCAACGACTGGCCACCTTGCGCAAGCCTTTACAGGCCCGGCTGAGCAAGGTTGAAAGCGAAATGGAAAAACTGCGCGTACGCCTGCAAACGCTGGACGCGCTGATCGCTGACGCCGATCTTTATTCCGATGCACGACGCACCGAACGCCAGCAGGTAATGGCCGAGCACGGTGAGCTTGACAAGCGCATGGGCACGCTGGAAGAAGAATGGTTGGAAATCCAGACCTCGCTTGAAGAGATCGACCCTGGCAGTTGATCTCGCCGCCACCGCAAGCGCCCGCTTGCGGTGGCGCCTTGACGGAACATGATGCCGTCCGGTGCCGGCATCATCCTGCTTAGCCTTGTGTTGCGCGCGCAACCCTCTATACCCTGAGCGACACAAGCAAGCTTCGTTCGCAGAGAAACATGCATCCGTCGATCTGCCCCTCGTTCTTCAGACCAATGCGAACCTGGGATCTGACCGCGGAGGAATTTGATGTACTCGAGCGCGCCAGCGCTGATAGGGACTCGGGCAACACCACAGAAGAAAGCGCAGCGGGATCGAATCTCAGCCGCTTGCAACGAAAGCACAGCAGGTCTGGCTCCTGCCCGTGGGCAGGAGCCAGACCGCATCAAGCGATGATGTCCAGCTTGGCGATACCCAGCGCCAGTGTCTTAGTGCCAGCGTCGCGAAACTGTATCTGGGCCTGAGCATCCTGGCCCGTGCCGCTCAAACCGATGATCGTGCCCTCGCCAAAGCGCGCATGACGCACACCCTGACCCACCCGGTATTGGGCGTCACCGACGGTCACGCCTGTCGTGAGCGAGCGTGGCGCACGCGGCGTGATGGTTCCTGTCTGGCGACGGCCATAGGCGTCGCCGCGCTCGCTCCAAGCCATGCCCCCACCCGCGCCTTGCGATGCCCGCGGGCTAAGCCATTTGAGATGAGACTCGGGGATTTCTTCGAGAAAACGCGAACGCATGGCATAACGAGTCTGACCATGCAGCATACGGCTTTGCGCCAGCGTCAGGTAGAGCCGCTCGCGAGCCCGCGTGATGGCGACATACATCAAGCGCCGCTCTTCTTCGAGGCCTGCCGGCTCAAGAATGCTGTTCTCGTGCGGGAACAAGCCCTCTTCCAGACCGGTGATAAAGACGGCGTCAAACTCCAGGCCCTTGGCAGCATGCACCGTCATAAGCTGCACGGCGTCCTGGCCTGCCTGAGCCTGGTTGTCACCCGCCTCAAGCGCCGCGTGCGACAGAAACGCCGCAAGAGGCGACATGCTGGGCACAGGCGGTTCGCCTTCGGCAGCGTCGGTTTGCAGCGCCACGCCCGCAGGCAAGCTGTCGAAGTTCTCTTCGGCCGCGAACACCGCCGCCGCCGTCACGAGTTCATTCAGGTTTTCGAGGCGCTCGGCGCCTTCGCGCTCGGCCTGGTAATGCGCCTTCAGGCCGCTTTCCTCGATGATGTGCCCAACCATCTCGGGCAGCGGCAAATCACGTGTCTCGGCGGCAAGCCTGCCGATAAGCTGCGCGAACTGCGCGAGATTGGCCCCGCCCTTACCCGGCACCCGTGCCACCGCGCCAAAGAGGCTGGTCTGGCTGCTGGAAGCGGCGTCCGCCAAGAGTTCGAGCGTGCGGGCGCCGATGCCGCGTGTCGGAAAATTCACCACCCGCATCAGCGAGGTGTCGTCATCGGGATTGGCGATCAGGCGCAGATAGGCCAGCGCATGCTTGATCTCCTGCCTCTCGAAAAAGCGCAGGCCGCCATACACCTTGTACGCCACGCCGGCAGAAAACAGCGCATGCTCGAGCACCCGAGACTGGGCGTTGCTGCGATAGAGCACGGCGATTTCGCTGCGCGCGCGGCCTTCGTTGATCAAGGAACGGATTTCATCGACCACCCACTGCGCCTCCATGCCGTCGGAGGGCTGCTCGATGATACGAATCAGCTCGCCTTCCCCCTGGTCGGTCCAGAGGTTTTTACCCAGCCGGCCGCTGTTATGGCCGATCAGCGCATTAGCTGCATCCAGAATGTGCCCGAAAGAGCGATAGTTCTGCTCCAGGCGAATCACCCGCCCCTGGGCGTAGTCGCGCTCGAAGTCGGCCATATTGCCGACATTGGCGCCCCGAAAGGCGTAAATGGATTGATCGTCATCGCCCACGGCGAAGATCGCCGCCCCGCCGCCAGCCAACAGACGCAGCCATTTGTACTGCAGCGTATTGGTATCCTGGAATTCATCGACAAGGATATGTCGGAAGCGCCGCTGATAGTGCTCGCGCACGGGCGCGTTGCGGCTCAGCAACTCATAGGCGCGCAACAAGAGCTCGGCGAAATCGACCACGCCTTCACGCTGGCATTGCGCTTCATAGAGTTGATAAATCTCGACGAGTTTGCGGCGGTGCGCATCCCAGGCCTCGACCTCGGCCGGGCGCAGGCCATCTTCCTTGCTGCCGTTGATGAAACGCTGCACGTCACGGGGCGGATACTTCTCGTCGTCGATGCCCTGCGCTTTGAGTAAACGCTTGATGGCGGCGAGCTGATCGGCCGTGTCGAGAATCTGGAAGGCCTGCGGCAAGCCCGCATCGCGGTGATGCGCGCGCAACATGCGATTGCACAGGCCGTGAAAGGTACCGATCCACAGGCCGCGCGTATCGATCGGCATGGTGGCTGCCATGCGCATCAACATCTCGCGGGCGGCCTTGTTCGTGAACGTAACTGCCAGAATGCCAAAAGGACTGGCCTGACCGGTTTGAATCAGCCAGGCCATGCGGGTCGTGAGAACCCGGGTCTTACCGCTACCCGCCCCGGCAAGGACCAGGGCGTGAAGCGGTTCGAGAGTAACGGCAGCGAGTTGTTGCGGGTTGAGCTTATCGAGCATCATGCCGCGTAGCGGCGCAGGTGCAGCGCGAACTGCTCGAGGCCAGCGATGCCGCTTTGCTGGGCGCGCTGGCACCAGGCTTGCAGATCCTGCAACAGCTGCTCGCTGCTGGCGCTGGAGCTCTCCCAGATACGGCCCAGTTCCCGGCGCATCTGCACCAGCGTGGACAGGGAAGCGTTCTTGGCGATGACCTGATCAACCTCGGCGAGCTGTGCAGGCTGCAGCACCTCTTCGTTGCGGGTCAGCGTGCGGCGAACGCGGTTGAGCAGGGTCCAGTTGCAGTCGGCGCTACCCTTGCGGCGCGAGGCTTTGAGCTTGTTGAGCTCTTCGCCAGCCGCCTTCTTGATAACGTCGGCATAACGGGCCATGACTTCGTAGCGGTGGGTGATGACGCCTTGCAAGGTGCGCAGATCGATCGCCTTGGCATCAGGGTCCAGAGTCAGCTTGGGAGCGACCTTCTTGACCTTGGCCAGCCCCAGCCAGCGCAGCACGGTGATATAGCCCCAACCCACGTCGATTTCGTACCACTTGGCCGAGAACTTGGCCGAGGTGCCATGAGCATGGTGGTTGTTGTGCAGCTCTTCGCCGCCGATGATGAAGCCCCAGGGGAACACATTGGTGCTGGTGTCAGGGCTGTTGTAATTGCGGTAGCCCCAGTAGTGGCCCACCCCGTTGACAACGCCGGCAGCCCAGAAGGGAATCCAAGCCATTTGCACGGCCCAGACGGTCAGGCCGATGGCGCCGAACAAGGCCACGTCAATGGCGAGCATGGTCAGCACGCCCCACAGGCTGTGCTTGGCATAGAGATTACGCTCGAGCCAATCATCGGGCGTGCCGTGGCCGAACTTGGCCATGGTTTCCTTGTTGGTGGACTCTTGGCGATAGAGTTCTGCGCCGCGGAACAGCACCTTCCAGATGCCGAACAGCATGGGCGAGTGCGGATCGCCTTCCTTTTCGCACTTGGCGTGATGCTTGCGATGAATGGCCACCCACTCCTTCGTCACCATGCCCGTGGTCATCCACAGCCAGAATCGGAAGAAATGCATGACGGCGGGATGCAGGTCAAGGCCTCGGTGCGCCTGGCTGCGATGCAAAAAGACGGTAACTGCTACGATCGTAATGTGCGTCACGATGAGCGTGAACGCCACAATCTGCCACCAGCTGGCCTGAGTCAGACCACCAGACAGAAAAGAAAGGATGTAATCCATAAATCCGTTTTCTAAGCCTCACAGAAAGAGTGGGTAAAGTGTAGCCCACCTGAATTTCTTATGACAGCGCCGTTTCAAAATAGTTTTTGAGGGAAATCAAGTACTAAGCCACACCCTGAGGCTGCGCCGCAGCTCAGACTACCCCCTGGTTATGGGGATGGGCGGCCCGGGTAACAGGGTCAACATACATTTTGCTACATTAAGGGTGGCAAGATATATTCTGTCTTACCCCAAGTGAGCAACCAAGACTATGTTACGCCCTATCGCCACGGCCTTGTTCGCGATGGCGGCCCTGCCCGCACAATCCGACCCCATTTCAATTAAGCCGGGACAGGCCGCCGTGCTGGTCAGTTATTACGAGCTGCGCGGCTGTCAGGCGCTGGCCGCCCCGCGCCTGCGTCTGACCCAGACTGCTACATTAGGCAAGGCCACCGTGGTTGGCAGTAAGCACACCATCAGCGCCAGCGGCCATTGCGGCCATATCAATGCCCCCGTCGCCCAGGTGATTTACCGCGCGGATAAGACCGGACGCGAGCGCATCAGCTGGGAAACCCGGTTTCAAACGCGCGGCCGCGCGCCGGAAACCGGCAGCGCGGACATCATCGTATTGCCTTGACCCGCTTCAAGCGGCAGGCTCCTCGGGCTCTGCATCGGACACCGTCTCAGGTTCTGCCAGGACAGGCTCTGCCACCGTTTCAGCCGCACGACTGGCTTTTTTGCGCTCGAATACCGCAGCAAAAAAACCGTCCGTGCCATGCAGGTCTGGCCGCAACTGCACGTAAGGCCCCTCAAGCTGAAGCTTGTCGCAACGGTTATGCAAGAGCGCAGCGGCGTCGAGACGTTCAAAGCCAGGGTTCTCGGCCAGAAAACGGTCTGCCTGCTGGGCATTCTCTTCTGGCAACAGACTGCAGGTGGCATACACCAGGCGACCGCCCGGGGCCACACAACGCGCAGCGCTCTTGAGAATGCGGTGCTGCAGCGCGACCATCTCGGCCAGCGACTGGGGGTTCTGGCGCCATTTCAGGTCAGGATTGCGCCGCAGGGTGCCAAAACCGCTGCAGGGCGCATCGACCAGCACGCGCTGCGCCTTGCCCGCCAGACGCTTGACCCGGGCGTCGTTCTCGCTATCGATGACGACGGGCACCACATTGGACAGGCCGCTGCGCGCAAAGCGCGGTTTGGCGCGCGCCAGGCGGGCGGCCGACACATCGAGCGCGTACAGCCGGCCGGTCGAACGCATCAAGGCGCCCAGCAACAAGGTTTTGCCGCCCGCGCCCGCGCAGAAATCAATAATCATTTCACTGCGGCGCGGCCCCACCAGCAGGGCTAGCAGCTGACTGCCCTCGTCCTGCACCTCAACCTCGCCCTTCTCGAACTCGGGCCAGCGGTTGATGGACGGATGCCCCTTGAAGCGGATACCCCAAGGCGAGTACGGCATGGGTTGCGGGTCATAGCGGCCGGCCGGGCCGGCGCGCAGCACTTCCAGCAGTGCATCCCGCTCGATCTTAAGCGGATTGGCGCGCGCATCCAGTTGGGCCGCCTGGTTTAGCGCGCCCATAAGAGACTCGGCCTGTGGCAGCACGCTCAGGCGTTCGGCCAGCCAATCGGGCAGGCTATAGCGCACGTTAGCAGGCAGGGAGGCGGGATCAACCTGATCCACCCGCGCGAGCCACGCCGCCTCGCCGGGATCGAGCGCATCGTTGACGTATTCCACACCACGCGTGGCCGCCAGCCCCAGGATGGCGAGTCGGCGCTCGGCCGGCCCCACACCGCTCTCGGCCAGTTGCCGGTAACGGCGCAAATTGCGCAGCACGTCGTAGACGCCCTCGGCCAGCTCGGCCCGGTCGCGCCCGCCCAGCGCCGGATTGGCCCTCAGCCAATGCGACAGCACGGCGTCGGCCGGATGCTCCCATCTGAGCATCTCGCCCAGCACGAGCTGGATCTGATGAACACGATAGGACGCCAACGGTCGGCGCGGACGGTCGGAATTGTTGCCGCCACTATTGCTATAGCCGCCGCCGTTACGCTCGGAACGCCCGGACTTGCCGGCGGAGCCTTGGTATTTGTTATTCATGATGATTCCTGGGGAGTACCCCGGTTGAACCGCCGGCCCTCAAAGGCTTGCCGGCGGCCAGATAAACAGTCGGTTCGGATCGCCCTGAACATCGACGCGATGATCGGCGGTCAGACTCACTCGCCGCTCGGCCAGCCAGCGCGCGGCGGCTGGATAGGCGTGGTGCTCGACCTCGAGCACACGTTGCGCCAGCGCCTCGGGCGTGTCGCCTGCCAGCACCGGCACGCAGCCCTGGGCGATGATGGGGCCGTGGTCGAGCACCGGAGTTACAAAATGTATAGTGCAACCGTGAATGCGGACCCCCGTCGCCAGAGCCTGGGCATGGGTGTGCAAACCCGGAAAAGCTGGCAACAACGAAGGGTGGATATTAACCAGCTTGCCAGCGTAATGATTGACGAAGCCGGGCGTCAGCACGCGCATAAAGC
Organism: Bordetella avium; assembly: GCF_034424645.1. NCBI lineage: Bacteria > Pseudomonadati > Pseudomonadota > Betaproteobacteria > Burkholderiales > Alcaligenaceae > Bordetella > Bordetella avium. Next base: position 2,305,650 of record NZ_CP139969.1, read on the forward strand.
CCGCCAGCAACACATAATCCGGTTCGAAGCGGTCGATCTCGGCGGCCAGCGCCGCGTCAAAAGCTTCGCGGCTGGGAAATTCCTTGTGAAACAGGGCCGCCGTAGGAATACCCCGTTCAGCGGCCCACTCGAGGCCGGGAGCGTCGGGACGGCTGGCGATGACTGCCGCCACTTCGGCAGGCCAGACTTGATCCGCGCAACTTTGCACCAGCGATTGCATATTGCTGCCCCGCCCTGAAATCAGGATGACGAAACGGCAGGGGGTCGATTGAGATTGAGGCAAGATAAGAAATTCCGAGGCGAGCCAACTCAAAATTGTAAACTCTTGTCCGTGAAACCATCGCTGCGCATCTACCACCACCTGCCGCCCCCCGGCCAATGCGCCCCCTGTGCCCTGACCATCGGCAATTTCGATGGCGTGCACCGGGGCCATCAGGCCATCCTCGCCCAGGTACGCGAAGCCGCCGAAAAACGCGGCCTCATCCCCTCCGTCATGACGTTCGAGCCGCATCCGCGCGAGTATTTCGCGCGCCTGAACCGGCGCCCCGAACTTGCGCCCACCCGTATCAGCGGCCTGCGCGACAAGGTCAGCGCGCTCGCCTGCGCCGGCATCAAGCAAGTTCTGATAGAGCCTTTCAACGCCCGGCTGGCGGACATGTCGGCCAACGCCTTCATCGAAGACCTGCTGGTAAAAGGCCTGCGCACACGCTGGCTGCTCGTGGGCGAGGACTTCCGTTTCGGGCGCAAGCGCAGCGGCGATATCGATCTGCTGCGCGAGGCCGGACTCAGCCACGGATTCGAGGTGGCTACCCTGGCCGATGTGACCGACCGCCACGGGCACCGCATCTCCAGTTCGGAGGTGCGCACGGCGCTGGCTGTGGGTGATCTGGAACGTGCCCAGCACCTGCTAGGCCACCCGTTTCGAGTCAGCGGCCACGTGATTCATGGCCGCAAGCTTGGCCGTGAACTGGGTTTTCCCACCATGAATCTGCGCGTGGCCCCTCGCTTCGCCGCCCGCTCTGGCATTTACGTGGTGCGCGCCCACGGCCTGGGCGACCAGCCTCTGGCAGCCGTAGCCAGCCTGGGCGTGCGTCCCAGCGTCGAAGAAGCCGGGCGAGTGCTGCTCGAGGTTTATCTGCTCGACGAGCGCATCAATGCTTACGGTAAACTCGTACACATTGAATTTCTGCACAAACTTCGGGACGAAGAAAAGTATCCCGATCTCCCTTCCCTGACTGCCGCCATCGCCGAAGACGCGCGAAACGCGCGTGCCTATTTTGCCGTTCATGGACTATAAAAAGACCCTCAATCTGCCCGACACCTCCTTCCCCATGCGGGGCGATCTAGCCAAGCGCGAGCCTGGCTGGGTTCAGCAGTGGGAGGAAAACCGCGTCTACCAGGCGATTCGCGCTGCCAGCAAAGGCCGGCCGCTGTTCATCCTGCATGACGGCCCGCCCTATGCCAACGGCGACATTCACATCGGGCACGCAGTCAATAAGATTCTGAAGGACATCATCGTCAAGAGCCGCAGCATGGCTGGCTATGACGCGCCCTATGTGCCGGGCTGGGATTGCCACGGCATGCCGATCGAAATCCAGGTCGAGAAAAAATTCGGCAAAAACCTGCCGGTTACCGAGGTGCATGCCAAGGCCCGCGCCTATGCGCTGGAGCAGCTGGATCGCCAGCGCCAGCATTTCAAACGCCTGGGCGTGCTGGGCGACTGGGACAACCCCTATCTCACGATGAACTTCAGCAATGAAGCCGATGAGATCCGCGTGCTGGCCCGCATCCTTGAAAAAGGCTATGTCTTCCGTGGCCTGAAACCCGTCAACTGGTGTTTCGACTGCGGCTCGGCGCTGGCCGAGGCCGAAGTCGAGTACGCCGATCGTGTCGATCCCGCTATTGACGTGGCCTTCCCCTTTACGGACAAGGCCGCTTTGGCCGGCGCCTTCGGCCTGGACAGCGTGGACGACGGCGCTATCGTCATCTGGACCACCACGCCCTGGACCATTCCGTCTAACCAGGCGCTCAATGTTCATCCGGAAATCGAGTACGCCTTGGTGCGCGTCTCGCCCACCCCGGTACATGGCCCCCTGGTCCTGATCGCCAAAGAGCGCGTCGAGGCCTGCCTCAAAACCTGGGGCCTGGAAGGCGAGATCATAGCCACGGCGCCGGGACAGGCGCTGGACGGTCTGCGCTTCGCGCATCCGCTGGCCCGCGCCGCCGAAGGCTATGACCGCACCTCGCCCATCTATCTGGGCGACTACGTGACCCTGGACACCGGCACGGGTGTCGTGCACTCTGCACCCGCTTACGGTATTGAAGACTTCGTCTCCTGCAAAAACCATGGCTTGGCGGATGCCGACATCCTGAGCCCCGTGATGGGCGACGGTAAATACATCGCTACGCTGCCGCTGTTTGGCGGCCTGTCGATCTGGGACGCCAACCCCAAAATCGTCGAGGCGCTCAAGCTGGCCGGCTCGCTGATGCACGTCCAAAAGTTGTCGCACAGCTATATGCACTGCTGGCGCCACAAGTCGCCGGTCATCTACCGCGCGACCAGCCAATGGTTCGCCGGGATGGACGTCACGCCCGAGGGCGGCGGCCAGACCCTGCGCGAAAGCGCGCTGGCCGGCATCGAAGCCACCACCTTCTACCCTGCCTGGGGCCGTGCGCGCCTGCACGCCATGATCGCCAACCGCCCCGACTGGACGCTGTCTAGGCAGCGCCAATGGGGTGTGCCGATGGCTTTCTTCGTGCACAAGGAAACCGGCGCCCTGCATCCGCGTACCGTCGAGCTTCTTGAAGAGGTCGCCAAGCGCGTGGAAAAATCCGGCATCGAAGCCTGGCAATCGCTGGACCCGCGAGAACTGCTGGGCGATGAGGCCGACAGCTACGAGAAAAACCGCGACACGCTGGATGTATGGTTTGACTCGGGCAGCACCCACGCCACCGTGCTGGGCGGTAAAGATCACGCCCTCCACGGCTCGCATGGCGAGCAATTGGCCTGGCCGGCCGACCTTTATCTGGAAGGCTCCGACCAACATCGCGGCTGGTTCCACTCCTCGCTCCTGACAGGCTGCATGCTCTATGGCCAGCCCCCTTACAAGGGCCTGCTGACCCACGGTTTTGTGGTTGATGGCCAGGGCCGCAAGATGAGCAAGTCGGTCGGCAACGTCATTGCGCCGCAAAAGGTTTCCGACTCGCTGGGCGCAGAAATTCTGCGCCTGTGGGTCGCCTCGACCGATTATTCGGGCGAACTGTCTATCTCCGACGAGATTCTCAAGCGGGTGGTCGAGGGCTACCGCCGCATCCGCAACACGCTGCGCTTCCTATTGGCCAACGTGGCGGACTTTGATGGCGTGAACCAGGCCGTGCCCTACGGCGACCTGCTCGAAATCGATCGTTATGCCCTGGTAATGACGGCGCAGATGCAAGCCGAAGTACAGGCTCATTACCAAAGCTATGACTTCCATCCGGCCGTCTCGCGCCTGCAAACCTTCTGTTCGGAAGACCTCGGCGCCTTCTACCTGGACATCCTGAAAGACCGCCTGTACACCAACGCGCCTGGCAGTCATGCCCGCCGCAGCGCCCAGACGGCCTTGCTCGACATCACCCAGACGCTGGTCAAGTTGATGGCGCCCATCCTGTCTTTCACCGCCGAAGAGGCCTGGAAGGTGTTGGCAGACTCGGCGCTCAAGCACCAGGCCGACGCCGCTCGCCTGACCATCTTTACCGAGGTCTACCACACGCTGCCCCCTTACGCCGACGCCGATGCGCTTGCCGGCCGCTGGGGCCGCCTGCGAGCCATCCGTGCCGATGTGTTGCGCAAGCTGGAGGACGTCCGTGGCGAAGGCCTCATCGGCTCGTCGCTGCAAGCCGAGGTAGACATCTATGCCGACGGCGAAGATCTTGCGCTGCTGTCTGCCCTGGGGGATGACCTGCGCTTCGTGCTGATCGTCTCGCGCGCCACGGTGCATGCCCGCGCCGGCGAACTGGCCATCGAGATCGCCCCCTCGGCTCACAAGAAATGCGAACGCTGCTGGCACTGGCGCGCCGATGTGGGTCAAGATGCCGATCACCCCGAGATCTGCGGCCGTTGCGTGTCCAATCTGTTCGGCGCGGGCGAAAGCCGCGCAAAGGCCTGAGCATGACGCAAGCCTCGCCCAGGGCAAGAGGAAAGCTGGGCGGCCCGCTCCTGGCCGCGCTGCTGATCGTCGTAGTGGATCAGATCACCAAGATCTACTTCAACACGGCTTTTTCCTTCGGCGAGCGCGTCAACGTGCTGCCGTTCTTCGACTTCACCCTGCTCTACAACCGGGGTGCGGCCTTCAGCTTTCTTGCTTCCGAAGAAGGCTGGCAGCGCTGGTTTTTCACCTCCCTGGGTGTGGTCGCGGCAGCCGTCATTCTCTGGCTGCTGCGCCGCACGCCTGACCAGCCGCGCTTTCGTGCAGCCCTTACCCTGATTCTGGGCGGCGCAATCGGCAATGTGATCGACCGCCTGGTCTATGGCCATGTGGTGGACTTCCTGCTGTTCTACTGGAAGGACTGGTATTACCCTGCCTTCAACATCGCCGACGTCGCCATTACCTGTGGCGCCGTGCTGCTGGTGCTCGACGAACTGTTCCGAGGCCGGGGCAAAACCAGGCAAACGCCTGGCGCCTGATTCCACCTACAACCCATAAAAGCGGCGTTTGCGCGCCGCGCAGCCACCATGCTTGATCTCGCCCGCAAACGCATCGTTCTCGGAATGACCGGCGGCATCGCCTGCTACAAGATCGCCGAACTGGTGCGCCGCATGACCGAGCAAGGGGCTACGGTCGATGTCGTCATGACCGAAGCGGCCACGCATTTCATCACGCCGATCACCATGCAGGCTTTGTCAGGACGGCCCGTCTTTGTCGATGCCTGGGATGCACGCGTGCCCAACAACATGGCCCATATCGACCTGACTCGCGGCGCCGACGCCGTGCTGATCGCGCCAGCCAGTACCGACTTTATGGCCAAGCTGGCGCACGGCCTGGCCGACGACCTGCTATCGACGCTTTGCGTGGCGCGCGCCTGCCCTTTGCTGGTCGTGCCGGCCATGAACCGTGAGATGTGGGCCAACCCAGCCACTCAGCGCAATGCCGCTCAGTTGCTCGCAGACGGCATCACACTGCTTGGTCCCGCAGCGGGCGAGCAGGCCTGCGGCGAAACGGGTTCGGGCCGCATGCTGGAACCTCAGGAAATCCTGGCTGACCTGATCGCTTTTTTCCAGCCCAAGCTGCTGGCCGGCCGCCATGTTCTCCTCACCGCCGGCCCAACCTCAGAACCGGTGGACCCGGTGCGTGTATTGACCAACCGCTCATCGGGCAAGACCGGCTATGCGCTGGCCCGCGCCGCTCGCGAAGCCGGTGCCCAGGTCACACTGGTGACCGGCGCCACGGCCCTGACAGCGCCTCGCGGGGTAACGGTGCTGCACGCCATGACAGCGCAGCAGATGTACGAAGCCGTCATGGCCCACGCCATGCAGGCCGATATCTTTGTTGGCGTCGCAGCCGTGGCCGATTGGCGCGTCAAAAATCCGAGCCAGCAAAAGCTCAAAAAAGACCATGAAGGCGGCGGTCAGCCCCAGATGGAATTCGAGCCCAACCCGGACATTCTGGCCGAAGTCGCCCGCCTGCCCGGCGGCCCCTGGTGTGTCGGCTTTGCCGCCGAAACCGAAAAGCTGGCCGAGCATGCGGAAGCCAAACGCCAGCGCAAAGGCATTCCCCTGCTGGTGGGCAATCTCGCGCATAAAGTCATGGATGCCGACAGCACGGAACTGGTGCTGTTCGATGCCCTTGGCGTGCATCCCCTGCCGGCAGCGCCCAAACTGGATGCCGCCCGCCGCCTGATCGCCGAGATCGCGGCCCGCATGCCGGCTTGACGGTCGCACTGGCCGTCAAGCCGGGCGCGCGTCGGGGCGCCAGAGCCGCGCTAGCGCGGCCACCACCAGCAGGGTCAACAACACCCGGCCCAACAACACGATCCAGCCGTTCGCCCCCACCGCGACCAGTAACAGCGTGTCCTCTATGAGCGAGTGCGATAAAGACAACCAGGACAGCGCGAGAAAACGCGTTCGCGCCGAGAACTGCTGACGCTGGGCTTCCTCGATAATCAAGGCGCCCCCATAAGACAGCCCCAACAAAACCCCTAGCATTGTCACGGGTGCGACTTGCGGCTCCAGGCCCGACCAGCGCAACACCGGCGTGAGCCCGCGCCTTAGGGCGCGTGTCAGACCGCTACGGTCCATGATGTCCAGCAAGACCAGCAAGACCGTGATGACGACGAAGGTCAAGGCAAGCGAGGTCGCGGTGCCTTGCAACCAGGCGCCAACACTGAGATGAGCGGGATCACCCGCCATATCCGCGCCCTGCAACCACTCGAAAGAAACCGGCTGAGACAGCCAGCCCATGGCATTACAGGCCCAGGATACGGCGCCGCCATAAGAAATCGCCGCGCCCAACCGCAGCGCGGCCGTGGCCCAGAAACTCGCGCCTGCGCGGCGCACAATGGCCTGCTCCACCGGCAGGCTGTGCGCGAACAAAATCATCGAGGCAAGTGCGCTAAACTGCGCCGCCGTCATCTCCAGGCCTGCGGCCAGACTTGCCAACACCGCAAGCGCGCCATAGACCCCGACGAAGACACTAGCCATCCATATCAGGGCCGCCTGCGCCGGCAAGTTCAACAAACCCATGACCGGGCCGAACACTCGGCCCAGGGCGTCGACCCAGCCCAACCACTGGCCGATCTGCACCAGCAGCATGATGGGCAGCATAACCTTCGCCAGGGTGAAAAACAGGCGCAGGCTGCGGCGCAGCAGGTGTTGGGCGTAGTCCCGCATGGCATTGATCTGATCCGAGTAAAGGCGGCAGCATATCGCGAAAGCGCACCTAAGCACGCATTGCTTTGCTCGCGCAAACCGCGCTATAACCCGACCCTTGAAAGCAACACTATTGCGTTTATGATTCTGGACCCTATCGACCACCGCATTCTTGGCATACTGCAACGCAACGCGGATCTTTCCAACGCCGCGCTGGCCGAACAAGTGGGTCTGTCCGCCTCGGCCTGCCTGCGCCGCGTAGCGCGGCTCAAAGAGGCCGGCACGATTCAGCGCGTCGTCGCGCTGCTAGACCCGGCACAGACCGGCCGGGCCCTGAGCGCCGTCGTCACCCTGACCTTCACGCGTCACGGTTCCGAATATCGGCGCGAGCTCATGCAAGCGCTGATCGCGGAGCCCGCCGTCACCCACTGCTATCTCGTGACAGGCACGGTATCTTGCGTGGTCATCGTCCACATGAACAATATGGACGAATATCTCACCTTCGCAGACCGGCACTTCGACCAGGACGAGAACGTCGAAGCGTTCTACACCCACGTCGTCCTGCAAACCGTCAAAAATGAACCCAGCCCACCTTTGCCAGACGCCGGCTGACCCCGCCCGTTCGCGCCTGGACTTGCGGCTTGAGCGTCCAAGCCAGCCAAACAGGCCATACGCAATTTGAATGCGCATCACCCAACCGCCCGGGCGAACGATCGCCGCTCTTGAAGGCCTGCCCGATAGGCCAGCCAGGGCGGCAGGGGCTTAAACCAGAGCAATACGGCCCGGCGTCAGGACGCGTGGCGCGCTGGCTCCCTGGAATAAATAGGCATCGTGGGCCCCGAGCAGGGCCAAGCCACGGCCGTCCACCCGCAACGCATCACCTTCCGGCAGCGCCACCACCTGGCGCTCTGGCTGTACCGCGCAAAACTCGGCTAGGCGTTGATCGCGGGTTTCGCCACGGTGGCCTGCCGGATGCGCCTTGGTGTAGTGCGGATTGATCTGGAAGGGCACCAGACCCAGCGCATCGAAACCGCCCGGATCAACGATAGGCATGTCATTGGTGGTGCAGAGGGTGGGCCCGGCAATATTGGCGCCCGCGCTCCAGCCCACATAACCCGCCTGACCGGCGCGCACGCGCTCGGCAATCAAGGACAACAGGCCGCGGCGGCGCAGCTCGCGCAGCAGATGGAAGGTGTTGCCCCCTCCCACGATGATCAGTCGGGCTTCGGCCAAGGCGCAGGCCGGATCTGCCTCGTGATGCAGGCCACGGATCGCGATGCCGGCGGGCAACAGCGCATCGGCGACCTGCTGCGTGTAATCATCCCAGGAGCGGCCAACACCGGCAAAGGGCACGAATAGCGCCGGGCCGTCGCCCGTCAACATGGTGGTGAACTCGGCCAGCCAGGGCTGGGCGTGGGTCAGATAGCCAGCGTCGCTGGACGAATTGCTCAAAAGAAGTGCGTTCATCATTCTTAGGTATCAGTAAAAATTGCGCTTGGCCCAATCGGCCAGAGGCAGAGGCGCGCCTACGATGCGCGCCCACAATTGCCGCAGCTCATTCCATCCGCCGCGATCGGCCGGCCAGCGTGCAGGGGTAACCGGCCGCCATTGTCCGTTGTCGCGCTCGCCCATCACGAAACGGAAGTTATGGTAGCCGGGCATACCCATGCGCAGATCCGTAACCACCAGATTGTCGCCCATCGCGTCAAAACGCAGCCAGTCATTGGTAAACCAGCGCAAACGGGCCAACAAGGCATCACCGGCCAGCGCCTGGCCCAGTTCGAGATTAAGCGGCTGGGCCACGATCTCCGGCGGCTGACGGTCAAACCAGCCGCTAAGCGCTTCGTAATACTGGTCGCCATCGGTCTTGGCCATAACCCGCCACAAGAGAATATTCATAGGCGTAGGGGTTGCCAACACCTGCGTAGGCTGCACGCCCTGTGCGCGCAAGGCCGCCGTCACCTCGCGCTCGGCGTGAAAACGCCCCGCCAGCCCGGCGAATAGATAGGCCGTGCTGAATAACAGGGTAGCCCCCAGAATACGCCGCATCCGTTCAGATACACCGCTCACGCCGGCGGCCAGTACTGCAAACAGCAGCGGCAGGGTATACACCGGATCGATGATGAATACAGACGACCAGCTCTCCGGTATCCAGGGAATAGGCCAGAACAACTGCGTGCCGTACACCGTAAACGCATCGAGCAACGGGTGCGTGACAAGCACCAGCCATAAGGTCAGAAACAGGCGGGCCGCCGAGTATTTTGCTGCCGGCCAACGTTTGCGAATCAGCCACATCAGCAGCAGGGCAAACGCCGTCAGCACGAAAATCGAGTGCGAAAAACCCCGGTGATAGGTCATGGACGAAACCGGGTCGGGATAGCGGATCAACACATCCAGGTCCGGCAGCGTGGCAAGCGCCGCGCCATAAAGCAGCGCACGCCGTCCCTGCCAGCGCCCCAACAACGTTGCCTGTATCCCTGCGCCCAATACCGCTTGTGTTACTGAATCCATGAATCCCGCCCCATCCGAACAAACGTCCGAGACGCTATGTCCCCGCTTCGCAGGCGTTAAGATACAGGATTACTCATATTCATTTGCGCATGGACTCGTATATCAACAAGATCGGGATGTTCATCGAAGCCAACCAGGAATGGGCCGGACCGATAACCTTTTTACTTACCCTGGGCGAGTCCATGCTGATTCTGGGCCTGCTGATACCCGCCACGGCGCTGATGCTGCTGACCGGGGGCCTGATCGGCGCGGGCACTCTGCCGCCCTGGGGCATCCTGATCTGGGGCATAGCGGGCGCAGTCGTCGGCGATGCGCTCTCCTATTTCATTGGCCGCTGGCTCGGGCCCGGCATTACCCGCCGCTGGCCGCTGTCCACGCAACGCACGGCCGTCGCGCGCGCCCGGTTGTTCTTCAGCCGCTACGGCTTCGCCTCGGTGTTTTTGGGCCGCTTTCTGGGCCCCATCCGCTCTACCATTCCCACGGTGGCCGGCATTATGGGCATGAAGCACGCCCGCTTTCAGCTCGCCAATATCCTGTCTGCCGCCGTCTGGCTGCCAGCCATGCTGGCGCCGGGCTATTTTGCCGCCAAAGGTCTTTCCGCTGCTCGTGACAGCCAGCAATTCGGCCTGATCGCGGGGGCACTGGCCTCTGTGCTGCTTGGCGTCTGGCTGGCCGCCGCCATGCTGAAAAAGCGGCGCCAACCGGCCCGCCGTTCCAAACCCTGAGCAGGAGCGTCATGTCGATCCCAGGCGAACCCAAAAACGGTGACTTCGCGCGCTACGTCGAAGAACTGTCCCGCAGTGCGCCTGCGGCCGCCGGCACCCGCCTGCCAACAGAACCGGCAAACACAGCCGTTGCACAGGCCCCCGGCGAAGTCCCCTCGCGGCGCGCCAAGCCCAAGCTGAACATCAGCCCGGCAGCCGAAACCCAGGCGCCCACCATGGCCGAACAGGCGCGTTATCGCCAGACCAGCTCGACCCTGCGTATGCTGGGCTTTGTGGCGATCTGCCTGGCGGTATGGAACTTCGCCTCCTTCGCAGCGGGCGAGCACGATAATGTCATCCGAATTCTCATTCCCGGCTTGATCGGCTTCTGGCTGTTCCGCCGTGCTGCCCGCGCGCTGGCGCTGTCGCGCCAGCCTGCACGCAACCTTCCGCCCCTGAACCTGCCGCCCAAACCCTGAGCGCCAGACAGGCTCCCTCTTCTTGTTGTGTTCCACCCATGAAATCCGTCGATCTCAAAATCCTCGACGCGCGCATGCGCGACTACCTGCCCACCTACGCCACGCCGGGCTCGGCCGGGCTCGATCTGCGTGCCTGCATCGATAAAGCCATTACCCTGGAGCCGGGCGCAACAACGCTCGTGCCTACTGGGCTGGCCATTCACGTAGCAGACCCTGGCTACGCGGCAATCATCCTGCCCCGGTCGGGCCTGGGCCATAAGCACGGCATTGTGCTGGGCAATCTGGTAGGCCTGATCGACTCTGACTACCAGGGCCAACTCATGGTGTCGACCTGGAACCGGGGCCAGACAGCATTCACCCTGGAGCCCATGGAACGTCTGGCGCAATTGGTGATCGTGCCCGTGCAACAGGTAAGCTTCAATGTCGTCGATGAGTTCGGCGCCTCCGAACGTGGCGCCGGCGGTTTCGGCAGTACAGGCCGCAGCTGAACGCCGCCGCTGTGCGCCGAAACCTGCGCGTTGCTCGCTTGACACTCCCCTCAGACAATCCCATTCGTACTCAAACAAATCGTTTGACTACGAATTGAATGCCAAGAACAAGGGGCAGGATAGTGCCTGCCCCCGGGAAATTAGCGCAGCTAACCCTGGTATCTATCAGGGCTGGCTGGCATACGAGAACTTACCGTCTTTAATGACGCCCATCACGCGGGCACGCTCATCAAAACCCTGATGATCCTTGGGCGTAATATTCAGCACGCCATTGGGCACCACCAGATCAGAGGTATTTTCCAGTGCGGCACGCAGGGCGTTACGAAACTCCGGCGTGCCCGGCTTGGCGCCCGTCTTGAGCGCGCGGCTCACCGCCGAGTCCAACAACATCCAGGCGCCATAAGCGTCACCGGCAAACTGCGTCAGCGTGTGGGCGCCATACTGCGCCTCGTACTTATCGGCGAAAGCGACCGCCACTTTCTTGACGGGGTTGCTGTCGGGCAGCTCGCGCGCCACCACGCCCGGGCCGGTCGGGAACAAGGTCCCTTCGACGGCCGGGCCGCCCACTTGCAGGAATTCCAGCGTGCCAATGCCATGCGTCTGGTACACCGCACCCTTGTAGCCCCGCTCCTGCAAAGTTTTTTGCGGCAAAGCCGACGGCGTGCCCGCGCCGGCAATCAGCACGGCATCGGGTTTGGCGCCCATGACCTTGAGCACCTGGCCCATCACCGAGGCGTCAGTGCGTTGGAAACGCTCCTGCGCCACAATTTTCAGGCCGGCGGCTTCGGCGGCGGCACTGAACTCCTTCCACCAGCTATCGCCATAGGAATCGGCAAAACCGATGAAGGCGACCGAATTCAGGCCCTTCTTTTTCATATCCTGCGCCAGCACAGAGGCCATCAGCGAGTCATTCTGCGGCATCTTGAATGCCCAGGCTCGTTTGGGGTCCGACAGCGGCTCGACGATCACGGCAGAGGCCGCCAAAGCAATCATGGGCGTGCCGGTTTCGGCCAACACATCCAGACCAGCCAGCGCGGCGGCCGTAATGTTGGGCCCGACGATGGCATCGACCTTGTCTTCCGAGGTCAGTTTGCGCAGGTTCTTGACCGCCCGGCTCACGTCGGTGCCGTCATCCAGGACGACATAGCGCGCCGGCTGCCCGCCCAACGTATTGGGCCAAAGGCGGATGGCGTTATTGGTCTGGATGCCTATGGCCGCCGCCGGGCCGGTGGTAGAGACATCGACACCGATAACGACTTCGGCCCGGGCGCTGGCAGCGCAACCAAGGGCCACCGCAAAGACAGCGCACCGCTGAAGAATCGAGAGCATGATGAGGTTCCGTGTGGAGAAAAAACGAAAGGCGGCGCAGCGCCACGAGGTCCCTATTCTGCCTCATGCCGACAAGTCCGCCCACCCGTAAGCACCCTCAGTCCCGGTGCGCCTCATAGACCTGAGCCGCCAGCGCCAGATCTTCTAGTGCGCTGCCCACCGCCTTGAAAACCGTGATCTGACGGTCATCGCAACGGCCAGCCACCCGTCCAGCCACGAGGTCGAACAGGGTTCCCCGGATATCGGCCGGCGTCAGCGTGCCCGCCTTGAAGGCCTCCAACAGATCACCCGACTTGGTCGGCGCCTCATCGGTATCGACATACACCGCATGGCTGGCAAAACACGCCGGGTCGGTTTCTTTCATTTCGGGTTTGAAGCTGCCGATCAGGTCGAGATGGGTGCCCGGCCGCAGCCATTCGCCGCGCACCAAAGGGACGGTAGACAGGGTTGCACAGCTGATGATGTCGGCCCCCTGCACCGCCTCTTGCAGATCGCTCACGGCGCGGGCCTCGATACCCTCTTCGCGCAGGCTGGCGGCCAAGGCTTCGGCGCCTGCCGGTCGCAGATTCCAGATGAGCACCTCCTCGATGGGCCGCACAGCCCTCATGGCGGCAGGCACCAGACCCGCGATACGGCCCGAGCCCAACACCAGCAGACGACGGGCATCGCGGCGAGCCAGATAGTCAGCGCCGAGCGCTGCCGCACCGGCCGTGCGGAAAGCCGTGATCACGTCGCCATCGACCTGGGCCAGCGGCACACCGCTGCGAGCGCTGTATAACGTATAGGTGGCGTGCAAGCCTGGCAGACCATCGCGCGTGTTTTCAGGAAAGATGTTGATGACCTTCACGCCGAAATACCCTGCCTCGCTCCATGCGGGCATGATAAGCGTCGTGCCCTGGCGGTCGCCGGAAACGATGTTGTGCACGCCGCGCGGCGGCACCGTATAAGCACCCGCAAACGCCTCGCGCAAGGTGGGGACGACGGCGTCAAAGGCCAGAACCCGGCGCGTCGCGTCGGTATCGATGATCTGCATGCTATTCCTCCTGCGCGGCATTATCACCGCATTCCCGCTTTTCCCCCATTTTCCCGACCGATTGCCTGCCCCTATCACAGCATAAGAAGCAAATCATTGGACAAGTATATGATTAGATATAGAATGAGAACCATTCTCATAAAGGTATGCTATGACTCGCTTGATTCTTGCTTTGTCCGGCCCTGCAGCCCGCCATCCTGGCCTGCGCCGCCTGATCGGGCCAGGCGTTCTCGTGGCGGTCGGTTACATCGACCCCGGTAACTGGGCAACAGATATCGCCGGCGGCGCGGGTTTCGGCTATGGCCTCTTGATGGTGGTGTTGGCGGCCGCTGTACTGGCCATGGGCTTTCAGATCCTGGTGGCGCGGCTGGCCTTGGCCACCGGTGAGGATCTCGCCGCGCTCACGGCGCGCCATTTCTCGCGTCACGCGGCCACCGCGGCCTGGCTGGCCGGCGAAGCCGCCATTCTTGCCACCGCGCTCGCCGAACTGATCGGCGGCGCCATTGCGCTGCGCCTGCTCTTCGGCCTGCCCTTGATGGCAGGCGTGGCGCTGACCGGTATCGCCACCTTCACGGTGTTCTACATTGCGCGCGGCAACGTGGAGCGCCATGAGCGGGTCATCGCCATCCTGCTGAGCGTGGTAGCCCTGAGTTTTATCGTGCTAATGGCCAAGGCCAACCCCGCCGCCGGCGACATCGTCCATGGCATCGCTCAAAGCAGCCGCGCGCTGGCCGACCCGGAAGGCTTCATGATCGCGCTCGGCATTCTGGGGGCCACCCTGATGCCGCACAATCTCTATCTGCACGCCGGCACGCTGTCACAACGCGCGCGCGACCTGCCCGACTCGATGCGCAGTGCGGCGTTCCGGGTAGCACGCAACGACACCCTGCTGTCTCTGGGTTTTGCGATGCTGGTCAACTCGGCCATCATGATCGTGGCCGCGGCCTCCCTAGCTGGGGAAGGGCCTGCCGTCGCCAACCTGGACACCGCACACCATGCGATCGGCCAAACGCTGGGCGCTGGCGCGGCCTTGTTGTTCGCCCTTGCCTTGTATGCGGCTGGCCAAAGCTCCACCATCACCGGCGTTATGGCGGGCAAGATTCTTTCTTCGGGTTTTGAACGCGGCAAACAGCTTTCCGCGTCGCGCCGCGCCCTGATGACGCGCGTCGTGGCGGCCCTGGCCGCGACCGCCATGCTGATTGCCAGCGGCGGGCAAGACCCTGACAGCATTCTGGTGCTGAGCCAAGTCATTCTCAGCCTGGCTCTGCCCTTCGCCCTGATACCGCTGGTGTTGCTGGCATGCCGGAGCGATGTCATGGGCCACTGGAAATTGAATGGCGCCTGGGCCTGGGCAGCCATCGCTGCCACGACGGGGATTGTGCTGCTCGACGGCTACTTGCTGATTGGCATGATGCACTGAGACAGACCGGCGCCTTTGCGCCGGCCGGTCTCAGGCGGCATCCAGATAATCCAGATCGACCGGCAAGGCGCGGTTCAATGCCGTGGCCACCTTCACGCGCAGGGCGTTGGAATGGGCGCGACGCACCTCACGCTTGACGTCCAGCAATTGCTGCGGATGCATGGAAAATTCGGTCAGGCCCAAGCCCAGCAGCAAGCGTGTCAAACGGGAATCACCCGCCATTTCGCCACATACCGCCACCGGGATACCGGCACGCACCCCCGCATTGATCGTGGCGGCAATCAGGCGCAACACAGCCGGATGCAGTGGATCGTATAAGCCCGACACATCATGATCACCGCGGTCAATCGCCAGGGTGTACTGGATCAGGTCATTGGTTCCGATGGACAGAAAATCCAAGGCCTGAGCAAAAGGCTCGATGGCAATCGCCATGGCCGGCACTTCCACCATGGCCCCCACCGCCAACTGGTCTGCGTAGGGCTGGCCCCGCAGATCCAGCTCGCGCCGCGCCGAGTCCAGCGCGGCATACACGGCCTTGACCTCATGCATATGCGAAATCATGGGCACCAGCATCCGCACCGGGCCATGCGCCGACGCCCGCAAAATGGCCCGCAACTGCATAGCGAACATCTCGGGTCGCGCCAGACAATAACGAATGGCCCGCTGGCCCAGGGCTGGATTAGTGGCGACGGTTGCTTCGCCATCCAGCGTCTTATCAGAACCGATGTCTAACGTGCGGATGGTGACGGGCCGGCCCGCCATGGTCCGCACCACCGAAGCATAAGCCTGATACTGTTCTTCTTCGTTCGGCAGATCTTCGCGGCCCATGAAGAGGAATTCGCTGCGGAACAGGCCGATCGCATCCGCGCCGGCGGCCAGCGCAAGCGCGGCCTCCTCGGGCAGTTCGATATTGGCCTCCAGCTTGATCTCGATGCCGTCCAGCGTGACGGACGGCACATCCCGCAGCAAGGCCAGTTCTGCACGCTCATCGGCATAGCTGCGTTGGCGCGCCCGGTACTCATCGAGAATGCGCGGCGACGGATTCACCACCACCGCACCTGCAGCGCCATCGATGATCAACACATCGCCATCACGAACGATATCGCGCACATTGCCCATTGCCACCACGGCCGGCACGCCCATGCTGCGGGCGACGATGGCAGTATGAGACGTAGGTCCACCCAGATCCGTGACAAAAGCGGCGAAGCGCCCGCCACGCAGGCGCAGCATGTCCGCCGGGGAAATATCGTGCGCCACCACCACTAGCGCGTCGTCGCCAGCGACATGTGAATAATCGGGCAGCATGGTCGAAGACCCCGACAGCACCAGCAAGACACGCTCGATCGCCTGCCGGACATCGGCGCCACGCTCGCGCAGATACTCGTCCTCCATCGCGTCGAACTGCTCACTCAGCACCTGCCCCTGCGCAGTCAGCGCCCACTCGGCGTTATAGAAGCGCTCGGAGATCAAGGCGCGGGCCTGCTCTGCCAGCATCGGATCGCCGATAAGCAGGCTGTGCACATTCAGCATGGCGCCCAGTTCGCGCGGCGCATCTTCGGGCAGGCTGTCAGCCAATTGCAGCAGATCCGCCTGCGCTTGATCCAGCGCCTCAGTCAGGCGTTGGCACTCTGCCGCAACGTCTTCCACAGCGATACGATAGTGGGCGACCTCAAGCGCTGCCGCGCCCAGGACCACGGCGCGGCCGATGGCATAGCCCCGCGCCACGCCTTTACCGAACAAAGACAAGACGGGACTGGCAGAGCCAGCCCCGTCGTCGGCAAGCGCCAGCGGCGCTTGCATGGCGCCCGCTGCATGACTAGGTTCGACGCTATTCGTGTTCACCGAATTTATTTTCGAACAAGGATTGAATTTCTGCCAGGGCCTGTTCGGCATCGCTGCCGGATGCATCAACCTTGACCGTGACACCCAAGCCGGCGGCAAGCATCATCACGCCCATGATGCTCTTGGCGTTGACACGTTGCGCGCCGCGTGCAATGAATATCTCGCTGCTGAACTTGCTGGCGAGCTGCGTGAGTTTGGCCGCTGCGCGGGCGTGCAGGCCAAGTTTATTGCTGATGACAATATCTAACGTAGGCATATTCTATGGTGGTCACAGCCCGGCTCGCCGAGGCCGCGCTAGGTGGATATTCAGGGGACCAGGGCACGCCTAGCCTGCCCCGCATCAGTCTACACGCAAGCAGCCTTGAACGCCGCCTGCCAGGGCCTTTTCACGTGTTTCGGCCAATGACAAATTACGATAAGTCAGGGCCCGCAAAAGCATCGGAGTATTCAGTCCCGCAAGGACGCAACACTGCAAACCCTGTGATTGCGCATCCGCCACCGCACGCTTGGCAATATTGGCCGGCGTCGCACCGATCAGGTCGGTCAGAACCAGAACGCCCTGCCCTTTGCTCACGCGCAGGATATCTTGCAGTACCTGAGGCGCCAGATCGTCGGGCAGGTCTTCGGGCTCGATGTCATGCACCGCCAATACATCGGTGATGTCGCCCAGCACATGTCGCACGCTCTCGCGCATCGCTGTGCCCAAGGGAGCATGAACAACAATAACAATCCCGGTCATGGCTTACCTGCGCTTAGCCAGCAGCGCGCTCTAGCGCCTGGACGTACATATCGGCGACATCAAAACCCGTTTGCTCGGTGATTTCCACAAAGCAGGTGGGGCTGGTCACATTGATTTCGGTTACGTAGTCGCCAATGACATCCAGACCGATCAGAAGCAGGCCACGTCCGGCGGTTTTAGCCGCCACAGTCAGTGCGAGCTCGCGGTCGCGTGCCGACAAGGGCTGGGCCACACCACGCCCCCCCGCAGCCAGATTCCCGCGCGTTTCACCCGCCAGCGGAATGCGGGCCAAGGCGTAAGGCACGGGCTCGCCGCCGATGATAAGCACTCGCTTGTCGCCCTTGACGATCTCGGGGATGTAGCGTTGCGCCATGATGGTCCGCGCGCCATTGTCAGTCAGCGTTTCCAGAATGGCGTTGCGATTGGCCTCATTGGGTTGCAGACGGAAAATGCCGGTACCGCCCATGCCATCAAGCGGTTTGACAATCACATCGCCATGCAGCCCGTGAAACGCCTTGATGCGGCTCATATTGCGCGTGACCAGGGTCGGCGCCGTCAGTTCGGCGACTTCCGTGATAGCCAATTTTTCCGGATGGTTGCGGATAGCCGAACCCGCGTTGAAGACCTTGGCGCCCTGAGCCTGCGCGTACTCGAGCAAATGGGTCGAATAGACGTACTCCATGTCAAAGGGCGGGTCTTTACGCATCAGCACGGCGCCGAAAGCCGACAAGGGCACATCCTCGGCCGGACCGTTATCACGCC
The DNA here is from genome assembly GCF_034424645.1 of Bordetella avium. NCBI lineage: Bacteria > Pseudomonadati > Pseudomonadota > Betaproteobacteria > Burkholderiales > Alcaligenaceae > Bordetella > Bordetella avium. The sequence goes on from NZ_CP139969.1 coordinate 2,323,804, forward strand.
ACCAGCCCTGCTCATGCAGGTCTGCGCCCGCAAGCAACTCGATGGGCTGGCTGTGCGCCGCCACCGTTCCTGCATCGATATAAAGATCGCCCTGAAGCGCCACGCTCAGTGTGTGGCCGCGCGCCACGAGGGCACGCATCATGGCAACGGAACTGTCCTTGTATGCCTTGAGTTGCGGCAAGGGATCAATGATGAACAAGACGTGCATTACGTTTCCTGACACCTCTGCCCCGCCTCTTCAGCACGAAGATCGCGGAGCCGATTGATACATCGTAGCGCAACCGGGCCCACCCCGCGTGGAACTACAGACGCAAAGCGGCCCGGAATCTTCCTGTTCGGAAGACCCGGGCCGGGATTACGGAGTCAACCGACCGAATCGGTCTTGGTGACAGCCGCTTTTTTCTTCGGTGCAAGCACCATGACCATCTGACGGCCTTCCAGCTTGGGCATCGCTTCAACCTGGGCCAGTTCGGTCAGGTCATCACGCACTCGCTCCAGTACCCGCATGCCGAGTTCCTGGTGAGCCATTTCACGGCCCCGGAAACGCAGCGTTACCTTGGCCTTGTCGCCCTCTTCGAGGAAGCGGCGCAGATTGCGCAGCTTGACCTGGTAATCGCCCTCGTCGGTCGCCGGGCGGAATTTGACTTCCTTGACCTGGATGACCTTTTGCTTGGAACGCGCCTCGGCCTGGCGTTTCTGTTCCTGGTACTTGAACTTGCCGAAGTCCATCAAGCGGCAGACTGGAGGATCGGCATTGGGCGCGATTTCGACCAGATCCACGTCAGCTTGCTCTGAAAGACGGAAAGCGTCGGTAATCTTGACGATACCAAGCTGCTCTCCCTCCAGACCTATCAGGCGCACCTCGGGGACGCGGATTTCACCGTTGATGCGAATGCTTTTTTCAGTGGCGATGTTGAAAACTCCTAGAAAGATTAAACAGCCTTGCTGTCTGGCTGAACGACGTTGCGCCGGCTGGCGACATCTTCATTCAGGCGCGCGACAAAGTCGTCGAAGGGGATGGCGCCCAGATCCAGGCCGCCCAGCCCACGCACGGCGACGGTTCCATTTTGTGCTTCCTTGTCGCCCACGACGAGGATGTACGGAACCTTCTGCAAGCTGTGTTCACGGATTTTACGAGTGATTTTTTCACCACGCAAATCGGCCTGTACTCTAAAGCCTTGTTTTTTCAGGCTTTGTGTGATTTTGGCCGCATATTCGGCAGACGGCTCGGAAATGCAGCATACAACAGCTTGCACCGGAGCCAGCCACGGGGGCATGGCGCCCGCATGGTTTTCGATCAACATGCCGATAAAACGTTCCAAAGAACCGAGAATTGCACGATGCAACATGACCGGCGCGCGGCGCTGGTCATTCTGATCGACATACTCAGCACCCAGACGCACAGGCATCGAAAAATCCACCTGAATGGTGCCACACTGCCAATGGCGGCCGATGGCGTCTTTCAGCGTGTATTCGATTTTGGGACCGTAGAAGGCGCCCTCACCCGGCGAAATTTCAAACTCGCAGCCCGTGCGGCGCAGGCTTTCCATCAAGGCCGTTTCGGCTTTATCCCAGATCTCGTCGCTGCCGATGCGCTTCTCGGGCCGCGTGGCCACCTTGTACAGCACCTCGGTAAAACCAAAATCGCGGTACACCTTCTGCAGCAGCGCTGTGAAGTCGGCGCACTCATCCTGAAGCTGATCTTCAGTACAGAAAATATGGCCGTCGTCCTGCGTGAACCCCCGCACGCGCATCATGCCGTGCAATGAGCCGGAAGGCTCATTGCGATGGCACTGACCGAACTCCCCATAACGCAGGGGCAGTTCACGATAAGAATGCAGGCCGGCATTGAAAATCTGCACATGGCCAGGGCAATTCATGGGTTTCAGGCCGTAAACACGGTTCTCCGACTCTGTCGTGAACATGTTTTCACGGTAATTATCCCAATGCCCCGTTTTCTTCCACAGAGACAGATCGAGGATCTGCGGCGCCTTGACCTCCTGGTAGCCATTGTCGCGGTAGACCGCGCGCATGTACTGCTCCACCTGTTGCCAAAGCGTCCAGCCCTTGGGATGCCAGAAAATCAGCCCCGGACCTTCGTCCTGGAAATGGAACAGATCCAGGTCACGGCCAATCTTGCGATGGTCGCGGTGTTCGGCCTCTTCAAGCATGTGCAAATAGGCATCCTGCTCGTCCTTGGTCGCCCAGGCCGTGCCGTAAATGCGCTGCAGCATCTCGTTGTTGCTGTCGCCACGCCAATAGGCACCCGCCAGCTTCATCAGCTTGAACACCTTGAGCTTGCCGGTAGACGGGACGTGCGGGCCGCGACACAGATCGATGAACTCGCCTTCGCGATACAGGCTGATCTTTTCATTGCTCGGGATGGAGGCAATGATCTCGGCCTTGTAGTTCTCACCGATACTCTTGAAATACGCCACGGCATCGTCACGCGTCCATTCTTCGCGCGTGACGACTTCATCCTTGCGGGCCAACTCGGCCATTTTCTTCTCGATGGCCTGGAGGTCTTCGGGCGTGAACGGGCGCTTATACGAAAAATCGTAGTAAAAGCCATTGTCGATGACCGGGCCGATCGTAACCTGCGCATCCGGATAGAGCGATTTGACGGCATAAGCCAGCAAGTGCGCAGTCGAGTGCCGAATCAGGTCCAGGCCATCTGCGTCCTTGGCGGTCACGATAGCCAGCTTCGCATCCTGATCGATGCGAAAGCTTGTATCGACCAGCTTGGGCTCAGCATCGTTGACCGTGACTCGGCCGGCCAGGGCCGCTTTGGCCAGGCCGGTTCCGATGGACTGCGCAACCTCCGCGACCGTGACCGGCCCGGGATATTGGCGCTGCGAGCCATCCGGCAAAGTGATTTGTACCATCGACGGGATTCCTGGAAACAAAAAACGCGGCTATCTAGCCGCGTTTTATCTGCCTGTTTGTTTTGCGTTTTTTGTCTGCCGACAACAAACACCACTAACGACTTAACGCGACATGGGGCGATAGGTCGTGGTCGTAGTTCGTGCCAGCGCGCAAAACATGTGAGGCCCTTTGAATGAGAGGTAAAGCATCAGACCGTTGACATCCCACGTGCTGCCGGAATGCATTCGGTAATCTGCCCTAATTGTATCACTTTTCACGCCTATCCCGGAAGCCATACCGCAGTAAAGCGACGTATCACCCAGGAAACAAAAAGCATTCATTTAGGACAACTTTACGCGCATATGTAGGACATTTCCCGATTTTTCCGCGTCGCGCCATTTGCACCAAATTGCCTTTAACCTGCGCTTCTAAGGCGACTCCCAATCGGACAAAGCCGCTCTAACAGAATTTTCAGGATTAAAAGCATGTCGAACAATCTACCTCCCATTCCATCCAGCCAAGACAAACCCGAAGAAACCGGCGATCCCGGCTACGGCGTACGCCGCTACATGCTGCTGTCACGCCCAAGCCATAAGATCCGCGTGGCCATTCTCGATGATCATCCCGCCATCACACTGGGGCTGGCCGCCTATCTGCGCAACCAAACCGACCTGGAGGTCAAATGCGTGGAAACCCGCGCCGACGCCTTGTCCAAAACCCTGCGTCAACAACCTTGTGATGTCGCGGTCGTAGACTTTTATCTGCCGCGCCAACCCTGGGACGGCATGGATTTCATCCGCCGCCTGCGCCGTCAGTACCCTGAAATGGCCATCATCACCTTCTCGGCCGGCAAAAACAGCGAGACCGAATTCGCCGCCTACCGGGCCGGTGCCAACGCCTATCTGCCCAAGGAAGCTTCGGTTGAAACCCTGGTCGAAGTCATCCGTCAGACTGCCGCAGACCGCCGGCAGTTTCTCGGCTGGAAAGACGGCCGCTCGCAAGTCACCGAACCCGCTCACCCGGACTCGCAACTGACGACTGCCGAACTCGAAGTGCTGCGGCAGATTTCCCAAGGCCTATCCGTCACCCAGGTCGCCTCACGACTGCTGCGCAGCAAAAAGACCATCAGCACGCATAAGCGCCGAGCCATGAAAAAACTGGGCCTGGCTGATGATCTGGCGCTGGCACTCTATCTGAACGAGAAATTCGAGCAGAATATCTGCGGCTGATCAGGCAATGCGCGAGTAACGATCGCTGAGCCCGGCATCACGCAGGCGCGCATCGAAAACCATTGCAATCGCCCGCACAAAAAACCAGCCCGGCTCCGTCACGATCAGCACGCCAGCGTCGAGTTTCAACAGACCCAAGGCTTCGAGCTGCCGCAGTTGAGGCAGCTCCTCGGTAAAGGCATCCGCCTCTCCCCGCTCGGCGCTACGCTCGCCAAGATCGACTCGCCCCCGGCACATGATGTCCATGATGATGGCTCGCCGCCACAGGTCATCCTCGGTGCATTGCAGCCCGCGTTCAACCGGAAAGTCTCCGTTCCCGAGCGCCGCATAGTACGCGTCCAGATCCTTGTGATTCTGACTGTACACCGTGCCCATCTGGCTGATTGCCGACACGCCTAGCGCAAGCAGATCACGATCCGGCTGTGTGCTGTAGCCCTGGAAGTTGCGGTGCAGCGAGCCATCGCGCCGCGCCTGAGCAAGGCTATCCTCGGGCAGCGCGAAATGATCCATGCCGATGTAGGCATAACCCATATCCATGAACCCTGAGATTGCCGCGCTCAATAGCGCAACCCGGCTTGCCGGATCGGGAATCTCTTCCGCCAGGATGCGCCGCTGAGGCTTGAAACGCGCAGGCAGATGCGCATAGGCATACAACGCAATACGGTCCGGACGCAATTCGCCGACCTGAGCGATGGTACGAGAAAAAGACGCCACCGACTGCCGTGGCAAGCCGTAAATAAGATCGACATTGATAGAACGGAAGCCCGCCTCGCGGGCACTGCGCATCAGCTCGCGCACCGCTTCATAAGGTTGAACACGATGCACCGCCTCCTGCACCGCCGGGTCAAAATCCTGCACACCGTAGCTCAAACGGTTAAAGCCCATCGCCGCCAGAGCAAAAAGACGCTTCGCGTCTATGGTGCGGGGGTCGATCTCGATGGATATTTCGGCTTGGGGCGCCAGATCAAAATGATGGCGGATATCCGCCATCAGTTCTGCGAGTTCGGCGTCTGAAAGAAAGGTGGGCGTACCGCCGCCAAAGTGAAGCTGTGTCACGGTTCTGCGCGCACCGAGCCCCTGCGTCTGCAAACGCATTTCGCCGCGCAAGGCCTCCAGATAAGGCGTGGCACGCTCGTGGTGCCGAGTCACGACCTTATTGCAGGCGCAGTAATAGCAAACCGAATCACAGAACGGAATGTGAACATAAAGCGACAAGGACTCAGCCGGATCGCTGGCGCGCAGCGCGGTCTGCCATTGCTCCGCGCCAAAATCGGGACTCAGTCTGTCCGCAGTGGGATAAGAAGTGTATCGAGGCCCGTTTTTTGCGACTTTATCCAGAAGCTCAGGCTGAAACGCGGTACGTGATGTGGCTGAGAGCATGTGGCGATTATGCGCGTCGCGAACCCGCCATCATTTGATTTGGCGCAAGAGCAGGCGCGTAGAATGAAGCCACTCCACTCAATGCAGGATATCCCCATGGAAACTGAACTCGACGGCCGTCTACTGGCCCTGCGCCAAGCCCTGGCCATTTCCATCGCGCTCTCCACGCGCGGCCACACCCAAGCCACCGACATGGCGCTGGAACTGCTGAACGATTTACGCAGCTACGCTGACAACAGCCCTTTCGATCAGCCCGTCTGGGTGCAAGGTGCGCAAAATGAGCTAGAGGAAATCTCCCGGCTTGTCCGCGCCTTCACTCAATCTGAAGACGACGCTTCCTGAGCGCAGGGTGCCGGATCACAACACTTGCCTAGGAGAGGCGTGAACCGATACGGCGCCTAAGCCCGCGACTTTGCAATCCTTGACTTTCAGTATCTTCCAAGAAGGATGTAAAATTTAGAAACATTCTCGCAACATCGCAGATTCCGCCTCCTCCCATGAGCAAGCGCCCCCACCCCGAATTGAATACCTCGTCCGACGCAGAGCAACGCGCCCAACGTACCCTGGCGGCCGCCAATCGCATGATGAACCGGGAAGCCACGAAAATCGCCACCGAAATCAGCTCGGCAGAGGCGGAATTGATGCGTTATATGGAAGAGTTGCGCACCCGCCAGAGGAGCGGCTATGGCCATGCGGGCGTCGTCCTGCAACGACGCCCCAGGCTGCGTTAATCGCCCTGCGCCACACTGCCTAGCCGCAAAACGCTGCGCCAGCGTTCGAGCCCGGACTGACAGGGTGATCCTGCCGCACACCAAGCCCCGCACAAGCCCATAAAGACAGCCCGGCTCGCTTCAGAGCCGGGCTGTCTGCCCCCCTGTCTCGCTTAGCCCTGATTGGTCTATCTCATCGTGAAGATAGGCGTTCCCAGTCTTCGCGCGCGGATCGACCTGAGCCAAACCGCATCGACCCGAGGTCGCTCAAAACTTGGGCCGCTTGTCCACCACACGACGTGCCTTGCCAGTCAGCGTGCGCTCGACCAGGCCGACCTCGGCGACTTGCACCCTCGCGCTCACACCGATATAGGATTTCACGGCATGTTGCAGCTCCTTGCCCACCGCCGCACGCTCGCCTTCGGATAAGTGGCCAAACTCCGGGCGCAACTCGGTCAGGATTTCCAACTCATCCAAATTGCCGCTGCGCGTGAGCACCAATTGGTAGTGCGGCGCCAACTGGTTGATCTTAAGCACCTGCTCTTCAACCTGGGTCGGGAAGAGATTGACGCCGCGCACAATCAGCATATCGTCGCTGCGGCCGGTGATCTTGCCTATGCGGCGCATGCTGCGCGAGGTCGGCGGCAACAAGCGGGTCAGGTCACGCGTGCGGTAGCGGATGACCGGCATGGCTTCCTTGGTGAGCGAGGTGAACACCAATTCGCCCAGCTCGCCGTCGGCCACGGGCTCCCCCGTATCGGGGTTGATGATCTCGGCGTAGAAATGGTCTTCCCAGACGACCGGACCGTCCTTGGTTTCCACGCACTCGCTCGCGACACCGGGGCCCATCACTTCCGACAGGCCATAGATATCGACTGCGTCAATGGCCGCTTCGCTTTCAACCTGCTCACGCAATTGGCCAGTCCAAGGCTCGGAGCCGAAGATACCGATGCGCAGAGAACTGGCACGCGGGTCCAGGCCCTGGCGGCGCTGCTCTTCAATAATGTTGCAGAAATAAGAAGGCGTGACCATGATGATGTCGGGACGGAAATCATTGATCAGTTGCACCTGCTTCTCGGTCTGGCCACCCGACATCGGAATCACCGTACACCCCAGACGCTCGGCGCCATAATGCGCTCCCAGCCCGCCGGTGAACAAACCATAACCATAGGCCACGTGTACGATATCGCCGGGCTTGCCGCCTGCCGCACGGATCGAGCGCGCAACCAGATTAGCCCAGGTGTCCAGATCCTTGAGGGTGTAGCCCACGACGGTGGGCTTGCCCGTGGTACCGCTCGATGCATGAACACGCGCCACGCGCTCACGCGGCACAGCGAACATGCCATAAGGATAGTTGTCGCGAAGTTCTTTCTTGGTCGTAAAGGGAAACTTGGCGATATCCGAAAGCTGCTTCAGATCATCCGGATGCACACCGGCTTCATCAAAGGCGCGCTTGTAATGCGGCACATTCTGATAGGCGTGGTGCAGCGTCCACTTGAGTCTTTCCAACTGCAAAGCCTCCAGCTCATCTCGGCTGGCGTGTTCTATGGCGTCCAGCCCCGGCTTGCTTACGGTGTTGGGCATGGTGTCTCTCTCCTGTTCTGCGCAGCCACGAAAGGCCGCTTTCGCAATAAGTAAAGCTCGGGCTCACACGGCTTCGTTGCCGACGATCTGCCCTTTTATCCGATAGGATCGGCCACGAAAGAGCGCCACATTGCGCCCGTCCTGATTGGTGACCGTAACGTCGTAAACACCGGTGCGACCTGCCAGCGAACGCTCTTGGGCAACGGCCGTCAGCACATCGCCTTCAAAGCCCGGAGCCAGATAATCGATCACGCAACCCGAGGCCACGGTGCTGACATTGCGCGAATTGCAAGCGAAGGCAAAGCTGCTGTCGGCCAGCGCGAAGATGAAGCCACCATGGCAAGTCTTGTGACCGTTTAGCATGTCGCCACGCACCGTCATGACGAGGCGGGCATAGCCGGGAGCGATGGCCTCGACCTTCATTCCCAGCGCCTGAGAGGCCGCATCGCCGGCATACATGGTAGTGCCGACCGCATCGGCCAGCGCTTGCGGATCATCCGGTACAACTTGTGTTGCGGCTGCGTTCATCACTGCCCTTTGAATTGTGGTTCACGCTTGTCGAGAAAGGCGGCTACGCCCTCGGCGTAGTCCGCGCTATGACCGAGCTGACGCATCATGTCGCGCTCGAGATCCAACTGAGTGGCCAGATCGTTACCCAGGCTGGCCTGCAAAGCGCGCTTAGTCATGGCCAGCCCCTGGGTCGGCGCTTTGGCGAAATGGCTGGCGAGCTGATTCAGCCTGTCATCGAAGGCCTCGTCAGCCACGCATTGCCATATCAGGCCCCATTCCTGCGCCTGACGCGCTGCAATCCTGTCGCCCAGCATGGCCAGACCCAATGCGCGGGCGCGTCCCACCAGTCGCGGCAGCACGAAGGTGCCACCCGTGTCAGGGATCAGCCCAAGTTTGCAGAATGACTGGATAAAGCTGGCCGACTCTTTGGCGATAACGATATCGCCGGCGAAGGCCAGGTTAGCGCCAGCGCCAGCCGCCACCCCGTTGACACCCACCACCACCGGCAAGGGCAGCGCGGCCAGCCGCCGCACCAGCGGGCCGTAGTATTTCTCGACCGTCTCTCCCAGATCGGGCGGCGTGCCATCCGGCGCCGGACGACGCTCGGAAAGATCCTGTCCGGCACAAAAACCCCGGCCTGCTCCGGTCAGAACGAGGACGCGCGCGCCCTGCGTTTCAACCTGAGTCAGGGCATCCGCCACTTCCTCATGCATGCGGGCCGTGAAGCTGTTGAGTTTGTCCGGGCGGTTCAAGGTCAGGCGGGCAATGCCATCCGCCAGCGAGAACTGAATATCCTGATAGCTCATGCCTCGCTCCTCAAACGTGACGGCGGGTCTGCACCACGCGGAAGCGGTTGGCCACAAACGCGCTATCCGACAATGCGGCATTGGCCGCAGGGTTGGCGCCCGTGCCGTGAAAGTCACTGAATGCTGCGGTCTGATTCACGAATACCGCACCCGTGAGGTTGAGCGAAAGCGCCACGCCAGCCTGCTCGGCCGCATCCTGCACCTGTGCCGCCACATCGTCGTCGGTGGTGTAGGCCGACAGGCTCAGGGCTCCATGTGCGCGGGCAGTGTCACGCGCCAACTTGACGCTGTGCGCGGTCGAGTCGGTGGCAACGACAAAGGAGATAGGGCCGAACCACTCTTGGAAAATGCGGGCGTCATCCGCGTCGGCACGCAAGACCAGCGGCGTACGCACGCGGGCCTGCGCGAACTGCGGATGCTCCAGCACGCGCGAGTCGGCCAATAACGGCAGGCCCAGCGCTCGTGCAGCGTCGATGCGTTGCGCGGTGGCTTCATTCTGAATGGCGCCGGTCAACTCAACCGCACGAGCGGCATCCCCAGAGAGCTTCTCAACCGCGCTGGCGATGGCGGCCGCCACTTCATCAAAACTCAAACGGCCTTCGGCGGTGTCGATACCATCACGCGGCACATAGATGTTTTGCGGCGCGGTGCACATCTGACCCGAGTACAGCGCCAGCGAAAATGCCAGGTTGCGCGCCACACCCTTGATGTCGGCTGCCGAATCGATAATGACCTGATTGACACCGGCCTTTTCGGTGTAAACCTGCGCCTGGCGGGCGTTTTGCTCCAGCCAGTTGCCGTTGGCGCTGCTGCCGGTAAAGTCGATCAACTTGACGGCGGGATTGAGCGCCAACTGTTGAGCCGTGTCATCACCGGCCTCATGCGCGGCCAGTTGCACGACGTTGGGATCGAAGCCCGCCTCGGCCAGGACTTCTCGCGCCACCAGCACCGTCAGGGCCAGCGGCAAAATGGCCGAGGGATGCGGCTTGACGATGACGGTGTTGCCGGTAGCCAGACTCGCGAACAGGCCCGGATAACCGTTCCAGGTCGGGAAGGTCGAGCAACCGATCACCAGCGCGACGCCACGCGGCACGATGGTAAAGCGCTTCTCCATCTTGATGGGCTCGTTCTTGCCCTGCGGTTTTTCCCAGATGGCGACATCGGGAATACGCGACATTTCCTGCCAGGCATAGGTCACGGCTTCCAGGCCACGATCCTGGGCATGCGGGCCGCCTGCCTGGAAAGCCATCATGAAGCCCTGCCCTGTCGTGTGCTGCACGGCTTGGGCCATCTCGAAGCTGCGCCGGTTCAGGCGGGTCAGGATTTCCAGCGAAACGCCCACCCAGGCACGCGGGCCGGCACGGCGCCAGCTCTCGCCGGCGGTTTGCGCAGCAGCCACGAGACGATCCGGCGAGATGCGCGGATAGCGGATATTCAGCGGAAAGCCAAAAGGCGAAACCTCACCGCTCACACTGCCTTCTGCGCCATCCACCACGAGCGGAAACGCTTTGCCGAGCAAGGCGTCAAACGCAGCCTGGCCGTCCTGAGCAGCCGTCTCGCCATAGTTGCGCGGGCTGGGGGATTCTGCGAACGGACTCCAGTAACCGCGTTCACGGGCGGCCTGCAAGGCCTTTTCGAGCACCGGCTGGTGAAGTTCAAAGAAATCTTGGGACATTGCCATCTCTCCAGTTTATTTTTTAATGATTTCGCAACAGGCGCCAGGCGCGCTCAGGTTTCCTGGTCGAAGTCCAGCACCAACCGGTCACTGACAGGATAGCTCTGGCAGCTCAGGACAAAGCCGCGCGCCACTTCATAATCTTCCAGCGCGAAGTTGGCATCCATATCCACTTCGCCCTCCACGACCTTGCACCGGCATGTCGAACAGACACCCCCCTTGCAGGAATAGGGCAATTCAACACCTTGCGCCAGCGCCGCATCCAATACATTGAGCTGGTTCTTGGCGATGGAGAAGCTGCGGCTGTGGCCATCCTGAATAACGGTCACTTCGCACTGCCCCTTGCCGGGCGCCACAGGCGCATCGCGGCCGGAACGCAGGCTGCGCGGCCCCTTGGGGGCACCAAACAGTTCAAACTTGATGCGCGACTTATCCAGGCCACGCGCGCCCAGACGCTCCACCACACTTTCGATCATGGTTTGCGGACCACAGACGAAGGCGTAATCAACCTCATCCGCGCTCATCCAGCTCGTCATGAGCTGATCAACTTTGTCGCCATCCAGACGGCCATTGAACAACTCGATATCCTGAGACTCGCGGCTCATGATGTAGACCAACGAAAAACGCTCCATGTAGCGGTTCTTCAGGTCTTCGATTTCTTCGCGAAACAGCACCGAGGACGACGCACGGTTGCCAAAAAACAGCGTGAAGCGACTGCGCGGCTCGCTGCCCAGGGCAGTTTTCACCAGCGACAGCACCGGTGTAATGCCACTGCCCACCGCGAAGGCCACGTAATGCCGCGCATGCTCGGGCGAGAAGTCCACCGTAAAATTCCCCGCCGGCGCCATTACTTCAAGGTCCTGGCCGGGCTGCAACTGCTGGTTGGCCCAACTGGAAAACACACCCTCATCGACCTGCTTGATCGCCACGCGCAGGATGCCATCCTGAGGGGCCGAACAGATCGAGTAAGAGCGGCGGACCTCCTCGCCATTGAGCTGCGTGCGCAGGGTAAGGTACTGGCCGGGACGGAAGGCGAAGGTGTCGCGCAGCGTGTCGGGCAGATCGAAAGTGACCACGACAGCGTCGCGCGTATTGCGCGCCACGTCAGCGACTTTCAGCGTATGAAATTGGGGCTGGCTCATGAGAAAACCGCTCAATGCGTCTTGAAGTAGTCGAAAGGCTCGCGGCAGTCCGCGCAGCGGTAAAGGGCCTTGCAGGATGTCGAGCCGAAATTGCTGATCAGGCGCGTGTTGGACGAAGCACAACGCGGACAGGGGATCGCAGGCATGGCCTGCTTGCGGCTGATGCCGGAGATGTCCACCGCCCGCTCCGCGGGCGCGGCAATGCCATAGCCTTTCAGGGCGGCGCGGCCACGCTCGGTCATCCAGTCAGTCGTCCACGCCGGTGACAAACGGGTCTGCACCCGCACCTGCTCCAGTCCGTGGCCGGCCAGCACCTGCACAATATCCTCGGTGATTTCACGCATAGCGGGGCAGCCCGAGTAGGTGGGCGTGATGGTGACCACACAGGTGCCCTCTTCCCAACCCACTTCACGCACGATACCCAGGTCCACCACGGACAACACCGGAATCTCGGGGTCGGGCACCGACTCGAGCCAGCGCATGACCTGGCTGCTGTCCGCCACGGCACTCACCAGCGGGCTCCTGGATAGCTGCGCTGCAAATGCTGCATCTCGGCCAGCACATAGCCCAGCGCTTCGGTATGACGGCCCTGCCAGCCGCCGCGATGGGCAGGATGAAAAGCCTCCTGCTCATCGGGCACGGTAAGCGTGGCCTCTTCGAGTACCTCACGCACATGAGCCAGCCAGGACGCGCGCAGGCTTGCACGCGCCACGCAGATACCCCGCCCAGCCAGATCGAGATCGACCTCGTCATCGACAAACAGCTCACCCGCATAGGGCCAGGCCGCATCAAGGGCGGCCTGCATGCGGCGGTGGCTTTCTTCGGTGCCATCGCCCAGGCGTACCACCAGGTCCGAAGCGCGGCGCACGTGATAGGTGACCTCTTTGAGCGACTTGGCGGCGATGGCGGCCACGCGCTCATCCGTGGAGGCGGTCAGGCCGCGCAACAGGAAGTAGTGCCAGACATCGAACAGAAACTGGCGCGCCATCGTGTCGCCATAGTGGCCGTTGACCCGCTCGACTAGCAGACAATTGCGGAACTGATGCGCGTCGCGCAAATAGGCCAACTGATCTTCGTCGCGCCCGGCGCCTTCGACCTCAGCAGCCAGCGTCAGCCACATGCGAGCCTGCCCCAGCAAATCCAGCGCCGTATTGGTCAGCGCGAGATCCTCTTCGAGCACGGGACCATGCCCGCACCACTCGCCCAGCCGCTGCGACAGAATAAGCGTAGAGTCACCCAGGCGCAGAAGATATTCAAACAGATGTTTATCCATGCCGCCGCCTTACATGTGTTTGATTTCTTCCGGCATCGGGAAGAAGGTCGGATGACGATAGACCTTGTTATTGGCCGGCTCGAACAGCGGTTCTTTGTCGCCGGGGCTGCTGGCGGTGATATCGCTGGCGCGCACGACCCAGATGCTCAGGCCTTCATTACGACGCGTGTAAACATCGCGTGCATTGTTGATCGCCATTTCGGCATCCGGCGCATGCAGGCTGCCCACATGCTTGTGCGCGAGGCCGTGCTGGCTGCGGATGAAAACTTCCCAGAGGGGCCATTCTTTGCTCATGATGCGTATTCCCGGCGCGTCGCGCCTTTGCTTACGGAAGGAAACAGGTGGGCGCCGTTTCAGGCGGCCTTGCGGCGGGCCTGCTTATCGGCGTAAGCCGCCAGACCATCGCGCACCCAGGCGCCGTCTTCATGCGCCTTGACGCGTGCGGCCAGCCGCTCGCGGTTGCAAGGACCATTGCCTTTGATAACGGCGTAAAACTCGGCCCAATCGATCTCGCCGAAGTCGTAGTGACCGCGTTCCGCGTTCCACTTCAGGTCTGGGTCGGGCACCGTCAGCCCCAGGTACTCGGCCTGCGGCACAGTCTGATCCACCATCTTCTGGCGCAGCTCATCGTTAGAAAAGAGCTTGATCTTCCATTGCATGGACTGCGCGCTATTGGGAGAGTCGGCGTCCGAAGGGCCGAACATCATGAGGGCAGGCCACCACCAGCGGTTGAGCGCGTCCTGGCACATGGCCTTTTGCTCGGGCGTGCCATGCAGACACATCTGAATCAGCAGGTCATAGCCTTGGCGCTGATGGAAGGACTCCTCCTTACAGACTCGCACCATCGCGCGGGCATAGGGACCATAAGAGCAACGGCAAAGCGGGATTTGGTTGATGATGGCCGAGCCGTCCACCAGCCAGCCGATCATGCCGATATCGGCCCAGCTCAGGGTGGGGTAATTGAAAATGCTGGAGTACTTGGCCTTGCCGGAATGCAGATCGCTGATGAGATCATCGCGCGACACGCCCAGGGTTTCGGCGGCGCTGTAGAGATAGAGCCCGTGGCCGGCCTCATCTTGCACTTTGGCCAGCAAAATGGCCTTGCGCTTGAGCGATGGAGCGCGGGTAATCCAATTGCCCTCGGGCAACATACCGACGATCTCGGAATGCGCATGCTGAGAAATCTGCCGCACCAAGGTCTTGCGATAGGCTTCAGGCATCCAATCCTTGGCTTCGATGCGGATACCTTCATCCACGCGGCGCTGGAACTCGCGCTCGGAGCCGGACAGTTCGTCCTTGCTCCGCAACTGCTTCACACCGGTCTCCACCAGTTGCGCGTACATAGTCGTCTCCTTGGACTGGCACAGTAGCCAGTCAATGGTTTTCTTGATGGAGCGATTATTTAATACAAAAAATCCATTGTCAAACTTATATCTGTATCACATTGGATTTATGTATCATGTCGCGCAGCACCACCACAGGTAGAGGCCGCCCCGCTTTTATGGACGCAACAACAGATCAGTTCCTGAACCGCCTGCTCGCGCAGGACCCACCCCGCGCCAAGTCGCTTTGCGTGAGCTTGTTGGGCGACGCTTTGGCGCCGCACGGCGGCGCCATCTGGCTGGGAGATCTGATCGAGTTGCTGACCCCGGTGGGCATCAACGAGCGTTTGCTGCGCACCAGCGTTTTCCGCCTCGTGGCCCAGGACTGGCTGCAATCCGAGCGTCATGGGCGGCGCAGTCTTTATCTGATGGCAGATACCGGGCGGCGCCTTACTGCGCTGGCCTCGCAGCGCATCTACGAAGGCCCGCCCCAGGAATGGCAAGGAGAATGGACGCTGGTCGCGCTGCCGCGCACGGGCGGCAACGGCCTGGCTGAACGCACCGAACTTCGGCGGGCGCTGGAATGGGAAGGGTTCGCGCTGGTGGCGCCAGGCCTGTTCGCCCATCCGGCCACCGAAGTGGGCGCCGCGCATGACATACTGGAACAACTGGGCATCCCCGACAAGGCGCTGGTACTGGCTGCCCGCGATCTGGCCGGCGCAGGGGGACTCCCTATCGCCAGCCTGGTGCCGCAGTGCTGGAATCTGGAGGCGGTGGCGGAGCAATACCGCCTATTCGAGCGCATGTTCGCACCGCTCAACCCCCTGTTGGCACACAACCCACCCACGCCGGAACAGGCCTTCGCCCTGCGCGTGCTGCTGTTGCATCACTGGCGGCGCATCGTCTTGCACGATCCGCAACTGCCCATGCCCATGTTGCCGGCCGACTGGCCTGGCGTAGCAGCGCGGGCGCTATGCGGCCAGTTGTACTGGAGTCTGTTCGATGGCTCGGAACAGCATCTGGATGCCGTGGCAGGCCGCGAAAACGAGCGCTACCGCCCGCTCGCGCCCGATGCGCTCAAGCGTTTCGGGGGCAGGCCCTAGCCCTGAGCGGGCGCCAACGCTATTCGTCAGAGCGCAAGCTCATGCGCGGCAGGAGCGGCGCCCAGGCGATGGCGAGATCATGGGCAAGGCTCAGAAAACCGCCAGAATGT
Organism: Bordetella avium; assembly: GCF_034424645.1. NCBI lineage: Bacteria > Pseudomonadati > Pseudomonadota > Betaproteobacteria > Burkholderiales > Alcaligenaceae > Bordetella > Bordetella avium. Next base: position 2,339,513 of record NZ_CP139969.1, read on the forward strand.
CTGAACCTGTCGAGGGCGCACGCTTGCAGGAAGCCAGCGCAGGATTCCCGCGTACTCCGTACTGCCCGCCGCGCTTTTCTAAGCCTCAGAGTTTGAGGAAATGCTCGCGGTAGTGCTTCAGCTCGTCGATGGATTCATAGATGTCGGCCAGCGCCTCATGCCGGCTTTTCTTCTCGAAACTCTTGTAGACGGCCGGGGCCCAGCGCCGCGCCAACTCCTTGAGTGTGCTGACATCCAGATTGCGGTAGTGGAAAAAACGCTCCAGGTTCGGCATGTAGGCAAACATGAAACGACGATCCTGGCTAATGGTGTTGCCGCACAGGGGCGACTTGCCGGCCGGCACATACTGCGACAGAAAGTCGATCAATTGCTGTTCGGCCTGCGCCTCGGTCAGGGTGGAAGCCCTGACCTTGTCAATCAGACCACTCTTGCCATGGGTGGATTTGTTCCAGTTGTCCATCGCCTCGAGCACGCTGTCGCTCTGGTGCACCACCAGAACCGGGCCCTCGGCCACCACGGTAAGATCGGGTTCGGTCACCACGACGGCGACTTCGATGATGCGTTCTTTCTCGGGGTCGAGCCCGGTCATTTCCATGTCGAGCCAGACCAGGCGATTTTCGTTGGCAGCCATATAATTTGCCTTTAAAACACGCGATTTTCGCACACCCCTGCACAAGGTGCCCGATTGCCCTTATTCACCCTGCTGTTCGTTGCCCTGCTGATTGCCGACACCGGCGTGCGCCTTTGGCTGGCCAGCCGCCAGATCCGGCACGTCGCCCAGCATCGTCATGCCGTGCCAGACGAATTTTCCGCCCGAATCGGCCTGCGCAGCCATCAACGTGCCGCTGACTATACCGTGGCGCGTGTGCGGCTGGGCATGCTTGAACGAATCTATGATGCGCTTATCCTGCTGGGGCTGACTTTGTTTGGCGGTTTGCAATGGCTAGATCTGACGCTGGGCCAACTGACTCAATCCGATTTCCTGCGACAGTTGCTGCTGCTGGTCAGCGTCGCGCTGCTGCTGGGCCTGGCCGGCCTGCCCTTCACCCTGTGGCGCCAGTTCGGGCTGGAAAGCCGCTTCGGCTTCAACCGCATGACGCCAAGACTATTCGTTTCCGACACGCTCAAGGGCCTGCTTGTGACCTGCTGCCTGGGTCTGCCGCTGGCGGCCGCCATCCTATGGCTGATGGCCGAAGCCGGCAGCTTCTGGTGGCTGTGGGCCTGGGGCTTGTGGACAGCCTTCAATCTGCTGCTCATTTTTATCGCACCGACCTATATCGCGCCGCTATTCAACACATTCACGCCGCTGCGGGACGGCGAGCTCAGCGCACGTATCCAGGGTCTGGCAGAGCGCTGCGGCTTCACCCTCAAGGGCCTGTTCGTCATGGATGGCTCGAAGCGCTCGGCTCATGGCAACGCCTATTTCACGGGCTTTGGCAAAAGCCGACGCATCGTGTTCTTCGACACGCTGCTGTCCCGGCTCAATGCGGATGAAATCGAAGCCGTGCTGGCCCACGAGCTGGGGCATTTCAAACACAAGCACATCATCAAACGCATCGCCTTGAGCCTGCTGGTGGCCCTGGGCTTCTTTGCCGCGCTGGGCTGGTTGGCCCGACAAAGCTGGTTTTATGTCGATCTGGGCGTCTTGCCCCAACTGGGCGGCCGCAACGATGCGCTCGCGCTCATTCTTTTCTTTTTGGTCGTGCCCGTGTTCACTTTCATGTTCACCCCGCTTGCCAGCTGGTATTCGCGCCGGGACGAGTTCGAAGCCGACCGCTACGCGGCCGAGCAAAGCTCGCCCGGCTATCTGACGGCCGCGCTGGTCAAACTGTACGACGACAATGCCGCCACCTTGACGCCCGACCCGATGCACTCGGCGTTCTATGACAGCCATCCGCCTGCGGCAGTACGCATCCGCCATCTGCAGGCAGGAGCGCAGATATGAGCGGCGATACGCAGGGACGCATCATCGCCGCGCATGGGCGGCATTACAGCGTGGAGCTGGCCGACGGCCATGTGCGCAAGTGTTTTCCGCGCGGCAAGAAAACCGGCCCGGCCGTGGGCGATTGGGTGCGCATCACGCCGCAGGGCAACGATGAAGGCGCCATAGACGCGGTGCTGCCCCGCCGCAATCTGCTGTTTCGCTCCGACGAGATGCGCTCCAAGCAATTCGCCGCCAATGTCGATCAGTTACTGATCGTCGTGGCGGTAGAACCCACCTTCTCCGAAGACCTGCTCGGCCGCGCCCTGACCGGGGCCTGGAGCGCGGACATCGAACCCATCATCATCCTGAACAAGATCGACATTACCGCCGGCGTGGCAGCCGCCCGCGAACGGCTGGCCCCCCTCCGGGTGCTAGGCGTGCCGATTATCGAGCTCAGCGCCCAGGACAGCGAGGCCGTGCGCCGGAAACTGGCGCCGCGGCTGGCGGGCAAGGTCAATCTGCTACTGGGTCAAAGCGGCATGGGCAAGTCCACCCTGCTCAACACCCTGATTCCTGAAGCCCAGGCTGCCACGCGTGAACACTCGACAGCACTGGACATGGGGCGCCACACCACCACCAGCACCCGCCTTTATCACCTGCCCTCACCGGGCGGCGACTTGATCGACTCACCCGGATTCCAGGCCTTCGGCTTGCAACACCTGAGCGGCGAAGACATCCTGCGCGGCTTTCCTGAGTTCAAGGCCTATATCGAGCACTGCCGTTTCTACAACTGCACTCACCGGCATGAACCGGGTTGCGGGGTGGTCGAAGCGCTCAAAGACAGGGCCATCGATCCTGGCCGTTATGCACTCTACGAACGCATACTGGCCGAGACCGAACGCCAGCGCTATTGATTCCTCTCGCACCCAGTACGCCGACATGCCACGTTTTGCCGCCAATCTCTCCACGCTCTATCCGGACGTCGACATGCTGGCGCGCTGCGCCAGCGCCGCGCGCGACGGTTTCCGGGCCGTGGAAATGCAGTTTCCGTATGCGCACAGCCCTGCGCAATGGCGTGAACACCTGCAAGCCCATGACCTGGAACTGGTGCTCATCAATGCCCCCGCCGGAAACGCCCAGCTCGGTGAGCGGGGGCTGGCCTGCCTGCCCGGCCGCCAGCACGATTTCCGCGCCAGCTTGGATCAGGCCTTGGACTATGCCGTTTCGCTGCAGTGCCCGCGCCTGCATGTCATGGCCGGCTGTCCGGCACCGGATGCCGATCCCGCGCAGCTGCGTCGGACCTATATCGACAACCTTACCTACGCCGCGCAGCTCGCCGCCGCCGTCCCTATCGACATCCTGATCGAGCCCATCAATAACCGCGACATGCCTGGCTATTACCTCAACCACCAAGCCGACGGCCACGCCATCGCGCAGGCGACGGGTGCCGGCAACGTCAAGGTGCAAATGGATCTTTATCATTGCCAAGTCATGGAGGGCGACGTCAGCACACGCCTGCGCCACTACATTCCCCAGGGCCGGGTGGGGCATGTGCAAATCGCCGGCGTGCCCTTGCGCCAGGAGCCGGATCAGGGGGAGCTCAACTATCCCTATCTGTTCCGGCTGTTGGACGAACTCGGCTATGACGGCTGGGTGGGCTGTGAGTACCGTCCGGCTGCGGACACCCGAAGCGGCCTGCAATGGCTGGAAGCCGCCCGGCGCCCGAACTGAGCGTACTTAGCGCGCCGCGAGGCTTTTATACAAATTGCGCAACATGCCGGCTGTTGCGCCCCAGATAAAGCGCTCGCCCCAAGGCATCGCGTAGTAGCGACGCAGCCGGCCGTCCGCCAGCCGCGCTTGATACAGCCGGTGATTGGCCGGGTCCATCAGAAAACTGAGCGGCACCTCAAAAATCTCCGCCACTTCAAAAGCGTCTGGCGCCAAAGCGAAATCGGGTTCTACCAGAGACACCACAGGCGTGATGGAAAAGCCGGTCGAGGTCCGATACTCGGGCATGCTGTTTAGCACTTCCACCCTGTCTCGCGGCAGTCCGATTTCTTCCTGCGCTTCACGCAGGGCCGTCACGACAGGCGAGCCATCCACCGCTTCGACGCGACCGCCAGGAAAACTGATCTGGCCGGCATGATCGTGCAAATGCGCGGCTCTTTGCGTCAACATCACGCTCACGCCCTGCGGCCGCATCACCATGGGTATTAGCACCGCTGCCAGCACCGGCGCGCCCTCGCGGCCAGGATAAGGCTCGCTTTCCAAGCCAAGCTCGTCCAGCGCCCACTCGCGTTGCGGCCTGAGCGAGCCACGCAGCGAGTCCGGCGTCAGCCGTTCAGGGTTAAGGCGCTGCAAACCCATTGCCGCAGGCCGCCAGGGCTGTGCTTTAGGATCGAAATCGGGCTGGATGATGGGCCTGCGCCCTCGAGGAAGTTCAGACATGATCTGTTTGCCTGGTGATACCAACACTTTGTATGACAACACCCGCCGCCAGGCCAAAAAAAGGCACCCTTGCAGGTGCCTTTTCGTCTCCGCCCGACAAACTCCGGAACGATACCGGCGAGCAGATAGCATTCAAGCCACAGCCTGAAGTCAATCCGAAGATTAACCTTGAGCCTGGTGGTTGGCTTGCTTGCTGACCAGCTTTTCCTTGATGCGAGCCGACTTGCCCGAGCGGTTGCGCAGGTAGTACAGCTTGGCACGTCGCACGTCGCCACGACGCTTGACTTCGATGCTGGCGATTTGCGGCGAGTACAGCTGGAACGTACGTTCCACGGCCTCACCCGACGAAATCTTGCGCACGATGAAGGCGGAATTCAGGCCACGGTTGCGCTTGGCGATAACCACGCCTTCGAAGGCCTGGACACGCTTACGGGTACCTTCAACCACGTTCACGCTCACGATCACGGTGTCGCCAGGGGCGAATTCGGTCACGGGCTTGTCGCCGGTCAGGCGCTTGATTTCTTCCTGTTCGAGAAGAGCGATAAGGTTCATGAGAACTCCAGAATCATCTTGGTCTTTGCGGATTTTTGCCCGAGGGCACTGAGACCCGAGGCGTTTTTGCCGTTGTTTGCATGAAGAAAGCGGCTGCTTCCTTCATTTTTCGTGTGCCGCAAGCAGAGGATGAGATTTGGCAAATCGTTGATTTTACATCAGTGCTCTTTTTTTGACCAGTTTCTCCTGCAATCTCATTGTCCCGGTTCGAGTACGCTTGCGCCTTTGCTCGCCCGCCACCACCATGAGTCATACGTCCCTTCTGCTGGTTGTCCTCGCCGCCATTGCGCATGCGACATGGAATCTGCTCGCCAAACGGGCGGCAATGGTAGGGCCGGTGTTCGTATTTGCCTATGGCTTGGCGGCCAGCCTACTTTACGCCCCCTGGATGATCTGGGTGCTGCTGGACGAAGGCATGACCTGGAGCTGGCCGGTAGCGCTCTGTATTCTGGCCTCTTCTTTGCTGCACCTGGGCTATAGCCTCTGCCTGCAACGCGGCTATCAGGTGGCCGATCTGTCGGTGGTATATCCGATCGCGCGGGGAACGGGGCCCCTGCTATCGACAATGGGCGCATTCATGCTGCTCAATGAGACCGCCACCACAAGCGGAGTGGCCGGCATGCTCTGCGTGGTTGGCGGCGTATTGCTGATCGCCACGCAGGGCAAACTGGCTATGTTCCGCTCACCGCATGCCTGGATCGGAGTGCGTTGGGGGGGCGTCATCGGGCTGTTCATCGCCGCCTACACGGTCGTGGACGCCTATGGCGTAAAAACGCTGCTGATCATGCCCGTGGTATTCGACTGGTTTACCTGCGCCACACGCACACTCATGATGACCCCGCATGTCATGCAGCGGCGCAAACAATACTTCGCCGCCATGCGCGGGCATTGGCATCTGGCGATCGGCGTAGGCCTGCTTTCGCCTTTGGGCTATATCCTGGTGCTGTACGCCCTGCGTATGGGCGCCCCACTCAGCCTGGTAGCCCCGGCACGCGAGATGTCGATGATGCTGGGCACCCTGGCAGGCATGTTTCTATTGCGTGAAAAAGTCGGGCCCGGACGCCTGGCCGGTTGCGGCGCGATTCTGGCGGGCGTCATTTTGCTGGGCTCCAGCTAGCCCACCCTCAGAAACCTGCCGCCGCGCCCAACCACATCAGGCCAGGGATCAACGCCCCCCAGGCTAACACCATGACGACATCCCAGATCATGCGGCGGCGCAGCTCGCTGCGCTGCAACGCCATGTCGGCCTCGATGTCGGCCTGAGCCTCTGGTTCAGGTTCAGCCGGGACGGCAGGCGGATTGGCGCGGAAAGGCCAGCCACGAGTCCGGCGCGGCTCGGTGAGTAATGCATCAGCTACTACCGTCGTCATGATGACGCTCCTTGGTTAACCTGCCAGCACGACAGGAATGAGCCGGCCCAGGCACTGGAACGGCTGAAACAAGCGTCTTGGGCACCACCATGCAGCCCGAGATCGCTTCAGTCTTGGAACAAAGCCATTTGGCCGGCCTCGCGGGCGGCCTTTGCGCCACGTCTGCGCCGACTAGCAGACACCACCACCGGCGGCTGAAAACGATCCAGCGCCAACTCGGCCGATCGGCCTGCCAACCCAAGATGACGGGTGGTCAATTGGAAGCGTTGACGCAGCAGGTCCCCCCAGATGTCAGTACCATGCATGCGGGTCTCAAAACTGCTGTCGTTGCGCCGGCCCTCACGCATATCTTCGATGCGATGCAACACGCGCTGCGCCCTGTCAGGGAAGTGGGTATGCAACCAGGTTTCGAAAACCTCTTTGACCTCCCAAGGCAAGCGCACCACCGTGTAGCCGGCTGAGGTGGCGCCCGCCTCGGCGGCGGCCTCCAGTATCTGCTCCAGCGAGTCATCGTTGATAAAGGGAATGACGGGTGCGACCAGCACCCCCACAGGCACCCCCGCCTGGGCCAATTTGCGCAGGGTTTCGAGGCGGCGCGAAGGGGCCGTGGCCCGGGGCTCTAGCGTGCGCGCCATGTCCGGATCAAGCGTGGAAATACTGATATGGACCGTCAGCAATTGCTCGCGCGCAAGCGCAGCCAACAGATCCAGGTCACGCTCGATCAAGGCGCTTTTCGTGACCAGGGTCAAGGGATGATGCGTTTCTGCCATGAGTTCGAGCAGGCCGCGCGTGAGGCGCCAGGTGCGCTCCACAGGCTGATAAATGTCGGTCGCCGACCCGAAATTGATTGGGGCAACTTTATAGCCGGGGCGGGCCAGCTCGGCCCGCAGCGCCTGCACGGCGTTGGCCTTGGCCACCAGACGGGTTTCGAAATCCAACCCAGGCGAATAGCCAAGATAAGCATGGGTGGGCCGGGCATAGCAATATACGCAGCCATGCTCGCAGCCACGATAAGGATTGACGGCCACATCAAAGGGGATGTCGGGGGAATCGTTGCGCGCAAGCATCTTGCGCGCCTGCTCAGCCTTGACCGAGGTTCGCGGCACGGCCAGCACGGGAATATGCCGTTGGGTCGCGGCCGTCGACAGCCCCACCGAAAGAGAGGCAGGCACCGCAGGTGATTGAGCACGGATCGCCGAAGCCGCCTGACTGCCTAGCTCCTGAGCAGCCGCTCGCGAAACGCCAGGCTTCGGCTCATCGCAGCCGGTATGACGGCCCGTGTTAAGGCCGGTGTTAAAGCCCGTGTTAAGGCCGATATTGCGGCCTGCACTCCGAGCGGAAACGCCGTGAATCCCCCAGACATGGCCTTGATCGACGCGGCAAAGACCAGACTCCTCTGATGCAACCCCGTCCTGCGGAAAACGTGGGGAACCCGCCTCATCGGGACCGACTTCATCAGAAATCGCGACATCAGGCACCGCCTCATCGGAGTACGCTTCCTCGGACTCGATATAGACATCGTCAGGGGAAGCGTCATCGACAGCCTCGCCGTCGAACCAACCGTCGTCGAAAACTTCGCGCTCGGTTTGCTCGAAGCGGTGGCGAACATTAGTAACCGCACCCCGACCGCGCGAAGCGGCGGGGGCGGTAGCCGGGGACCCAAAACCGGCGGAAAGCGAATGTTCGGTTCTCATCATGTAAGTACTGTACAAAAACACAGTACTTTTGACAAGCCCCTCAGTCCTGCGAGAACGTCGTTCTGACTGTACCGCAACTCCGACTCATGGTGCTGAGATTTGTTTTCACGACCAGGAATCTCCCTGGAAAGCCGCAGCCCATATAGATTTGGACAAAAAACAACAGCTTTTCCTGGGTAACTCAAATACGGATCAACACGCGGGCAAGGCCTGTCTGCCACGCACGGTACCCTGCCCGGGGAGCATGGCAGTCAGAGTCCGCCTTATTGAGGGCGATGTGAGGGCGATGTGAGGGCGATGTGAGGGCGATGCCCTGCGCGCTTCGCCTCCCGATCATCGCTCAGCCAAGACAGGAGCGCCGCCGCTGCCATCTTGCATCTCGGGCCATCGGACTTGCGCTGCCAGGGAGATGGTGGCAGTCCAGATTTACGGACTCGAGAGGGCCTAAACCCGGCCCATTGCCTTAAAAAAACAGGGGGCCACAGCCCCCTGCTTTCGATGCGCTGGCGCTTACTTGTTGGGCTGCGGCGTGATGCGCAGATAAGGGCGCAGCGCCTTGTAACCCTTGGGGAACTTCTCTTTGATCACGGTCTCGTCTTTCAAGGAAGGCACGATGATGACGTCATCGCCATCTTCCCAGTTGACCGGCGTGGCCACGCTGTAATTGTCCGTCAGTTGCAGCGAGTCGATCACGCGCAGGATCTCATTGAAATTGCGCCCCGTGCTGGCCGGGTAGGTGATGATCAGACGCACCTTCTTGGCGGGATCAATGATGAACACCGAACGCACGGTAAGCGTGGCGTTGGCGTTCGGGTGAATCATGTCATAGAGCTCGGAAACCTTGCGGTCTTCATCGGCCAGAATCGGGAAATTCACCTGGGTCGATTGCGTATCGTTAATGTCATCGATCCACTGCTTGTGCGAATCTTCACCATCCACGGAGAGCGCCAGCACCTTGACGCCGCGCTTGGCGAATTCGTCGGCCAGCTTGGCGGTATAGCCCAGTTCGGTCGTGCACACGGGGGTGAAGTCGGCCGGATGCGAGAACAGCACGCCCCACTTGTCGCCGAGATAGTCATAGAAACGCAGCGTGCCGATGGACGATTTCTGTTCGAAGTCGGGCGCGGTATCGCCCAGACGGAGGTGAGCCATAGAGTATCTCCTGCTTCAGGTTGGCGGTTAACGGATTCTTGCATCAAACCCGCGACAGGGGAAATAAGCAAGCCATATAACCTTATGTTGTATTACTGGGGTCATGCCACGCCCGCCAGTCCGGCGCTCAACTCGGCGACCCGCCCGGCGCGCACCGCCGAACCCAAGGCCCGTGCGCGGGGCAAAATATGCGCGCCATAAAACAGCGCCGTGCCTAGTTTATTGCGGTAGAACACATCATTGCTGCCCTCGGCAATCCTGCGGTAGCTCGCCAGTGCGGCACGCGCCATTTGCCAGCCGCCATGCGTCACGCCTGCCAGCATTAGATAGGGCACGCTGCCAAAGAACACCGCGCGCACCTCGCTAGCCGCGTGTTGCAGCACGAAAACCACCGCCTCTTCGTAGGCATCAATGGCCTCGGCAAAATGCTCACGCAGCCGTTGCAGCCCTTCGCCGCTGGCCTCGTCGGCCTGTTCAGCCTCCAGCGCCCTGAGCGTATCGCGCATGGCCGCAATGCAGGCATGCGCCACAGCGCCGCCATCGCGCAGAGTCTTGCGGCCTACGAAATCATTGGCCTGAATCGCGGTGGTGCCCTCATAAATAGGCAGAATGCGCGCATCGCGGTAATGCTGCGCGGCCCCCGTTTCCTCGATAAAACCCACGCCTCCGTGAACCTGCACCCCTAAGGACGCCACCTCCACGGCAGATTCGGTCGAAAAGCCTTTGACAATAGGCACAAGGTATTCATAGAAGGCTTGATTGCGTGCCCGCACCTCAGCGTCTGGATGATGCTTGCCCTTGTCGTGCGCGGCCGCCGCCACATAGGAAACGGCCCGAGCCGCCTCGGTCAGCGCGCGCATGGTCAGCAACATGCGCTGCACGTCCGGGTGATGCGAAATCGATACCGGACCCGCCGAACCTTCGATGGCACGCCCCTGTATGCGCTCACGTGCATAAGCCTGAGCCTTTTGATAGGCGCGCTCAGACAGCGCGATGCCCTGCTGGCCCACGGAGAAACGCGCGGCGTTCATCATGATGAACATATATTCCAGGCCCCGATTGGCTTGGCCGATCAGATAGCCGACCGCGCCCTCGCCCACCTCACCCTTGCCGGCGCCGTACAGCATCACCGCTGTCGGGCTGCCGTGAATACCCAGCTTGTGTTCCAGCGACGCGCACCAGACATCGTTGCGCCTGCCCAGTGAGCCGTCCTCGTTGACCAACACCTTGGGCACGATGAACAGGGAAATTCCCTTCACGCCAGCCGGCGCATCCGGCAGGCGGGCCAGCACCAGGTGGATGATGTTTTCGGCCAGATCATGTTCGCCGTAAGTAATGAAGATTTTCTGCCCTGTGAGGCGATAACTGCCATCGGGCTGCGGCACGGCGCGGGTCGCCAACAGTGCCAGATCAGAGCCTGCCTGCGGCTCGGTGAGATTCATGGTCCCGGTCCAGCGCCCGCCAATCAGCTGCGGCACATAGGCTTTCTGTTGCGCGGGCGAACCCACCATGAGCAGCGCTTCGATCACGCCATCGGTCAACATGGGGCATAGCGAGAAAGCGAGGCTGGCTGCCTGGAAGTTCTCGCTTGCCGGCGCGGCGACCAACTGCGGCAAGCCCTGACCGCCCCATTGCACCGGATGCTGCAAGCCCTGCCAGCCGCCAGTCGAGTACTCCGCAAAGGCGCGGGCGTAACCCGGCGTCGTAGTCACCACCCCCTCTTTCAAGACAGGCGGCTGACGGTCCCCCGACACATTGAGCGGTGCCACCACATCCTGCACAAAACGCGCATTCTCGGTGAGGATGGCATCGACCAGATCCGGCTCCACCTCCTCGAAACCCGGCAGTTGAAGGATTTCCTCCAAACCCGCCAGCTCTTTCAGGGCGAAGCGGATATCGCGCAGCGGCGTGGTGTAGCTCATGATGTCTCCGTTCTATAAAAATCGGCGTGACTGCCGCCCGTGATGACGATCAACCCAGGTGATAGGCCAAAGCTACGATCAATGGCCCCAGCACCGGCAACAGTACATTGGCAATGGCGTAGGTCACGGTGTAGCCCAGGATGGGCACCGAGCTTCCGGCCCGCTCGATCACGGCGCTGACTGTCGGCGTACTGACATGTTGTCCGGCAATCGCCCCCAAGAGCAGCGGCCCCTCGATCTTGAGCAATTTATGCCCAATCCAGAGGGAGGCGCAGGCCGGGCCCAGCGACACCGCCAAACCAATGACAGGCAGAATAAGCCCATGCTGCTTTAAAAGAGTAATCGCCTGCGGCCCGGCCGACAAGCCGACGCAAGCAATGAAAATCGCCAACCCCAACTCCTTGAGCAGATTGAGGGCCGGTGCGGGAACATGCCCGATCGACGGCCGCTTCGCCGACAGCCAACCGCAGATCAAACCACTCACCAGCGCGCCGCCCCCACTGCCCAGCGACAGGGGCAAACCTGCAACCGTCGCTGACAGGCTGCCGATACCCAGCCCCGCCAGAATGCCGATGCTCATAAACACCAGATCGGTGCCGCCATCGCGGCGCAACTCGCTGCCCAGATGTTCGACGGCCTTGCTCAGCTGGGGGTCGGCGCCCACTAGTCTGAGCACATCGCCATATTGGAGCACCGTCGACGGCATCATCGGCAAGCTCATGCCGCCGCGCTCGACACTATGAAGAAACACCCCGCGCGCAGCGCGGGCCTGCGGGGTCTGCGCCAATTGCGCCAGCGTATGGCCATTGACGCGCCTGCTACCGATAACGACCTGACGCTCCTGCAAATTAAGCGCCTCGGCGTGGGCGGCCGGCACCTGGATTTCAGGCCCAATAACCTTGGTACCGCGCAGGGCATAAAAACGCAGCCCCACGATCACCACGATGTCGCCGGTGCGCAGCACTTCCTCGGCTGCGGGCTCCACCGCCTCGCCATCGCGCAACAAACGGGTCAGCACTGTGCGCCCGGCAAGCTTTTCCTCGACCTCTTGCACCGTCATGCCCTCGGCAGCCGCCACAATGTGCGCGCGGCCCACCAGCCGCGGCAGGGCCGGCAAGGTGGCCTCGTCGTCTTCGGGCAATCCCCCCAGCTTGGTTTCCAGCTCCTTGCAGGCCGTGCGCAAATCGATACGCAGCAGCGCCGGCGCAACCTGACTGGTAAAGAATACGATGCTCAACATCCCCACCAGATAGGTCAGGGTGTAAGCCGTGGCGATATTGGCCTCCTGGCTCTGCAGCTCTGCCGCCGACAAGCCCAGATGGCGCAAGGCCTCCGAGGCAGTGCCGACCACGGCCGACTCCGTCGCCGCGCCCGCCGCCAAACCGGCGGTCGTTCCAGCATCGAAGCCGAAAATACGCGCCGCCACCAAGGAAATCACCAGTACCAGCACCGCCTCGATGATGGGCAAGACCATGAAGCGCAGGCTGGAGCGATTGAGATTGGCGAAAAAGCCCGGGCCGCCGGCATAACCCATGGCAAAGATGAAAAGCGCGAACGAAAGTTCACGCACCGGACCGCCCACCTGGCAGCCTGTCTGGCCCAATAACAGCGCCACGATCAAAGTCCCGCAGATACCTCCCAGCGCCACCGGGCCGATCCGGAACTTGCCGATGAAATAACCTAGACCGACCGCAATGAAAAGAATGGCGATAGGCACAGACTCAAAAAAACCGACGGAGCAGTTCATCGCGCGCGCTCCGTCTTTTGACTAGCATGACTTACATGACTTGCGACTAACTCTTTCATCCTGAGCCCTCTACGCAGTGTGTCTTGCATGCGTCGCAGACATTATCAGAAACAGGACGAAAGCCAAACCATCGCCTTTGTGCAAGGGCTGCTGCCAAGCCTAAGGGCCGCTTTCCGGCGTGTAAACGGTAAGAGCGCGCGAGCGTCTTGCGGACCGCCGATAAAAAACCCCCGGTCAGAACAGCTTCCCGACTGCCGGACCGCAGTCCGACTGTTGAGATGCCATTCAGACCGGGGGGTCTGCCTGTCGGCGCGATCAGAGCGCGCTGGTCAGTTCCGGAACCACTTGGAACAGATCACCCACCAGACCGTAATCGGCCACGCCGAAGATCGGCGCTTCCGGGTCTTTATTGATAGCCACGATGACCTTGGAGTCTTTCATGCCCGCCAGGTGCTGGATGGCGCCGGAAATACCGACTGCCACATACAGCTGAGGAGCTACGATCTTGCCGGTTTGTCCGACCTGCCAATCGTTGGGGGCATAACCCGCATCAACGGCTGCGCGCGAAGCGCCCAGGGCCGCGCCCAGCTTATCGGCCAGCGGATCGAGGATCTTGAAGTTCTCGGCGCTGCCCAGACCACGGCCACCCGAGACAACCACGCGGGCGCCCGCCAATTCGGGACGGTCGCTCTTAGCGACTTCACGGCCCACAAAGCTGGACAAGCCGGAATCCGCCACGGCGGCCATCTCTTCGATCGCAGCCGTGCCGCCTGTGGCAGCCACGGCGTCAAAGCCGGTGGCGCGAACCGTGATGACCTTGACGGCATCGCCCGATTGCACGGTGGCGATGGCGTTGCCGGCATAGATCGGGCGCTGGAAGGTATCCGCCGACTCCACGCTGATGATGTCGGAAACCTGGGCCACATCGAGCTTGGCAGCCACGCGCGGCGCGACGTTCTTTCCCGAAGCCGTGGCCGGGAACAGAATGTGGCTGTAGGCCGGCGCCACGGCCAAAACCTGGGCGGCCAGATTTTCCGCCAGGCCTTCGGCGAGTTGCGGCGCATCGGCCAGCAAGACCTTGCTCACGCCGGCGGCAGCGGCGGCCTGCTCGGCCACGCCACGGGCGTTGGCGCCCGCCACCAGCACGTGCACATCGCCACCGATCTTGACGGCGGCCGCAATAGTATTCAGGGTCGCGCCCTTGAGCTGGGCGTTGTCGTGTTCAGCAATAACAAGCGTCGTCATTGTTAGATCACCTTCGCTTCATTCTTGAGTTTTTCGACCAGCGCGGCGACGTCGGCCACCTTGATGCCAGCCTTGCGGGCCGCAGGCTCGGTGACTTTCAGGGTCTTCAGGCGCGGCGCGGCGTCCACACCCAGGTCCTGCGGCGTGACCGTGTCCAGCGGCTTTTTCTTGGCCTTCATGATGTTGGGCAGCGTGACATAACGCGGCTCATTCAGGCGCAAGTCGGTCGTGATGATGGCCGGCAGCTTGAGCGTCAGCGTTTCCAGGCCGCCATCGACTTCGCGAGTCACGGTGACATTGCCATCGCCCAGCTCGACCTTGCTGGCGAACGTAGCCTGCGGCCAGTCCAGCAAGGCAGCCAGCATCTGGCCGGTCTGGTTGGCGTCATCATCAATCGCCTGCTTGCCCAGAATCACCAGTTGCGGCTGTTCCTTGTCGACCAAGGCCTTGAGCAATTTGGCGACAGCCAGCGGCTGCAACTCAGCGTCGGTCTGCACCAACACGCCGCGGTCGGCGCCAATGGCCATGGCGGTGCGCAAGGTTTCCTGGCATTGCGCCACGCCGCAAGATACGGCGATCACTTCCGCAATGCTGCCCTTTTCTTTCAGACGGGTCGCCTCTTCGACAGCGATTTCGTCAAAGGGGTTCATCGACATCTTCACATTGGCGATGTCCACATCCGATTGATCGGACTTCACGCGCACCTTGACGTTGTAGTCAACGACGCGCTTGACGGGTACCAATACCTTCATCCAGCAGCCTCCAGACAATAATTACCCGGCGATATGCCGGGGTTTGCATTACACGAAATCTTTCCTGATTCTACAGCTTAGACAGCGACCTGATGTGTGCAACCACACTGCGGCCCAGCGCGGACAGACTGTACCCGCCCTCCAGCGTGCTCACGATACGGCCTTGCGCATAACGATCCGCCACCGCGACGAGCTGGTCGGTGATCCAGGCGTAATCGCTTTCCACCAGCCCCATCTGTGCCATATCGTCCTCCCGATGCGCATCAAAACCGGCTGACACCAGGATCAGTTGCGGTGCGTGGGCTTCCAAACGCGGCAACCATTGCTGGCGCACCACCTCACGCACCTTGGGGCCAGTGGTGTAGGCATCCATCGGCACGTTCACCATATTGGCCGCAGCATGCTCAGCCCCGCTGTTGGGGAAAAAAGGATGCTGGAAAAAGCTGCACATCAGTACGCGCTCGTCACCCGCAAAAGCTTGTTCGATGCCATTGCCATGATGGACATCGAAATCAACGATGGCGATCCGCGTCAAACCATGAACCTGCATGGCGTAACTGGCCGCGATGGCGATATTGTTGAAAAAACAGAAGCCCATCGCACGGCTGTGTTCGGCATGATGCCCGGGCGGGCGAACCGCACAAAACGCCGTCCGGGCCTCGCCCGCCATCAGTGCGTCAACCGCCGCAATGCCCGCGCCGGCGGCATGATAGGCAGCCTCTAGCGTATGCGGATTCATAAGCGTGTCCGGGTCGATCTCGGCATAGCCATGCTCCGGAGACAGGCCGCGCAGACGATCCAGGTGATAGGCGCTGTGTACGCGCAAAATGTCTTGACGCGTGGCCGCGGGCACCTCTCTCTCGCCCAGATAGGGCATCAGACCGCTGGCCAGAAGTTGATCGGAAATGGCATCCAGCCTCTGTGGGCTCTCGGGATGCCAACTGCCCATTTCATGCAGTTTGCACGACGGATGAGTAAGATACATGGTCTCCATAGGGAAGATTATGTTCATCACCCGGCGTTTCCTGCAAATCGGCCTACTGGCCATGCTCCTGGGAGGTTGTGCCTCCCCCCCTTTGAAGCTCCAAGACGCCAGCGCAAACCCCTCGAACACCAAGGGTAAACCCGAGGCCATTCGCATCGGACCGGACAGCCCTGCGGCAGAACCTTCCGCCACGCTGGGCGCAAGCGGCAAACTCAGGCCCGAGGTAAGCCGCTTTGGCGAAAGCTTGGCCAGCGAGCGCGCCCTGCCGCCACAAGCCGTGCTGGACCTACTGGCCGATGCGCGCTACAGCAGCACCGTGGCCCGCCTGATTGCCCCCTCGGTTCCTGGACGCAAGGTATGGCGAAGCTGGGATACCTATCGTGCGCGCTTCATTGAACCCAAGCGCATCGGCTGGGGCGTGGAATTCTGGAACGAAAACCGTGCCGTGATCGAGCGCGCTGCGCAGCAATACGGCGTCCCGGCGTCCATCATCGTGTCCATCATTGGCGTCGAAACGCTATATGGCCGCAACATGGGTAATTTCCGCGTCATCGATGCGCTGGCGACGCTGGCCTTTGACCACCCCGAACCCGCCCGCCCCGAACGGGTCGAGATGTTCCGCAAACAGTTGGCTGACTTCATCACGCTGACGCTACAGGGCAAGCTGGAGCCCGGCACGCTGGGCTCGTTCGCCGGTGCGATCGGCATGCCGCAATTCATGCCCACCAGCATTGCCCATTACGCAGTGGATGGCGATGACGACGGCCACATCGATCTGGCTAACAGCGTGCCCGATGCCGTGATGTCGGTAGGCAGCTTTTTACAGAAACACGGCTGGCAACGTGGCTTACCCGTGTTTGCCCCCGTTATCCTGCCCGCCGACCCATCGTCCCTGGTGGATGGCGGTCTGGTGCCCAAACTGAACTGGGCCGGATTGCAGCAGGCCGGGGCGCACCTCAGGCCTGGCGCCAGCGCCGAACCCTGGCAGAACAGCCCGCTAGGCGTGATCGATCTTGCCGAAGAAGCACGCGGCACGGCGGTATATCGTACCGGCACCGCCAACTTCTTTGTCATCACGCAGTACAACCGCAGTTACTTCTATGCCACAGCGGTGGCTGACCTGGCAGCAGCGCTGCAAGCCCGAGTCGGCCGCCCATAAGGTGTTGCGGTCAGGATGCCGGGCGCTCGGGCCCGGCGTCGCCCCTCAGTCGAAAACACCCGTAGACAGATAACGGTCACCGCGATCGCAAACGATAAATACGATCGTGGCGTTTTCTACGCGCTCGGCCACACGCAAGGCGGCAACCAGCGCACCCGCCGCAGAAATCCCACCGAAAATACCTTCCTCGGCCGCCATGCGTCGCGCCATCTGCTCGGCATCGGCCTGGACGATGGACTCGTAGGCATCCACCAGCGAAGCATCGAAAATCTTGGGCAGATAAGCTTGCGGCCACTTGCGTATGCCCGGAATCTGCGAGCCTTCGGCCGGCTGTGCGCCCACCACTTGCACCGCTGGATTGCGCGATTTGAGATAGCTAGCCACGCCCATAATGGTGCCGGTGGTGCCCATGGCGCTGACGAAATGCGTCACCTGACCCTGCGTCTGCGCCCAGATTTCCGGCCCCGTGCCTTCGATATGGGCGCGTGGGTTATCCGGATTGGCGAACTGATCCAAGACCTTGCCCTTGCCCTCGGCCTGCATGGCGGTAGCCAGATCTCGCGCATACTCCATGCCGCCCTTGTCGGCTGGCGTGAGGATCAGCTCGGCGCCATAGGCCGCCATGGCAGCGCGGCGCTCTACTGAAAGATTGTCGGGCATGATCAGCACCATGCGATAGCCTCGCATGGCTGCGGTCATGGCCAGGGCAATACCGGTATTGCCGCTGGTGGCCTCGATCAGCGTATCGCCGGGACTGATTTCGCCGCGTTCTTCGGCGCGCAAAATCATGGACAGCGCCGGTCTATCCTTGACCGAACCTGCCGGATTATTGCCTTCCAGTTTGGCTAGGATGACATTGCCACGGGCCTGGCCGAGTTCGCCAGGAATGCGTTGCAGGCGCACCAACGGCGTATTGCCGACGGTCTGCTCGATAGTGGGGTAAGTGATGGCGTTCATGAGTTGATCATAACCCTGCGGCCCGCCCCGCTATCGCAAACCCGTGCTAGGCGCAGGGAAAAATCAGGGTTGGCGCACTGCCTTCGCTGGAACCGGCTTGTTGGAGGAGGCCCCAGGTTTGCGCGTCGAGGCCGAGCTTGACGCCGCAGGGGGAACAGCAGGGGGCGCCGAGACGGCAGTGCGCGAAGACGGCGCTTGCCCCACGGTCAGGCCAGCCTCGGCGAAGCCGGCGATCTTGCGCTCACCGATGCCGCGCACGCGCTCGCTTAGATCCTGCAAGGACAAAAAAGGCCCGCCGCGCTCGCGTTCGCGCACAATGAGTTCGGCGCTGCGCGGCCCCACCCCTTTCAATTCGCGCAGTTGCGCAGCGGTAGCGCTGTTGAGGTCAAGGGCCGTCGCCGGGAAGGCGGCGCCCAGCAGTAATGCCGTGCATAGCAAGGGGGCGAAACGCATAATGACTCCAGAAGAAAAGACGGCGACCGCCGTCAGGCCCTCCAGAATGCGCTGACGGGCCCCTCAAGGGCCCGTCAGTTCGATTTTTTGCCTCAGCGTAAAACTACGCCAGTGACTTGCGCGACCGCCAGTAGCGCACGTACTCGCTTACGCCTGTCTGCACATCACGCATGACGGCCGTATAGCCGGCCGCGCGCAAAGCATCGACATTGGCCTGGGTAAAGCTCTGATAGCGCCCCTTAAGGTCATCCGGAAAGGGGATGTAGCGGATCAGGCCCTGGCTCACGAGCTCGTCCAAGGACAAGGGTGCCTCGCCCTGCTCCGCCCGCAAGGTATTGACGACGGCAGCAGCCACGTCATTGAAAGGCTGCGCACGGCCCGTGCCGCAATTGAAGATCCCCGATGTGCCCGGATGATCGAGAAAGTGCAGGTTCACATCGACGACATCTTCCACCGAAATGAAATCGCGGCTTTGACCGCCATCCGCGTAGCCGTCCCAGCCTGAGAACAGGCGCACATGCCCCTCAGCCAGGAATTGGTTCATATTGTGGAACGCAACCGAGGCCATACGGCCCTTGTGCTGCTCATGCGGGCCATAGACATTGAAGTAACGCAGGCCCACGACCTGGGCAGTCAACTTGTCCATGCGGGTGCGCAGCACCTGATCAAACAGCAGCTTGGAATAGCCGTAAACGTTCAAAGGGCCTTCGTTGGCCGGATCTTCGACATAGACAGTCGATGCGCCATAGACTGCCGCCGACGACGCATAGATCAGGGGCACGCGATTCGCCTGGCAATATTCGAACCATTCCAGCGTCACGCGGTAATTGTTGTCCATCATGTACTGGCCATTGCGCTCGGTGGTGTCCGAGCAGGCCCCTTGATGCAGCACGGCCCGCACGCGCGGAAACTGGCCCGCCTTGAGCAGCGCACGCGCGTCTTCGTGATGCATATAGTCGGCAATGCGGCAATCGACCAGATTGCGGAATTTATCGCCTTCGGTCAGATCATCAATCGCGATGATGTCGTAAATGCCCCGGCGGTTCAGGCCGCGTACCAGATTGCTGCCAATAAAGCCGGCTGCGCCCGTCACAACAATCATATTGCTTCTCCTGCAAGTTCAGCGCCAGTCACCACCGAGGTGCCCAGCTTGCCGACGACGATGCCGCCAGCACGATTGGCCCAGCTCATCGCATCCGCCCAGTCCAGGCCGGTGGCCCGCATGACGGCCAGTGTGGCAAGCACCGTATCGCCGGCACCCGACACGTCGAATACTTCGTGCGCCTGTGCATCCACATGCTGGCGGCCGTCCTGCGTGAACAAGGTCATGCCCTGCTCGGAGCGCGTCACCAGCAAGGCCTCCAGATCGAGATCCTGGCGCAGGGCCTGCGCGCGCTGATCGAGCTGCGCTTCGCTGGACCAGCGGCCCACCGCCTGCTGCATTTCAGCACGATTAGGCGTCACCAGCGTGGCGCCCCGGTAGCGGGAATAGTCGTCGCCCTTGGGATCGACCAAGACCGGCACCTGGCGGGCTCGCGCCAGGGCGATCAAGCCCTCGACGCGGGCCAGCGCACCCTTGGCATAATCGGAAAGCACCAGCACATCACAGTCGGACAAGGCGGCTGCCAGCGCGGCATCCACGCCTTCGAGTATGGCCTGGCCCGGCTCCTCTTCGAAATCGATGCGCAGCAATTGCTGTTGACGGCCCAACACCCGCATTTTTAAGGTGGTATGACGATCCGGATCGGTAACGAGCCGCGTATGCACTCCGGCCTCGGACGCCAACACAGCAATGCGCCCACCCGCCTCATCAGCGCCAACCACCCCGATCAGGGTAGCCTGAGCGCCAAGCGCGGCGATGTTACGTGCGACGTTGGCGGCGCCACCCAGACGGTCTTCTCGTCGGGCTACGCGCACCACGGGTACCGGCGCCTCGGGGGAAATACGCTCGACCTCACCGAACCAATAACGGTCCAGCATGACATCGCCGACGACGAGCACGCGAGCACGCGCGACAGCTTGCGCGGGAAAAGTCATCATTCAAGTTCTTCCAAACGGCGTGGCGTATAGGTTTCCCAGGCATTGCAGCCCGGGCATTGCCAATAGAAGCGGCGTGCCTGAAAACCGCAGCTGCGGCAGGCATACCGGTCAAGGCGTTGTGTATGTTTGTGGATCAGACTGCGCAGCAGCGTCATGTCCGCGCCCGGCACGGGGCTGCTCGGTGCGCCGGCGACGGCCGGAGCCGCCAATTCAGCCTCGAGCAAGCGGTCCAGACCCAATAGAGAGGGATGGTGACGCAGCGCCTCACGGGCAAAGGCCCAGGCCGGTCCGCTGCCCTGCTGTGCCCGCAACTCGCGAAATACCACATTGAAGAGGTCTAGCGAGGCATGACGTTCGTATTGCGCGCGCAAATGCGCCAGGCCTTGCACGGCCTCTCCTGCCTGCCGATAATTGTTCAGCAACTGCTCGGCCACCAGGCCGGCGTACTCGGGCGCTTCCGCCAGAATGCCTTCGAGATAAAGACGCTCGCGCTTGCTATCGCTTTCCAGCGCAGCCAGGCGCGCACGCAGCATCGAGGTGCGTACCTTGGAGCCTCGGCTCATCGAGCCGCCGTGGCCCGTCGCAGCGGCCGCATGATCTGCCGCATCGAGCGCAGCCAAGGCGCTTTCGATATCGGCGGGCTTTGCGCTCAGCGCAGCCTGCGCCTGCTCACAGTAGTAGTGCACCAGTTGCGGCACCGGCTCGTCAACCAAGCCCTGCAAGGTTTTGACCGCCTCGATAGCGCGCGGCCAATCATGCTCGGATTCATAAATGCGAATCAGCGAACGCAGCGCGGGCAGGGCGTAACGGGTGTCGGTGTCTTTGAGCTGCTCGAAAGCCGCCTCGGCCCGGTCCAGCATGCCCGCCTTGAGAAAATCCTGCGCCAGTTCATGTTGCGCGTGCTCACGTTCCGCCTGTGGCAGGTCGGAGCGGCTCAAGAGGCTTTGGTGCACACGGATGGCGCGCTCCATTTCGCCGCGACGGCGGAACAGACTGCCCAGGGCGAAATGCAATTCGGTCGTTTCAGGGTCTAATTTGGCGACTTCGACAAAGGCGTCGATCGCACGGTCCGGCTGCTCATTCAGCAGGAAATTCAAGCCACGAAAATAAGAATCCGGCAAGGTACGTGTTTCACGCAGCATCTGCCGGAAGTCAAAGCGCGCCGCCAACCAGCCCAGGGCGAACAGCACCGGGACGAAAATCAGCCACCAGGGTTCAAAATCCACAGTTCAGACTCTTGCGATCCAGTGAAAAACCGCTTTACAGCGGCGACATCGGCGCGACCGCTTCGGGCGCGACAGGCGTTTGCGTACCAGACGCCTGCAGGCGTTCAACTTCGCGGCGCAGGCGTTGTGCTTCGCGGCGACGTCGCATCGACGCAGGCACCGTCAGCAATAAACCGAAAACCGCGCCCAAAACAAAAGTCGCCAGCATGACCACGATAAGCGGCACATCTTGCAGCACATGATCCGCGTAGAACTTGACCGCGACCGGTTCCGTGTTCTTTAGCGCGAACATCAATACAGCGATAAAAACGAGCAATCGCAGGGCCCAGACAAGGTAGCGCATGGCGCGTGCTCCATGATATGTAAGACTTTTGATTGTAAGCGCAAGCGGGACCGAATCCGTGGCCCATGTGGGGCTTTTGTCAGGTTTACCTTCCGACAGCGGCAAAGACAAAGCCCCTTGAGACGGAACTGACCTCAAGGGGCTTTGCGTCGGGCACTACGACATCAATGCATTGCGTGCATATCCATCTCAGCCTGCAACGGGTCTGACGATTCGTTAGAAGAATCGCCACCCGCTTCGTTACCTGCCAGATCCACGCGCTCTCGCAACTCTTTACCTGCCTTGAAATGCGGCACCTGCTTACCAGGCACCAACACTTGCTCGCCAGACTTGGGGTTGCGTCCCACGCGGGGTGACCGCTGCGACAAGGAAAAGCTGCCAAAACCGCGGATCTCGATGCGCTGACCCGAGGCCAGGGCCTGGGTCATGGCATCAAGAACGGTCTTGACGGCCAGATCGGTGTCGCGGGCGGCCAGCTGGGGATAGCGGGCCGACAGAGCGGCGATCAGCTCCGACTTGGTCACGTTCAACCGTCGTTGCGCTGTTGGTCCAGCTTGGCCTTCAGCAGCGCGCCCAGGTTCGTCGTACCCGACGAGGCGCTGGCTTCGGACATGCGCTGGATGGTTTCAGCCGTTTCGGCGTTGTCCCGGGCCTTGATCGACAACTGAATCGAACGCGCCTTGCGGTCGATGTTGATGATCATGGCTTCGACGTTGTCGCCAACGTTCAGCACGGTAGTGGCGTCTTCAACACGGCCCGAGGAGATCTCGGAAGCGCGCAGATAACCCTCGACGTCGACGGACAGGGTCACGACAGCGCCCTTGGCTTCGACCTGCTTGATCGTGCCAGGAACCACAGCGCCCTTGTCGTAGGTGGCGACGAAGTTGTTGAACGGATCGCCTTCGAGCTGCTTGATGCCCAGGGAGATGCGTTCCTTCTCGGTGTCGATACCCAGAACCACGGCTTCGATTTCGTCGCCCTTCTTGAAGTTGCGAACGGCTTCTTCGCCGGTTTCCGTCCACGACAGATCGGACAGGTGGACCAGGCCGTCGATGCCGCCAGGCAGACCGACAAACACGCCGAAGTCGGTGATCGACTTGATAGCGCCGCGCACCTTGTCGCCGCGCTTGAAGTTCGTGGCGAACTCTTCCCACGGATTCTGACGGCACTGCTTCATGCCCAGCGAGATACGGCGACGGTCTTCGTCGATCTCGAGAACCATGACTTCGACTTCTTCGCCCAGGGTGACAACCTTGCGCGGGTCCACGTTCTTGTTGGTCCAGTCCATTTCGGAGACGTGCACCAGACCTTCGATGCCGGCTTCGACCTCAACGAAGGCGCCGTAGTCGGTCAGGTTGGTCACCTTGCCGAACAGACGGGTGCCTTGCGGGTAGCGGCGAGCCAGACCCACCCACGGATCTTCGCCCAGTTGCTTGACGCCCAGCGACACGCGGCTCTTTTCCTGGTCGAACTTGAGGACCTTGGCTTCGACTTCCTGACCCACTTGCAGGACTTCGGAGGGGTGACGCACACGGCGCCAGGCCATGTCGGTGATGTGCAGCAGGCCGTCGATGCCGCCCAGATCCACGAACGCGCCGTAGTCGGTGATGTTCTTGACCACGCCCTTGACCACAGCACCTTCGTGCAGGGTTTCGAGCAGCTTCTGACGCTCTTCGCCCATGCTGGCTTCCAGCACTTGGCGGCGCGACAGCACAACGTTGTTGCGCTTGCGGTCGAGCTTGATGACCTTGAACTCGAGGGTCTTGCCCTCGTAGGGGGTGGTGTCCTTGACAGGACGCAGGTCGACCAGCGAACCCGGCAGGAAGGCGCGGATGCCGTTGGTCATGACGGTCAGACCGCCCTTGACCTTGCCCGTGATGGTGCCGGTAACCAGCTCGCCATTTTCCAGGGCCTTTTCCAGTTGCAGCCAGGCCGACAGGCGCTTGGCGCGGTCACGCGACAGGATGGTGTCGCCGTAGCCGTTTTCCAGCGAGTCGATCGCCACCGAGACGAAATCGCCGGGTTGTACTTCGAGTTCACCCTGGTCGTTCAGGAACTCTTCCAGGGGGATCAGCGCCTCGGACTTCAGGCCAGCGTTCACGACCACGAAATTGTGGTCAACGCGAACGACTTCGGCGCTGATGACCTCGCCGGACTTCATGTCCTGGCTCTTGAGGCTCTCGGCAAACAGGTCGGCAAAGTTCTCACCGCCGAAGGCGGAAGTGGAAACGGAAGACATTAGGTTAATAATCCATTAGGCCAAAATGGCCGTTGCTACACACCGCGACGGCTTGCCCGCCGCAGTGGAGTCAAAAAACCTGCCGGTTGGCGCCGCCCTTGCGGGGTGACCCGTGTGAGCGTACACATAGGCCGGCAGGGCCTGAAAACAACGTCCCGAAAAACGTTGCGCACTACATTTCGCAGATTACCCTCTTACCCACCTGATAGTGGCCGTGGCGCTAATACCGCCCCAGACCAAGCCGGCGCACGGCACCGGTCAATGACGCCAGTGCTCAAGCACCGCCGCCACAGTCTGCTCGACTGTCAGGTTAGAAGAATCCAGCACTTTTGCGTCTGCCGCCGGCGCCAAAGGCGCCACAGCGCGCTGCGTATCGCGCGCATCGCGCTCTCGCATATCCCGCAAAAGCTCATCAAGATTAGCAGAAATACCCTTATCGATCAACTGCTTATACCGCCTCTGCGCCCGGGCTTCGACACTGGCGACGAGAAATATCTTTAGTGAGGCGTCGGGGAATACCACGGTGCCCATATCGCGGCCGTCCGCCACCAGGCCGGGCGGCAGGCGAAAAGCCCGCTGCCGATCGAGAAGTGCCTGACGCACGGCAGGATAAGCCGCCACGCGAGAGGCATAATTGCCCACGTGTTCCCGGCGGATTTCATGCCCGGCATCCACGCCCTGCAAGTACACATGCGGGCCATCGAAACGGACATCAAGCGCCTGGGCAACGGCGGCCACTGCGCTCTCGTCTTGCGCCGCCACGCCTGCGTTGAGCGCGGCCAGCGCAGTAAGCCGGTAGAGCGCCCCGCTATCCAGAACCGCAAACCCCAGTTTCTTGGCCACACGATGGGCGATCGTGCCCTTGCCCGAGGCGGTCGGGCCATCAATGGTGATCACCGGCGCGGAGCCGGCAGCATCAGAGCTCATGAAATATCCGTCCAGGGCTCAGGCGCTGACCAGGCCCGCATACACGTCAAAATAATCCGGGAAGGTCTTGCTGACGCAGCCCGGGTCAAGAATACGCACCGCCGCAGGCCCGAAGGCGGCCAGCGAAAAGCACATGGCCATCCGGTGGTCGTCCCAGGTGCCGATATGCGCATCACGCCAATCACTGTCGGCAGGCGGCGTCAGCGACAGCCAATCCGGCCCGCTTTCGACCTTGGCCCCCAGTTTAGCCAGCTCCGTGTGCATCGCGTGAATGCGATCGGTTTCTTTGACACGCCAGCTGCCGATATTGCGCAAACGGCAGGGGCCGTCGGCAAACAAGGCCATCGTGGCGGCCGTCATCGCCGCATCGGGAATCAGATTGAAGTCGGCGTCAAACGCCTTAATCCGCCCCCCCTCGGCCACGGCCTGGCCGCTGGCCTCGATCCAGTCACTGCCTTTGGTGATGTTCGCGCCCATCGCAGCCAGCGTATCCGCAAAGGCGGTGTCGCCCTGAATACTCTGCTCACCCACGCCCGTGACACGGACCGGACCGCCCCCCAGAACACCCAAGGCCAGCAGATAGGAGGCTGTGGAAGCATCTCCTTCGACGGCGATGCTTCCAGGGCTGCGGTAACGCGCATCGCCCTCGATGGTGAAAGCACGCCAGCCATCACGCACCACATTGACACCGTAGCGCGCCATAAGATTGAGCGTGATCTCGATATACGGCTTGGAAATCAGCTCGCCGATCACCTCGATGGTGACCGGGCGGCCGCTGGCGCCAGCCTCGATGGGCGCGGCCAAAAGCAATGCCGTGAGAAATTGGCTTGACACCGAACCCTGCACCCGCACCCGGTCTGCACGGATGTCTCCCCGGCCGATATGCAGGGGCGGATAGCCCGCTTGACCCAGATAATCAATGCGGGCGCCCCAGGCACGCAGCGCATCGACCAGATCGCCGATCGGGCGCTCGTGCATGCGCGGCACACCAGAGAGACGATAGTCGCCACCCATCAGGGCCAGCGCGGCAGTCAGGGGACGGAAGGCCGTTCCGGCATTGCCCAAAAACAGTTCCGCCTTTTCGGCGAGGAAACGGCGGGCGCCTTCGACCGCCACCCTGCCCTGCCCGAGATCCGTTACGGCCACGCCCAGCTGCCGCAAAGCCGCAAGCATCACCCGGGTGTCATCGGAATCAAGCAGGCCGCTGATTTCGGTACGGCCCTCAGCCAGCGCGGCAATCAGCAGCACACGATTGGAAATACTCTTGGAGCCCGGCAGCGCGGCAAGGCCGCGCGCCTGGCGGATATGAGGCAAATCCAGATAGGCCAATGCATTCATCAGGAAGACTCCTTGCGCCAGGCCCGCCGCGCCAATGCGGCATCCTGCAGCCATTGCTGCAAGCCCGCGCCATCAGCGGCTAGCAAAGCGGCTTCGGTTCGGTCCAGCACGGCGCGCAGCGCCGTCAGCTCGGCCAGCATGGCCGAACGGTTAGACAGGAAAATATCGCGCCACATTTCGGGCGAGCCTGCGGCAATGCGGGTGAAATCGCGAAAACCCGAGCCCGCGAGCGCCAGGCGCGTCGCGGCGTCGTCCGCCTCGCACACCTGCGCCATATAAACGGCCGACAGGAAGTGCGGCAAGTGGCTCACAGAAGCCAGCACACTGTCATGCGCCTCTGGCGTCATCTCGAGCACCATCGCGCCGCAAACCTCCCAGGCAGCGCGCACCAGCGCCACGGCATCAGCAGCATTCTCGGCTAGCGGGGTGAGAATCACCTTGCGGCCGGCATACAGGCTCGCATCGGCAGCATCGGGACCGGTGCGCTCAGCGCCAGCGATAGGATGCCCCGGCACGAAAGCGCCGATATGATCACCCAAGGCCGCACGCGCAGCATCCACGACTTCGGCCTTGGTGCTGCCGCCATCGGTAATCACGGTCGTAGCGCGCAGATGATCGCGCATGCGTGCGAGCATCGGCCCCAGGCTGCCGACCGGCGTCGCCAACATGATGAGGTCGGCCTGGGCAGCGGCGATCTCCGGGCTGACAATATCGTCGATCAAGCCCAGATGCTTGGCCTGCGCCAGCGAATCAGGATTACGGCCCACGCCCAGCACACGCCCGACCTGACCGGCCTGACGCAAGGCTGCCGCGAAAGAGCCCCCAATCAATCCCACACCCACCACCGCCAGAACAGGAATCAACGCCTGCTGTGCGGTCGGGGAGGCGCTCATGCCGACAAAATCTCAGTCAGGGCAGCGATAAAGCGCTCGTTCTCGGCAGGCAGGCCAATCGAGACACGCAAGCACTCGGGCAGGCCGTCGCCCGCCACCGGACGCACGATGACGCCGCGCTTGAGCAGTTCGAGGTTGATGCGCGGCGCATCTCCCACATGCACCAGCACAAAGTTGCCATAGCTCGGCACATAAGACAGCCCGAGCTTATCGAAGGCCGCGCAAAGCTGTGCTTTGCCTGCCTTGTTGGTGGCGTAGGCATTTTGCAAAAACTCGGCATCGCCCAACGCCGCGATCGCGGCCGCCTGAGCCAGCGTATTGACGTTGAAGGGCTGGCGCACGCGGTTGAGCAGATCAGTAAGCGCCGGCTGCGCGAGCGCAAAGCCCACGCGCAATCCCGCCAGGCCATAGGCTTTAGAAAACGTGCGCGAAACGATCAGGTTGGGAAAACGGCGCACTAATTCGACGCTGTCGAAACGGTGCTCGGGATCGAGGTATTCGTTATAGGCCTCATCCAACACCACGGTCACACGCTCGCCGTGCGCCTGAGCCACCTGCTCAAGAAAACGCGCAATCGCCGCGCCCGGCGCGAAAGTGCCCGTCGGATTGTTGGGATTGGCGATGAACACCACCCGCGTCTCTTCATCGATGGCCGCGAACATCGCGTCCAGATCGTGGCCGTACGCCTGGGCGGGCACCATAATGTGCCGCGCGCCGCGCGCCTGCGTGGCCAAGCGGTAAACCACGAAAGAATGCTGGGCATAGACCGCCGCGCGGCCCGGCGCCAGCAGCGCCAGCGCGACAATTTCCAGGATGTCGTTCGACCCGTTACCCAAGGTGATCCAGTTCGCCGGCACGCCATACCGCGCAGACAGCGCCGCCTTCAGATCGAAGCCGGCCGGATCAGGATAGCGCGCCAACGCGCCCGCCGCGGCCAGCATGGCCTGGCGGGCCGACTCCGGCATGCCCAAAGGGTTTTCGTTGGATGCCAGCTTGATGATGCTGGCCGGGTCCAGGCCAAATTCGCGGGCCAGTTCTTCGATGGGCTTGCCAGCCTGGTACGGGGCGATGGCGCCCACATGAGCAGGCGCGGCGAGGGTTTTGTTTGCTTGGGTCATGGTGACGGCGGAACCGGGCTTATTGCGCGGGATAGGAGCCAAGAATCTTGAAAAAGGCGGCCTGCTGGGCCAGTGCGGCGAAGGCTGCGGCCACATTGCTGTCCTTCTGGTGGCCGAGGCAATCGATATAGAAGTAGTACTCCCACTGCCCGGTGCGCGCCGGGCGCGACTCAAAGCGCGTCATCGACACACCATTGACTGCCAGCGGCGACAACATATCGTAGACCGCGCCGGCACGATTAGGCACAGCCAGAATCAAACTGGTTTTGTCCCGTCCGCTGGGCAAGGGCTCGATGTGGCCGATGGCGACGAACCGGGTGCGGTTTTGCGCGTCATCCTGGATACCCGCGGCAACGATGCCCAGCTTCCAGGGCTGCGCCGCAACCTCACCGGCAATGGCGGCCACGGAGGGATCGCCGGCCGCAACCCGGGCAGCCTCGGAATTGCTGGCCGCCGCCACCCGCTTAAGGTCAGGATAATGGCGGTTCAACCAACCCTGGCACTGCGCCAGCGCCTGAGGATGCGCGGAAATGGTTTGCACCCCTTCCATCGTGCCGGACTGCGACATCAAGCAATGACGGATCAATAGCGAACGCTCGCCCATGATCTTGAGCGGCGTGTTCAGCAACAGATCCAGGTTGCGGTTGACGGCGCCTTCCGTGGAGTTCTCGACCGGCACCATCCCCACATCGGCCTGGCCGCTCTCGATGGCGCGAAACACCTCATCGAACGAAGCGCAGGGCAATTGCGTAACCGAATGGCCAAACTGCTCCAGCGCAGCCTGCTCGGAGAAGGAACCTTGCGGCCCGAGGTAGGCCACGGTCATGCCGCGCTCCAAGCCCCGGCAGGCCGACATGATTTCAGTCCAGACGGCAGCGACCGCGTCATTGGGAAAGGGGCCGAGGTTGCTCTGCTGCAAGCCTCGGATGACCTCGGCTTCGCGCTCAGGGCGCAGCACCGGGCCGTCCGCATGCGCCGCATGCTTGACCTCGCCGACTTCCTGAGCCGTGCGCGCCCGCTGACCGAGAAGCTCAAGAATCTGCCTGTCAAGGGCATCAATGCGGTCGCGCAGCGGCCGCAGCTTGGCCTGCAAATCATCCATGGAGACGCTCGAATTCCTTCAGGTAATCAACCAGAGCCTGCACGCCTGCCAGCGGCATGGCGTTGTAAATCGATGCGCGCATCCCGCCCACGCTCTTGTGGCCCTTGAGCGCCAACAGACCCGCGGCCTCAGCCCCCTTCAAGAAGGCGTCATTGAGCGACTCGTCATGCAGCACGAAGGGGACGTTCATGCGCGAACGCACTGCCGGATGCACCGGGTTGCGATAAAACCCGCTGGCATCGAGATAACCGTAAAGCAGATCGGCCTTGGCCTTGTTGGCGGCCTCCAGCCCTTGCACCCCGCCCTGCGCCTTAACCCACTTATAGACCAGACCCGCGACATAAATAGCGAAGGTCGGCGGCGTGTTGTAGCGCGAGTGCTCAGCAGCCACATTGGCGTAATCGAAGGCTGATGGGCAGATGGACAACGCCTTGCCCAGCAAATCGCGGCGCGCAATGACCACCGTCACGCCAGCGGGGCCAGCGTTCTTCTGTGCGCCGGCAAACAGCAGGCCGGTACGCGTGACATCGAGCGGACGCGACAGAAAATGCGAGGAAGCATCCACCACCAAGGGCACATCCGGTGCGCCGAACGCGGCCAGATCAGGCCATTCGGTGAACTCGACGCCACCGATGGTCTCATTGCTGCACAGGTGCAGATAGGCAGCCTCGGGACGCACCCGCCAATCGCTCAGGGGCGGCACCCAGGTAAAGGGGCGCTGCTCATGCCCATCGATATTGACCGCCTGCGCGCTCGATGCCGCAATCTGCGCGTCACCATAACGGCCCGCTTCCTTGTGCGAACGGGTAGACCAATGACCCGTCACCACGAAATCCGCAGCCGGTAAACCGCGCCGGCCGATCAGATTCATCGGGACGATGGCGTTCTCGCCCAGACCGCCCCCCTGCATGAACATGATGGCGTAATCCGCCGGCACATTCATGAGTTCACGCAGGTCCGCTTCGGCTTCGTCACAGATCTGCACGAACTGGCGTCCGCGGTGACTCATTTCCATCACCGACATGCCGCTGCCGTGCCAATCCAGCATCTCCGCCGCAGCCTGCTGCAACACCGACTCGGGCAGGGCCGAAGGTCCAGCCGAGAAATTCCAGGGGCGCGCCATCTCTTGCTTACTCCGTAGGTTCTTCAGTCGATTCAGCGACGCCGTCGGCACCGTCCGAGCCATCCGCAGCGTCGGCCGCCTCGTCATCATCGGCATCGCTTTCCGCCACGCGGCGCACACCCGACAACGAACTGCCATCGTCGACACTGATGAGGGTCACCCCTTGCGTGGCGCGGCCCATTTCGCGGATCTCGCTCACGCGGGTGCGCACCAGAACGCCGCCGGTGGTGATCAGCATGATTTCATCGCTCGGGTTGACCAGCACGGCACCCACGACACGGCCGTTGCGCGAGCTGGTCTGGATGGCGATCATGCCCTTGGTGCCACGGCCATGACGGGTGTATTCGGCGATAGACGTGCGCTTGCCATAACCGTTTTCGGTCGCGGTGAGCACACTCTGGCTTTCATCGCCCGCCACCAGCAGCGCGATCACGCTCTGGCTGTCTTCGAGCATCATCCCGCGCACACCGCGCGCCGCGCGGCCCATGGGGCGAACGTCGTTCTCGTCAAAGCGCACGGCCTTGCCGGAATCCGAGAAGAGCATGACATCGTGCTTGCCATCGGTCAGATCGGCGCCGATGAGGTAATCGCCCTCGTCCAGATCGACCGCGATGATGCCGGCCTTACGCGGATTGGAGAAGTCAGACAGCGCTGTCTTCTTGACGGTGCCGCGCGAGGTCGCCATGAACACGTAGTGGTCGTCACTGAACTCCTTGACCGGCAGCACCACGGTGATCTTCTCGCCGTCCGCCAGCGGGAACATATTGACGATAGGCTTGCCGCGCGAATTGCGCGTGCCCTGCGGAACCTCCCAGACCTTAAGCCAATAGACCCGGCCACGGTTGGAGAAGCACAGCAGATAGTCGTGCGTATTGGCAATAAAGAGCTGATCGACCCAGTCGTTTTCTTTCATCTGGGTCGCCTGCTTGCCACGCCCGCCGCGTTTTTGCGAGCGGTATTCCGACAAGGGCTGGCTCTTGATATAGCCGCCATGGGACATCGTCACGACCATGTCCATCGGCGTAATCAGATCCTCGGTGTCCAACTCGGTAGCGTTGAGCTCGATCTCGGAGCGGCGGCTATCCTTGGCCCCAGTCGAGAACTCCGCCTTGATGGCCTGGAGCTCTTCTCCGATGATGGTCGTAATGCGTTCCGGGCGGGCGAGAATATCGAGCAGATCGGCAATGGTGTCCATCACGTCCTTGTACTCGCCGATGATCTTGTCCTGCTCCAGGCCGGTCAGGCGCTGCAAGCGCATGTTCAGGATTTCCTGAGCCTGCGTTTCCGACAAGCGGTATTGGCCGTCGCCCTGCAAACCGAAACCCTCGGGCAGATCTTCCGGGCGGAAAGCCTGGCGGCCGCCGACCACATCGCCGTCGGCACGCGCCAGCATTTCACGCACCAGGGAAGAATCCCAATTGCGCGCCATCAATTCCTGACGCGCCACGGGCGGCGTCGGCGCAGCCTTGATGATAGCGATGAAGTCGTCGATATTTGCCAGCGCAACCGCCAGGCCTTCCAGCACATGGCCGCGCTCACGGGCCTTGCGCAACTGGAACACCGTGCGGCGCGTCACGACTTCGCGGCGATGCTGCAAGAAATAGGAGATCAGTTGCTTGAGGTTGAGCAGGCGCGGCTGGCCATCGACCAGCGCCACCAGATTCATCCCGAAGGTGTCCTGCAACTGCGTGTTCTTGTACAGATTATTGAGCACGACCTCAGGCACTTCACCGCGCTTGAGTTCGATGACCAGACGCATGCCATCTTTATCCGACTCGTCGCGAATGTCGGAGATGCCTTCGATCTTCTTCTCGTTGACCAACTCGGCGATACGCTCTTGCAAGGTCTTCTTGTTGACCTGATAAGGGATGGCGTCGACCACGATGGCCTGACGGTTGCCCTTGTCCATGTCTTCGAAATGCGTCTTGGCGCGCATGATGACGCGCCCGCGGCCGGTGCGATAGCCTTCGCGCACGCCCACCATGCCGTAGATGATGCCGCCCGTGGGGAAATCCGGAGCCGGAATAATCTCCAGCAACTCATCGATCGTGCACTCGGGGTTGCGCAGGCAGTACAGACAGCCTTCCACCACTTCGCCGAGATTGTGCGGCGGAATATTGGTGGCCATGCCCACCGCGATCCCCGAACTGCCATTCACCAACAGATTGGGCAGGCGCGAGGGCAGCAACAGCGGCTCTTGCTCGCTGCCATCATAGTTGGGCCCGAAATCGACGGTTTCCTGATCGATATCGGCAAGCAACTCGTGCGCAATCTTGGCTAGGCGAATTTCGGTGTATCGCATGGCGGCGGCGTTATCGCCGTCGATAGAGCCGAAGTTGCCCTGCCCGTCCACTAGCATGTAGCGCATGGAGAAGTCCTGCGCCATGCGAACAATGGTGTCGTACACGGACTGATCGCCGTGAGGGTGGTATTTACCGATGACGTCACCGACGATACGCGCGGACTTCTTGTAAGCGCGATTCCAATCGTTGTTCAACTCGTGCATCGCGTAGAGCACGCGCCGGTGCACGGGCTTCAAGCCGTCTCGCACATCCGGTAGCGCCCGTCCAACGATCACGCTCATTGCGTAATCGAGGTAGCTGCGGCGCATCTCTTCTTCCAGCGATACCGGAAGCGTCTCCTTGGCAAAGGAATCCATATATATAGCGACAGAATCGTGTGTAAGGAGGAACCCGGGCCGGGTAAACGGTAAATTCTAACATTCGATTGCAGCGGCACCCGGATTGATGGCCGAGGCAGCCGATGATCGATGACAAGCGGGCTGAGCGGCTCGACAATCCCGCACCTGTTGCCAAAAACCAACACGAATACTGCATAGGGGACCAAATGCTCATATCCTTGGGCCACGGGCCGGCTTAAGAGGAGCCAAAGGTTCCCAAATGCCTTAAGATTGTTTCCAGCACGCAGGAGACCCAGTGGTGGCCCTTTGAACCTGTTCGGAGCGTTGCTATACTGGCCCCGTTTTCCTGATATGCGGCGGGGGTTCGCTGCGAGTCACTTATCCAGCTTCAAGCTCAACGAGGAGAAACATGAACAAACCCTCCAAATTCGCTCTGGCGCTTGCCTTCGCCGCCGTTACGGCCTCTGGTGTTGCCTCGGCTCAGACCGTGGACAACTGGCGCAATCCGTATGGCAACGTCTGGAAGAACGGCACGAATGAATTGTGCTGGCGCGATGCCTTCTGGACCCCGGCCACCGGCATCCCCGGCTGCGACGGCGTCCCGGTTGCTCAGCAACCGAAGGAAAAGCCCGCCCCGATGGCCGCCAAGGTGGTCTTCAACGCTGACACCTTCTTCGACTTCGACAAGTCCACGCTGAAGCCCGAAGGCCGTCAGCTGCTGGATCAAGTCGCGCAGCAAGCTCGCGCGATCGATCTCGAAACCATCATCGCCGTCGGTAACACCGACTCGATCGGTACCGAAGCCTACAACATGAAGCTTTCCGAGCGCCGCGCCGCTTCGGTCAAGGCTTACCTGGTGAGCAAGGGCATCGATCCGAACCGTATCTACACGGAAGGCAAGGGCAAGCTGAACCCGATCGCCTCCAACAAGACCGCCGAAGGCCGCGCCCGTAACCGTCGCGTGGAAATCGAAATCGTCGGTAGCCGCAAGTAATTGCTGCACGAGTCGGTACAATAAAAGGGCCTCGCTTAGCGAGGCCCTTTTTTCGTCCGCCCACCTCGCCGCCTATGACCACTGCTAACTCTGCCTCTCGCCCCAACATTAACGTAGACCAGGCCGAACTGGACAAGTTCAGCGCCCTGGCCGCACGCTGGTGGGATCCGGAGAGTGAATTCAAGCCTCTGCACGCCATCAACCCACTGCGGCTGGAATGGATACAGGAGCTCGCGGGCAGCCTGCAAGGACGCCGGGTGCTGGACGTCGGCTGTGGCGGAGGCATCCTCTCCGAAGCGATGGCCCAGGCCGGCGCAGACGTTACCGGCATCGATCTAGCCGAAAAATCCCTCAAAATCGCTCGCTTGCATGGACTGGAGTCCGGCGTCAAAGTGGAATACCGCGCCGTGCCCGTCGAAGAACTGGCGACCGAACAAGCCGGCCAGTACGACATCGTGACCTGCATGGAAATGCTGGAACACGTACCCGACCCCAACTCCGTCGTGCGCGCCTGCGCCGCGCTGGTCAAACCGGGAGGCTGGGTATTTTTCTCGACCCTGAACCGCAACCCCAAATCCTTTTTGTTTGCGATTATCGGCGCCGAATATGTGCTGCGCTTGCTGCCGCGCGGCACGCACAGCTACGAGCACTTCATCAAACCCAGCGAACTGGCCGCCAGCGCACGCCAGGCCGGCCTGGAACCCTCGGGCATGCGCGGCATGGAATACAACCCCATCACGCAGATTTACTCGCTGTCGGGCAACACTTCGGTCAACTATCTGATGGCAACCCGCAAATGAGCGCACTGATCCTGTTCGATTTCGACGGCACCCTGGCCGACACCGCCCCCGATCTGGTGGCGGCGGCCAACCGCCAGCGCATCCGCCGCGACATGGCCCCTCTGCCCTACGAAACCCTGCGTCCGCTTGCCTCGCAAGGTGCGCGCGGCCTGCTGCGAGTGGCGCTCGGCCTGCAACCCGGCGATGCTGACTACGAGCCAGCCCGCCTACAGTTCCTCGCCGACTATGCCGAAGGCTCGACGCAGCAAAGCCGGCTTTTTCCTGGCATTGCCGATTTGCTGAACCATATTCAGGCTCAGGGGCTGGCATGGGGCATCGTCACCAATAAAGTCACCCACCTCACCCTACCCATCGTCGAGCACCTGGATCTGGTTAGGCACAGCGCCGTACTGGTTTGCGGCGACACCACGGCGCATGCCAAACCGCACCCGCTGCCGCTGTTGCATGCCGCCGAGCAGGCGGGCTACACAACTGACCGGTGCGTGTATATCGGCGATGATCTGCGCGACATCCAGGCCGCGCACGCCGCCGGCATGCCCGCCATTGCCGCCGCCTACGGCTACGTCGGCGACGGCGACGGCGAGGATGCCTCCCACTGGCAGGCGGAGCGCCTGGTCGATTCGCCACTGGCGCTTTGGGAAGCCATCGCCGCCCTGCTGCCGCAGGATTTGCGCCCCTAAGCTGCGCACGGGGCGCAAGCCCCGATTATCCCGCTCGACCGACCAGTCCTGACAAACGCGGCATCTTTATCACGCCGCCTTTGCACCGCACAATGTGCGTATCTCGCCGGCGCCACATGCGCCCAGCTCCGTTCACGCGCCCCAAGTTTTTGCCTTTCCAAGCCCGTCATCTCACGCCTTAGGCGTGCTGGATATCCATGCTATTGCCCATTCTGTTGCTATCGGCGGCCGGATTCACCATCCTGACCACCGAATTCCTCATCATCGGCCTGCTGCCGCCGATGGCGCGTGACCTGCAGGTTACGGTCTCCCAGGCCGGTCTGTTGGTATCGCTATTCGCCTTTACCGTGGCAAGCGCCGGCCCCTTCCTCACCGCACTCGCCACCAACATCGAGCGCAAACGCCTATTTGTGGGCGTACTCATCCTCTTCGGGCTCTCCAACGTCGTAGCCGCACTCGCGCCCAATATCGGGATCATGGCCATCGCACGCTTCATCCCGGCGCTAGCGCTGCCCGTGTTCTGGTCCCTGGCCAGCGCCACCGCTGTCGAACTGGTCGGCCCCGCGCACGCCGGCCGCGCCATCTCCATGGTGGCCTTCGGCATCGTCGCGGCCACCGTATTCGGCATCCCTATCGGCGTACTGATTTCCGATGCCTTCGGCTGGCGCGCTGCCTTCGGCATTCTGGCCGGGGTGTCCTTTGCCAAGGCCATCCTTCTTGCCCTGACCTTCCCCGCCATCCGCGTCGCCAATACCGGCCTGCGCTTTACCACCCAGTTACGCGTTCTGCGCGACCCCTTCGTCGTTGGCAATGTGCTGCTCTCGGTGCTGATCTTTACCGGCATGTTCACGGCCTACACCTATCTGGCCGACATGCTCGAGCGCCTGGCCGGCTTTGACGGCCGCATCGTGGGCTGGAGCATGATGGGCTTTGGCGCCATCGGCATCGTCGGCAACACACTGGGCGGCAGACTGGTCGATAAAAGCCCCTTGGGCACTACCTCCCTGTTCACCGCCTTGATGGCCGCCAGCCTCGCCGTCATCACGATGGCCATGCAGGCCCACATCGCGCTGGCTCTCACACTCGGGGTCTGGGGCATCGCACAGGCCGCCCTGTTCATCGTTTGCCATGTGCGCGTCATGAAATCCGCCCCCCAGGCCCCCGCCTTTGCCGCCTCGCTCAACATCTCCGGCGCCAACATCGGCATCGGGCTGGGCGCCGTCGTGGGCGGCGGCGTCATCGAGCGCCTGAGTCTCAGCGACCTCGGCTGGTCCTCCGCCTTGATCCTGGCCGCCGCGCTCCTGCTCGCCGCAGGCCTCATGATCCGCTCACGCCACCGCCCCCCCATCGATTCCTCCCCCCATATCCACGCCATGCATTGATGCCTGGCGGCATGTCCCCTAATCACGTACAATAGAAAGTTCACTCGGGGCCGATCCGGATTCGACGTGGGTCATGAAACAGTTCAGGGCATGTCGAGCACCAGTACGCTCGTAAAACCACTGGAAACAATACAAACGCCAACGACGAGCGTTTCGCTCTCGCCGCTTAAGCGGTGAGCCGCTGCACTGATCTGTCCTTGGGTCAGGCGGAGGAAGCAACTCCCGTAAGGGAGCCATCGCCTAAAGGGGCAACCCTTGAACCGCAGCAGTGTTATTCACAAGGAATCGGTCTGCGCTGGGGTCACACGGTTCAGGCTTAAATTACGTGAATCGCTTCGGTCCGGCCCGTTGATCGGCTAAGTCCGGGGTTAAATCCAAATAGATCAACTAAGCATGTAGAACTGACTGCGGAGGGCTTGCGGACGGGGGTTCAATTCCCCCCGGCTCCACCAAATTCTCAAGCAATATCAAGCACTTAGAAAAGGCCAACTCTAAAAGTTGGCTTTTTTTTGCGCGCTGTTTGGCTCGCTTGGTCAGTTTTTGCCCCCCCCCTCTAAGGATGGCGCACGGCGGTTTTCGAAGGCTGCGGCCGCAAATTGGCGGATCGTCACGGGCGGCACGCAAAAGCCTACTTGCAATTAACGGCCGGGAGTCATGCTGAAAGCACCTTGCGTCACGGAAATCAGCATGTGGGCGCGTGAGGATGCCGCCAAAATGATACGCAAACGAGCCAACATCCTTCTTATTACCGCAGCGTACGCCACCGGCGCAGCCCTCGTAAAACGGGTAATCGGATAAAACAGCAGTCCACCAAAAGGGAAACTACGATGACCTACACGGCGCCGACACCCGCCCAACTCCAAGCCCTTAAGACTGCACTTGACTACACCGGCAAACAAATGGCTGAGCTCGCCTGCGTGGGCGAGCAACATTGGCGAAAGTACACAGGCGGATCAACTCCGCGAGAAATGCCCTACCCCAATCTGTTCCATCTTGCCGCCCGACTTGCCTTGAGCCCCGCCGAACTGGCGCGAGTTGTGGAAAAAATGCGCGAAATCGGTGCGGAGTTCGACTTCACCGAACCGCCTACGGCGTAACTCCCCGCGCATCGGCCGGCTGCAGGCCCGGCGTTTTAAACCAAACCGTACCGCGCCTGGATACCAGGGCCCGACGCCAATGAAGCGCTGCCACTACAGCAAGGGCAACCTGCGCGGCACCGTGTTCCTGTCGAACTCCATAGATGCGCCGCCAGCCCAACAACGGCGACACTTCAATCATCACCCTGATGAGACGGCCAACCTGAGATCGATTTTTTGGCGGCGACTTCAGCGGTTTGGCGTGCACAGCGGGAAACACCGCATGCCAGCCTCCGCCGCCATCGTCTTACCCTAAGTGTTGCCCAACTTCTGCGCATGCTTGCGCTTGGCTGTCTGGCGTTTGATGCCGTCTGCATGCTCATCGTCCATTCCCTCAATGGTGAGGTGAGCAGGTTTTCACTTGGGCAATACCCTTGGTTCCAAGCCATACCGATAGCTCGAATCTGCAACGTCCTGGCGTCAAGAGCAATGTGCAAACTGCGCCATGGCCGACGGTTCTCATGGGCGTGCTTTTTGCATTTCCACCAGCCCGCCTCAACAAGCGTCATCTCCGTCCAATACCCCAGTAGATCTACCATCTTGACTGGATGTATCAGACACATGAACATTCAAACCGAGTTGTCGCCCCTACTGAAGTCCCGTACTGGCCAAGCAAGCCATGCCATTGCAGCACTATTTTTTTTAAATCGAAATGGCCACATCAAAAAAGCTTCAGGCTACGCCTATCCAGCCATACACTTATCAAGCCTGGCGCTTTGAGGATGACGTTGTAGTTTTCCCGTTGATAGCTTGCCTGGATAACTTACGGAACAGATTCATATAGCAAGGCTGAGGCTTGCAAAGCGTCTACGGTGAAATTCCACTATTTTCAATCGAGTCGCTTAACCAAAAAACTGACGTACAAATTAGAAATTTGTTTGCTTTATTAAATAATGCCGGAGCAGACAAATTAATGCACCGGCCAGCATACGCGCAACATGACCTCTGAAACCTGGATGCCTCGTGGCGAATTCATTACACACCTCCTAGAATCAGGATTGGGGGAGAGGGTTCACTTTCTCGAAGGCCAATACCTTTACTCCCAAGGAGAAATAGACTACCGCTTTTATGTGCTCGTATCTGGCAAAGTTTATGTCTCAAACATTGGATCTAATGGCCAGGAATCGACCTTCAATATTATGGGGCCAGGCAGTTTAATCGGAGAGGCTGCTGCTTTCACCGCGCTGCCCCGCTATTCCGCAGCACGTACGCTGGAAGCCTCTGAACTTCTGCGGTTTCAGGCAAACAAACTAGAGGAGTATATTCAGAAGAGTTCACGTTTCGCGGCATCCTTGATCTATGCCTTAAGCATTAAACAACGGCAAGCCGTAGCACGCCTGCATCAAGCCGTGTTTGAGTCTCCAGAGCAGCGCATCCTGATTCTTCTAGAACAAATGGCGGAAACACACGCCGACCGAATCGATGCCGTTAATCCTGTATTACGCATCAACCTTACCCATGAACAGATCGGAAACCTGACAAATCTGTCACGTGTAACGGTTACTCGAGCACTACAAAGGTTGAAGCGCGAGGGGCGTCTGCAGATGGGAACAGGCTCTATCGTTTTAAAACGGGCAGCAAGATCTCATGACCTCTAAACGGAGGAAGATCGCAACCCTGCCCGGAATGCGGATTCAACCGCTTAGTAAACCCCCACTTCTAGTGGATGAGTGCTGAATACAGATGGCGGTTCAGCGCTCCGCACCCCAATAGGGGTGATCTTATGCCCAGCCCCTTTCGGGGTCTTGATATCTCATCGGCTATGGCAGCCTGCCGCACTTGACTGCCGCTCTCAATGAGCGACTTGTATAAAGCCACCTCTAAGCGAGGGTCGTATGCCATGCGTGGGCGTATGGGCAAGCCCTCAGCGATTACCCGCAGCAAGAGCGCTACGCGGCCATGGCCTAGCGCTGTGTTGGAGTGCATCCGCCCAGTGCCGCATTTGGGCGCTCGCGCGCAGGATCACTCCCCTGCGCGCAGTCCGGATCGCCCCAATGATAGTGAAACAACCAGCCACGGTCCGCTTGAACCGTTCGACGTCGGCATTCTGCCCTTAGCTCCCGCTATCAGCCCGGCACTGTCAAACCAGCCTGCACCTGCTCGATGGCCAGGGAGATGTGGCTATCTGTGAATCTGGAGTTCTTCATGCAGTAGAACGCTTCGACGAGAAGACGCTACTTCTGGCGACGAGGCTTTTGCGCTAGGGGTGGGATTACCCTGGTCGAGATTCAAGTTCCGTTGTATCGCTGGATACATTGAGTTCGTTCGGGAAGAGGGAGAATTCGCGAGACCGACACTGGTCGGATCGATCAACCTACGGGAGGTACTTCGTGAAAACTCTTCGCTCTTGTCTGGCTGCAGCAGGACTGACCCTCATGATTCCGCTGGCAGCCGTTGCAGACAGCCGCCCCGAGCTCCGCATCGGAACAGTGAACTCTGTCACGGGTGGCGCTTCTGCTATTGCGGCTGGAGCAGTTTCGGCAATCAACATGCTGGAACAGAAACTTGAGGCCGATACCTCCCTGCCCTTTAAGGTCCGCTTCATCAAGTACGACGATGGCTCTGATCCAACAAAGGCCATCAATGCCGTGAGGAAACTGGCGCAGGAAGACAAGGCACATATCGTTATCTGTTGCACGACGACCCCGGCATCTATGGCCGTCAACAAGATCGTGGATCAGGAGCGGATACCTAATATTTCGCTGGCCGCAGCGGCGACGGTAATTGAGCCGGCATCCGAGCGCAAATTTACCTTCAAGACCCCCATCACCGACCGCCTGATGCTCGACTACACGCTGGACGACATGATCAAGCGCGGCTACAAGCGCGTAGCCTTCATGGGTCTTGATGATTCTTACGGTGAGGGCGGCTGGATTGAGTTCAACGCCCTGACTAAGGCTAAGGGCCTGGATGTCGTTGGGGTCGAACGTTTCTCGCGCGGTGACACCAACTTCACGCCGCAGGCGCTTCGCGTGGCCCGACAAAAGCCAGACGCCGTTTACTTCCATGCGATTCCACCATCGGCGGCACTGGCGCATGAAACACTCAAACGTGTCGGCTACTCAGGCCCAATCTATCACGGTGGCGGAGCGCCGACTCCCGCGTTCCTGGCCGTCGGTAAGCGTGCTGTCGAGGGCGCGGTCGTGGGCGCGGCAGGCATGACGGTGCATCAACAGCTGGATGAAAACAATCCGCTCAAAAAAGCCATAGCCGATTTCGTGAAGCTCTACGATGGCCA
This sequence comes from Bordetella avium, assembly GCF_034424645.1. Taxonomy (NCBI): domain Bacteria; kingdom Pseudomonadati; phylum Pseudomonadota; class Betaproteobacteria; order Burkholderiales; family Alcaligenaceae; genus Bordetella; species Bordetella avium. The sequence continues at coordinate 2,381,096 of NZ_CP139969.1, forward strand.
GTATGGTGAAGGCAAGGCCGATATGTTTGCGGCTCAAGCCTATGACGCAGTCATGATCCCGGTGAACGCCTGGAAAAAGGTTCCGAACGCGACCCGTTCCGGCAACCTCACCGAGGCGCGTGCGGCATTGCGCGACGAAATCGAAAACACGCGGGACTATCAAGGCGTAATCGGTATCTTCAACTTCAGCGCCAATGACCACTTGGGCTTGGATTCGCGTAGCACCTTCTTGGTCACCGTGAAGGATGGCCGGTTCGCTCTGCAAAGGCAGTGAACACGATGGACCTTAGAACCGCATTGTTTCTGCTGGCTGACGGGTTGACCAATGGAGCGGTATACGCGCTGGTAGCGATTAGTCTTGTGCTGATCTTTACCACCACACGCGTTGTCAACATCGCCCAAGGTGAGTATGTGGCGTTCGGCGCCCTGACACTGGCCAGCTTCATCGAGGGCAGCATCGCCCCAATCGTATGGGTTCTCGCGATTGGGGGAGCAGCGTGCCTTCTTTTAGACCTGCGTCAGGCGGTGCTAAACCGCCGCAGCGTGCTGCGCCCCATCGGGCAATACGCCGCAGCAGCTGCGGTGCTTGCCATGCTGACTCTAGCAGCCTGCAAGAGCGGGTCACTGGGCTTGCAGATGCTGGCTGCATTGGCGCTGGTTGCATCGCTCGGCCCCATCGTCTACCGCCTCACGGTCGAACCCAATCCTGGCAACAGCTCAGTCGTCCTGGTCATCATCGGCGTGGGAGTTTCCATGATCATGCACCCGCTGGCCCTATTGCTATGGGGCGCAGATCCGCGCCCGGTTCCTGCAATCAGCGACGGGCGCCTGACCTTAGGGCCCATGGATATCGCTTATCAGTCGCTATTCGTGATGGCGGCGTCGATCTCGGCTGCGCTGGCGCTATTCGCTTTCTTCCGCTTCACGCTGCTCGGCAAAGCATTGCGAGCAGCTTCAGTCAATCGGGAAGGCGCACAGTATTGCGGCATTCCGGTCGTGCTGGCGGGTCGCCTCAGCTTTTTCCTGGCAGCCGCGCTATCAGGTGCGAGCGGGCTGCTGCTGGCCCCGCTGGTTACGGCTCACTACGAAATGGGGTTTGTCGTTGGCCTCAAGGGATTCGTCGGCGCGGCAATGGGGGGCCTCGTCAACTATCCGCTTTCGGTACTCGGCGTGGTGATTGTTGGGATGCTGGAGTCGCTTGCTTCTTTCCTTAGCAGTTCCTATCGCGATGCCGTGGTATTTGCTCTAGTCATTCCCATCATGCTTTGGCGCAACCGCCATGCACAAGAAGATCTCGATGAACACTGAATCTCTCTCCAGGCGTGCCGCAGGGCGCTCAAAGAACGGTATCTGGATCATGATGGTGCTGACCGTCATTGGCCTGGCCCTGGTCAACCAACTCCCGACATACTACGTTGGTTTGCTGGCCATGGTAGGCATCAATGCGCTTGTGTGCATAGGTCTGTCCTTCGTGCTGGGAACCGGCCAGGTTTCGCTGGGCCACGCTGCCTTTGTGGGTATAGGGGCGTACTCCTGCGCCATCTTGTCACGCGACTTTGGCGTACCCACCTTGCTGACCATTCCCATTTCCGTGGCGTTATGTATGGCGGTGGCCTATTTCCTCGGCCGGATCACACTGCGCCTGAAAGGGCACTCACTGCCTTTGGCCACGCTGGCATGGGGCATGGCCATCTATGTCTGTTTCGTGGCCGCCATCAACATCACCGGAGGAGCATCGGGATTCTCCGATATTCCACCGCTTAGCGCTTTTGGCCTGACACTGGATACCCGCGGCATCACGATAGTGGCTTGGGTATTAGTCGCGCTAACTTACCTCGCGTATCGCCGCATCTATCGCGGACGCGTTGGCCGCATCGCGAAGGCAATCAAGGGGCAGAGCACCATGGCCACCGCATTCGGCGCCGACGTACCGGCAGTGAAGATGAAAGTCTTCGTGATGTCGGCGGCGCTCGCCGCGCTAGCGGGGTGTTTGTATGCGTATTACATGAGGTTTCTAAGCCCGACCTCGTTTACGATCGGCGCATCTTTCAACTACCTGATCATGGTTGTACTGGGTGGCGTCGCGCATCCTGTCGGCGCCATTCTGGGCGCGGTGACTTTCATGCTAATGGAGCTAGGTGCCCAGTATCTGTTCGCCAAGGTGTTGGGGGTGCCGGGACAGATGGAAACCATGCTGTTCGGTGTCATTCTGATACTGATGCTGCTGCGCTGGCCAGATGGACTGCTTACCTGGATAAAGCCGCGTGATCGGGAGAGAGATGCGCCCGAGGACAAAGAGGCGCAGTTACCGCAATTGGCTGATGTACGCCCGCTTATCGAGCGCATCGACGTCGATAACGTGACGAAGCGTTTCGGTGGTTTGCAGGCGCTCAAGGGGGTGAGCATCAGCGTGCTGAGGAACCGGATCACCGGACTGATTGGTCCCAATGGGGCGGGCAAGTCCACACTTTTTAACGCCATTACCGCAGTAGCGCCGGCCACCACGGGTGAGGTGCGCATCGACGGCAAGCCTTTACCGCCGCAAGCGCGCGATGTGATCCGTACCGGTATGGCGCGCACGTTCCAGCATGTAAAGCTTGTGCCAGAACTCACAGTACTACAGAACGTGATGATAGGCGGCTACGTTGATGGCCGCGCCGGACTCGTGAGCTCCGCGCTCGGACTGGACCGCAAGGAAGAAGCGGTCATGGCGCAGCGGGCGCGGGTGGCACTTGAGCAAGTCGGCCTGCTGGAGACGGCGCAACGGCCGATCGGCAGCTTGCCTCTGGGCAGCCAGCGCATGGTCGAAGTGGCGCGCGCGCTGATGTCGCGTCCGGATGTGCTACTCCTTGACGAACCGGCAGCCGGCTTGCGGGCCGGAGAAAAAGCGCAATTGGTAACCCTGCTCAAGTCACTACGCGACAAGCGGCATATGGCCATTTTGCTGGTTGAGCATGATATGGAGCTGGTGATGGGCTGCGTCGATCATATCTTCGTGCTCAATCATGGCACGCTGCTTGCACAAGGAAATCGCGAGGAAATCCAGAGCAACCCCGCCGTCATCTCCGCTTACCTGGGAGCCGAGTCATGAACGCCCCAGTGCTTGAAGTGCGGGAACTGACAGTCGGCTACGGCCCGGTAACCGCAGTCGATAACATCAGTTTCGATGTGATGGCGGGATCGATGGTGACATTGATCGGCGCCAATGGCGCAGGCAAGACGACCTTGCTAAAGGCTCTGATGGGCGCCTTGCCGGTGCGCAGCGGAACCGTGTGTTTAGACGGGGTGGATCTGGGCCATGCTCCGATCGAGGAGCGGGTGCGGCGCGGGATGTATCTGGTGCCGGAGAAACGCGCGCTGTTCGCCTCGATGAAGGTTGAGGATAACCTGAGATTGGGCGCATTCGCCAAGCGCCGCAAGCTGGATGTGAACCACGAGCTGGAACGCATTTTTTCGCTCTTCCCTGTACTCAAAGAGCGCCGCGAACAGCAGGCTGGGACTCTGTCGGGTGGAGAGCAGCAGATGGTCGCGATCGGACGCGCTCTGATCGCGCAGCCGCGCGTGCTCCTGCTCGACGAGCCGTCCATCGGCCTGGCCCCCCGCATCGTCCAGCAGATCATGGAAGTCATCGTCGAGCTCAAGCGCAAGGAGAAGCTGACCGTCATCCTCGTAGAACAGAACGCTCGGCTCGCGCTGCGTGCTGCTGACGAGGGCTATCTCGTCGAAGTCGGACGCGTGGTTAAACGCGGGACAGGTAGCGAGCTGGCCAACGATCCTGCCTTGGTACAGAGCTACCTCGGCATTGCCGTTTGAGTAGCAACGGTAACCCATTGAGGGCAAGAACGCAGATGCTTCATCAATTATCTTTCGAAAAAATCCGGGCCCTGTATGCAAGCGGCGAGGTCTCTCCGGTTGAAGTCACTTACAGCGCATTGCGCCACGCCGAAAACGTCAATCTGTCGATCAACGCGCTTGCAATGCTGGATCATGATCGCGCGCTACGCGCGGCTGCCCAGTCGCAAACACGCTGGCGTTTGGGCAGGCCTTTGGGGCCGCTCGACGGCATGCCGGTGACCGTCAAGGATTTCGCGGCCGTTAAAGGGTGGCCGACACGGCGCGGATCGGCAGTTAGCAGCGGAGAGCCTCAGGCAACCAGCACGGTGTTTGTCCAACGCCTGCTAAATGCTGGGATGATCCCGCTGGGTAAGACGCGCGCCCCTGAGTTCAACTGGAAAACCGTGACCGATAGCCCCGCCTACGGTATTACGCGCAATCCCTGGAATATCCAGCTCACGCCCGGTGGCAGCAGCGGCGGCTGTGCGGCTGCGGTGTCGGCGGGCGTGGTGCGTGTGTCGATGGGCAGCGATGCCGGCGGGTCGGTGCGCATTCCCTCCTCCTTTACCGGACTGATTGGATTCAAACCCTCTTTTGGGCGTATTCCTGCCAGCCCACTTCCTTCTGCCTTTTCGCAAGTGGTGCATACCGGACCGATCGGGGCGAGCATGCGCGAAATCGCGGAAGTGATGCGTGTCGCCGCAGGTCCTTCTGGTAAGGACTGGACATCCTTTACCGGATCGATCAAGGACGATGTCCAGGCTTTATCGGATGACGCGAAAAGGCTGACCATCGGCGTGCTGGATGCAAGCCGATGGTCAGCGTCGAGCTGCGAGGAAGTTCGGCGCGGCATGAGCGATACGATCGCCCTAATCGAGTCCTCCGGCTTCAACGTGGAAACCGTGGATTTCGACGTGGCCGCAGCAACGGCCACTGCGCTGATTTTCTATCGTGTCGGTTGTGAGACTTCACTGCGCGGCGTACCCCAGGCGGAACAAAGCAAAGTAGATCCGGGCTTGTTCGACTTTGTAAAACCGGTCGAAGGCTTGAAGCTGTTCGATTTCCTGGAAGCCTGCCGTCTGCGCGACCTGTATGCGAATGCGCTAGCCGAGCTGTTCGACCGCGTAGATGTGCTGATGCTTCCGACCATGCCTATCCTTCCTTTCGAGGCAGGACGCCTGTCTCCCGAGGGCTGGCGCAGCAACGATCCGATGTCCTGGAACCCGTTCACGCCAGCCTTCAACATTGCCCAAGTCCCTGCCATGTCATACCCGGTCTGGCCCGAAGGCAGCACCTTGCCGGTCGGCATCCAGTTCGTCGCGCCACGCTACTGTGACGATCGTCTGATGACGCTCGGCGCCTGGCTTGAACAACAAATCCCCATTCGCCTGTCACCACTAGCCTACACCTTGTAAGGCATCGGCCGCGAATGTATCGGCCGATACAGACCTTCACCTCTTGCATCTGGAGAATCATTTCCATGCAGCAAGAACGCGGTGAAAGTAGAGACCTGCATGGCCACCTAACGCAGCAATACTCTAACGAGGTACTCAAGACATGAACAACCCCTCACAAGGCTCCTTCAATATTCTTCGCTTGGGCTATATGGAATTCCAGGTGACCGACTTGGAGCGCGCCCGTGATTTCTATGTCGACGTCATTGGCCTGTTCGAATCCGACCGGGACGCCAACGCCGTATATCTACGTGCAACAGAAGACCGTGAGCACCATTGCATGATATTGCGCAAGGCAGAGCGTCCTGGGGTGAACCACTTCGCCTTTAAGGTCTCTTGCGAGCAGGATCTGGATGTGCTCGAAGCGAAACATCGCGCCATGGGTCTGCCGACTCGCTGGTTCGCTGCCGGCGAGCGCTACGCCCAAGGACGCACTTTGCTGGTGCAGGACCCGCTGGGTTTTCCGGTGGCTTATTACGCCAGCATGGCGCCCGTTGAGTGGCTGCTGCAGAAATACCATCTGCACCGTCATGGCGTGCCGACTCGGCTGGATCACGTCAACGTCCTGACGCCCGACGCGCAGAAGGGCTACGACTGGTATGTCAACGAGCTGGGCTTTAACGCTGCCGAACTGACAGAATCCGCCCCCCCTGAACAGCGTATCTGGGCCAGCTGGCTATACCGCAAATCTACCGTGCATGACATTGCAGTGATGACGGGAAACGGGCCGGCCGTGCACCACGTCGGCTTCTCGGTGCTAGAGCCAATGGGCGTGATTCGCGCCGCCGATGCGCTGGCAGGCGCTGGCTACGCGGACAACATCGAGCGTGGTCCCGCACGTCACGGCATCTCCAATGCCCTGTTCGTGTACGTGCGCGACCCTGATGGCAACCGCTTCGAACTGTATACAGGCGATTACATGACCACCGACCGCAATGCCGATCCGGTGCGCTGGAACGTCAACAATCCGCGGCGTCAGACGCTGTGGGGGCCGCCGCCTCCGCGCCGCTGGTACGAGGAGTCGATGAGCGTAGCGTCCATTGAAACGGGCCAGGTGCTGGAGCCGCAGCCCGCCCTCATTGCTGCCATTCCGAATTACATCGACTGATCCCGTCGCCGTTCCCGACACTCACATTTTTGAATTGCTATGACTCGTCAGATCATTGTTCCCGCTACCGGGCTGCTTCCGCATCGCCCGTACTCACCTGCCGTTCGCGCAGGAAATACGCTCTACGTATCCGGCCATACCGGTTCTGACCCGCTTACGCGCGAGATCAGAAACGGCATCGAAGAACAAACACGCCAGGCCTTCCGTAACCTTCAGGATGTCATCGAGGCCGCAGGAGCCTCGATGCGTAACGTCGTCAAGGCCAATATCTTCATGACCGATATGGCTGCCGACTTCGAAGGCATGAATAAGGTGTTTCGCGAGGTGTTCCCAGAAATGCCTCCGGCACGTTCAACAGTCGGCGTTGCACATCTGGTCCGCCCCGGATTGCTGGTCGAGATTGACGTGATCGCTGTGATGGATGAGGGTTCGACGCGATGAACGCCCCACTCACCGTGACGCTGCCCGGCGCAGTACATAGCCTGCCGTTTTCGCCGGCCCTGGTCTGGGGAGGCCTGGTGTTCGTCTCTGGCCAGGTGGGTAAGCACCCGGTAAGCGATGCCTTTGCCGAGGATATCGATGCCCAAACGCGCCAAACACTCTCCAACATCAAGGCACTGCTCGAGGCAGCCGGAACCTCGCTGGACAAGGCGCTGCGCATGACGATTTACATGACCGACATGCAGAACGAGTTCGCTGCCATGAATGCCGTGTTTAAGGAGTTCTTCCACGGCACGCTGCCTGCCCGCTCCACCGTAGGTATCTCGCATCTGGCTAAGCCTGGCCTGAAGATTGAGATTGACCTGGTGGCATACAAGGACTGAAACGCATCAAGCGGCAGAAAAATATGAAAATGATCAAACATCTCATCAACGGACGCGAGGTTGAAAGTCCCCGCACGTTCGAGAACCTGAATCCGGCGACCGGCGAAATCCTCGCTGAGGTAGCCGCTGGCGGCCAAGAAGAAATCGCTGCGGCAGTCGAGGCCGCCAAACAGGCTTTTCCGGCCTGGGCCGGCATGCCTGCCAAGGAACGCGCGCGCATCATGCGCCGCTTCGGCGATCTGATCGCGCAGAACGTGCAGACGCTGGCGGAACTGGAAACTGACGATACCGGCCTGCCATTTCACCAGACCCGGCATACGCTAATTCCCCGCGCCAGCGACAACTTCTATTTCTTCTCGGAAGTGGCAACGCGTCTGGATGGCAAGACCTATCCGGTCGACCGCAGTATGCTCAACTACACGGTGCTGCAACCCGTCGGTGTCTGTGGTCTGATCTCGCCGTGGAACGTGCCGCTGATGACCGCTACTTGGAAGGTGGCGCCCTGTCTCGCACTGGGCAACACCGCAGTACTCAAGATGTCGGAGCTGTCACCAATGACTGCCGACCTGCTTGGCCGTATCGCTCTCGAAGCCGGAGTGCCTAAGGGTGTGCTCAACGTCGTACATGGTTTTGGCTCTGAGGCGGGCGAAGCGCTCGCGGTTCATCCAGACGTGCGAACCATTTCCTTCACCGGCGGCACCGTCACTGGCAAGCGGATTACCAGCGTCGCCGGGCTGAAGCGGCTTTCGCTGGAACTAGGGGGCAAATCGCCAGTGCTGGTGTTTGAGGATGCAGATCTCGAACGGGCGCTCGACGCGGCGCTGTTTACGATCTTCTCGATCAACGGCGAACGCTGCACGGCAGGTTCACGCATCTTCGTTCAATCGTCGATCTACGACCGTTTTGCGCGCGAGTTCACTGAGCGAGCCAATCGCCTGATAGTTGGCGACCCTCGCGAAGAACGCACTAACGTAGGGTCCATGATCTCGCGCGCGCACTGGGAAAAAGTCAACGGCTACATCGAGATCGGCCGTCAGGAGGGCGCGACGGTCGCGGCTGGCGGTGGCCGCCCCGACAACCTGCCCGAACGAGTAAAGAACGGCAACTTCATTCGCCCCACTGTATTGACCAATGTGCATAACCAGATGCGCGTGGCCCAGGAAGAGATTTTCGGCCCAGTGGTATGCCTGATCCCCTTCGAGACTGAAGAAGAAGGGCTGCGTTTGGCTAACGATGTGAAGTATGGGCTGGCTTCTTACATCTGGACCCAAGATATCGGCAAGGCGCACCGCCTGGCTGCCGGCATTGAGGCGGGCATGGTGTTCATCAACAGCCAGAACGTGCGCGACTTACGCCAGCCCTTCGGTGGCATCAAAGATTCGGGTATAGGTCGTGAAGGTGGCGACTTCAGTTTTGAAGCCTTTTGCGAGGTGAAGAACGTGTGCCTGTCTTTCGGCGAGCACCCTATTCCAAAGTGGGGGGTGGCGTGATGCTGCGCTGACTCAAGAAACCCGTTTCTCGGGAGACCCGAGCTACTCATGTGCCGCCTTCCTGCGGCGCAGGCTTGCCTTACTCGGCGGTGGATATGCGTTCTGCGGGTGGGCCGCCTCGCCCTGCTCTGACTCAAGGCGCCGCGATCTAACCGCGAAGCCAAATCGATGTAACCGTGATGATGCCTCTTCAGACTTCTACTTCTAGGCCAAGCCCTGCGATCGGTACGGTCTATGGCGTGCTGCTTAACGACCCTGCAACGGTTGAGCGAATGACGCCGTCGTTCTCCCTTGCCCCCTACAAGAACGCGCCTAAGGCGCCCATTCTCTACATCAAACCGCAAAACACGCTAGCTGGCGAAGGCGCTGCCGTGGCAATCCCAGTCGAACCGGGCGTGGTGCGCATCGACGCCACGGTCGGGGTTGTCTTCGGCCGCGCCGCAAGTCGCGTAAGCGCAGAGCATGCACTTGCCTACGTTGCCGGCTATATCGTGGTGAGCGACATAACGCTGCCGCATGAGGATTACTACCGCCCCCCGATAGCCCAACGCTGCCGCGATGGATTCTGTCCGATCGGGCCAATGCAGGATGCCAGCCAGTTCGATCTCGCTCATGCCAAGTTATCCGTATCCATCAACGGCAATGAAGTAATGCGCCGTTCGCTGTCGAACATGGTGCGGCCGCTGCCTCAATTGATTGCCGAGGTCACCGAGTTTCTGACCCTATCTCCCGGCGATGTATTGCTTCTCGGTGCGCCAGAAGGCGCGCCGCTTGCCTATCCAGGCGACAGCATACGCATCGAGGTCGATGGACTTGGCAGCCTAAGTCATACCCTTGTCGTGGAGGAACTGGCATGAAGCATGCACGTGTTATCTATGAAAACCAGATCTGGTCAGCCACCGAGGCGCCCAAGGGAGTACGACTATCCGACGGTCGCGTTCTGGCGGAAACAGATGTGCAATGGCTGCCGCCTTGCGAGTTTGGAACCATCTTCGCCCTCGGCCTGAACTATGCGGATCACGCCAAGGAAATCGCGTTTAACCAGGCTCCGCAGGCTCCGCTGGTGTTCTTGAAAGGCATCAATGCTTTGACCGGACATCGCCGTTTCACGCGTCGACCTGCGGATGTGAGCTATATGCACTACGAGTGCGAGCTGGCCGTGATAATCGGCCAGACCTGCCGCAACGTGCCGAGCGAACACGCATACGAAGTCGTGCGCGGCTATACCGTGGCCAATGATTACGCCATCCGTGACTACCTCGAAAATTTCTATCGTCCCAATCTGAGAGTGAAAAGCCGTGACGCCTGCACGCCGATCGGCCCTTGGATGGTCGATGCCGTCGATATTCCCGATCCGATGAATCTGCGCTTTCGCACATGGGTCAATGGAACTCTGACCCAGGACGGCTCCTCCCGAGAGATGGTGCACGACATTCCGTCGCTCATCGCCTACCTGTCTTCGATAATGACGCTCAATCCGGGGGACCTTATCCTGACGGGAACGCCGGAGGGTGTTGTCGATTGCCAAGTGGGCGATGAAATCGTCACCGAAGTGGAGGGTGTGGGCAGCCTGGTCAACACGATCGGCGGCGATGAACTGCTCGGGCAGTGGGAAGGGATGTCGCCGGCATATGGCCGCAGGGGGGATCACTGATGCCCCATCTTGTCTTGCTGTATTCGCCCGACATCGAAGGCGATGTCGATATTACTGGCCTGTGCCGGGCCTTGGCAGACACGATGGGCAGCGTGCGCGACGAGAACGGAAAACAAGTCTTCCCTCTTGGTGGCACGCGCGTGCTTGCCTATGCTGCGACGCATTCGGCGATCGCTGATGGCCAGGGAGACTATGGCTTTCTCTATGCCAATCTGCGCATGGGGTTGGGGCGCAGTACTGCTGTCCACAAGATGGTGGGAGACACCCTGCTTGACGTGCTCAAGTCTCGAATGGACCCCTTGCTTGCCAAACGCCCGGTCGGAATCACGCTGCAAATTGATGAAAGTCCGGGACAGGTGTACGACGCCAAGCACAGCAGTCTTCATCCCTTGTTCAAAAAAAACTGAGAACTGCCTATGTTAAGCAAAGAGCTTATTGCTGGACTGGCCGCGGAGCTGGACCAATCCGAAAAGTCGCGTGTGCAGGTCCAGCATTTTTCCCGGCGTTTTCCGCAGATGACTATTGAAGACGGTTACGCCATTTCGCGCGAATGGGTGCGCCAAAAGATCGCCGCCGGGCGCTCAGTGCGCGGACATAAGATCGGCCTGACCTCGCGGGCCATGCAGATGGCCAGTCAGATCACTGAGCCGGACTACGGCACGCTGCTCGACGACATGTTTATCGCCGAAGGCAGTGATATTCCAGTCGGGCGCTTTATCGCGCCGCGCGTGGAGGTCGAATTGGCCTTTGTGATGAAAAAACGCCTACAAGGACCGAACGTCACCATCTTCCAGGTGCTAGACGCCACGGAATATGTGGTTCCCGCCATAGAAATCATCGATGCGCGTATCGAGCAGTTCGATCGGCACACGAAAGCCCCGCGCAAGGTGTTCGATACGATTTCCGACAACGCTGCCAATGCCGGGATTATTACGGGAGGCCTGCCTGTTAAACCGGATGCTGTGGATCTTCGAAGGATCGGCGCCTTGCTCTACAAGAACGGGGTGATCGAGGAGTCCGGGCTAGCGGCCGCCGTTCTGAACCACCCTGCCAATGGCGTGGCGTGGCTGGCCAACAAATTGGCTCCATGGGGTGAATTCCTCGAAGCAGGAGAGGTCGTTCTAGGAGGCTCGTTCACGCGGCCAACGACGGCTGCGGCCGGCGACACCTTTCACGCTGACTACGGCCGCTTAGGCAGCATCGCCTTCCGGTTTGTCTAGAACCCCCAGACTCCCATCCTGCCTGCTAACTATGTCACTTTCGATGCCTCGCAACACCTTCAAAGAAGCCCTGCAGGAAGGGCTCGTCCAGATAGGCCTCTGGGTCGGATTGGCCGATGCCTACGCTGCAGAAGCCCTCGCCGCAACCGGCTTCGACTGGTTACTGCTCGACGCAGAGCATGCGCCGAATGATTTGCGCACTGTGCTGGGTCAATTGCAGGCGGTGGCACCCTATCCGGTACATCCTATCGTGCGGCCAGTGATCGGCGACGTACCCTTAATCAAGCAGTACCTCGACGTAGGAGCACAAACCCTGTTGATTCCTGTGGTCGAGACGGCAGAGCAGGCAGCCCAGATGGTGGCAGCCATGCGATATCCGCCGCGCGGCATTCGTGGTGTCGGCAGCGCGCTCGCCCGCGCATCGCGCTGGAACCAGATCGACCATTACTTAGCTCAGGCCGACGAGCAGATGTGCCTGCTGGTGCAGGTCGAGACACGAAAAGGTCTAGAGAATCTGGAGGCGATAAGCCGGGTAGAAGGTGTCGACGGCGTCTTTTTCGGTCCAGCGGATCTGTCTGCATCCCTAGGCCTGCTTGGACAGGCTGGGCACTCGGACGTACGGGCAGCGATCATTCAAGGCATCCAGTGCGTACGTGCGGCCGGCAAATCACCGGGCGTGCTCAGCGCTGATCCTGAGGCGGCGCGCAGCTATCTGGAGGCTGGCGCGTTATTCGTGGCAGTGGGCGTCGACACCAGCCTGCTCGTGCGGGCCGCGCGGGAATTGGCCGCGACGTTCAGGGAGACATCAAGCCCCCCTCAGAGGGCTTCGCTGTCGGGCAATGGTTATTGAATAGACGCAACGCCGCTTCGGTTCTGCCCCGTATTGGCGAAGGAACCGAAGACACGAATCGGAGCGACTGTGAATGCGGCGTTCCGGGCATTGGCCTGACCTCCAGCCTTATACGGCATGTCAATCAAAGGGACTGACCCAGGCGCTTTTGCCCGAACCTCGCCTTCAAGCGCGACTGTTGAGGCGGCATCCCTACCCTTTTGCCAACGTCCGGCTGAAGTGGACCTGATCCGCGTAGCCGCAAAGAAAGCCGACCTCTGCCAAAGGCAAGCCAGATTCAATCAAATAAAGAGCAGCCTTGCGTGCCCTACAGTCCCCACCCCTGCACAATAACTCACACGGTGCTTCAGATCACGCTGCAAAGTGCACAGTGATATGCCTCGCTCAATTGCCGCCCCCCCTTGCCGAGGGCATACCGATCAGGCCATCGAGAATGACCAAGCTGAGCTGCCTTTGGCGTGAGGCAAACGCGCTATCGGTATCAGGCCAAGACTTCGCCGGAGAATGACCTTATCGCTGATGGGCAGAGCAGGTTGACCCACAAGCCGTGTAACGGGGGCTCTGGCCTGCGATTCTTGTACCGGTGCAACGCCCAAGGTTGTGGCGAGAATCACATGCGCGTCTATCGCATCGCGCGGCAGTTGGAGTTGAACTGCGCATCAAATCCGGAAAACGTTTGATGCGTCAGCCGCCGGAGCCGTTGACGGTGCCATTGACGTTGAATGAGGGCGAGTCAGTGGACTTCATGCGCGACCCGTTGGCTGACCGTACGGTATGCCTGGCGGCGTATTGCCTGTTCGAGACCGTCGCCCAAGTCCAAGACTACGCGACAAAACGGCTATGGTCTTACAATCACGAACACCCAAATATTCCTGTGTCGGCACAGCATATGCTGCCATCGACTCATTAGAATTTATACACCTATTAAAAACTGCTTACTGGCTAATAACCTCACGTGTCCGACAACCCTGCACAGCACCCTGCGGCTGCCGCAAACACTCACCCTAAATACCGCCCAGACATTGATGGACTGCGAGCGATTGCCGTCCTTTCCGTCGTGGGTTTTCATGCCTTTCCCGCATGGATAAGCGGGGGATTTATCGGTGTTGATGTATTTTTTGTCATTTCCGGCTTCTTGATCTCCACCATCCTCTTCAAAAGCCTAGATGCCGGAACCTTCAGCTTTAGCGATTTCTACGCCCGACGGATCAAACGGATTTTTCCGGCGCTGCTGCTAGTACTGCTTGCCTGCTATGCATTTGGATGGTTTTTCTTGATGGCAGGCGAATAACAAACAGCTTGGCAAGCATATCGCCGCCGGCGCAGGCTTTGTCGCCAACCTGGTGTTGTGGTCAGAAGCCGGGTATTTCGATAATTCAGCAGACACCAAGCCTTTGCTACACCTCTGGAGCCTGGGTATCGAAGAGCAGTTTTATTTCGTTTGGCCAGTTCTACTTTGGTTTGCCTGGAAACACAGGCTCAACCTACTGACCATTACGGTTGTGCTTGCCATCGCCTCATTCGCCCTCAACCTGAAAGGGGTCCAAAACCACCCGGTCGCCACCTTTTATTCGCCTCAGACACGTTTCTGGGAGCTGCTGTGCGGCAGCTTGTTAGCTTGGTTCAGCTTGTACAAGGCAGGTGCGTACCAGAGCGGGCGCTTAAAGATAGACGGCTGGCTCATCAAGACCTTATACCGAGAAAAAGTCGAAAACGATGGCCACACGCTGGCCAATACGCTGGCATTTCTTGGCTTATTGCTGCTGGCCTACGGGTTTTGGCGGATCGACAAAGACGTCACTTTCCCGGGCAAGTGGGCGTTGCTCCCGGTCGCCGGTGCTGTGCTGATCATTGCGGCCGGACACCAAGCCTGGCCAAACAGAAAGCTGCTATCGAACAAGATAGCCGTGTGGTTCGGATTGATCAGCCTCCCCTTGTACTTATGGCATTGGCCCTTGCTTTCGTTCGCCAGAATTCTAGAAGGAGGCATGCCTGATCGAAACATACGGATCGCTGCGGCTCTGCTCTCCGTCGCCCTTGCATGGTTAACCTACCGACTGGTCGAGCGCCCCCTACGGTTTGGTAAGGCAAGCTCTGCTCTGAAGGTATACCTACTGGTGCTATTGGTGGCGGCTATCGGCTACACGGGATACCACACCTACCTGCGCGACGGACTCAGTTTCAGATACGACCATACATTTGGGCAACTTGCACAATACAAATACGATTACACCCTCGACTACAGGTCAGGCAGTTGCTTCCTTGACCCTGAACAAAAATACGATGTGTTCAGCACATGCGATGACAATCCGCAGGCTCTGCCCGCACCAGTAAACGATACAGACGGACTTCTATTATGGGGCGATTCCTATGCAGCCCACCTTTATCCTGGCCTAATTCATAGGTTTGGCACTGAATTAAAGATTATTCAACGCACCGCCTCCGCCTGTCCTCCGATCATCGGAGTCGAAATACCTGGCCGACCAAACTGCAAGGCGATTAACGACCATATTTTTGAGTGGATTAGTACCAGAAAACCGCGTCAAATCGTCATGGCCGCCAACTGGCTTAACCTTAACCATTTGGCCGAGCTGAAAAAAACCATTTCAGAAATCAAGCAGCAGGGAGTTGAAACCATCTATCTAGTCGGCCCTGCGCCTCAATGGTCAAACGGCCTGCCGCAACAGTTGGCAAAGGCCTTTCGTTTACGGCCTAGCACAAGCTTTCAAATACCCGAGCGCTTAAAAGAGGGAAAGCCTGAACAACTTATTACCCTAGATGCCACCTTTAAGGCAGAAATGCCTGCTCTAGGGGTCAACTACATCTCGATAGCAGACATACTTTGCAATAAGGAAGGTTGCCTAACCAGAACAGGACCTGGTGTCGACTCTCTGGTTGCATGGGATGCCGGTCACCTAACCGCAGCGGGATCTATTTATGTGGCCGATAAGTTTCCTGCGTTCACGACCAACAAAGAAAAATTCAAACAGCCTTTATCAAATACACATTAATGTAGAGAGGAGACAAACTCGAGCATGCATAAAAAGCGCCGGAGACAGTCCATCGTTGCTGGAAAAGCCACATGCGCTGCCGCTCGCCCTTTTGCCGCATGTTGCCACCTTGACGCCGAGGGTAATCTTGGCGTGCGCCCCCCTCCACTCAGGCAGGTAACTTTGTCTTGCTCATGGCTCAGGGGCGTTGGAGCCCGCGTGCCGGTGGTCGACCGCGGGACTCGGTTGGTCGATGACCGCGAAGAAATAGCGCTTCGGACTTGCCAGGCACCAGAAGCCGACGCTGCAGGATGTACTGATACCTAGAAGCGAACGTGCTGCTCAATCACACCAAAGCAGCAACCGCCAATAGCGTTAACACCGGCCCGCGCAGCTTGGCTTTCTTTGACCGCAGGCGCATGCTGCTGGGATGCAGAGCCTGGAAGTAACACCGACGCCATGGCTCCTCGGCTACCCCTTGCCCGACCCCGCCTGGCTGTCGCGGCGCTGCTCCAGAAAGAAGCGCCTCTCTCGACACTCCCTGAACTTCGCGTCTCTCAACCGACTGCCATGAGGCGACAGCCCAGGTTCTAGACAAAGCGATGAAATTACGCCGCTGAGGCATGCCCGATTTTCATGACTTCCATGCTGTCAACGGTTAAACTTGAAAAGTTTAAGCATGATGAAAAAACATAGCTCTTATTATGACTGATAAGCACGGCCAAGCAGCCCCCCTGGCATGCGTGGAAAACGCGTTGCTTGCGCTTTGCGCGACTGGGACGGCTCTACTCCTGTGGTGGCTACTCAAGTATAGCAACTATGGCTTCGAGTTCACGGACGAAAGTTTTTACGTGGTTTCGATGGCCAACCCGTTTATCCACGACTATTCACACACTCAGTTTGGTTTTGTCTACCACCCGATATACAACTTACTGGGAGGAGACATAGTCAATCTCAGGCAGGCCAATATATTTACTATTTTTGGACTCGCCTGGGCTTTAGCTTACTTATTTCTTAAACCCATGGCCTCAGAGGTGAAAAACAATCACCTCACACTGCTTGCCGTTACCGCAGGTTTGGCGACGAGCGCTTTAATCCAGCTTGATGCATGGCTGCTTACGCCGAGCTATAACAGCTTGGCTTTGCAGGCCTTGCTGCTCACTGCGATTGGCATGCTTCTTTCTGACAACAGCTACCGGCCTGCCAGCCTGACTGGCTGGTCGCTCATCGGCATAGGCGGCTGGCTCGCCTTTATGGCCAAACCCAGCACGGCACTGGCATTAGCCTTGGGTGTTTTTTTATATTTAGTCTTTGCACGTAAATTTTCGGCAAGACTTATTCTTATTTCAGTCGCAGTATCAGCTTCGCTTTTGCTTTTCAGCGCGATGCTTATCGACGGATCGATACTTGAATTTATCAATAGAATAAAAAAATCCATTGAATTCGGCAAAATCCTTGGCAGCGGCCACACCTTGCTGCACATTTTTCGCATTGACAGCTTTCATCTCACAGAGAACACCATTGCTCTCATAGCAACGATTTTCATATCGATATTTGCTTCTATCTATTCCTTATATTCAAGGAAAAGAATTTTATCGTTAGCTGGTTTTTTAATAGCGACGGGATTTTTTTCCGTTACTGCGCTGGCAACAGTAGGCAATATCGGCCTTGCGCCAGACACTGGACCGTTCCGGTCGTTTCTGATTTTTGGTCTTTTTTTCTCGGCGGCAGCCGCAGGCCTGACACTGGGAAAATTTGACCGCCTGAAAAGCATCCCAGCACCTCAACGCGCCATTGCATGCTTTTTTTTGGCCACCCCCTATATTTACGCGTTTGGAACCAACGGCAATTATTGGAGCGCAGGCGGCGCTGCAGCAATATTCTGGCTATTTTCAGGCTTGATTTTTCTGACGCCTTTGGTCCGCGAGCGCGCTTCATGGCTGGTTTTACTACCTGTGGCAATAGCAACACAGACCATCACAGTGGTGCTTTTACAGACCGGCTTTGAAGCACCCTACCGGCAGCCACAAGCCATCAAGCTTAACGACACAGCCGTAACGTTCGGAGCTAAAAAGTCTACGCTCGTCCTGCCCGACAGTTATGCAAAGTATATTTCCAGCGCTGTAAGCGCCGCAAAGAAAAATGGCTTTACACCTGGGACGCCGGTTATCGATCTGTCCGGGCAATCACCAGGATTGTTATACGCATTGGGTGCGGAGAGCATCGGACAGGCATGGAATGTCGGCGGATATCCAGGCAGCCTAGACCTCGCGAAAGTTGCCCTGGAGCGCACACCATGCGAAAAAATCGCTGCCGCCTGGGTATTGCTGGAGCCCGAGGGGCCAAGAAGCATCTCGAATGAACTTATGTCCAGTATCGGATCAGCATTCCCGGATGGATATACGCGCGTCGCAGACTGGGAAACAGCTGCAGGCGCAGGTGGATACACCATCCCCCGCCATCAAGAACTATACAAACCGGATTCGCCAGCAGAAATTTTAGATAGCTGCAACAAAGTGCGAAAAAAACATCAAGGTTAAATTATGAAAGCAGTAATTCTTGCCGGTGGTCTCGGGACTAGGCTCTCCGAGGAGACGCATCTCAAACCCAAGCCCATGGTAGAGATAGGCGGAAAGCCTATCCTCTGGCACATAATGAAAATTTATTCATCCTATGGCGTGAATGATTTTATTATCTGCCTGGGTTACAAGGGATACATAGTAAAAGAGTATTTTGCCAACTACTTTCTACATATGTCGGACGTAACGTTCGATATGCAGAAAAATTCGATGCAAGTTCATCAGAACAATGCCGAACCATGGCGGGTAACATTGGTGGATACGGGCGAAAGCACCATGACCGGGGGGCGCTTAAAGCGGGTGGCGGAGTACCTGCGCGACGAAGATGCCTTCTGCTTCACCTATGGGGATGGCGTCAGTGACGTGAACATCGGTGAGCTGTTGCGCTTTCATCGCGAAAAAGGAGCCATGGCCACGGTAACCGCCACCTTCCCTCCCGGACGCTTTGGCGCGCTGCGTTTCGATGGGGACAGGGTAATGAGTTTCCAGGAAAAGCCCGCTGGTGATGGCGCAATGATCAACGGCGGCTTTTTCGTGCTGTCGCCCAAGGTCATTGATCTGCTGACTGACGACAGCACCGTCTGGGAGCATGGCCCGCTCGAACAGCTGGCCGCCAGGGGCGAACTCGTTGCATTCCGACATACCGGGTTCTGGCAGCCGATGGATACCCTGCGCGATAAAAACCATCTCGAAGAATTATGGCAGACAGGCAAGGCACCTTGGAAGGTCTGGAATCATGATAAAGCCTGAATTCTGGGCCGGCCGCCGCGTGCTCCTTACCGGCCACACCGGGTTCAAAGGAAGCTGGCTATCGCTATGGCTGACCCAGATGGGCGCGCAGGTCACCGGCATGGCGCTGGCACCGGAAACACAGCCCGACCTGTTCGGGGTGGCAAGCGCCGGTGCGGGCATGACATCTATCATTGGCGACATCCGCAATGCCGAACGGGTACTCGAGACGGTGCAGGCGGCCAAGCCTGAAATCATCATCCACATGGCCGCGCAACCGCTGGTCAGATACTCCTACACGCACCCCGTCGACACGTATGCAACCAACGTGATGGGTACCGTGCATGTGCTTGAAACGCTGCGTCATGTACCAGGGGTAAGAGCCGTGGTGGTCGTGACCAGCGATAAATGCTATGAGAACCGGGAAACACGGCGTCCTTTCCTCGAGGACGATCCCATGGGGGGACACGATCCCTACAGCAGCAGCAAGGGTTGCGCTGAACTTGTCACAACCGCCTATCGGAATTCCTATTTTTCGCCAAGCGCTTACGGCTCCCACGGCGTGGCAGTCGCATCGGCTCGGGCTGGCAACGTCATCGGAGGCGGTGACTGGGCGCAAGACCGGCTTATCCCCGACATTATGCGCGCGATCGGCGCAGGCCAGGCTGTGCACATCAGGTCACCAAACGCCATCCGACCCTGGCAACATGTGCTCGAACCTCTGAGCGGGTATTTGATGCTGGCCCAGGCTTTGTATGAGCGCGGAGCGGAATTCGCCGACGCCTGGAATTTTGGCCCTGCGGCCACGGATGCAAGACCTGTTCAGTGGATTGTCGAACAACTGGTCATGGCATGGGGGCCGCCGGCTCGCTGGACGCTCGATCAAGATGCGCACCCACACGAGGCGCATCTCTTGATGCTGGACTCGACCAAGGCCAGCAGAGAACTGGGCTGGAAGCCTGTTTGGTCTCTCGAGCAAACGCTTTCGCGTATCGTGGCATGGCATAAAGCGCATTTGGCGGGTGCCGACATGCGGGAAATCTGCCTCAAGGAAATAGCGGCCTATAGCCATGACACAGCACAGGCAGGGTAAGGGGTAGTTTTACTGACACAAGTCGCGCTCATCACACGCCTGCCTTCCCGACAGCGGCACGCTGGACCACGCCTTTCAGAAGGCATCTGTCGGGGCTTACGATGCGGGACTAGCGCGATAGAACGGGTATGACTGAAGGACTTGGCAAGTAATGCCCAGCTGTCGTGGCACTGTAGCCGCACACATCCCGCAGCAGGCCTGTCCGATGCCTGTCGTGGGGATATTCAACCTTAAGTACTTTTTTCTGGCGGCAGCGCAATGCGTTGGTCTATTAAAAACCAAGGCAATGAAACAAGCCACCAGCGTTAAGAAATTTGATTTCTATAGAAAGGAAAACTAACAATGAGCAAGTTCAACTTCGTGATGGTGTCCGCCGGCTTTGAGCACGGAGGCAATGTGACCCATCGCCATTTGGATGGCCATCCGGATCTCCTGGTTTATCCCTTCGAATCGCAGCTCGGCAACCGCAACTTCAACGACTTCCTGGCGTCGGTCGAGCGGGTGCAATATCGCTACCCCGAATTCCCTGAAGGTCTTCGTCCCGCTGAACTCTATGAGCAAATGATCGATGAGGAAATGAAGACCTTTCTTCGCAAACGAAACGGCTCGAAGTTTAAGGACGCGAACCTGGAACTGATCGAGGCAGATCGCCTGGCAGCGTTCGAAAGCCTGCTCGGAACTGCGGACTTTTATCCCCGTGCGAAAGTCGTGGAAGCGTTTTTCCGCGCCACATTCATGGCATGGAAAAACTACTACACCGCCCCACGCGAGGACATGGCCTATGTGGGCTATTCCCCTGCAATCGGCATTGACGCGGATCGTATCGTTCGTGACTTTCCCAATGCCCGGATCATGCACATCGTGCGCAACCCCTTCTCTGCCTATCGCGACACGAAACGCCGCCCCTTCCCCCAGCCCTTGAGCAAATATCTCATCACCTGGAATATCTATCATTCCACGGTCGAAATGTATGCCAAGATGCACCCGGAAAACGTGCGTATCTTCCGCTACGAGGATCTGGTCGCCGACAAGCGCAATTTCATGCAGAACGTCGCTGACTTTATCGGTGTGCCGTTCTCCGAAACCATGCTTTATCCGAGCTGGAACGGTGTTGAAATCAAGGACAATATCGCTCCCTGGGGCACCGTGCTGAAAAGCACCGCAGAATATAACGAGTCGATCATTGATGAATTGAGCGATGCCGAGAAAGCGCAAATTGCTCAAGGCACCTCTGCACTGGCCCGTCACTTTGGCTACGACCAGGTCGACTACCTGAAGAAGTATTACGGTGCTTAGCAAGCTTAGGTACGGCGGAACTGAATCCCGCCCAACTGGCGAAGTCGAGCAAGATCTGCTGACATCAGATCTCAGATCCTTGTTCGGCACCAACCTGGCCGGGCTGACGCCTGTTCCGGGAGGTACGCTGGGGGTGGGTTTCAAGGCGAACTTGAATGGTCAGGCGCGGTTCTTCAAGACCCACGCCCTCCCCTCAGGCCGTCTCACTTTGAAGCGAGAGGCCGAATTCCTAAAGGTAACGGCGCTCGCGCAAACGGACCCGCAGCTCGTGCATAGGGTGCAAGGCAGTTCCGAGCGGACATGGTTGCACACCAGGCTGCTTTCGCCTTGCGCCTCGCCAAGTCCGCCAAGCGTAAGGGCTCTGATAGCCGAATATGAAGCGCAGCTGCGCAAGCACCCGGAACTCGCCGGTGTCGTACCTGCCTCAGACAGCATCC
This sequence comes from Bordetella avium, assembly GCF_034424645.1. Taxonomy (NCBI): domain Bacteria; kingdom Pseudomonadati; phylum Pseudomonadota; class Betaproteobacteria; order Burkholderiales; family Alcaligenaceae; genus Bordetella; species Bordetella avium. The sequence goes on from NZ_CP139969.1 coordinate 2,402,654, forward strand.
ATGAGTTGCTGGCGAGGGCAACGCCGGCGTTGGATTTCCTGGCTGGCGCGAATCTGCTCTCGCCCCTTGTGACCGATACCGCGCGCGCCGCGCTCGATCGTCTGCAGGGGATCAGCGCAGACCTTTCTTTACAGCTATGCCACGGTGATCTCGGGCCTGCCAACATCATGAGTGATGGCGGCTCACTCGTTGCGCTGGACTGGGAAGATGCTTTCTGGGGCATCGCTGGATACGACTACTTGTATTGGCTGACTTTTTTCCAGAACAGAAAGTGGTTGTCGAAAGCAGCACTCGGCCACACTCCCCTTGAGCCTTCCCAGGAGATTGCGCTGATGGCGCTTATCCTATTGCTGAAGTCCTGGATGTCGGTACGCAACGGCAGCTATCTCTGCAATACCCTCACGATCGAGCAACGTTTGCTGGAGGTTTTTAATCTTGATTGAGGTGAGTTCTGGCAATGCCATGCCACGCGCACCGATCGCAGATGTCGAAGCAATCACTGCGATTGCACGGGCGGACCTGTCGGCCTTACGCGGCGCCCGTATCTTTATTACCGGCGGCACAGGCTATATTGGGCGCTGGCTGCTTGAATCGCTATGCCATGCCAATCGTGTGCTGGATCTGCAACTCAACGCGACTGTGCTCAGCCGCAAGCCTGCGGAGTTTGCAGAAAAATATCCGCATCTGGCCCATGATCCGTGCATGACACTAATCAAGGGCGATGTCCGCGACTTCAGTTGCAAGCAGGAGGGCTTTTCCCACGCCATTCATGCCGCCACTGATGTGGTCGCCAGCCACACGCCCCTGGAAATCTTTGACGTCACCGTGGCCGGAACCCGTCATGTGCTCGAATTCGCCAGGCGCCAAGGCATCGCCAACGTGCTCATGCTGTCTTCGGGCGCGGTCTATGGGCGATTCCCAGACAACGTCGATCGCGCTTCTGAGTCTTTACCCTGCGTTCCCGATGTGACATCGCCGCGCAGCGCTTATGGGCTTGGCAAGATTGCGACCGAATGGCTAGGCAACGCCTACGGGCAAGAATACGGGGTTTCGTGCAAGTCGGCACGGGTGTTCGCTCAGATTGGCCCCTATCTTGAGCTGGGCGCGCATTTTGCAGCGGGCAATTTCATTCGCGATGCATTGCAGGGCGATGCGATCATCATCCAAGGCGATGGCACTGCGCTGCGCTCATACATGTATGCCATTGATATGGTGACATGGCTATGGGCTATCCTCGTTCGCGGCAAAGCCGGGGCTGCGTACAACGTGGGTTCGGAACTGGGCGTATCGATTCGCGATCTGGCTCAAGCCGTCGTGCACGTGACTGGAAAGCCGACGATAGACATCAAGGTGCTTGGACAGCCCGCTCCGGGCGCAGCGCCCTCCCGCTATATCCCTGACACAACGCTGGCCCGTGAAGAGCTTGGACTTTCAATAACCGTGCCTTTCGAAGACGCGATCAGACGCACCTTGGAATGGTATCGCGAGCAGATTAAGAGCCCCCAGACATGACCGACCTTTCCGCCTTCTCCAAACAGATACGTTTGCGAGTATTAGAACTTTGCAGCCAGAAGCGCACCTCGCACATAGGCGGCGCCTTTTCGATCGCAGACGTTCTTGCCGTTCTTTATGGCGCCGTCCTCGATGTCCGCGCAGACGCCCCTGATGAGCCATCCCGTGATCGTCTCTTGTACAGCAAGGGGCATGCCTGCACCGCACTTTATGCCGCACTGGAGCATCGCGGCTTCTTCGAAGGCAAAAATCTTCTAGAAGAATTTACCGAGAACGGCAGCTATTTCACATCGCATGTCAATCACCGATTGCCAGGCGTGGAGCTTTCCACGGGCAGCCTTGGCCATGCCCTGGGCGTGGCATGTGGCAGCGCCCTGGCTTGCAAGCGGCGCCAAATGAAAAACACCGTGTTCGCCATCTTGAGTGATGGCGAGCTTGATGAGGGTTCCAACTGGGAAGCCATCCTGTTTGCCGCACACAACCGGCTGGACAATCTCGTTGCCGTGATCGACTTCAACAAAATTCAAAGTTTTGGCAGTGTGAAGGATGTCATGAACCTGGAGCCGCTTGCAGACAAATTCAGGGCCTTCAATTGGGAAGTTGAAGAGGTTGACGGACATTCGCTCGAAGCTCTCCAGGCCACGCTTCGGAACTTCAAATCCTCACGCTCAGGTCGCCCCAAATGCCTTATCGCCCACACGATAAAGGGCAAGGGCGTCAGCTTCATGGAAAACGAGCTGGTCTGGCACTATCGTTCACCTTCTGACCAGGAAGTGCAGCGGGCACGAGAAGAACTGGAGTCTGCATAATGCGTAATACATTCATCAACACACTGGTTGACCTGGCAGCACAGCACGAAGATATTTTCCTGCTTTGCGGTGACCTGGGCTATTCAGTACTCGAGCCCTTTGCCAGCCGCTTTCCTGAGCGCTTTTTAAACGCCGGCATCGCAGAACAAAACATGACAACCGTGGCGGCCGGCCTTGCGCGGGAGGGATATAACGTATTCACCTACTCGATCGGCAACTTTCCCACGCTGCGTTGTATGGAGCAAATCCGCTACGATGTTTGCTACCACGAGGCGAACGTCAAGATTGTCGCCGTGGGAGCGGGTTATGCCTATGGGCCGCAAGGTGTGTCACACCATACGACCGAGGATTTGGCCATGATGCGCGCCCTCCCCGGCATGACGATTTGCGCTCCGGCCGATGCCCACGAAGCCAAAGCTGCCGCCTTGTTTATGGCCAACCATAGGGGGCCAGGCTATGTCCGCCTGAACAAGGCCGGCGAACCATCTGTGCATGAGCAGACAAAATTTCTTGAGATCACGCCGGGCAGATTTACAACCGTGCGCGAAGGCGAAGGGACTCTTGTGTTGGCAACCGGTGCGATGGTGCACCCGATGCTGATTGAACTTCGCAACACCAAGCGCGACTGGGCCTTGTGGAGCGCGCCCTTCGTGGGCAACTACGACCGCGATTACATGGCTAGGGTGGGCCAACGGTACAGGCGAATCATTACGGTCGAAGAACACCAACTGAATGGCGGCTTCGGAAGCTCTGTCGTTGAGTCCTTGAGCGACCTTTATGCCGAGGGCAAGCTCGCTGAAATGCCGCGGGTCAGGCGAATTGCCGTTCCAAATATCTTCATCGGCACTTCCGGCACGCAGGAGTATCTGCGTCATGCGGCTGGATTGACGCTCGCCGCTATCGACCTGTAATGCGCAAGATGGCTTACTTATCTGCCTTCAAGGCTGTGTGGTGCGACACCAGACTCTTGAAGTTCTTGATGGTCGGCATGCTAAACACGGCAGTCGGGTACTCCATCTTTCTGCTTGGTCTCTACATTGGCTGGCATTACAGCATTGCCATCGCCGTGGCGACGGTTCTGGGAACCCTTTTCAATTTCAAGAGCACAGGCGTCCTGGTGTTTCGGTCGCATGACAACTCACGGATCTTTCGTTTCATAGCTGTCTATTGTGTTATTTATTCTTTAAATGTCGCCGGAGTGGCCTTGCTGCTCCAGTTTGGCCTTAAGGAATGGTCAGCAGGCCTGCTGCTTCTGCTGCCCCTTGCACTTGTTTCTTATTACCTGAATAGTCGCTACGTGTTTCCATCATGAGAAAAAAAATCAGTATCGTCACTCCGCTGTTCAATGAGGAGGAGAACGTAGTAGAACTTTGTGAGCGCATCGCAGCCGTGATGAGATCTCAGCCGTACGACTATGAGCACCTGTGCATCGACAACTGCTCGACAGATCGCACCGTCAGCATCTTGAGGGATCGTGCCGGACATGACCCGCACCTTAAAATCATCGTCAACGCACGGAACTTCGGCTACGTCCGATCTTCTTTCCACGCATTATTGCAAGCATCAGGTGATGCCGCCGTTCTGATTGCTTCCGACCTCCAGGACCCGCCCGAGATAATTGCAGAATTTATTAAAAAGTGGGAGGCTGGTTATAAATCGGTCATGGCTATCAAGCCTGTCAGCGAAGAATCATCGCTGATGTTCGCCGTGCGTAAGCTTTACTACAAAACCATCGGCCGCATCTCAGAGGTCCCCCTGGTTCCAAACGCAACGGGTTCCGGGCTGTTCGACCGTAAAGTGCTTGATATTCTTCTCAAGCTAAAAGACCCCTATCCGTACTTCAGAGGTCTGGTATGCGAGATAGGCTATCCCATCGCGACGGTGCCTTTCAAGCAACCCCGGCGTCTGCGTGGAGTCACGAGCCAGAACTTCTACTCTCTTTACGACATGGCAATGCTAGGGATCACCAAGCATTCCAAAGTTCCACTGCGCCTCATGACACTGTGCGGATTCGGCTTGGCCAGTCTGAGCCTGCTCGTCGCCATTGGCTATTTTTTAGCAAAGCTGTTTTTCTGGAACTCTTTTAATATCGGCACAGCGCCCCTGGTCATCGGATTGTTTTTTTTCAGTGCAGTTCAGATGATTTTTCTCGGGATGATAGGCGAGTACATTGGCGCCATTCAGACACAGGTCAGGGATCTACCGCTGGTCGTGGAGAGCGAACGTATCAATTTCGATACGTCCACTCAGCCTCAAACCACACGATCAGAACCGGATTGAGATCAGGCCTTATGGTTTCTGCATCTTGATGCAAGACAACCAAAGGCATGGATGCCGAATCGCTCAGAACACCCAGGAAACCGGGATGCTTGGCCATCGGAGCGTTGCTCGAGAATGCGGCAATCTATCGCAGCACCGGCTCCTCTGAAAATTCAAAATGCAATAGGTATCCGGAGCGCCCTGAACCACGCAGGCAAGGGCGCCACACCCAGCAGCGCAAGACGAAGCGCGAACACCTAAGCGGCAGCACCCTGAAAATTGCCGGAGCGTGCCGCAAAATACGCGCAAAGGACAGGCTTACCGTTGAGAATACGCATCTTGAGGCGGTTCGAGCCGGGCGGGTCCACGGAATCCTGTGGGCTGAGCCGCGCTCACAATCGTGTTCCAGCGCCGGGCGGCAAGGCCTATGGGCAACCCTAGGCTGATACGACAGCCCTGGGCCTGCGTAAACGAAAAAGCTTGAGCACACGTGCGGCCGACGACGCCGCAGCGATGTCAGCCGCGTAAAAGAGTCTTCTGAAAGTAGAAAAAACGAGAACCTGAATTGAAAGCAATCCTCCTGGCGGGCGGCACCGGCTCCCGCCTTTATCCCCTCACCCAGGTTTCCAGCAAGCAACTGCAGGCAGTTTTTGACAAACCGATGATCTACTACCCACTCACGGTGCTGATCGCGTCGGGCGTGAGGGAGCTTTGCCTGATCTCGAACCCGGAACATCTACCTCGGTACCAAAAACTGCTGGGCAATGGCAGCCAGTGGGGTATCTCGATTGCGTACCGTGAACAGGCCCGGCCAGAGGGTATTGCGCAGGCGTTTTTGATCGCGGCAGATTTTATAGGCAGCGACAGCGTGATCCTGATGCTGGGGGACAACATCTTCTCCGGCGGCGACGACTTCCCACGCGCAGCATCCAGCTTTGAAGGTGGCGCAACGATTTTCGCGTATCACGTCAAAGATCCGGAGCGCTATGGTGTGGTGGAGTTCGATCGCAACGGCCGTGCGATCTCCATCGAGGAAAAACCTGGCCAACCCAAGAGCAGTTATGCCGTGCCGGGGGTATATATCTATGACAACGAGGTCGTGGACTTCGCTCGCGCGATCAAGCCTTCAGCGCGAGGCGAGCTGGAGATCACCGACGTCAACCTAGAATACCTGCGGCGTGGCAAATTGCAGGTCCGCCGCCTGAGCCGTGGATTCGCATGGCTGGATGCCGGCACCAGCACGGCTTTGCATGAGGCATCGTCGTATATCGAAGCGATTGAGCGACGCCAGGGAGTGAAGATAGGTTGCCCGGAAGAGGCGGCACTGGTTCGGGGATTTCTGGATATTCAGCGTTTTGAAGCGTTGCTTGATCAGATGCCAGCCTGCGATTACCGCACCTACTTGAGCGGCATCGCTGCCACATGGCGTAAATTGCAAGGGTAAGGCTAATCAAGCGGGGCGGCCGCACGATGCTGTCTCAAGGCATATACGCTCCCGGACGACACGACTTCTTGTCACACCTAAGTCAATGCACACGATTCCGACCGCTGCAGAGCCCTGCTCCCATCCCAAGCCCTTAAAAAAAGGCCTTCTGCCATGATCATCGTGACCGGCGGCGCCGGCTTTATCGGCTCAAACTTCATTCTGGACTGGCTGGCTGGGGAACAGGAGGCCGTGGTCAATCTGGATGCCCTGACCTATGCCGGCAATCTGGAGAATCTGGCCGACCTTGCTGGCGACGCACGCCATCTCTTCGTTCAGGGGAATATTTGCGACCGGACACTGATCGATCAATTGCTGGCCACACACCAGCCCCGCGCAATCGTGCATTTCGCGGCGGAAAGCCATGTCGATCGTTCGATCCACGATCCGGACGATTTCCTGCGCACCAATATCGATGGCACGTTCACACTGCTAGAGGCAGCAAGAGTTTACTGGCAAGGCCTGGATGACAAGAGGCAGGCAGCATTTCGCTTTCTGCACGTCTCGACCGACGAGGTGTATGGGTCGCTGGAGCCAGAGGAAGCTCCCTTCACCGAAACCCGTGCCTACCAGCCCAACAGCCCCTACTCAGCGAGTAAGGCGGCGAGCGACCATCTGGTGCGGGCCTGGCATCACACCTATGGTCTGCCGGTGTTGACCACCCATTGCTCGAACAACTATGGGCCTTATCACTTTCCGGAAAAGCTGATCCCGCTGATGATCACCCATGCGCTGTCGGGCCAGCGTATGCCGATCTATGGCGACGGAATGCAGATACGCGATTGGCTCTACGTAAAGGATCACTGCAGCGCCATCCGGCGGGTGCTGCAAGCCGGCCGGCCTGGCGAAACCTATAACGTCGGCGGCTGGAACGAGAAACCCAATATCGAGATCGTTCAGGCCGTTTGCGATCTGCTGGATGAACTCAAACCCGATGTCTCGGGCAGCTATCGCCGCCTCATCTCGCACATCGCGGACCGCCCTGGCCATGATCGTCGTTATGCCATCGATGCCAGAAAAATCGAGCGCGAACTGGGCTGGCGGCCCGCAGAGACATTCGAGAGCGGCCTGCGTAAAACGGTTGAGTGGTATCTCGCTAACGCCGAATGGGTCAGCCATGTGCAGAGCGGCGCTTACCGCCAGTGGATAGACCGGCACTATGCGAGCTAACGCAGGGAGATAGCAAGATCGTAGGTGGCGCAGACGCCACGGCGGGCGGCAGCTTCATTCATGAGCACACGCACGCGGTAGCCGCCCGATGCGGGCAGAATGCCCGCCCAATCCCGCTCGTCGGAGGACTCTCCGACAAACAAGGGGGCCTGCCCCCCTGGCGGAATGACCGTAACAAAAGCGTAGTGGTTGCTGGGCAGCAGGCTGACCTTCATGGTTTGCCCGCGCTTGGCGCGCACCAGATAGTCGCGGATAGTCGTGCCACGAATCTCGCCATGCACGACCGAACCAATGGTGTCTTGGGCAAAAATCAGCCGGGAAGTCTGGGTAGCGGACCAGGCCGGCATGGCCAGGCAAATCAGGACCAAGGCGCTTGCGAACAAAGCAAGATGCTTGGCAAGAGAGGATGAGGTCAACATGGCTAAACGGGTGCCCAGCGCAGGAGCTTAACAACGCATACACACCCAGGATAGATATCGCCAGCCACACCCACGCAAACAGCCGCGATATCAGACGCTGACACCTATTTCAGCCAGTGGCCCCCCAGCCAACCCGGGGCCAGTAGCGCGGCAGCCCACAGCAAGGCGGAACCCCAGTTGGCGAGCTGAAACCATCTAGCAGGCATCCCGAACACCCCGGCGGCCAGCGGCACCGTGGCCCGCAGGGGACCGAAGAAACGACATAGCGCAATACTGAGCACGCCCCAGCGTTTGACGAAGGCATCCGTACGCACCACGAGCTGCGGCCTGGATTGCAGCCAGCTCCATTGGAGGACACGCGGGCCGGCCCAGATACCCAGGGAGAAGGCCACCCAATCGCCCAGCGCCGCCCCCAGCGAGATAGCCAGCCATACCTCTAGAAAGCCGGCCTGGCTGAGATGGATGGCCGCGCCGATCGATAACAACAAGGCGGTGCCGAGTATGAACAAGGCCAGCAGCGGCAAAGACTTGATGAAGGCCAGCAGGAAGGCCAGCGGCGCCAGCCAGGGCCCCAGGGCTGGCAGCTTTGCAAGCAGCGTGGTGTAGAAGGCATGCAGCGATTCAAACATAAGAAAAAAGCCCTTGAATCAAGATCCCTACTTTACCGCCGCCCTTCCCGGCAGCTTGGCTACACTGAATACTTGATGCGTTATTCAATGCGTTCGCTGGCATCCTGCCAAAGAGGATCAAGATGAGTTGGCATGTCTATTGCGTACCGCCCATGGACCAGGGTTGGGATTTTTTGTTAACGGTGGCCGAAGCGCTGGCACTGTCCGAAGAAAGCATGGAGATGGGCTTCATGCGCGACGATTGGCGCGCCGCCTTTAATGCGGCGCAGGCCGCAGCCGAGGAGGCGGGCTGGGAGGGAGATTTCCGGGGTGAGCCCCATATTTTGATGCTGCCTCTGCCCGAAGGATTGAAACCTGGCTTTGTCTGGAAGCAGGATAATGGCGGCGCCTGCTTTGTGGTGACGCCCTGTCCGCTGCCCTGGTTGACGGCATCAGCCTGAGCGGGCATCAAGCGCGCATCTCGGCCGCATCGCACACTCGATTGCGGCCGCCACGCTTAGCTTCGTATAGGGCCTCATCCGCACGCTCCAGCACGGCTGTGAGCGAAGCGCCCTCATGCGGATAAACAGCGACGCCTATCGACACGGTACAGGCGCCACCCGGCACCGCCTGGAACGTCTCCACAGCGGCGCGAATGCGTTCGGCAGCCTGCAAAGCCTGAGCTCGATCCGTATTGGGCAAGAGCACCACAAACTCTTCTCCGCCCAGGCGGCCGAGAATGTCGCTGGCGCGCGCCCGGCTACGCAGAAGCGCGGCAATACCGCGTATGACCGCGTCGCCCGCTGCATGGCCCAGCTCGTCGTTGATGGCCTTGAAATGATCGATATCCACAGCCAGCACAGACATAGCCCGGCCATAACGGGGTTCGCTTTGCAGGATTTCGTCCAGGCCGCGTCGGTTTAGCAGACCAGTGAGCGCATCCGTCAGACTGTCCTGGCGCAACTGATTGAATTTGGTCCCGATCTTGCGGCTGACAGTGGCGAGCGCGGTCTTGAGCTGTTCGGCTTCGCGATACCAGGTCCCTACCGAAGCAAGCCGTTCCGCGATGCGTGGTTTGTCCAGATCGGCGGCAGCCGCGGCCAGTTGCGACAGCGGGCGCGCAATGCGATTGGCGAGCCACCATACGCATAGCAAAGATAAACAGAGCCAGGGCAGCGAGGTCTGAATGGTGAGCAACAGCAGCTTGCGCGTGCCCGCCAACACGGAATCCACCGGCCGCTGCGCGACGACACCCCAGCCGGTCTCATGGACCAAAGCATAGCCACTCAGCATGTCGACACCATCGTTATTGAACAAACGCCGAGTCCCCTCCTCGCCATTCATGATGGCCAGCACCACAGGATTCTGATCCACTAAACGCCCGACACGCGGCGTGTCCGGGTGGAACAGCAGCACCCCGCGCCGGTCGACGACGTATTGGTAAGAGCCGTTCTGATGCGTCTGCTCGCCCAGGAGTTCGGCGAGGGCATTGCGCTCATGGAGATGAAGAACGCCCATCACAAAACCGCCAAACCGTCCGTCCGCCTTGAACACCGGCTGCGATAAGGCCAGCACCCAACGGCCAGTTGCCGCTAAAAAAGGATCGCTGACACGAGGCAGTCGGCTGGCCAGTGCCTGCTCCATCTGAGTGGTGCTGATGACCCTGCCAGGAAGCGCCTCCCCCCCTGGCAAGACGTCTACCAACACACCCTCTGCATTGATATAAGCCGTTGCATTAAAGCGACTGCTCTGATGCTTCAGACGCTCCAGCTCGCGGCGCACGATTTCCGGGGAGGCGTCATCGGCGCCGATCAGGCGCGCCGAATATGACAACTCGCCCAGGCTCTCTCGCAGAAAGATGTCTGCGCTACGCGCAAGTTTCTGCGCGAAAGCCCGATTGTCTTCCAAGGAGTTGTTAAGAAGGATGTCTCGCTGCACTACGGTGCTGGCATACAAGGCGCCGGCCAAAGCCAGCAGTAAGGACAGTATGCTCAGCCCCAAAATCAGGCGGCGTAAATCAAGTCGACGCATCAAGGCAGAGAGTTAAGACGCTAGTCCGCAAGGTATTAGGATGATAGCCGCCAGAATGATGTACGCCGATGAAAATCGGTTTGTCCGGCCAGGCCATGAAACGCCATGGTTTTTAATTCCCGGTATTTCTGATTATTTCCATCACTCCAGGAAACGGATGGCGATCATTTTACTGGCAGCCCGAGCGCCTTAGGCGACGCTTCACACCACCGCGAGCGCCGACGCTTGACCGCGCATCTTGCTTGCGCAGCCAATGCGCCTGCCTTGAGATAAATCCAGCCATCCGTCTGCTCGCGATTGACTCCAACCCTGATGCCCCCGGCGGATAGAGCGCTCAAGGTTGGGCGCGCAAAGCCTTCAGCGTCCGTTGCCCAGCACGCCCATCATCAGGCAAGCCCAATTCGCGTTGCACGGATTGCAAAGCCTGGCGAGTCCGCGCGCCAATCACGCCATCGGGCATGCCGATGTCATAGCCTCTTGCGACCAGCAACTCCTGGATCTCTTTGCGCTCGGCGCGCGACAGACCCGCATCATCCGTTGGCCAGGGCCGTGCAAACGGTAAGCCGCCGCGCAATCGATCCGACAAATGGGCAATCGCCAGCGCATAGCTTTCGGCGGCGTTATACGAGTACAGCGCATCGAAATTGCGCGTCACCAGAAAAGCGGGGCCTTCCGGGCCCGCAGGCAGCAGTAAGGCCGCCGGTATCTCGCCGCCGGGCAATGGTTGGCCATCGACCCGCTTGATGCCCCGCGCAGCCCAGGCCGACATCGGCTGCTTGTTACGCCGGCCCGCCGTAGAGATATCCATGCCCGCAGGCAAATTGACCTCGAATCCCCAAGGCAGCGCTTTGTTCCAGCCCGCACGTTTGAGGAAATTGGCCGTGGACGCCAGCGCGTCGGGCACGCTGTCAACCAGATCGCGGCGACCGTCACCGTCAAAATCCACAGCCAGACGCAGATAGGTGGAAGGCATGAATTGTGTCTGGCCGAAAGCCCCCGCCCAGGAACCCTTCAAGCGATCGCTCGACACATGCTCGTCCTGGATGATGCGCAGCGTGGCGAGAAACTCGCCCCGGAAATAGCTTTGGCGACGACCAAAACAGCTCAGGGTGGACAGGGAAGTCAGGAGTGGGCGACCCCCCAGGTTTTTGCCAAAATTGCTTTCCACCCCCCAGACCGCCACCACGGTCGCCGGATCGACGCCATATTCCGCCTCAACCCGCGCCAGAACGGAAGCCCATTGATTCAGGCCCTGGCGGCCGTCATCGATACGCTCTGCATCGACCAGCCCCGCCATATAGTCCCAGATAGGCGTTTTGAACTCAGGCTGAGCATCGAGAAAACTGATGACATCCATATCGGGTTCCAGGCCATCGGTGTAACGATCGTAGTTGGCCTGGGTGACACCTGCCTCCGGGGCTTTGGCGCGCAAATCGACCAGGCACTGACGGTAGGTTTTCAGTTCTTGCGCAGTGGGTGCGGCGTGGGCAAGACCAGCGGCCAAGCACGCGGCCACGGCAAGCAAAATCGAAGGTTTTTTCATGCGGTCCATTCTAAACGGGGTGCGCTTGCGCGGCTATGGGCTGTCCTGCGCGCGCAGGGCGGCCAACTCCGCCTCATCGAAGCCGGCGGCACGTCGGGCATCGAGGTTGAACGGCCCGCGCAAGCGCGACGCGCCGTAGTGAAGCGCGAGCTCTGCGTAGGCCGTGATGGGGTCGCGCCCCTGTTGTGCGCAAAAAAAGCGATACCAATGGTTGCCGATCGCCACATGCCCAATCTCATCGCGGAGAATGATGTCCAGAATGGCGGCGCCTTCGGCGTCCCCTGCCTGGGCGAGTTTGGCGCGAATCAGCGGTGAGGCGTCCAAACCGCGCGCCTCAAGGGTGCGAGGCACCAAGGCTAGCCTGGCCAGGAGATCGCCGCGCGTTTTCTCGGCCATTTCCCAAAGCCCGTTATGGGCCGGAAAATCACCGTACTGCCTGCCCAGTCGGCCAAGATGGCGGTTGATTAGGTCAAAGTGATAGGCTTCTTCTTGCGCCACCTTGATCCAATCCCGATAAAAATCCTCAGGCAGCCCGGGATAGCGCCAGACCGCGTCCAAGGCGAGATTGATGGCGTTGAATTCGATGTGCGCGAGCGCGTGCAGCAATACGGCGCGCCCCTGTGCCGTTTGCACCGAGCGCTGCTTGACCTGAGCCGGCATCACCAGCTCAGGGTAGTCCGGCCTGCCTGGCAAGGCTGAAGACGCGAGCAGCACATCTGATGCGCCCGCCTCTGCCGCGCTATCAATGGCGGCAACCGCCGCCACCTTGTCTTGCCATGAAGAAACGGCCAATGCCGCCAATGCCTGCACTCTGAGGCTGCGCCTTTGCATCATGTTTCCACATCCATTGCCTGGCCGCACTTTATCATTGCGCCATGATCGACACTTACCGCCTGCAAGTTGATACGCCGCTGGACAGCCTTGACCCCGCCCAATGGGACCGGCTGACCGGCGGGCACCCTGCCCTATCGCATGCGTATTTCTCTGCCCTGCACGACACGGGCTGCGCCAGTCCGCGTACCGGATGGACGCCGTTTTTTCTGAGCCTGCATCAGGGTGACACGCTCGCTGGCGCCGTACCGCTGTATCTGAAAACCCATTCACGGGGCGAGTATGTATTTGACTATGCCTGGGCCGACGCTTACGAGCGCCACGGCCTGCGCTATTACCCCAAGCTCTTGGCAGCAGTGCCTTTCACACCCGTCAGCGGCCCGCGGCTACTGGCGGCCCATGCCCCGGCGCGCGCCGCGTTGGCCCAGGGGCTGATCGAACTGACCGCGGCACTGAAGCTTTCATCCTTGCATGTTCTATTCGCCGACCAGACGGATATCGAGGCCCTGCGCGAAGCGGGCTGTATGCTGCGCGAAGGCGTGCAATTCCATTGGCGTAACGCCGGTTACACCAACTTCGATGCCTTTTTGGCAAGCTTCAACCACGACAAACGCAAAAAACTGCGCCAGGATCGCAAAAAGGTGCAAGACGTGCGTTTCCGGCATCTGCGAGGCAGGCAGATTGGGAGCGCGGAACTTGCGTTTTTCCATGCCTGCTACGAGCGGACCTATCGGGAACACGGCAACCCGCCCTATCTGACGCTGGCCTTTTTCGAGCGGCTGTTGGCGACGCAGCCGGACACGCTGGTCATGGTGATAGCCGAGCGCGATGAAGCGCCGCTGGCCTGCGCCCTCAATCTGCGCGGCGGCGATACCCTTTATGGGCGCTACTGGGGCGCCATGACTTTCCTGCCCGGCCTGCATTTCGAGACCTGTTATCTGCAGGCCATCGAGTACTGCATCAAGGAAGGTCTGTCCCGATTTGAAGGCGGCGCTCAGGGCGAACACAAAATGGCGCGCGGCCTGCTGCCTACCCCGACCTGGTCAGCGCACTGGATTGCCGACCCGCGTTTCGCGGCCGCCATCGATGACTTTCTCGGTCACGAAACGCAGGCCATCAACGAGTATCTGGATGAACTGGCCCGCCACACGCCTCTGCGACGCGGCGAGCCCTGATTACGTCAGAGAAAACGATCGAGAATTTTGCGGCTGTGCCGGTCCAACGCAAGCTGATCGCGGATCAGATAATGAATGCCGTGGCTGTCCGAAATCAGCAGCGTCTGCCCCATGAGCCGGCGGATGTCTTCTTCGCCGCGCAGCACGAATTGCGTATCGCCCCGATCTGTCTCAACCGTCCAGGTGGACGGCGTCGCATAGGTGGACACCGCTGCAATACGACGGATCTCGGGCATGAACTCACGGCCCGCAAGCTCTGCTTCGATAAGCGCGCGCGCCTCGGCCGGCGCCTGTTCGATGTCGTCGAGCCAGAGCAGCTCTCGGCCATCGGCAGTCACGAGCGACAGGCCGCGAGCCGGCGCGCTGATAGGAAAGGCCCGCACGGGCATCACCCCCTCATAAGTCTGCCCATCGAGGGTCAGGATCAGGCGGCCTAGCGCATTGCGCCCTAGCTGAAAGTCTGGGTTCATGATGTTATGCGACGGCGGCGACGTCGTCGCCGTCTTCCGCTTCGTTTTCTTTATTGCGCGCCTGCGCCTGGTAAAGCTTGTAGTAAGCGCCTTCGCGCTCCATCAGCGCCTCATGGGTACCCTCTTCGACGATGCGCCCGCGATCCAGGACCACCAGGCGGTTGGCGCGACGCAACGTGCTCAGGCGGTGGGCAATGGCGATCGTGGTGCGGCCGCGCACGAGATTGTCGAGCGCCTTCTGGATTTCTTTCTCGGTGGTGGTGTCCACCGACGACGTGGCCTCATCGAGAATAAGAATGCGCGGGTCGATCAGCAAGGCGCGAGCGATGGAAATACGCTGCCGCTCCCCGCCCGACAAGGCCTGACCGCGTTCGCCGACCAGTGAGTCGTAGCCATGCGGCAGGCGCAGAATGAACTCATGCGCATGCGCTGCGCGCGCCGCGGCAATAATCTCCTCGCGGCTGGCCTCAGGCTTGCCATAGGCGATGTTCTCGGCAATAGAGCCGAAAAACAGGAAAGGTTCTTGCAGCACCAACCCGATATTGCGCCGGTAATCGGCCACGCGCAAAGAACGGATATCCACGCCATCGACCACGATGGCGCCTTCGGAAACATCGTAAAAACGGCAGATGAGGTTGATGAGCGTGCTCTTGCCCGAACCGCTGTGGCCGACCAGACCGATCATCTCACCCGGCGCAATCGAGAGATTCATGCCACGGATAACCGAACGGTTGCCATAGCGAAAGCCAATGTTGCGCAGATCAATGCGGCCCTGCACCGGCGGCATCGGCACGGGCTTTTGCGGTTCCGGCACGCTGGAGACATGGTCCAGAATGTCGAAAATGCGTTTGGCGCCGGCGGCGGCTTTTTGGGTCACCGAGACGATGCGGCTCATGGAGTCCAGGCGGATATAAAAGCGCCCGATATAAGCCAGGAAGGCCGCCAGCACCCCAACGGTGATCTGCTTTTGCGACACCTGCCAAATGCCGAAAATCCACACCACAAGCAGGCCGATTTCCGTCAACAACGTCACCGTGGGAGAGAACAGCGACCACACGGTATTGACGCGGTCATTGACCTCCAGATTGCGGTTATTGGCCTCACGGAAGCGGTGCACTTCGCGCTTTTCCTGGGCGAAGGCCTTTACCACGCGGATACCGGGAATGGTGTCGGCCAGCACATTGGTGATTTCACCCCAGATGCGATCCACCTTTTCAAAACCGTGCCGCAGGCGGTCTCGCACCACGTGAATCATCCACATGATGAAGGGCAAGGGCAGCAGGGTGACCAGCGCCAGCCAGGGATTGATCGAGAACAAAATGACGGCCGTCATGACCATCATGAGCACATCAGTGGCGAAATCGAGCAGGTGCAGCGACAAAAACACGCAGATGCGATCACTTTCGCTGCCAATGCGCGCCATCAGATCCCCGGTGCGCTTGCCGCCGAAATACTCCAATGACAGGGTTTGTAGATGCGCATAGGTGGTGGTGCGCAGGTCAGCGCCGATGCGCTCGCTGACCCAGGCCAGGATATAGGTGCGGGCCCACCCCAGCCCCCAGGCAACCAAGGCAGAAGCCAGCAGCCCGCCCAGATAAAGCCTGACCTTGTTGTAATCAATGACTTCGCCGTTCTGGAAAGGGATGAGCACGTCATCCATGAGCGGCATGGTGAGGTAGGGCGGCACCAGGGTGGCGGCCGTCGCGAGCAGGGTCAGAATGAAACCGCTGATCAACGGTACGCGATAGGGTCGCGCAAAACGCCACAGGCGCAACAGCGCCCAGGTCGTTGAAGGTTGGACTTCTTCGCTGCAAGCCGGGCAGTCATCCTCGCCTTCGGGCAAAGGATTCTGGCAGGTTGGGCAAACATCGACACCCTGCTTTTTCTGCGTCGCGGCACCCGACAACCTCAGGGCGTGCTGCCCCTCGAAAACCGTCAGCAACTTGAGCGCCGCCGGGTTGCGGCCCAGCGTAAAGCGCCATTGGCCGAGCCGCTCCTGCGGATCGGCCAGTTCGAGACAGACTGCCCCCGCGTGATCCTGCAGCGTCAGGCGTTGGCCTGGCGCATAAGGAAACACACGCCAGCGCTCATCTTCGGGCGCACGCGCCAGCAAACGGCGGTCGGTGACCGCGACGAGACCTGGACGAAAACACAGACGTGCGTCAAGATCGGTCTCAAGCCAGCCCAAGAGGGTTTCACTAGCGTCGAGTTATGATTCGACTTCGGCCTGCCACCGAACAGGTAACTCGCGCCCTGTAGCGCCGGAATTAGGATCGTGTTTTTTCATCAGAACGCTTTTGGAGCCAACCTTCGACTCAGCTTGGCGGCCCCAACTGGGGTCCGAAAACCTGTCCGTTCCTTACAACAGCTTGAGTTTATATGGGCAAAAAGGCGGCGTATAGTAGCAGTCGGTTTTCATATTTTCCACCCTAGGAAATTCTTCCGCCCAATCCCGCTTGGCTTATATTCTCCGTGCGCTACCCGAACTTACTCCCTGTCCGGGCTCTTCGCGCCAGCCAGGCGATATAAACTCTCAAAGAAACATGAAAAAAAAGGACATTGAATTTATCGATGTCGTGGCGTTGCGCGGCCCGAATATTTGGACTTACCGTCCGGTGCTGGAGGCATGGGTTGATATCGGAGAATTGGAGGAATACCCCTCCAACCTCATACCGGGTTTCTATGAGCGCTTGACCGCCTGGCTTCCCACGCTGATCGAACATCGTTGCAGCCCAGGGGTGCGCGGCGGTTTTCTGCAGCGTCTGCGCGAAGGCACCTGGCCTGCCCACATCCTGGAGCATGTGACGCTGGAGCTGCAAAACCTGGCGGGCCTGCCGGGCGGCTTCGGCAAGGCGCGAGAAACCTCCAAGGTCGGGGTGTACAAAGTTATCGTGCGCGCCTGGCATGAGCTTGTCACCCGCGCCGCGCTGTCAGCCGCCCGTGATCTGGTCATGGCCGCCATCGAAGACCGCGATTTCGACGTGGCGCAGACCGTGGCCGATTTGCGCCGCCTGGTCGATCGCCATTGCCTGGGCCCGAGCACGGCCTGCATTGTCGATGCGGCCGATGACCGCGACATCGCCTATACCCGGCTGTTCGAGGGCAATCTGGTGCAGTTCGGCTACGGCGCACGCCAACGCCGCATCTGGACGGCGGAGACCGATCGCACCAGCGCCATCGCCGAAGGCATTTCGCGCGATAAAGATTTGACCAAATCCATTCTTGAGACTTGCGGCGTGCCGGTGCCCGAAGGGCATTTGGTTGACAGCGTCGAACAGGCTTGGGCGGCGGCTGAGCGTATTGGCCTGCCTGTGGTGATCAAACCCTATGATGGCAACCACGGCCGAGGCGTATTCACCAATCTGTCAACCCGTGAAGAAGTCGAGTCGGCCTATGCCGTTGCCGTCGATGAAGGCAGCGGCGTCATTGTCGAAAGATTTGTTCCCGGTAACGAACACCGCCTGCTCGTGGTGGGCGACCGCATGGTGGCTGCCGCCGCCGGTGAACTGGCCTGGATTACCGGAGACGGGGTCTCCACAGTCGAAGACCTGATCGACAGCCAGATCAATACTGACCCGCGCCGGGGCCGAACCGAAAACCACCCGCTCAACCCCGTGCGCCTGGACTCTGCCGCGCGTCTGGAAATTGCCCGCCAGGGACTGACCGCCGAAAGCGTACCCGCCGAAGGCCGCCGCGTACTCATTCAGCGCAGCGGCAACGTCGCCTTCGATGTCACCGACCGCGTTCACCCCGATACGGCTGAACTGGTAGCGCTCGCTGCCCGCGCCGTGGGGCTGGACATCGCCGGCGTGGACTTGGTGGCGGAAGATATCTCCCGCCCCCTGGCGGAGCAGCGTGGCGCCATCGTCGAAGTCAATGCCGGCCCTGGCCTGCTGATGCACATCAAGCCGGCCGAAGGCACCCCGCGCCCAGTCGGCCGCGCCATCGTCGATCACCTGTTCCCCGAAGGCGAAGACGGCCGGATTCCCATCGTCGGGGTCACGGGCACTAATGGCAAGACAGTGGTTGCCCGCCTGATTAGCCGTCTGTTGCACCTGTCGGGCAAACAGACCGGCTTGGCTTGCAGCGAGGGCCTTTACTTCAACAAACGCCTGGTGCAAAAAGGCGATTGCGCCAACTGGGCGGCAGGCCGCCGGGTGTTAATGAACCGCAACGTCGAGGCTGCCGTCATCGAGAACGATAGCGGCGTGATTCTCGGCCAAGGCCTGGCCTATGACCGCTGCCAGGTCGGCGTGGTGACCAATATCGACGACGGCGACCATCTGGGCGATTTCGATATCAACGAAACCGAACGCCTGTTCACCGTGTTCCGCACGCAGGTTGACGTGGTTCTGCCTACCGGCGCGGCGGTGCTCAATGCGCGCGACGCCCGCGTAGTGGAGATGGCCGAACTGTGCGATGGTGAAGTGTTGTTCTTCGGCATCGATCCGCAACTGCCTGCGCTGGCGCAACACCGCACCCAGGGCAAACGCACCGTATTCCTGCGCGACGAGCACATCGTGCTGGCACGTGGCGAGGAAGAAGAAAAACTGGCTCCTATCGCCGCCATTCCGCTTACGCATGGCGGACGCGTGGAGTTCCAGACCGAAAACGTGTTGGCGGCCGTGGCGGCCGCCTGGGCTTTGGACATCCCGGTCGACCTCATCCGTGCCGGAATCGAAACCTTCGACATTGATCAGGCAGACGCGCCCTGGCAGTTCACGCTGTTCCAGCGCGACTCGGTCAGCGTGGTGGTCGATGACGTCCACAACGCCTCGGGTCTGCGCGCCCTGTCGGCTGCCGTGCAGCGTTTCCCGGCCAAACGCCGTATCGCCGTGTACTCCGGCGGCATGGACAGGCGGGACGCCGATCTGATCGAGCAGGGCCGGCTGCTGGGCCAGCTTTTTGACCTTGTCGTTCTCTATGACGACGCCACGGTCAAAAGCAAACGCCCGGCAGGCCAGGCCCGCGCCCTGCTGCGCCAAGGCCTGACGCAAAGCGGGCCTGCGGTACAGATTGTCGAGGAGGCGGATCACGCGCGAGCCATCGAGCATGTGCTTGCCGCGGCGGCTAGCGACGATTTCATTTTGCTGCAGTCCGACGAAGCGTTTTCCGGCCCCACCATTGACCTGGTGCGCCGCTGGATTCAACAGTAAACAGACCCACAAACAATATGCTGGCGCCGCCTATAAGGCGGCGCACTTCGACGACAGGAAAACCTGCCATGGAAGTATCCCGAATCCGCGCCTTGCGAGGTCCCAACCTCTGGAGCCGCAACACCGCCATCGAAACCGTCGCCCTCTGCGCGCCGGCCGAATGCTCCATCGATGACCTGCCCGATTTCGAAGCCCGCCTGCGCGCGCGCTTTCCCCAAATCGGCCTGTTGCGACCGGAAGGCCATAGCGGCGCCATCTCGCTGGCCCACGTGCTGCAAGCCATTGCGCTCACTATGCAGGCGCATGCAGGCTGCCCGGTCACCTTCGGCCGCACCTCCCCTACACCCGAGCCTGGCCTGTTCCAGGTCGTGGTGGAATACAGCGAAGAAGACGTAGGCCGGCTGGCCTTGGAATTGGCCCTGAGCCTCATCGAGGCGGCTCTGCATGACCAGCCCTTTGATCTGCCGCAGGCGCTTGCGCGTTTGCGCGAGCTCGATGAAGACCTGCGTCTGGGCCCCTCGACCGGCTCCATCGTCCACGCTGCCGTGGCGCGGGGCATCCCTTATCACCGACTGACGCAGGGCAGTATGGTGCAATTCGGCTGGGGTAGCCGTCAGCGCCGCATTCAGGCCGCAGAAACCGACCATACCAGCGCGATCGCCGAGTCCATCGCCCAAGACAAAGATCTCACCAAGATGTTGCTGGACGCCGCGGGCGTGCCGGTGCCCATGGGCCGCTCTGTGGACGACGCAGAAGCCGCCTGGGAAGCGGCGCAGGAACTTGGTGGCCCCGTGGTCGTCAAGCCGCGCGACGGCAGCCAGGGGCGCGGCGTGGCCGTCAATATTGAAACGCGTGAGCGTGTGCTGGCCGCCTACGAGGCCGCCGCGCAGATCAGCTCCGAAGTCATTGTCGAGCGCTATATACCCGGCCATGATTTCCGGCTGTTGGTGGTGGGCGATACCCTGGTAGCGGCCTCTCGCCGCGATCCGCCGCAGGTGACCGGTGACGGCGTGCATACCATCCGCCAACTGGTCGATGACATCAACACCGACCCGCTGCGCGGCGACGGCCATGCCACCTCGCTCACCAAGATCCGCTTGGACGATATCGCCCTGGGCGTCTTGAGCAAACAGGGCTATGCGCCCGAATCCGTGCCGCCTTCAGGCGCGCTGGTCGTGCTGCGCAACAACGCCAACCTGAGCACGGGCGGCTCAGCCACCGACGTCACGGACGAGGTGCACCCCGAAATGGCAGCGCGCGCCGTCACGGCGGCGCGCATGATAGGCCTGGACATCTGCGGGGTGGACGTGGTGGCCGAAACCGTGCATCTGCCGCTGGAAGACCAACATGGCGGCGTGGTGGAAGTCAATGCGGCGCCAGGCCTGCGCATGCACCTGACACCGTCGTTCGGCAAGGGCCGCCCCGTGGGCGAGGCCATCATCGGCCAGATGTTCAAGGAAGGCGACGATGCCCGCGTTCCAGTCATCGCAGTCGCTGGCACCAATGGCAAAACCACCACGGTGCGCCTGTCCGCCCACATTCTGGCCGTCTCCGGCAAACGTGTCGGCATGACCAACTCCGACGGCGTGTACATAGGAACTCGCCGTATCGACACCGGCGATTGCAGCGGACCGCGCAGTGCGCGCCGCATCCTGTTGCACCCCGATGTCGATGCGGCTGTGTTCGAGACGGCGCGCGGTGGCATTCTGCGTGAAGGCCTCGCCTTTGACCGCTGCGATGTCGCCATCGTGACCAATATCGGCATGGGCGACCAC
Source organism: Bordetella avium (assembly GCF_034424645.1). NCBI lineage: Bacteria > Pseudomonadati > Pseudomonadota > Betaproteobacteria > Burkholderiales > Alcaligenaceae > Bordetella > Bordetella avium. The sequence goes on from NZ_CP139969.1 coordinate 2,423,895, forward strand.
CTCGGCCTGGGTTATATCACCACCGTTGAAGAGCTGGCCGCAGTCAAGCGCGTGATCGTGCAATATGTGCGCAACAAGGGCATGGCCGTCCTGAACGCCGCCGATACGCATGTCGCCGCAATGGCCAGCGTCTGCCCAGGCGACGTGACCTTCTTCGCACCCGATCGCAATCACCCCATCATCGCCACACATCGCGCACAAGGACGTCGTGTGGTCTACCGTGAAGACGATGACATCGTAGCGGCCGAAGGCGGCGAGGAAGTCCGTATTCCGCTGGCCCAAATCCCGCTCACGCGGGGCGGCGCGATCACCTTCCAGGTCGAAAACGCCATGGCCTGCATTGGCGCAGCCTGGGGCCTGGGCATCGACTGGGCGACAATACGCCAGGCGCTGGCCTCTTTCGTCAATGACGCGCAGACCGCACCGGGCCGCTTCAATGTCTTCGATTACGGCGGCGCTACCCTGATCGCCGACTACGGCCACAACCCCGACGCCATCGAAGCCCTGGTCTCGGCGATTGAAGCCTTACCGGCCAAGCGGCGCAGCGTCGTCATCAGCGGCGCGGGCGACCGGCGTGATGAGGACCTTCGCCGCCAGACCGAAATCTTGGGCGATTACTTCGACGACGTGCTGCTCTATGAAGATCAGTGCCAACGCGGGCGTGAGGACGGCGAGGTCATCGCGCTGCTGCGCCAAGGGCTCACGCAGGCCAAGCGCGCCTCCCGGATCGAAGAAATCCGCGGTGAGTTCATTGCGATCGACCGCGCACTGGAAAGCCTGTCACCGGGCGACCTCTGCCTGATCCTGGTCGATCAGGTAGAGGAAGCGCTGGCGCACATCGCGCAGCGTGTCGCCGAGAAAGGCTGACCTAGGCAGCCGGCCCCGGCTTCGGGGCCGGATCGTCCGCGCAGCAGAGCTGACGTCAAGCAAGCTGGCCGGTGGCTTGCCCTAGGATAAGGCTTCTTGCTCTGTGAGGAAGCGGTCCATATCGAGACGGCCATTGCCCCGGTACAAGGCGAGGCGCGCTCGCCCTGCGCTGCATAACTGCCGCGCGGCTTGCGCTGGCCTATATCGCCATCCGGGGAGATGCGCCGAGACGGGCATTTATGCGCGGGCGTACCGTTGCTGCTGACGGCAGGCGATTGCCCCCGCCATGAACCGCCTCCAGCTCTGAATCAATCCGCCCTGCTGGCGCGTGCCAGGCATTTGGCGCATTAGGTCTTTATTCTGCCCAACTCCTGCTAGCCATCCTGACGGTGAACATGGCCGGCCCGTCACCCTCATCGGCCTGGACTGGGGTTGGCATCTCATAGGCGCCAACCCGTGGCCCTCCGTAAAAGCGCGCCCTCTGCTGCTCGGCAGGCTGCGTGAGCGGCCTGCACGGCCCTGGCCGCGCTCTGGCATCACTACTTCAAATGCGACGACGCATTACGCCGCATGCTTTGATGGATGCCGTTACAGACACGGCTCAATTCTGATCAAGACTTCTCTGAAATGTAACGCTGCCTGTTGCGCGCCGCCCTAAGAAACGTCCTAGGACGGCGTTGTTACATTCATCCACAGCCTAGTTTGACACTGCCTGCTCAGGACTTTTAGGGTAGACCCATGCCGATCGGTTCTCAACGCAGATCACCCGGCCAGGTGATCCGCCTACAGCAACTCAAGGAGGCGATATGAACAACGACATTATTGCGGGCAAGTGGAAGCAACTCACCGGCAAAGCCCGTGCCGCCTGGGGAGAACTCACCGACGACGAGCTCACCCGCACCGAAGGCAATGCCGAACGCCTGGCGGGTCTGATCCAAGAGCGCTATGGCAAAACCCGCGAGCAGGCTCAACAGGAAGTGCGCGACTTCTTCGACCGCAACCGCTGATCCGGGTGCTCACATTCGAGGAGAATCATCATGCTGTATTACGCGGCTGTTTTCTTCGTTATTGCCCTCATCGCGGCGGTTCTGGGCTTCGGCGGCATCGCCGCCAGCGCTGCCGGCATCGCCAAGATCCTGTTCTTTGTATTCCTGGTGCTCGCACTGCTATCCGTCCTCAGTGGCGCTTTGAGAAAGAAATAGCATCCGCAGCCTCGCAGCACCTTCGCTTGAGCACCCAGCTCAAGCGCCATTACCAGGAGAACATTTATGAAAACTCGTCAACTGCTCGCCGCCATCACCCTGGGCTCGGCCGCCGCTTTCACCGGCCTGGCGCACGCTGCTGAAGCACAGCCCAAGCAATCCGTAGGAGAATACGCCAGCGACGCCGCAATCACCGCCAAGGTGAAAGCAGCCATCGTGGCCGACAAGGACCTCAGCGCACTCGACATCGCCGTCGAAACCAATAATGGCGTCGTGACCCTGACCGGCACAGTGGGCACGGCTTTCCAGGCTGATCGGGCCGCCATCGTTACGCGCGGCGTGGACGGCGTCAAACAGGTCAAAAATGACGTGAAGGTGGAGATGGCTCGCGCCAAGTAAGGGCCTGCTGCAAACCATGGCTGAGGGCGGCGACGCCGCCCGGCCCTCGACGCTGCAGAGATGCCCGCCGGCGCCTGCAGCGTCACTGGCCTCAAGGCAAATGCATTACGCCTTCCCCCACGCTGATGACACGGCCGCCCACACGAATAGCCTGTGTCGCCACATCTACATCCAGGAACAAACGGCAGGGGCGCCTCAAAGCATCGCCCTGCTCCACCACCACGCCATCGGGAATGGCTCGACCTTGTGTCAGCAACCATCCCCCCAGATTGGCGCAGGCAGATCCTGTACCCGGATCTTCGACCACGCTCGCGCCACGGGCACTGAAATACCGCGCCCGCACCACTTCACGGCCATGACTGCGCCTGCCCTCATCAAACGCGAAGGCATACAAGACGCGGCGGCCATCCAGGCTAGAACCCCACTGCGGCGCATCCCTGGGCACGCTACGCGCCACGGCCTCTGGGGAGGCCAAGGGCACCACGCACTGCTCGATACCGGTATTCATCCATACGGGATCGCCTGCGATGTCTTCGGGCGAAATACCCAGAAACCCCGCCACCTCGGCGCGGCTGGCCTCGGGCGTCCGCACACCTGGTGCGCCGACTGAAGGCGTCACCAGGGTCCAGACATCGCCCTCAGCACTTACGGGCACACGCCCGGCCGGCACCGACAAGGTCGTCATGCCCTCGACGGCCAGACCCAAGTCGCGCAGCACATGCGCCGTGCCCAACGAGGGATGGCCGGCAAACGCCATTTCATGCGTCGGCGTCATAATGCGCACCACAGCCACGCCCGGCTCCGGGCGGTCGAGCACAAAAGTCGTTTCGGAAAGATTGAATTGCAGCGCCAGATCACGCATGGTTTCTGACGACATGCCTTGCGCATCTTCAAACACACAAAGCGGATTGCCGCCGAAGAACGCTTCGGCGAACACATTGACGAGACGATAGCGGTAAGCAGGCATGGCGCAGGGCTCGGAGAAAATGCCCAATATAGCGGCTGTCCGTCAGGGGCGACAGATACAGCCGCGCGCGATTTTTACCAAGCCGCGAAGAACAGCCACCAGGCCAGGCAAAACGGCGTCAGCCCGGCAGCCACGACCAGCCAGGACAAAACACGGCGCAGCGCGCCGACCTGGCTTTGGGACAGGATACGCCAGGCCAGACGCAGGGTCCAAAGCACCGCCAAGGTCAGCAGCGTGAAACGCAGCGGCTTCACCCAGGCCGTACGCAGGCCCTCATGCTGCAGCAGCGTCACTGTCGTGGCCGACAGGCCCAAGAACACGCCAATGCCGGCAGAGGGGATCAGCGATTGCGCAAGCTTGTGCATGCCTTGAGCCAGCGGACTAATGCGGTTCGCCACCCAAAGGCTGACAAACACCGCCCCACCCACACAGACCGTAGCCCCAGCAACGAAAGCCAGAATCCCGGCGCCATCCAGCCAGGAGAAACTGTCATTGACCTCGGGGTAGTGCGTCAGGATGAACCAGGGTGCGTTGTCGAGCAGTGGCCACATGATGTCGTGATTGACCAGCCAGGTGGCGGCCCATTGCTTGAGCGTCACGAACCAGGGGCTGGCGCTCCAGAGAAAGGCCCCGATTGCCACGCCCATCAAGCCGAAACAGATCAGCGCGGTTTGCCAGCCGTCGCCATCGGCCACCCTGACGATTTCCTGCTCGGGAGAACGCGGCGTAAGCGCGATGGCGCCGCGATAGCCGCTGCAACGGCCGCACATATGACAGTCACCAGCGCCCTTCATGTGCCGCAAGGGCACAAGCGGCGCGCAATTGACGGGCTCGATACGAATCACGGGATGCCGCCAAGCCTCTTCATTGACCTTATAGTGCCAGGGCGCGAGCTTGGCCAGAAGATTGAATACGCCATTGACCGGACAGAGATATTTGCACCAGACCCGCTTGCTGCGGCCGTAACGGTAACCGACGATCATGGCGGCCACCGTTGAGCCGCCCAGCACGGCCAGCACGGCCAGCGGATACTGATACACGCTCACCAATTGACCGTAAACCGTCGTCAGGGCAAAAGCCACAAAAGGCCAGCCGCCCCAGCGCATCCACTTGGGAATGGCGCGGCCTTGACCCCGCTCGCTGGTCCATTCTGCCAACATGCCCTCCGGACAGAACCAGCCACACCAGGCTCGTCCCAAAATAGGCATGGACACCAACACAAAAGGCCACCAAATGCCCCAGAAGGCAAACTGCGCCAGTACGGTCAGATTGTTGAACAGCGACGCCGTGCGGCCCGGTAAGGGCAGAAAGGCCGGCACGATCAAAAGAAAGGCGTATATCGCAACAATGCCCCACTGAAGCTTGCGCAGCAACGGGGCATGATCGCGAAGAAAATCAGCAAAGCGGGCGGCCGCCCGCCCTAACGCAGTAGCCATTGCAAAACCTCGTCGGCCGCTTGCCTCAGCGGGCCGTCATTTGTGCAGCCTGGGCATCGGCGCGGCGCAGAAATCCCCACACCACCAGCCAATACACCAGCCAGACCAACACGGAAATCAAGGCTGGGAAGGCGCGGTAACCCGCGAAATCGGCCAGAATTTTGCCAACACCGCTGCTATCGTCCAGCAACCACGAACTGTCCCATACTGGGTCCATCAGGGTGGGAACGACATCCAGCGAAATCAGATGGTCCAACCCCCCCACCAGCAGCGAACCGGCCAGCAGGAGCAGCAGCACTTCCGTGACACGGAAGAAGCGCCGCCAGGTAATGAGTTTGCCGCCAAGCTGCAACAGCCAGAAGGTCAACAAGGCGACCAAAAAACCGCCAAGGCCAGCCAAGGCCAGCATCCAGGGATTGCCACCATGCTGAGCGGCCGACACGGTGCCGTACAGAAACACCACCGTTTCACTGCCTTCACGGGCCACGGCAATCATGACAAGCACCAGCAAGCCCCACCAGTTGTCATTCGCGATGGAGGCGCGCGCACCGCCTTCAAGCTCGCGCTTGAGCGTGCGGCCGTGGCGTTTCATCCAGACCACCATCTGCACCACCAGCACGCAGGCGATCAATGACATAGCCGCCTGGAACCACTCCTGCCCAGTGTCGCTCAGCCACTCGGACACACCCAGCAGCACCAGCGCCAGCATCAAGGCCAGCGCCAGGCCTGCCGCCACCCCGCCCCATAGATACGGCAGACCGCGCCTGCCTTCCGGCGTAGCGCGCAACCATGCATACAGAATACCTACCACCAGCAGAGCCTCGACGCTTTCACGCCAGACAATGAATGCAACCTGTTCCATAGGGCCCGGCTTATTCCTTGGGCTTGACCACCAGCGTGCCTTTCACGTTCTGGTGAAAATCATCAAAAAAAGGATACTCGCCCGGCCGTGTAATCGTGATCACCACAAAGGACTTCACGCCGGGGCCCAGCACCTTTTCCTTGCGCAGCGGAATCGATTCGAATTCCACCGGCTCATTACTTTCGTTGATCAGCTCGACCTTGAAGCGGCCCGCCGGCACCTCAAGCCTGACGGGCTCGAAAGTGCCATCGGGCTTGAACGTGAGCGTGAACGTCGGCATTTCGTCGGCGTGAGCCGGCATCCAGAGCATCAAGGCCAGCAACAAGGCCAACAGGCCGCGCATGATCAGTATCCGCCCTTCTTGCCAGTGCCAGCGAACACGAATTCATAGTTGAGTTCGATGGGTTCAAACCACGGACCCACGCCGGTTTCCTTGTCAACGTGACGACCGAAATGGGATGCCTTGTCGGCGGTAGGCGGCAGAATCGTGTACTTGAGTTTGTACTTGCCCGGGCCTTCCAGCTTGACGTTGTCGCCATAATGCGGGCCGTCATTCGCCACCATAGGCATGAGATGGCCCTTCTGCACGTTTTGGCTACCCACCTTCTGGATCTCGTAGTTGACGACAAGGTAGGGCATCCACTCGCCTTCCGGGAAGCCCGTAACGTTATCGGCCAACGCATGGATATCCGCTTCCAGGTGAATGTCGGAGTCCTTGGCCGGACGCATCATGCCCGGAGGGTCCATTTCAACCGGCTGCAAATAGACGGCGCCGATTTCCATGCCGCCCTTTTCCACCGGTTTGCCGATCGGATACTCGGCAGCCATCGTGGCGCCAGAAATCGTCATCGCGGCTGCGGCCAGCAAGAGGGCTTTCTTAAACATTGGGCTTATCCTCGGGTAAGTGAAAGCTTGTGAAAAACACAAACAAGAACGCTTTTCATTAATGGTAGAGGCAAGCAGCTTACAAAGATCTTAAATAAAGTCCTGTTTACAGGCACAAAAGCAGAACGGCGTCCATTTAGGACGCCGTTCTGCTTATTGCCGGACAAGGTCAGTTGCGCCCGCCCTGCCCGGGTGGAAACGGGAAGTTGGCGAACATTGCTCGTGTCTGATCCTGCATCTGATCCTGCATCTGTACAAACAGATTTTTGCTCTGATCGATGTAGTTGTTCATCATTTTTTGCAGCATGGGCGTCTGCACATTCATGAACTGCGTCCAGGCTTCAGGACCGAACTGATTGCCGCCGCCATACAGTCCTTGCGACTGCTCGGCCATGCGCTGCTGGATTTCCATAAAGGCCTGGATGTTTTTTTCCAGATAAGAACCCATGATGCCCTGCATGGCATGACCGTAGAAACGGATGATCTGCGACAGCATGCTAGAAGAGAACATCGGCATGCCGCCGCTTTCTTCTTCAAGAATGATTTGCAGCAGAATGCTGCGCGTGAGCTCCTCGCCGCTTTTTGCATCAACGACCTGAAAGTCCTCATTGGCCAGCACCAACTGCTTGACGTCCGCCAGAGTGATGTAAGAACTGGTCTGGGTGTCGTACAAGCGGCGGTTCGGGTATTTCTTGATCAGACGCTGGGGTGCGTCAGATTGAGCTTGCGTCATGGCTATCCCCGAGATCGGGCGATCTCTTTTAATTCTCAACTATTTTACGTGCTTTGCCGGACAGGCGCTGGCCTGTCCCCATGGGCCTCGTCAGCCCATGTGCAGGCCGCCATTGAGCGAGAAGTCCGCACCGGTGGCGAAACCCGACTCATCAGAAGCAAGCCAGGAACAGATAGAGGCGATCTCTTCGGGAGAGCCCAGACGGCGCACGGGAATCGTGGCCACGATTTTCTCGAGCACGTCGGGACGGATAGAGCGCACCATATCCGTGCCGATATAGCCGGGCGACACCGTGTTGACGGTAATGCCCTTGCTGGCGACTTCCTGGGCCAAAGCCATCGTAAAGCCGTGAATGCCCGCCTTGGCTGTGGAGTAATTCGTCTGACCGAACTGCCCTTTCTGGCCATTGACCGAGCTGATATTGATGATGCGGCCCCATTGGCGATCGACCATCGAGTCCAGCACCTGCTTGGTGACGTTGAACAGGCTGTTCAGGTTGGTATCGATAACGGCGCGCCAGTCATCGACCGTCATTTTGCGGAACAAGCCGTCACGCGTGATGCCCGCGTTATTGACCAAGACATCGATCTCGCCAAGTTCGTTCTTGATGCGATTGAAAGCCTGGACGGTAGAGTCCCAATCGGAAACATTGCCCACCGACGCATGAAAAGTGTAGCCCTGCGCAGCCTGCTCATCCAGCCACTGCTGGTAATTGCGGCTGGGCCCGCAGCCCGCCACCACACGGAAGCCATCTTTGGCCAGACGCTGGCAGATGGAGGTTCCAATGCCCCCCATGCCGCCTGTCACATACGCCAGTTTTCCGCTCATATTGACTTCCTCCTGTTTCGACGCAAGATTGAAACTGAACCGGGCAGGCTCTGTATTCAGACTGCCCTGACTTTAACGTATCGGCCCGGCGCCGGTTCGATGGGCCTATAGGTTTTATTGCCAAGGCGGCGGCGGGCGGCAATCTGCCGTCCCCCATGGCCCGCCAGCCACTGAACCCAGTCGGGCCACCAACTTCCTGCGTGCTCTTGCGCGCCCGCCCTCCAAACATGAGGATCGCCGGGCAACACCTCTTGACCGTCATGCGCCCAGTAACTACGGCGATTTTTGGCCGGCGGATTGATCACGCCGGCAATATGGCCGGAGGCGCCCAGCACGAATCGCATTGGGCCGCGCAGCAATTGCGTGGAAGCATAGGCGGACTGCCAGGGCACAATATGATCTTCGCGCGACCCGTAGATATAGGCCGGCATGCGCAGCCGCGTCAGGTCGAGCGGCGTGTCGGCCGCCCGCGCCAGACCCGGCACCTTCAGATTGTTCTCAAGATAGGTATTGCGGAAGTACCACGAGAAAAACGGCCCGGGCAGATTGGTGCTGTCTGCATTCCAGAACAGCAGATCAAACGCCGGTGGAGTCTGGCCTTTGAGGTAGTTGCCCACCACATAATTCCAGACCAGTTCGTTGGGCCGCAAAAAAGAGAATGTCGTGGCCAGATCGCGGGCCGGCATCAAGCCGCCCTGCCCCAATTGTTGATCTCGCAACAAGGCGTGGCCTTCATCAACGAAAACGTTGAGCACGCCGGTATCGTGAAAATCGAGCAAGGAGGTCAGAAGGGTCAACGAGGCGACGGGCTGCTCGCCTCGCGCATCGGCCAGGGCCAACGCGGCGGCCAGCATCGTGCCCCCGACGCAGAAGCCCAGGGCATTAAGCTGTTTCTGCCCCGTGATATCAGCCGCCACCGCCAGGGCCTTGAGTACGGCTTCGTCGAGGAAGTCGCTCCAGGTCGCGCTATCCACGCCATCCTGATCGGAAGCCAGAGGGTTGCGCCAGGAAACAATGAAAACCGTATGGCCCGCCTGCACCGCGTGACGCACAAAGGAATTATCCGGCTGCAAATCCAGGATGTAATACTTGTTGATATTGGGCGGCACCACGACCAAGGGCCGCTCATACACCTTGCTGGTCTGCGGCGCATACTGAATGAGCTGCATGAGGCGGTTTTCGTAAACCACCTCGCCGGGTGTCACCGCGACATTGCGGCCGATCTCGAACTGGCTTTCGTCAGTCTGCGTAATGCGGCCTTTTTTGATATCGGCTACCAGATTGGTCAAACCCGCAAGAAGCGCCTCTCCGCCGGACTCGATGATGGATTGCTGCGCATCCGGATTGAAGGCCAGAAAATTGGCTGGCGACAGCGCATCGACCCATTGCATGATGGAAAACCGCAGCCGGCTGCGCAAGGGCTCGCTGACTTGCGCGGCATCGACCATGCGGTTGAGCACCTGAGCGGACAACAGGTAAGCGTGAGCCATCAGCAAATGACGGGAATCGGTCTTCCATGCAGGAGCGGAGAATCGCTTGTCAGCGGGAGCGGGCAACACGCCGCGCCGAGCCTCATCGCAGATGCGCAACCATTCTCGGGAAAACTCGGCCTGGATATCTGCCAGGGCATCCGGCGCCACGCTCACCGGAACTGGCCATGCGGCGGAAAGAGGGGCGTTCACTTCGACACCTTGTTATCGGAACTGCGCACGTTGATGTTGCATCTACGAAAAATGCCTGTCAATGCGGGTAATCCAAGAAAGCCGTGCTCGATCGGGCAGGCGCTGCAAGCTGCCCGCACTCAATTCATCGGCATGCGCTCAAGCAGGTGCCAACCAGGCCAACATTGCCATACGCCCCGTTTCGCGATCGCGCCGGTAAGAGAAAAAACGTGCGCGATCCTGGAAGGTACACAGACCGCTCAGCGCCACGTCCGACACACCCGCGCGTTTCAGACGTAAACGCGCCAGCCCCGGAAGATCAGCCAGCCACTTTCCTTCGGCAGCTGCGTGAAAAAACTGCGCCACTTCGGCATCGCCGGCGGCGCCGAATGCCTCCAGCACATCGGCGCCGACCTCAAAGGCCGACGGTCCGATACCGGGCCCGACCCAGGCCCGCCAGCCATCGGCAGCAGGCTTTTTGCTGCGCATCAAGGCCAGGGTGTTTTCGAGCACGCCACCGGCCAAGCCACGCCAGCCGGCATGCGCTGCCCCCAACACCTGCCCTTGCGCGTCGGCAATCAACACGGGCAGACAGTCGGCCACCATAATGGCCAACACCCGTCCCGGCTCTGTCGTCACACTGGCATCCGCGGCGATTTCCTCGTCAGGCCTTGCCTGATCGGCATCATGCACGACGGGGCCATGCACCTGCCGCAACCAGCGCGGCTCGCCCGGCAAAGCCGCCGCCAGGCGACGCCGGTTTTCGGCGACCGCCTCGGGGCGGTCGCCCGCACGGACACCCAAGTTGAAACTGTCGTGAGGCGGCACACCCACCCCGCCTTCGCGGGTGGTACAGAAATACGTCACACCCTTCCATTCCGGGCCGGTAACGACCGGCAGACTGCCGATCAAGCGGTCCATATCAGGGCTCCTTGCACGGCCTGCATGTCGGGCGGCAACGCCACCTCGAAAGTCACCTCACCCCGTCCGCCCGGATCATCGAAATGCAGGGCCCGCGCATGCAACATCTGCCGCGTGGCGCCGGCCAACGCGCGACCACCGTAAATCGTGTCAGCAAGCAGGGGATGCCCCAGGCTAGCCAGGTGCACGCGGATCTGGTGGGTGCGGCCCGTTTCGAGTCGGCAGATCACTTCAGTCACACGCTCTCCCTCCTGCGCTTCGCCCCGGCGCTGCGGCAGGTAATGGGTAATGGCGGGCTTGGCTGCGATGGGACGCTCTACGCTCATGCGCACGGGCACGCGCGCATCGCGGCCGATAGGCCGATCCACCGTGCCGGCCCCCGCCAACCAGCCATGGGCCAGGGCAAGATACTCACGCCCCATGCTACGCGCCTGCAACTGACGCACCAGATGAGTCTGAGCCAGCTCATTGCGAGCTACCACCATCAAACCTGAGGTGTCTTTGTCCAGGCGATGCACAATGCCCGCCCGTGCGACACGGCTAAGCTCGGGGAAACGATGCAGCAAGCCATTGAGCAGAGTGCCCGTCCAGTTGCCCGCGCCGGGATGGGTGACCAGCCCGGCGGGTTTGTTGACGACGATCCAGTCTGAACTGCTGTCTATGACGTCAAAATCCACGGGTTCGGGAGAAAATGCCAGGCTTTCCGGCGCCGGCTGTTCCCAGACTGTGAGAACATCTCCCGGGCCGACTGGCTGGCGCACCTTGGCTGCCTGGCCATTCACCAGCACATGGCCGGCCTCGATCCAGCCTTGCAAGCGGCTGCGGGAATGCCCCGGCATCAGGCCGGCCAACACCTTGTCAAGGCGATCGGCCGGGACATCAGGGGGGATGAAAATGGCTAAGGGTTCGTAGTCGGCAAGCGCGTCTGCGCTGACATCTGTATCGGACATGGCACAAATCATATAATCAGCCCAGCATCCTAACACCAAGGAAACGATTCTCGTGATTCTCCGCACCACAGCCCCCTCGCATCCCGCTTCCCGTCGCGGAAAGATCCTGAGCGCCGCGCTGGCGCTCGCCGCCGTGCTGTTGGTCTCCGGTTGCGGCACCTCCGACAACAAGTACGACAAGACTGCCGGCTGGAGCGCCGAGCAACTCTATGCCGACGCCAAGCAGGAAGTCGCTGCCGGCAACTGGAAGGAAGCTCGTGATCGACTGACCGCCATCGAGAGCCGCTATCCCTTCGGCACCTACGCCCAACAGGCTCTGATCGAACTGGCCTACGTCAACTGGAAAGACGGCGAAAACGAACAGGCACTGGCTGCTATTGATCGTTTCCAACAACTGTATCCAAACCATCCTGGCACCGACTACGTGCTCTATCTGAAGGGGCTGATCAACTTCACGCCCGCCAGCGCCTTCATGGCCAACCTCACCGGTCAAGACCCGGCCGAACGCGACCCCAAGGGCCTGCGCGCCTCGTACGACGCCTTCAATGAACTGATCAAGCGCTTCCCGGATAGCAAGTACACGCCGGATGCCGAACAGCGCATGAACTGGCTGGTCAATGCCATCGCCATGAACGAAGTGCACGTCGCGCGCTACTACTACACGCGTGGCGCCTACGTGGCAGCCATCAATCGCGCCCAGACCGTCCTGACGGATTTCGATGGCGCGCCGGCCACGGAAGAAGCGCTCTACATCATGGTGCTGTCCTACGACAAACTGCAGATGAAGCAGCTCAAAGAAGACACCGAGCGCGTCCTCGACAAAAACTTCCCCAATAGCAAGCTCAAGGCGGAAGGATTCAAAGACGACAAGAGCTGGTGGAACCCCTTCCAATTCCGCTGATCTGCGCCGCTCCATAAACAGAGCCCTCGCTGAAATAAGCCCCTGCTTTTGAACTGCCCCCCAGACCTTGGACTACGTCCGAGCTCTGGGGGGCAGTGCTTTTCCGGGGCTTATTTACGTGTCCGCATGCGGCTAAGCTCGTTCAACGCGAAGGCGCGACAGGATCCACTCTTCCGCTCGTCGTCTATCTCACACGCCCCCGATAAAAAGAAAAAGACTACACACAAACAGCAAGAGCCTCCTCTATCTTCTTGCGCTTATCGACGATCGATGATGGATGGCGCGCTGCGCTATCGCTTGGCAAGGTAATCCACCATGAACAAGCTTTGCTACCGTCTGCGCTGGAGTCACCATGCCCGTCAATGTGTGCCCATCGCTGAAATCCTTTGCAGCGTGGGCGCTTCAGGCCGGCGGGGCGGGCGGCGCCAACGCTGGCGTTTGCTGCCCCTGGCGGCCAGCCTGGTTTTCGCCGGTCTGGACTCGGCGCTGGCGCAGCAACTAGCGGCCGATGGCCGGGTATCGATCGATACCGCGCCCAATGGCGTGGCGGTGATCGCTATCGCGCCGCCCGATGCCCAAGGCGTCTCGCGCAATCCCTTTCCCTCTTTTGACACCCGGCAGCCGGGCGCGGTGTTCAATAACAGCACCCGCGACGGGCGCTCGCAGCTGGCCGGGCAGTTGTTGCGCAACCCGCGGCTGGGCGGCGGCCCCTCGGCCGCCCTGATTCTCGCCGAGGTGCAGGGGCTGGCGCCCAGCCATCTGAGCGGGGCGCTGGAGGTCTTCGGCCCGCGCGCGGCCCTGGTCATCGCCAACCCCAACGGCATCCAGGCCGACGGTCTGTCAACGATCAATGTCTCGGCCCTGACCCTGTCCACGGGCCGGGTGCTCGAGGGCGCGCACAGGCTGTTGCTGGACGTGCGCCAGGGCGAGGTCACCCTCGGCGCGCAGGCGGCGCGATTCAAGTGCAGGGCCAGGGGCAGGCGGGCAGGCTCTCCATCGAGGGGCCGCTCATGCAGCAGGCCACTCAACAAGAGGTCGTCCAGCACAAGTGGCGCTGGGCCCAGAACGACATCCAGATCACCTTCTCCAAGCTGGATGTAGGCAGCAAGCAAGCCAAACAGAAAATGGCCCGAGGCGAGCTCGATGGCCCCACGGCTATGGACTTCAAACGTAACCGGGTCGGCCCCAGTAGCGCCGACCTCCTGCCGGATAAGGTCGCTGCGCACGCCCCCCTTCAGGAGGCGCAAGCCACAGCGAAAGCGCCGCCGGACTCGAGCAAGATCAGGTCGGTCAGTTGCGATGCTGGAAGATGCGCGCCACAAAACCTGAAAAAAACAGAAGGCGGAAAAGACCCCGAAGCATTGAGACCTCGTATTGTCGGGTATGAAGGCCACATCGATGTCTCTGCCGACGGGCACATACAACACATCGAAAGCGGCGGCTTGGGCGGCATGCTCTCTCGGCCACGAACCCTCGGCCCTACCGCCGACGCGCCTGCCTCACGCTTCGGCCGTTTCAGAGCGTGGCTACATCGGCGAAACCCGCCACCTCGTACTACCACAGAGGCAGAACTTGCTCAGGAGCAAGCCTCAGCACCGTCAATGGAACGTCCACACAAGCCCCTTCAGTGGCTACGCCGCTTATTTACATCTCAAGGCGCCAAGCAAGACGACTCTCGCGTATCAGAACACCTGCCCACCATCAGTGCAAGCAGTAGCCAGGGAAAATCGCCAGCGACTTCGAGTGATGATTCAAACAGGACATTGAATCTAGAAGAACAGCTCACCGTGTTGCACCGAAAAATCCCTTCGATCCCGAAAGCGTTCCTACGCAAATGGGCACTGAGCAGTCTCGCCCATGCGGTCAAAGCGGATGCGCAAAATGACTTAACGTTCGATCAAAGGCTCTCGCTTACGGCCTATACGGGTGGAGCATTCCAGACCGTCAACTCTGCCTTACGCTCCAACGCGGCGCTGTCGCCAGAATAAGAGTATTTGATCCGCAATATCAACGATGCATTCAAGCAAAAGCAACTGAAACAGGAAAGCAGTCCACCTGTGCAAAAACTCCATCGTGGCGTGGGCTTGAAACAGGCGTTTCCCGCCCTACCCTCAGAGGGTCAGGTGTTTGTCGATCCCGCCTTTCTATCAACTTCACAAACTCCCCAGTTCACGGAAACAATCGCGATTGCCAATGCGCAAACGAAACCTGCGGACATTGCGCATCACCCACTCAAAAAAGCAGCAGACCAGATCATGGGGAAAATCAGGAGAAAACCCACCGTTACACCAGCGATCTCTAGCAATATCGGCCTACTAACTATTTTCACAAACACAGGCATGGACATCGCACCTTATGCGATCTACCCGACACAGCAAGAGGTTCTGCTACCGCCCTCCACTCCCCTACATGTTCTGCTATCGGGCAAGGATAGTCGGGGCAGGCAAAGACTGGTGCTGAGCGACAGTGGTTTCGACTCGCCGCAGGGGAAATATTACGAGCAGGATTTGGCCATCTCAGCTTCGCCGCTTAAACCCGCACACCGTTTGCTTTCCGAGGATGAGGCGCACAAGCGAGCAAATACCACGTGGCATTCGGGGCCGCTGAATAGAGCTTCCGCTGCCCTGATGCAAGACAAATCCAGATCCTTGCCTTAGCAAAGAGACCGAAGAGTGCGACTCATCCGTAGTCCCAGAGGGGGCACACAGCGACGCCGGACCGGCCTCTTATGCGTAGCAGATGATGCCCCCCGGGGCGCACCAACAAAATCTTGGGCCCGATCCTCTGAGAAAAAGGAGAACCGGACCCTTACAGAGGGCGTCGCCTGAGCGCTTAGCGCTTGAGCTTGGCGAAAGCGTCGGCCATGGCGCTGTTGGCCACAGGCGTACCGCGCGCACCGTCCTCGTTGCGCCGCCGCGGGGTGCCGCCCGCACGCTCGCCGCGCGCTGCGGCAGGTGCGGCACGACGCGGTTCGGCATTGTCGTTAAGCCGCATGGTGAGCGCGACGCGCTTGCGTTGCACATCCACTTCCAGCACTTTGACCGTTACCGTTTGACCCACGCGAACGACGTCGCGAGGATCTTTGACGAATTTTTCGGCCAGCGCGGAAATGTGCACAAGACCATCTTGGTGAACGCCGATATCCACGAAGGCGCCGAAGTTGGCCACGTTGGTCACCACCCCTTCAAGCAGCATGCCC
Organism: Bordetella avium; assembly: GCF_034424645.1. Lineage (NCBI taxonomy): Bacteria > Pseudomonadati > Pseudomonadota > Betaproteobacteria > Burkholderiales > Alcaligenaceae > Bordetella > Bordetella avium. The sequence goes on from NZ_CP139969.1 coordinate 2,439,706, forward strand.
GGATGGAGGTCTTTGAGGGTTTCAACGCCCTCTTTGAATTGCGCGGTCTTGAACTCAGGGCGCGGATCGCGACCGGGTTTTTCAAGTTCGGCGAAGATGTCGCGCACCGTGGGCAGGCCAAAGCGCTCATCGGTGAAATCGGCTGGCGACACGCCCTTGAGCGCTTCGCGCTGACCGATAATCTGGCGCACATCGGCCTTGATGCGGGCAACAATGCGCTCAACAACCGGATAAGCCTCAGGGTGGACCGCCGACGCATCCAAGGGGTTGTCGCCATTGGGGATGCGCAAAAAGCCCGCCGCCTGCTCAAAAGCCTTTTCGCCGAAGCGCGGCACCTTGCGCAACATGTCGCGCGTGGGAAAGGCGCCATTTTCGTCGCGCCAGGCAACGATGTTCTTGGCCAGCGAGCCGTTCAAGCCTGATACGCGCGCCAGCAGCGCCGCCGAAGCCGTGTTGACGTCTACGCCCACCGCGTTCACGCAGTCTTCAACCACGGCGTCCAGAGAGCGGGCTAGTTCACGCTGATTTACATCGTGCTGATATTGACCCACGCCGATAGCCTTGGGATCAATTTTGACCAACTCGGCCAGCGGGTCTTGCAAGCGCCGGGCAATCGAGACTGCGCCACGTAGCGTAACGTCGAGATCGGGAAACTCCAGGGCGGCGACTTCCGATGCAGAATAGACCGATGCGCCCGCCTCGGACACCACGACACGGGTGAGCGACAGCTCGGAAAACTGGCTCATCATCTCGCCCACGAGCTTTTCGCTTTCACGCGAGGCCGTGCCATTGCCAATGGCGATGAGTTCGACCTTGTGCTTGGCGCACAAGGCGGCCAAGGTATTGATGGTGCCCTTGCGATCCATACGCGGTTCGAAAGGATAGACGGTGGCGGTATCGACCACTTTGCCGGTACGGTCGATGACCGCGATCTTGCAGCCCGTGCGGATGCCGGGGTCTAGCCCGAGCACGGTTTTCGGACCGGCGGGCGCAGCCAACAGCAGGTCTTTGAGGTTGGCGGCGAACACACGGATCGCCTCGGCCTCGGCCTCTTCACGCAGACGGCCGAAAAACTCACTTTCGAAGGCAGTCAGCAACTTGACACGCCAGGTCCAGCGGCAGACCTCGCCCAACCAGCGGTCGCGCGGCGTCGCGTCGAGTGCAAACAAATCCTTGCCCAGCTTGAGAAAACCGGCGATGCGAGTCACGCAGGGATGGGGTGTTTGCGCTTCCAGTTCTTCTTGCAAGCCCACTCGCAACTCCAGCACACCTTGCTGACGGCCACGCATGAGCGCCAGCACGCGATGCGAAGGCAGGGTGCGCAGCGGCTCGTTGAAATCGAACCAGTCGCGGAAATTGGCGCCTTCGGCCTCTTTGCCATCGACCATCTTGGAGTACAGCAGCCCCGTGGTCCAGATGTGCTCTCGCATATTGGCTAAGAGATCGGCGTTTTCGGCGAAGCGTTCGGCCAGAATATCGCGCGCGCCATCGAGCGCGGCCTTGGCGTCATTGATGTTGGCTTCGGCGTTGAGATACTGCGCCGCCAGGGCTGCGGGATCGCAGGCGGCATCAGCCAGGATCGCGTCGGCCAGCGGCTCCAGGCCGGCTTCGCGTGCGATCTGGGCGCGAGTGCGGCGCTTGGGCTTGTAGGGCGCGTACAAGTCTTCCAGACGCTGCTTGGTTTCGGCGCTGGCGATTTCCTGTTGCAGCTCGGGACTGAGTTTGCCCTGCTGATTGATGGAATCCAGGATGGCCAAACGGCGCTCTTCGAGTTCGCGCAGATAGGAAAGCCGGACCTCTAACGTGCGCAGCGCGCCGTCGTCGAGGCCACCGGTGGCTTCCTTGCGGTAACGGGCGATGAAGGGCACGGTGGCGCCATCATCCAGCAGTTCCACGGCCGCGGAGACCTGGCTTGCACGCACCGTCAGTTCAGTGGCCAGTTGCTCGATGATCCGGGCATGATCGACGCCCGGCGCGGCGTTCGTGAGAGCGGAGGTTTCAGACATCTCGATCCGTCAACAAGGGTAAAAAAGGGGCAGACAAGGGCCGGATTGTGCCACAAGCCATCGCGGCCAAGCCGATAGACCGCCGCGATTCGGTCACGTCAGGCCCAAGGACGGGACACCCGTCGGCGCGTTAATATGGCGTCCAATTTAGCGCAAGTCACACCGAATGCTGGACCTGGATATTTCAGAATTTTTCAATGCCGACGGCCCGCTGGCCAAGGCCATGCCGGGTTTCCGGCCCCGCAACGCGCAGCTCGAACTGGCTCAGGCCATCGAGAGCGCGATGGTGGACCGCGCCACACTGGTCGCTGAGGCGGGCACCGGCACAGGCAAAACCTGGGCCTATCTCGTGCCGGCCATCGTGCAGGGCGGCAAGGTCTTGGTCTCGACCGGCACGCGTACGCTGCAAGATCAGTTGTATACCCGCGATCTGCCCAAGGTGCGCGCCGCGCTGTCCGCCCCCGTCACCGCAGCCTTGCTCAAAGGCCGCGGCAACTACCTCTGTCACTATCACCTGGAGCGTCTTCAAGGTGACGATCGGGCATTGAAATCACGGACCGAGGTTGCACAACTGCGCCAGATCCAGGTGTTTGCAGGCATCACCAAAACTGGCGATCGCGCGGACCTGGCGCAAATTCCCGAAGATGCCGAGATCTGGCAGCGTGTAACCTCCACGCGTGAAAACTGTCTGGGCCAGGATTGCCCGCATATCCGCGATTGCTTCGTCGTGAACGCCCGGCGCCGCGCGCAGGAAGCCGATATCGTGGTCGTCAATCACGCCCTTTTCATGGCGGATCTGGCACTGCGTGAAGAAGGCGTGACCGATCTGCTACCCGAGGTCGATACAGTCATTTTCGACGAAGCGCATCAATTGCCCGAGACGGCAACGCGCTTTCTGGGCAGCAATGTCTCGACGCACCAACTCCTGGACTTCACCCGCGCGATGGAAGCGGCGGGTCTGGCCTATGCGCGCGAGGCCGCCAAGTGGAGTGATGTGAGCCGGCATGTGGAGACAGCCGCGCGCGAGCTGCGCCTGGTCTGCGCGCCGCTGGAACGCCTGCCGGGCCGCAAGGCGACTTTCGAGGCCATGCCCGAACCCGAAGCCTTTGACGCCGCATTGGCGCAACTACGCACCGTGCTCGATGCCGCTACCCGCGCACTGGTGGAGATCTCGGAAAAACACCCCGACCTGGCTGCGGCGGCGCGCCTGGGCGCCGACCTCTGCGTGAAACTGACCCGCTGGGCCACACCGGGACGGCACAGCACAGCGGAAGAAGGCTGGGGCGAAGACGCCAACTCGGCCGAAGCCGACGCAATCAGCCAATTAGGGCAAAACGGCAAACACGCCTGGAGCGGGCCCGCCGTGCGCTGGGTCGAGCTGGGGCAACATCATGTGCGCCTGCATGCCGCGCCTCTGTCGGTGGCGCAGGCTTTCTCTCGTTATCGGAAATCAGGCCAAGCCTGGATTCTCACCTCGGCCACGCTGTCGGTACAGGGCGATTTCGGCCACTTCACGCGCCAACTGGGTTTATCCAAGGCGCGTACGGGACGCTGGGACTCCCCCTTCGACTACGCCAAGCAAGGCCTGCTGTTTGTGCCGCAAGGCATGCCAGAGCCCCAATCGCCGCAGTTCGCTCAACGCTTTGTCGACAACCTCATGCCCTTGCTTGAGGTGAATCCGGGTGGCGCGCTGGTGCTTTGCACGACCCTGCGTGCGGTCGATCGCCTGGCCGAGCTTCTGGCCGAAGCCTTCGAAGACGCCGGCCACGATTGGCCTTTGCTCAAGCAGGGGCAATCCACCCGCCGCGACCTGCTCGATAAGTTTGCCCGCCTGACCCATCCTGTGCTTGTGGGCAGCGCCAGTTTTTGGGAAGGCATCGACTTGCCCGGAGACATGCTCACCCTGGTAGCCATCGACAAACTGCCCTTCGCCCCCCCCGATGATCCGGTGATCGAAGCGCGTCTGCGCGCCTGCCGCGAACGCGGGGGCAATCCTTTTGCCGAGTATCAATTACCCGAAGCAGCGATTTCGCTCAAACAGGGTGCCGGCCGCCTCATTCGCACCGAGAGCGATTGGGGTGTGCTGATGGTGGCCGATCCGCGTCTGGTAGAGAAGCCCTACGGCAAAAGCCTGTGGCGTGGTCTGCCGCCATTCGCCCGCACCCGGGCCATCGGCGAAGCGCTGGCTTTCTATCAACGGCACGCCAGCGATCAATAAGGCTGAACGTACGCTGGTCGTCACATCGGCCGGGCCCTGCCGCAGGAAAAAGCCACTCATCATAGCTTTCCCGCCTGGCAGGGTCTCTGCTTCCAGCGAGCCGGCGCTGCAACCCGCTCAAGCAGGCTGACGCAGGCTTTCCAATACTTGCCGGACCTTGTCCGCCTGGACCGCCCCCTGGGCCACGACCGCGCCATCGAGAAGGACCTCCACGCCGCCGTCCGAGTCACGCAGTTGGGCATCCTCTTCTTGCAAACGCCGCATCAACGCGCCAGCCGCCTTGGGGTCAGCGTAATTGGCCGATAACAGCAACTCTTCACCATCGGCCGCCAGGAGACGGAAACGGAAACTGCCGTCACTGTCCCGGAAACTGACAAAACGCGCGCCCTTGGCAGCGGTTTTTTTGCCGACCTTGGCGACGGCAGGGCCGGCGCTAAGCGTACGCAAGCCGACAGCATCACGCACGCGCTCCATCAGCGGCAGCGCCAGCTTGCGGGCCTTGGCGGCACCAGCTTGCAGGATGTCTTCGATGCGGCCAGGATTGGCGATCAGGGTTTCGTATTTTTCGCGCATGGGCGCGATATCGCGCTCCAGACGATCCGCCAGCGTCTGCTTGGCATCCCCCCAGGCCATGCCGCCTTCGAGCTCGGCGCGGAAGGCCTTGGTCTCTTCAGGGGTAGCGAAAGCGCGGTATAGCATGAACAAATGCGAACCCTCCGCATCCTTGGGTTCACCCGGTTGGCGCGAGTCGGTCACGATGCGCGAAATCGCGCCACGCAAGGCTTTGGCGCCGCCCTCGTACAAGGGAATGGTGTTGTTATAGCTCTTGGACATCTTGCGGCCGTCCAGGCCCGGCAAGGTCGCGACATCTTCTTCGATCTGCACTTCCGGCGGCAGGAAAAAATCACCCTGATACAGATGATTAAAACGCTGTGCGATATCGCGCGCCATCTCGATATGCTGGATCTGATCACGACCCACCGGCACTTTGTGCGCATTGAAAATCAGGATGTCAGCGGCCATCAGCACCGGATAGGAGAACAGACCCATCGTGACGCCGTCATCAGGCTCTACGCCCTTGGCCTCGTTTTGATCCACTGCCGCTTTATAAGCATGGGCGCGGTTCATCAGGCCTTTGGCCGTGACGCAGGTCAACAACCAGCACAGCTCAGGAATCTCGGGAATATCCGATTGCCGGTAAAACGTCACGCGCTCAGGGTCCAGCCCGGAGGCCAACCAGGTCGCGGCCAGCTCCAGACGCGAGCGCGCCACACGCGCCGGGTCATCACACTTGATCAGCGCGTGGTAATCGGCCAGGAAGAAAAAGGCATCCACGCCGGGCTGCGCGCTGGCGCGCACCGCAGGACGGATAGCGCCCGCATAATTGCCCAAATGAGGAGTGCCAGTGGTGGTAATACCTGTTAGAACGCGAGTAGTCATGACACGAAGAGTAAGGCGGCTCAAGACAAACGAAGCCCCAGTTTACCGCGCCGCGCCTGCGCTAAGCGGGCCATCAAGCACTCAGCATAGACAGCAACGGCGACAAGGCCAGGCAGGCCGCACCCGTGGCCCAGGCCAGACGGGGCCGGTAGGTCATGATCCCTATGAGCAGCAGGCCCGCCACCGTCAAAAGGCCCGTCCATAACACGATGCCATACGACCAGCCGGAAACACGAGCGCACAACCATAGCGAAGCGGCCAGGGCGAGCGTGCCGCCCGTACGCAGCCAACGCTGCAATGCCGGCGGCGGCGGACGATCGAAGACATCTTCGAAATGACGTTCCATGGCCAGGCTCAGGGCAGCGAAACCGGCGTAGGCCAGAAAAAAAGCAGCAACGCTCATGCCTGCCCCTCCAGGGCTTGTTTTTCCAGATGGGCAGGCGTCGCCTTGCGGCGGGGCGCAACGGCCTTTTTCTTGCGCATGCCTATCCACCCCAACAGCAGACCCGCAGCAAGGCAGGTCAGATCAAAGCCTGCCATGACCCAATCGCCTTCCAGCAAGGACACACCAAGGTGGCGCTGCGTCGTGAGCGCATTGACGACCGGCACCAGCAGAAAGGCCAATGCTGCCAGCGACATGAGGTCGCGCCATTTGGTGAGCGGACGCGCAAAGGCATACAGCAGGCTCAGGCCCCAGACGATGAAGAAGCTGCGCGACTCCCAGAACTGACGTTCAGGCAGATCCAGAGGCAGCAGACGGTTGGCCAGGAAGACCACCGCCACCCCCAGGAACACCCCGGCGATGGTGCCCGCGTTCAGGGCATCGATCACGCGCAGAGAGAAAGTATCGCCGCGTCCGGCGGGCAGCTTCTGACGGCGCTTAGCGACCCACAGCACCAGACCCGTGCCGACCATCGCTGTGCCAGCCAGGCTGACCAGAAAGTAAAACCAACGCAGCAGCGGTTGGGCAAACAGCCCAAGATGCAGACCCATAATAGTGCCCGCCGTCGTCATCGCCGCACTTTCGGCCTCGCGAGCGCCGCGCATCTCGCCCGTCACACCATCGAAAGAGGCTGACGGCGCCACACGGCCATACGACACGCCATCGGCAGTGGAGCGCGTAACCGTCACCGTAGCGCCCGCGTCACCCGGGTGATGGACGGTAAGCCGTCCGACCTGACCGCCCGGCCAAAGGGTTTGCGCCTGTTCCACCAGGGGGGCAAGCGGCGTCAGCGGCGCGGCCTTTTTCTGGGCCGGCATGACGGCGGAAGCCGGGAACAGGTCATCGAAGTAGGCACGCTGATTGTCGTAGGCCGCCAAGATGCCGGCCGGCATCAGCATCGCCATAAAAAGCACCAGACCGCTGAAGGTGATCATCAAATGGAAAGGCAGCCCCAATACCGACAAGGCGTTATGACCGTCCATCCAGGCGCGCTGCCCCCCTTTGCGGGGGCGAAAGGTAAAGAAATCGGTAAATATCTTTTTGTGGGTGATCACACCGCTGCTGATGGCCACCAGCATGAACATGCCGGCGATGCTGGCCAGCCAGCGCCCCCACGGAAAGCCCATTTCCAGCTCGAAATGGAAGCGATAAAAAAAGTCGCCGCCACGGGTCTGGCGGGCGGCGATGGCCTGACCGCTGACAGGGTCAAGCCGCACACGCTTCACGCCACGCTGGCCCGGCGGCGGATTGGGAACCGGATAACTGACGCTTATCCAAGGCTCACGGTCCGTCGGCACGCTGATAGACCAACGTGCCGCATCCGGGGCATGTTCGCGCAGATAGCGTTCGGCGACCTCAACGGCCTGCGCGGAAGGCACGGCCTGAGTGTGGATTTCAGGTTGCATCCAACGGGTGATTTCAGGCCGAAAAAAAGCCAGCGTACCCGTCAGGAACATGGCAAACAGCAGCCAGCCGAAAATCAGGCCGGACCAAGTATGGAGCCAGGACATGGCCTGGCGCAGGCCTTCAGCCTGGGGGGGCCGCTTGGTGGCGGCCTTGGAAGCCACGGCCTTCATCGTGCCCCCAACCAGTACAGACCCGCCATGACGAGCGCTGACCCGAGCACGCCAGCCCAGGCACGCCAAGCGTTGTAGGTCGCGAAGACCCAGATCGCCGCGCAGGCATAGGCCACGAACGACAGCATTTGCGCGGTGATCACCGCATCCACGCGACGCATGGGCAGCCACACGGCCAGGCAGGCAGCGACTGCGCAAGCGAGCGCGTAGCCGCCAAAAATGGCTGCCAGCGCACGTGAGGCGACGGCGAATCGGTAGCGCAGTAAACCTGCGCCAGAATTGGGAGCTTTCACGTTGATGCCAAAGAAAATGCCACAGACCGCCCGTGGCTTGTTAATTCTGCAAATTATAAGCATTACTAATTACAGAAAACCAGCGGGCGTCTTGTCTTACCAGCGATAACGCAGGCTGGCCTTCACAGAGCGCTGATAGCCATACCAGCACCAGGAATCGTCGTAGCACGACGCCACGTATTCCTTGTTGAACAGGTTGGAGACATTCAGCGCCACCTGCATCCCCTTGAGCGACGCGGTCAAACGGCCCAGGTCATAGTCCAGCATCAAGTCCACCAGCGTGGCGGATGGCACCTTGAAGGTGTTCTTGTCATTACCCCAACTGCTGCCGAGGTAACGCACTCCCGCACCCACGCCCAAACCGGCCAGCGGGCCTTCCTGCAATTGATAACGCGTCCAGACTGAGGCCTGATGTTCGGGCACGCCATAGGGACGCTTGCCCTGCAGGTTAAAGCCGACGGCGTTGGGGTTGGCCTTCTCGTATCGGTTGTCGAGATAGGTATACGCCGCCGTCACCGACAGGCCACGCAGCGGCTCGGCCTTGCCTTCCAGCTCGAAACCTTGGGTACGCACTTCGCCAGCCTGGACATTGCAGCGGCCGGTACCGCACATATGCGAGGGGTCTGGGTCTGTCGTCAACATATTGCTGCGGCGGATATCAAAAGCTGCCAGCGTGATGAGCGTGTTGGAGCCCGGCGGCTGATATTTCAAGCCCATTTCATACTGTTTGCCCTTGATGGGCTTGAAAGGCGAGTTATTCCAGCCGGCGCCTGATTGCGGCTCAAAAGACTCGCTATAGCTGGCATAGGGGGCCAGGCCGTTGTCGAAGTTGTAGATCACGCCCGCGCGGCCCGTAAAAGCCTCGGCAGCCAGCGCGCTGCTGCTGTGGCGACCTGTTGCCAGGTTATCGGTGCCCGTATGCGTGCGGGCCCAGTCGTAGCGGCCGCCCAGCACCAGCGAGAGACGATCCAGCTTGATCTGATCCTGCGCATACAAACCGGTTTGCACCTGACGCTGCGTTTGATCCGAGCTGTAGGCCGGCACCGCGATCGTCATAGAGTTGTCCGGATTGAATACGTCCAGCGACGGTGCCGTGCCATAGCCGGCCAAGGTATTCGTGCGCACATGCTGATAATCAAAACCGAACAACAGGGTGTGCGCCAGCGGCCCGGTATTGAAATTGGCCTGCAAATTGTTGTCGAGCGTCAACGCGTCAACATCGACATCGGTGGCGATGGACGCGCGCTTCTGATAGCGGTAGTCCGGACCGGTATAACCGTAATAGTTGGTGCTCGCGCCGTACACACTGCGATAAACCCCTTCCGAATGCAGGTAACGCAGGCTCTGCGACACTTTGACGGTGTCGTTGAAACGATGTTCGAACACATAGCCCAGCGAGTGGCTCCTGCGGTCGCTCTCTTCGAAATTCGCGTCGCCGTCGTAGAAGTTAGAGGGCAGCTTGCGGCCATCGGGCGCCGACAGCACCGTGCGCATGGCCGGCAATGCGCCATAGGAGCCCATATCCGGATCACGCTGGAAATTGGCAAGCAGGGTTAAGCTGGTATCCGCATTCGGCCGCCAGGTAAAGGCTGGCGCGATGAAATAGCGCTTCTCTTTGGTGTGTTCGACCTGGCCGTCCGCGCCATAGGCCGAGCCGGTCAGGCGATAGAGAAACTCGCCGCCCTCGTCGATCGGGCCGCCGAAATCCATGTTGACACGGCGGTGATGAAAATTGCCCGCCTGCAGTTCAATTTCGTTCAAGCGCTCATCAAGCGGGCGTTTGCTCACCTGATTGACCACCCCGCCCGGGCCGCCCTGGCCATAAAGCACGGACGACGGCCCCTTGATGATGTCCACGCGTTCAAGGCGATAGGCGTCAACCTGGGGCAAGGCATCGCGCCCACCGAAAACACGCATGCCATCCAGGTAACTGGAAGCAGAGAAACCCCGCACGGTGAACTGATCCAGACGGGTTGCGGTCGCACCGCGCGACTCCGGCGTCACACCCGCCGTATAGCGCAGCACCTGATTCAGCGTATGGGCGCCCTGCTCCCGGATCTGCTCGCGCGTAACGACAGACACCGATTGCGGTGTTTCGATCAAGGGCGTATCGGTCTTGGTTGCCGTCATGCTGGCCTTCGCCACATACCCCACCGTTGGCATCAAGGCGCTGTCCATCGTCGTAACGGCGATGGGCGCCAGCGTCTGCGTGCCGTGCTGGGGCGCGGCATGAATCGTCCAGACGCGGTCAGCACCCTGGCGGGCCTGCATGCCGCTGCCAGCAAGCAATCGGGCGAAGCCTTCGGCGACGCCATACTCTCCCTTCAATCCAGGGCTGGACAAACCGCGTAAACGCGACGGCTCGAACGACAATACGACGCCCCTGGCCTGCGCATATCGCGTCAGTGCTTCAGCAAGAGGGCCAGCCGCAATGTCATAGCTCCCGACGGCCGTCTGCGCCCCGGCAACAGGGGCAAGCAAACCGCCCGAAAAGGCCAGACTGGCAGCGAGCACGCGCTGTGCAACACGCTGGCGACGGGATACAAAAAGTATTGATAACACGAATGACTCCTGTTTCGTTATTGCCTTGTCACAGGGCATTCCGTAAGCCTCGGCGCAAACCTGCAACGCCGTTACAAAAAAAGTGCTCGCTGTAAAAAGTAGCGCGCCAGCCTCAGACCTGGGCCGGCACCACACTCAACCACAACGGCCCTCTGCGATGCAGCGCAATCGGCAAGCTGCGCGCAACAGCGGCCAAAGCCCGCTCAGCGTCGTACAAGGGAAAGACGCCCGACACTCGAAGGCCAGCGATGTCGGCATCCACATGGATGACCCCATGGCGGTGCCGAGCCAGTCGCGCAACCAATTCCCGCAGTGACCAGTCATGCGCCACCAGCATGCCATCGACCCAAGCTGCCGCATCAGGATTGGGCGCTAACCGCGTCAAGCCGCCGGAAGCAGACAGCCTCAGGCCTTGCGCGCCGGCCACCCTCAGCGAGTAGTCGCCGCGCTCGATCGCAAGCTCGCCGTCCAAGAGTTCAACACGGCAGCCCTGTTCATCGAGCGAGACGCAGAAACGAGCGCTATCTGCTGCGATCGAAGCAGAATCGGTGTCCAGTGTGAAGGCGACACCCTGAGCATGGACAAACACTTCGCCCCGCAACAGCCGCAGCGCTTGGTGACCCCGCTTGCGGTAGACCTGCACCGCCGTATCACTGGCAAGCGCAACATCTAGCCCTGGCGCCATGGCTAATGTGTCTACTTCGCCCAGACCCGTGCTGCGATCGGCGATGAGGCGTTGCCAGGACGTATGGCGATACACCGCCCAGCCCGACAGGGCAGCGATGCTGGCAGCGCCCAGACCACGCAGAACGGCACGCCGGGATGTCGGTTTGAACACGGCCTGCGCCAGTGCCGCCGGCACGCGCCTCACCCCCTGCTCCACCTCAAGCACGCGGCTCCAGGCCTCTTGGTGACGGGGGTCGGCGAGCAGCCAGTCGTTCAGTTGTGCACGGTCACTCGCACTTGCCGTACCCGACTGCAATACCACCCACCATTCAATGGCCCGACGGCGCGCATCAAGCATGAAACACCTCATAGCAGGCGCTCATGGCCTTCACCATGTATTGCTGCACCGAGCTGACCGATACCCCAAGGCGAACTGCGATCTCGGGATAGGTCAGACCGTCAATTTGCGACAACATAAAAGCCTCACGGGCACGCGGCGACAAGCCAGCTAGCATCCGATCAAGCACGGCGAGCGATTGCATGACCTCGATACGCGCCTCGGGTCCTGGCTCGCTCACCTGAGGCAGACTGGCGAGATAGTCGCGATAAGCCGCTTCCAGTGCGGCACGGCGCCAGTGATCGATGAGCATGCCGCGTGCGATCGTGGTCAGGAAGGCGCGAGCCTGGACTACATCGACTTGTTTGCGCCCTTGAATGATGCGAATGAAAACATCCTGCGCCATGTCTTCGGCATGATCCGAGCCCCCCAGCTTGCGCCGCAACCACCCCATCAACCAGGAACGGTGTTGGCGATACAGGCCGTCCACGGATGCGTTGGCTTTGTCGGGGATGACGGACACGATACGGCATTCAATTCGTAAAAGTAGAAATGTTATTGATAACAACTTTCATTATCAATAAAACCACCTAGCATCGAAGCATGGAATCGCAGAAAAACAACACCCCGCCAAGAAGCGGGGCAAGACCTCAGAGTGTGCCGATCTGGCGGCGCTCAGACTCCAGGTATTCGCGCGATTGCATTTCCAAAATACGCGAAACCGTGCGATGAAACTCATTGGCCAGCGCGCCCTCCGTATACAAGGCTTCGGGCGCACACTCGGCCGAGATGATGAGTTTGACCTTATGGTCGTAGAACACGTCAATCAGCCAGGTAAAACGGCGCGCCTCGGAAGCCTGGCGCGGCCCCATGCGGGGCACACCCGACAAGATGACGGCATGGAAACGGTTCGCCAGTTCAAGATAGTCATTCTGCGAGCGTGGCCCGCCACAGAGTGTGGCAAAGTCAAACCAAACCACCGAACCCGACAAAGCCTTGGCCCGGATCTCGCGATGCTCGATATGCAACACCGGCTCCTGGGGAGCGGTATCGGCCAATTGCTGAAAAGCCTGTTCCAGCGCATCGCTCGCGGCCTGATCCAAGGGGTAATGGAAAGACTGCACCTGCTCCAGCGAACGACGGCGATAGTCGATGCCCGAATCCACATTGAGAATATCCATGCGGCTCTTGATCAGTTCAATCGCCGGGAGGATACGGTCACGGTGCAAGCCCTCGGGATAGAGCGTGGACGGCTCATAATTGGAGGTCATGACAAAAGACGTGCCATACTCGAACAGCTTGAGCAGTAAACGATAGAGAATCATGGCGTCCGCGACGTCCGACACATGAAACTCGTCAAAACAGATCAGGCGATAGCGTTTGGCCACGCGCCGCGCCACTTCATCGAGCGGGTCCTGCATGCCCTTGACGTTCTCGAGCTCCCGGTGAACACCGCGCATAAACTCATGGAAATGCAGGCGCGTCTTGCGCTCGACTGGCACGGTTGCATAGAAGGCATCCATCAGGAAGCTTTTGCCACGCCCCACACCGCCCCAGAGATACACCCCGCGCGGCACGTCCGGGCGATTCAAAAGCCGCTTCAAAGCGCTGGAGCGCAGCGCCTTGAAGCGCATCCAATCGTCGTAGTACTTCTGCAGCCGGTCTACGGCGCGCAACTGCGCCTCATCCGGCTTATAGCCCCGTTCGGCCAGGGCATGCTCGTAATATTCGCGGGCGTTCATGTGGGAAATCCGGCAGTGCAAACGCCGCCAACCCTGACGGGCTGACGGCGTCGCGATAAGTCAGAAAGCGGGCTGAATCAGAAATTCAGCGTGCGCTTATCCACCGCCAAAGCGGCTTCCTTGACGGCTTCGGACAAGGTCGGGTGCGCATGACAAATGCGAGCGATGTCTTCGGCAGCGCCGCGGAATTCCATGATGGTCACGGCTTCGGCGATCAGCTCGGAAGCCATCGGGCCGATAATGTGCACGCCCAGAACTTCGTCGGTCTTAGCATCGGCGATCACCTTGGCGAAACCGGTGGTGTCACCGATAGCGCGCGCACGACCATTGGCCATAAAGGGGAAGGAACCGGCCTTGTACTCGCGGCCTTCGGCCTTGAGTTGCTGCTCGGTCTTGCCCACCCAGGCGATTTCCGGCGAGGTATAGATCACCCAAGGCACGGTATCAAAGTTGACATGACCATGCTGACCGGCGATACGCTCGGCCACGGCCACACCCTCTTCTTCGGCCTTGTGTGCGAGCATGGGACCACGCACCACATCACCCACTGCCCACACATTAGGCAGGTTGGTCTTGCAATCGGCGTCCACGGCGATAAATCCGCGCTCGTCCAGATTCAGGCCAACCGCTGCAGCGTTCAGGCCGCCGGTATAGGGCACGCGGCCAATCGAGACGATGAGCTTATCCACCACCAGCTTGTGCTCGCCGCCCTTGGCGTCGGTGTAAGGAATGGTGATCGACTTGCCGGCCTTGATTTCACCGATCTTCACGCCGGTCTGGATATTCAGACCCTGCTTGGTGAAAGCCTTCAGAGCTTCCTTGGCCACCTGCTGGTCAGCTGCCGCCAGGAACTCCGGCATGGCTTCCAACACGGTGACTTCGGCACCCAGGCGGCGCCACACACTGCCCATTTCCAGGCCGATCACGCCGCCGCCGATCACACCCAGCTTCTTGGGCACGGCCGACAGGTTAAGCGCGCCATCGTTGGACAGCACATTTTTTTCGTCAAAAGGCAGGCCCGGCAGTTCGCGGGCCGAAGAACCGGTCGCCACGATGACGTGCTTGGCCACCAAGTCTTCCTCAGACGTGCCGGTGACCTTGATCGCCCAACCGCCTTCGACCTGGCCGACAAAAGCGCCCTTGCCGTGGAAGAAGCTGACTTTGTTCTTTTTGAAGAGGAACAGAATGCCGTCGTTGTTTTGCTTGACGACCTTGTTCTTGCGGCCGATCAGAGTGCTCAAGTTCAGCTTGACATCCTTGGCCTCGATGCCGTGCTCGACGAAGTGGTGGTTGACCGCTTCGTAGTTTTCCGAGGATTGCAGCAAGGCCTTGGACGGAATGCAGCCAACGTTGGTGCAGGTGCCGCCAGGAGCCGCACCGCCTTCGCCATTTTGCCAGGCGTCAATGCAGGCGACCGACAGGCCCAGTTGCGCGGCGCGGATCGCGGCAATATAGCCGCCAGGGCCCGCGCCGATGACGACGACGTCGAATTGTTTGGACATAGTGTTCTCGCGTAGAAAAAGGAAGAAAGGCGCAGGCGGGCCTAAGCCCGGCTGCGCCTGCGTGGACTTACAGATCCAGCAACAGACGTTGCGGATCTTCCAGCGCTTCCTTCATGGCGACCAGACCCAGCACGGCTTCACGGCCGTCGATGATGCGGTGGTCATAGGACATGGCCAGGTAATTGATCGGGCGAATCACGATCTGGCCGTTCTCGACAACCGGGCGCTCCTTGGTGGCATGCACGCCAAGAATGGCCGATTGCGGCGGGTTGATGATCGGGGTCGAGAGCATCGAACCGAACACGCCACCGTTCGAGATAGAGAAGGTGCCGCCGGTCATTTCTTCGATACCCAGCTTGCCTTCGGAAGCACGCTTGCCGAAATCGGCAATGGTCTTCTCGATTTCAGCGATGGTCAGTTGATCGGCATTGCGCAGGATAGGCACAACCAGACCGCGCGGGCTGCCCACAGCGATGCCGATGTCGAAGTAACCGTGGTAGATGATGTCCTTGCCATCGACCGAGGCGTTCAAGACCGGGTACTTCTTCAGGGCGGCCACTGCGGCCTTCACAAAGAAGGACATAAAGCCCAGCTTCACGCCGTGCTCTTTCTCGAACTTTTCCTTGTACTTATTGCGCAGGTCGATCACGCCTTGCATGTTGACTTCGTTAAACGTCGTCAAAATGGCGTTTTCTTGCTGCGATTGCAGGAGACGCTCTGCCACGCGAGCGCGCAGGCGGCTCATCGGCACACGCTGTTCCGGACGGCCGTCCAGCGACAGGGTGGGCGGCGCGACCGGAGCAGCAGCCTTCTTGGCCGGAGCGGCATTGGCAGCCAGGGCATCGCCCTTGGTGACGCGGCCATCACGGCCGGTACCGGCCACGCTGGCAGCATCCACACCCTTTTCAGCCAGAATCTTGGCAGCGGCAGGCGAAGCCACGCCAGCAGCCGAGGTGCTGGCAGCAGCCGGTGCGGCAGGCGCAGCCGGTGCAGCTGCCGCAGCTGCGGGAGCTGCAGCCGCCTTGGCGGCGGTATCGATGCGGGCGATCAACTCGCCCGAGGTCACGGTGGCGCCGTCAGCCTTGACAATCTCAGCCAGCACGCCCGAGGCGGGAGCGGGCACTTCGAGCACGACCTTGTCGGTCTCGATTTCGATCAGGATTTCGTCTGCCTCGACAGCAGCGCCGGGCTGCTTCTTCCAGGTCAGCAGGGTTGCTTCCGAAACCGATTCGGAAAGCTGGGGCACAACAACGTCAGTAATAGCCATGATGATGAATTCCGTTAATTGAGTGTTCTGTGATCCGCGACCGCGATTACTTGGTCAGCACGAAACCCTTGAACTTGGGCGTGAACGCCTGCTCGATAAGCGCCTTTTGTTGCTCCTGGTGTTTGGCCAGGTAACCCACGGCAGGCGACGCCGAAGCCGCACGGCCGGCATAACCCAGCTTTTGGCCTTCGGACATATTCTCGTACAGGTGGTGCTGGATATAGAACCAAGAGCCTTGATTTTGCGGTTCGTCCTGGACCCAGATCACTTCGGTCGCCTTCGGATACTTGCGCAGTTCGGTTTCGAACGCCTTGTGAGCGAAGGGATAGAGCTGTTCGACGCGAACGATGGCGACATTGCTGGCTTCGCGCTCGCGACGGGCATTGACGAGGTCGTAATAAACCTTGCCCGAGCAAGCCAATACGCGCTTGACCGAGTTGGCCTTGATGCTCTCGTCCACTTCGCCGATAACCGGCCGGAAGCTCCCTCCCGCCAGATCCGACAGCGGCGAACCCGCATCCTTGTTACGCAGCAGCGACTTCGGCGTAAAGATCACCAAGGGCTTGCGGAACGGACGGATCATCTGGCGGCGCAGCAGATGGAAAATCTGCGAAGCCGAGGTCGGCTGAACGACCTGGATGTTGTTATCCGCGCACAGTTGCAGGAAACGCTCGATGCGGCCCGAGGAGTGCTCCGGACCCTGGCCTTCGTAGCCGTGCGGCAACATCATGGTCAGGCCCGATTGGCGGCCCCATTTGGCTTCGCCGGCGGTAATGAACTGGTCGATCACGACCTGAGCGCCGTTGACGAAGTCGCCGAACTGGGCTTCCCAGATGGTGAGCGTGTTGGGCTCGGCCGACGAGTAGCCGTATTCGAAAGCCAGTACGGCTTCTTCGGACAGCACGGAGTCGATGACGACGAAGGGAGCCTGACCTTCCGAGACGTTCTGCAGCGGGATGTAGGTGCCGTCGTTCCAGCGCTCGCGGTTCTGGTCGTGCAGCACTGCATGGCGGTGCGTGAACGTGCCACGGCCGGAGTCCTGACCGGTGATGCGCACCGCGTAACCCGAAGCCACCAGGGTTGCGAAAGCCAGATGCTCGCCCATGCCCCAATCGAGGTTTTGCTCGCCCTTGGCCATGTTGCGGCGGTCATTGAGCAGCTTGGCGACCAGCGGATGCACCGTGAAGCCTTCCGGCACGGTGGTGATGCGCTCGCCAATGCGCTTGAGCTCAGCCAGCGGCACAGCCGTGTCGGCTTGGTCGGTCCACTTGGCGCCCAGGAAGGCGGACCAGTCGATCGCGTACTTGCTCTTGTAGTCGGTCAGCACCGGCTCGATGGTGCGCTGACCATCTTCCATAAGCTGACGATAATCCTTGACCATTTGGTCGGCATCGCCCTCGGCCAGCACGCCTTGCGTGGTCAGCTTGTCGGCGTACAGCTTGCGGGTGCCCGGATGGTGGCCGATACGCTTGTACATCAGCGGCTGCGTAAGCGAGGGGGTATCCTGCTCGTTGTGACCCAGCTTACGGAAGCAGACGATGTCGAGAACGACGTCGTGGCGGAACTGCATGCGGTAGTCCAGCGCCAAGCGGGTGGCGAACACCACGGCTTCGGGATCATCGCCGTTAACGTGGAACACCGGAGCTTCGATCATCTTGACCACGTCGGTGCAGTACAGCGTCGAACGCGAGTCGCGCGGGTCCGAGGTGGTGAAGCCGATCTGGTTGTTGATGACGATGTGCAGCGTGCCGCCCGTGCCATAGCCTCGGGTCTGAGCCAGATTCAGGGTTTCCATGACAACGCCCTGGCCGGCGAAAGCCGCGTCACCATGCACCAACACCGGCAGAACCTGTTTGCCTTCTTGGTCGCCACGGCGCTCTTGACGGGCGCGGGCGCTACCTTCCACCACCGGATTGACGATTTCGAGGTGGGAAGGGTTAAAAGCCAGTGAGAGGTGGACCGGGCCGCCACGAGTCGAGATGTCGCTCGAGAAACCGTTGTGGTACTTCACGTCGCCATCAGTCAGGCCCTCGGCGTGCTTGCCTTCAAACTCAGCAAACAAATCACCAGGCATTTTGCCCATGATGTTGATCAGCAGGTTCAGACGGCCGCGGTGAGCCATGCCGACCACGATTTCCTGAACGCCCGCTTCACCGGCATGGTTGACCACTTCGTCCATCGAGGCGATGAAGCTCTCGCCGCCTTCCAGCGAAAAGCGCTTCTGACCGACGTACTTGGTGTGCAGGAAACGCTCCAGCCCTTCGGATTCCGTCAGTTGCTGGAGGATGTGGCGTTTTTCCTCGGGGGAGAACGCCGGGGCAGACAGCGTCGATTCCAGACGCTGCTGGATCCAGCGCTTGGCGGCCGGATCGGAGACGTACATGAACTCGGCGCCGATCGAACGGCAGTAGGTGTCACGCAAAGCCTTCAGGATGTCGCGCAGCGTCATGGTGCTGGCGGTCGTGAAGTAGGTGTTAGTGGCCGAGTAGGTTTGATCCAGATCCGCTTCGGTCAGACCATAAAAGGCCGGATCGAGCTCGGGGATCGGGGGGCGCTCCTGGCGCTTGAGCGGATCGAGATCGGCCCAGCGCGAACCCAGCGAACGGTAGGCAGCGATCAGGGACTGCACCGACACCTGTTTGGACGCCACCGACAGATCGGGCTCGGCGGCGCGTTGCACGAAAGCGTTGGCGCGGGCGCGCTGCGCGAACGACTCGACTACGGGAGCGTGCGCTTGATCGCGCGTCGTCTCCTGGCCATCGGTCGCAGGGGAATGCTGAAGTTGATCAAAGTAGGCGCGCCACTGATCTGGCACGGAACCGGGATTATCGAGATAAGCTTCGTAAAGCTCCTCGACGTAGGGAGCATTGCCCCCGAACAAATAAGAGGTAGAAAGGGATTCTGATTCCGTTGACATAATGTCGCTTCACCTTGGCGAGTGCCTCACTCGCAAACGATGCAGGAAAACCTTCCGCGACACGGGCTTCCCGATTGGCGGATAGCAGGGGCAGAAGGCACGTACAAGCAAGCCTCGAAAGCCGTATGGTCAGTATACTCCTTCGAGTTTGTCGCCGTCTCGCGGCAATTGCATGACAGAACACGAAACAGAACACGCAAGCCAGGCAAGACCGGCAGCTCCGGCCAAAATGCCTGCCCCAGCGCCTGCCCCAGGCCGAACGCAAGGGGCGCCAACGCCCCCTTTACGCGACCTCATGAGCGCATCCCGCGGCGCGGGTGTTACCGCAGCCGCCCGACACGTCAAGAGACCAGGATACGACGTCTGGCCTAAGCCGCCAAGCCCCCGCGTCCCAACACCCGCCGGCCAAACCCGATCACCACCAAAACAAAGACGATCAGCCCCAGCCATTGCGCCGTGGCGGCAAAACCCGGACCGACTACAGACAGCGGGTCATCCTGGCCGGAAGCGCCGATAACGGCAGCCATAAACACCCCGACCAGGCTTTCGCCCACGATCATCCCCGACGCGAGCAACACGCCACGCCGTCTGGCCGCCATCGAATACTCGGCCTCGGTCAGGCCTCGCGCCTGGGCCCGACGCTGCAGCATCCGCTCCAGCACCCAGGCCAGAATCGCCCCCACCACGATGGGCGCACTGATCGAGGGCGGCAAGTAAATGCCGATGCCGACGGCCAGAACGGGCAGACGGGCAACCTTGAACCGATGTTTGAGAACCTGATCAACCACAATCAGCCCCAGGCCTACCGCCACCCCGATCAAGATCATGAGCCAGTTGAGGTCTTTCAGGAAGATGCCGCTTGCAATCGCCAGCATCAGCGAGGCCTGTGGCGCGGACAGTGCCAGGTTAGGGTCCATGTCAGGCCTGGGCAATGCGCCAGCAAAGCCATAGGCGTTATAGAGCAGATCCAGCACCGGCGAGATGACTGCCGCGCCGACCAGACAGCCGATCAGCAGCGCCACCTGCTGCCGCCAGGGCGTCGCTCCTACGAGCCAGCCGGTTTTCAGATCCTGCAAATTGTCATTGGCAATGGAGGCGACGGCGATCACCGCCGTCGTGGTGAAAATGGCCAGCGCCGTCGCCAGCCTCAGCCCTCCGGGACTAGCCAACAGACCATCCGCGCGGTGCAGGGCGACCATCAACACCGACACCAGCACGATGGCAACGATGCCGATGCCGGAAATCGGGCTGGTCGAGGACCCGACCAGCCCGGCCATATAACCACAGGCCGCCGCCACCAGGAAGCCGAAAACAACGGCAAACAGCACGGCATAGCTCACCAGCGACCAGACCTGCCCCTGCGCGGCGGGCGCATCGGCCAGGAAGTTCGCGAACACCATCACCAGCGCCGCAACCATCACCAGTGTGAGCAGCGCGATCCACACGCCAGGCAAATCGCGTTCGGTGCGCGGGACCGCGCCGCTTGCACGCCCGCCCTCGGCCATGGCGCCGAACATACCCGCCAGGCCACGCATCATGGGCATAAACAGCAAAACCAGCGTCCAGACCGCCCCCACGCCGATCACGCCCGCGCCAATGAAGCGCACCTGCGTACTCCAGATATGGGTGCCGAACTCGGCCAGGCTTTGACCCGCGCTCGCTGCAGACTGAAGCGTCAGAATGGGCACGGCCACTCCCCAGGCGATGATCAGCCCGGTCAGCATGGCCAGGCCGGCTACGATGCCGATGAGGTAACCCGCCCCGAGCAAAGCGAGCGAAAAGCCCATGGGCAGGCGCAGCACCGCGCCCCCTATCGACCACCAGCCATTGACGGTCTCGCCTAAAACCCGCAGGCCGCTGGCCGCGAAACTGACCAGGGCGGCCACGCCGCCGCCGACAAGAATGTCACCCATACCCACGGATGCCCCCGGTGCTCCGCGGGCCTTATCCCCCACACGCAGGATCTCGGCCGCCGCCACTCCCTCCGGATAAGGCAGCGAACTCTTGACCACCATCAGATGGCGCAACGGAATGGAAAACATGACGCCCAGCATGCCGCCGGCCGCACAGATGAGCAGCGTCTGCCAGAACGGAAAGTTCTGCCAGTAGCCCAGCATGACCAGCGCGGGCAGGATGAAGATGACGGACGAAAGCGTCCCGGCCGCCGAGGCCTGAGTCTGCACCATATTATTTTCCAGGATGTTGGCACCCGGGAAAAAACGTAATACTGACATCGAGATCACAGCGGCCGGGATGGCTGATGAGAAGGTCAACCCCACCTTCAGACCCAAAAAGACATTGGACGCCGTAAAAATCACTGTGATGACCACGCCCAGCAAAACACCGCGCACAGTCAGTTCCGGCAAGGAACTCTCATCCGGAACCCGTAAACCCGCCACCATTCTCATCCTCCTTACTTGTCCGACATGGTCTTGCCGGTAACCCGCCATGGTAGATACCGCAGGCGGCCTGGGCTCCGGGGATACCCGTGAATCAGCAGATTCACCCGTCAAACCCGGAAATTTTCTCAGTTCATGCTGCGCGGCCGGGTTGGGCTGCGCAGCTTTCGGTCGCTCATGCTGATGACTCAGGGCTAGGATAATCATCATAATCCCTCGGAGACAGACATGCCCGCCATCTGCCCCACCGTCGACAGCGACGCCATCGAGACCGCTGAATGGCGCGATGCCCTGAGCTCCTTGTTGCATGCCGAGGGCGCCGAGCGGGCCACCCAGGTACTGCGCTGTCTGCTGGCCCATGCGGCCGATCTGGGCTTGCGGCTACCGCGCAACAGCCCCTATCTGAACACGATCGCCCGAACCGATGAGCCGGCCTTCCCGGGCGATCTCGCTCTGGAAGCACGTCTGGCTTGCATCAACCGCTGGAATGCCCTGGCGATGGTGGTGCGGGCCAACCAGGCCCATGGCGAGCTGGGCGGGCATATCGCCAGCTATGCCTCAGCGGCAGACTTGTTCGAGGTAGGCTTCAACCATTTCTTTCGCGCGGGCAGCGCCGAGGCGCCAGGCGACCTGATTTATATGCAGCCTCATTCGGCCCCCGGCATCTACGCCCGCGCCTATCTGGAGGGCTTTCTGGATGAAGAGGATCTAGCGCTTTTTCGACAGGAAATCAGCGCCCGCGCCCAAGGCCGACGGGGGCTGTCTTCCTATCCCCATCCCTGGTTGATGCCGGATTTCTGGCAGTTTCCGACAGGTTCGATGGGCATCGGCCCGATCAACGCCATCTATCAGGCGCGCTTCATGCGCTACCTGGAACATCGCGGCCTGTCGGTTCCGGCCGGACGCCGTGTCTGGGGTATTTTCGGCGATGGCGAGATGGATGAGCCGGAATCGGTCGCCGCTCTGACGCTGGCTGCCCGCGAAAAACTGGACAACCTGGTATTCGTCATCAACTGCAATCTGCAGCGGCTTGATGGACCGGTTCGTGGCAATGGCCGCATCATCGACGAACTGGAGACGCTGTACGATGGCGCAGGCTGGAATGTCATCAAACTGCTGTGGGGCGGGGACTGGGACCCCCTGCTCGCCCGGGATAGCGAAGGCGTCCTGGCGCAGGCCTTCCAGAATACCGTCGACGGTCAGTTCCAGACTTTCGCCGCCAAAGACGGCGCTTATAACCGCTCGCATTTCTTCGGCCAAAACCCGGCGCTGGCGACCTTGGTCGCCGATCTCGACGACGATGCCATCGACCGCCTGCGCCGCGGCGGCCACGACATGCAGAAAATCCACGCGGCCTACCACCGCGCAGTACGGCATCGCGGTCGGCCTACTGTCATCCTGGCACAGACTAAAAAGGGTTTCGGCATGGGCGAAACCGGCCAAGGCCGCATGACCACGCACCAACAGAAAAAACTTGATGACGAGGCGCTGCTGGCCTTCCGGGATCGTTTTGATTTGCCCATTTCCGACGACGACTGCCTGAACCTGCGTTTTTATCGTCCGCACGAAGACAGCCCGGAAATGCGCCATCTTCATGCGCGGCGTCAGGCGCTGGGCGGCTATCTGCCCCGCCGCAGGGCCGGCGATACCGCACTGTCCACGCCCGGCGCCGCCGAGTTCGCCGGTTTTGCTCTGCAAGCCGGTGGCAAAACAATGTCATCGACCATGGCCGTGGTGCGTATGCTGACGCAATTGCTCAAGCAGGCGCCGCTTGGTCCACGCGTGGTTCCCATCGTGGCCGACGAGGCGCGCACCTTCGGCATGGCGAATCTGTTTCGGCAGATTGGCATCTATTCCGCCCAGGGTCAGCTTTATGAGCCAGAGGATATCGGCTCGGTGCTTTCCTATCGTGAGGCCCGCGACGGCCAGATTCTCGAAGAAGGCATCACCGAGGCAGGCGCGATTTCCTCCTGGACGGCTGCAGGCAGCAGCTACTCTACCCACAACCTGCCCACCCTGCCCTGCTATATCTATTACTCGATGTTCGGCTTTCAGCGTATCGGCGACCTGATCTGGGCAGCCGCTGACCAGCGCTGTCGGGGTTTTTTGATCGGCGCCACCTCGGGACGCAGCACGCTGGGAGGTGAAGGTCTACAGCACCAGGACGGCAGCAGCCATCTGATCGCCGCCAGCGTGCCCAACTGCCGGGCCTACGACCCTGCCTATGCCTATGAGGTCGCCATTATCGTCGAGGCCGGCATGCAGCGGATGTTGCAGGCGCAACATGACGAGTTTTATTACCTGACTGTCACCAATGAAAACCTGGCGCAGCCCGACCTGCCAGCAGGCGCAAGCGAAGGCATTCTGCGTGGCATGCATCGTGTGCGCGCCGTGCCGCAACCCGCGCTGCGCCTGCTGGGCGCAGGCCCCATGCTGCCTGAATCTCTTGCCGCCGCCGCCTTGCTGGAGTCACGCCACGGCATCTACGCCGAAGTCTGGAGCGTGACGAGTTTCAGCGAACTAGCGCGCGACAGCCGCCGCGCCGAACGCGAGGCGGCGCTCGGCATGGAAAGCGCTCCCGCCTGGATCGCGCACTGCCTGCCTGACGCCTTGCCCACCGTAGCGGTCTCCGATTATGTGCGCGCAGTCCCGGACCAGATCAGCAACTGGGTGCCCGGCCCTTACCGCAGCCTGGGGACCGACGGGTTTGGGCGCAGCGACACACGCCAGCGACTGCGCGACTTTTTCGAGATCAGCGCCGAATGGATTGTGCTGCATGCGCTGGACCTGCTGGCCGCCCGCGATAAAACCTGGCAGACGGCCCTCCAGACACAGCGGCAAAACCTCACCGCTGCCTCGCGCAGGCTGCCTCCCTGGCGGGGCTGAGCGCGGCTGCGTTGCATTGCAACAATGTCGAGCCAAGCACGATTGAACGCTTTCTGTTGAAATATGCCGCTATTCCGAAACACGCGGCAGGGTCGGCTATGGCCGCAAGACCGTTTTTTCAGTTGGCGCTCTCGTAAAAGCAAAGGCAGTACCTCATGGACGAAACTTTCACCAAGCTGGCGTTGGACTACCACGCCTATCCCACCCCCGGCAAAATCTCCGTCACCCCGACCAAGACGCTGGCCAACCAGGATGACCTGTCGCTGGCCTACTCCCCCGGCGTGGCCGCAGCTTGCATGGCCATCTTCGACAAAGGCAACGAAGCCGCGTCGATGTACACCTCGCGCGCCAATCTGGTCGGCGTAATCACCAACGGCACTGCCGTGCTGGGCCTGGGCAACATCGGTCCGCTGGCGGCCAAGCCGGTCATGGAAGGCAAGGGCTGCTTGTTCAAGAAGTTCGCGGGTATCGATGTGTTCGATATCGAACTGGCTGAAAACGATCCCGACAAACTGGTCGACATCATCGCCGCGCTAGAGCCCACGCTGGGCGGCGTCAACCTCGAAGACATCAAAGCGCCGGAATGCTTCTACATCGAAAAGAAGCTGCGCGAGCGCATGAAGATTCCCGTCTTCCATGACGACCAGCACGGCACCGCCATCATCTCGGCCGCCGCCATCCTGAACGGCCTGAAAGTGGTCGGCAAGGAAATGGGCAACGTCAAGCTGGCCTGCTCCGGCGCCGGCGCCGCCGCCATCGCCTGCCTGGATCTACTGGTCCACCTTGGCATCAAGCGCGAAAACATCTACGTGGTGGATTCGCGCGGGGTGATCTGGGAAGGCCGCGACGAGAACATGGAGGCCAACAAGCGCCGTTATGCGCAGCAAACCGAGGCTCGCACGCTGGCTGATGTGGTCAAGGATGCCGACGTATTCTTGGGCTGCTCCACTGCTGGCGTGCTGACTGGCGAGATGGTCAAGACCATGGCGGTTTCGCCGCTGATTCTGGCTTTGGCCAATCCCGAACCGGAAATCCGCCCGGAAGTGGCCAAGGCCGCTCGCCCGGACTGCATTATTGCGACCGGCCGCTCCGACTATCCCAACCAGGTCAACAACGTCCTGTGCTTCCCCTTCATTTTCCGTGGCGCGCTGGATGTCGGCGCCACGCGCATCACTGAAGAAATGAAACTGGCCTGCGTGAAGGCCATCGCCGAGCTGGCCCAGGCCGAGCAAAACGACGAAGTCGCCCGCGCCTATGCAGGCCAGGAACTGACGTTCGGCCCGGAATACATCATTCCCAAGCCTTTCGATCCGCGCCTGATCGTCCAGATCGCGCCGGCCGTGGCCCAGGCTGCCGCCGAGTCCGGCGTGGCCAGCCGCCCCATCGAAGATCTTGATGCCTATCGCCAAAAGCTGATGGGCTTCGTGTACCACTCCGGTCAGCTGATGCGCCCGCTGTTCCGCCAGGCCAAGACCGCTCCCAAGCGCGTGGTTTACGCCGACGGTGAAGATGAGCGCGTGCTGCGCGCCGTGCAGGTCGTGGTCGACGAAAAACTCGCTTTCCCCATCCTGATCGGCCGCCCCGCAGTCATCGAGATGCGCATCAAGAAGTTCGGCCTGCGTCTTGCCGCAGGCCAGAACATCGAGATCGTCGATCCTGAGGACGATAGCCGCTACAACGACACCTGGCAGGCTTACTATCAGCTCCAAGCTCGCAACGGCGTCACGCCGACCGTGGCCAAGAGCATGATCCGCAAGCACAACACCCTCATCGGCGCTATGCTGCTTCGCCGTGGCGATGCCGACGCGCTGCTGTGCGGCGTGGCCAGCAAGTACGACAACCAGCTCAAGTACATCGATGAGGTCATTGGCACCAAACCTGGCCAGACCTTCGCCGCGCTCAATGTGCTGATGCTGCCCGACCAAACGCTGTTCGTCGCTGACACCCACGTCAACGAAAATCCGACGGCCGAAGAAGTCGCCAACATCACCATTCAGGCCGGTGAGGAAATGATGCGCTTTGGCGTAGTGCCCAAGATTGCACTGCTGTCGCACTCCAACTTCGGCAGCCGTCCGACCGAATCCTCGCGCAAGATGGCACTAGCCCGCCGCCTGGTCGCTGAACGCGCGCCGCATCTGGAAGTCGATGGTGAAATGCATGCCGACGCAGCACTGTCGGAAAAAATCCGCGTCCAGGCCTATCCTGACAGCTCGCTCAAGGGTCCGGCCAATCTGTTGGTGATGCCCAATCTGGATACCGGCAACATCACTTACAACATGCTCAAGATGACGGGCAGCAACGGCGTGAGCATGGGCCCCATCCTGCTGGGCGCAGCCCGTCCGGTGCACATCCTAACCACCAGCGCCACCGTGCGCCGCATCGTCAACATGACGGCGCTGGCCGTCGTGGACGCGCAGCAAGAGGCCGAAGTCAGCTAAAAACAACCGGGGTCCAGGCCCCGGCCGGTTTTCTCGACAAGCCCCTGGTTTTGCCAGGGGCTTGTTTTTATCCAAGGACGATGACGGCTGGCTCAGGCCGTCGGCAGCTTGCGCACCTCGGTGGCGGATGGCGGCAGCACTGCGCCCTTGGCATCTCGCACCGCCTTAAAAGGCACCGTCTGGCCGCTGCACCGGTCAATCAGAGCCGAGGGCGGCTCACCGGGCGCGAACCACTGACGCTCACCCCACTGACGCAAAGCCACGAACAAGGGAAACAACCGTTCGCCTTGCGGCGTCAACACATACTCTTGATAAGCCGTGCCATCGGAGGCCTAGGATGCCGGCCTCCACTAGCTTGCGCAGCCGGTCAGCGAGGATATTGCTCTGGGCCTGGTGGCCGTTGTCGCAGATGAAAACGTCCTTACTGGCGCTGGTGTTGGGCATTATCGTGCTCGAGCTCGGCGGGCAGGTTTTACACGTCACGAATCAAAGCCTGATTTTCCGAACCAGGCCAGAGGCCCATCGCCGGCTGGTGGGTCTGTATGTGCTGTTCTATGCCATTGACAGCGGCCTGGGCGTGCTGGCTGGAGCGGCATCTGCCTGCCGGGCGCGGCGGTCAGCGCCCCGGCCCTGATCTTCTGGGCCGGCACACGCCCCATTCCCTCAGCCCGAACAACGGCCGGCAGCCGTCTTACCCGGTAGCCAGTGATCAGACAGGCCGCTCTCGATTAGGCAATTACCTACACATATAGAAAAACAATCTCATCGACCGACAAGGCTCGGGCGCAGATCATTCTAGAGCTATCTGATCTCCCTGCCGCTCGCATCCGCTGCCTCATCGGCCGTAATGCGTAATAAATATTGAATACGAATCATTATTAGACGCAATGACTACTCAATCTTTTTCTGTGCGCACTGCAGCCCTCCCTCCGCAACGCCGCTTCAGCACGGCACTCCTCGCGCTGACGGTCTCGGCAAGCGCCCAGGCAGCCGACACGGCAGCACCCGCGCCTGCTCAGCTCGCCCCCATCGACGTCACCGAGCGGGCGCAACCCGGTGTCAAAACGGATCACTCCGCCTCACCCAAATACGTACAACCTTTGCTGGATATACCTCAAACCATCAATATCATCCCCCAAAGTCTGTTGCGCGAACAAAACGACAACAGTTTGCGCGAAGCATTGTCCAACGTCTCCGGTATCACTTTCAACGCGGGCGAAGGTGGCGGCGGATCGGGCGACAACATCAACATCCGGGGCTTTAATGCCAGCACCGATATTCAGGTCGACGGCCTGCGCGACACCGGGCAGACCTATCGCAGCGACCTCTTCAACATGGAGTCGGTAGAAGTCATCAAGGGCCCGAACTCGGTGTTCGGCGGCGCAGGAACGACAGGCGGCAACATCAACCTGATCAGCAAGCGTCCTCTCAATGAGGACTTTATCCGCGCTGACACTGCCTTGGGCAGCGATCGTTACCGGCGAGTCACGCTGGATGCCAATCAAACCTTGCCCGGCTCGGCGGCGGCGTGGCGCCTGAACCTCATGGCGCACGGCAACGATGTCCCGGGTCGGCCTCGTGTGGACCGCAAGCGTTGGGGCATCGCACCGTCCATGACGCTGGGCGCGGGCGGCGCCACGCAATGGACACTCAGTTACTCCTTCCAGACCGACCACAATCTGCCCGACTACGGCGTCCCCGCGCGCAACGGGGCGCCGCTGGCAGGGCGGAATGCCTATTTCGGATGGCGCAATCTAGACCGCGAAAATGTGGACTCTCATGTCGCCACCTCAGACATCCAGCATCGTTTCGACTCCGGGCTCATCCTGCAAAACCTGACGCGCTATTCCAAACTAGAACGCGACACCGTCATTTCCGCAGCTCACATCAACATCCGCGGACTGCCAGTCGGTTACTACAAACCAGCCGGTCCGCAAGCCTATGGGCGGGACTCGTTCAACACCCTGGCAGCCAATCAAACCAATCTGCGCACGCGATTCGAATTGCTAGGCATGACACATCAAATGGTGGCTGGCATTGAGCTTTCTGACGAAACCTATCATCGTAAAACCTATGGCTATGGCATCGCCAGCCACTACCCCGCTGGCGGCTATCCCCTGGCTCGGCCGCCCGGACACTGGACGGGGCCCACGCAGCGCAAGACCAGCAGCAAGGACCACGCCTCGCTGCAAACCCGCGCGCTTTACCTCATGGACAACATCTCAGTGTCGCCCCAATGGGATATCGGTGTGGGTCTGCGTCACGACTGGGTCAGGGGCGCGCTACACAGCATGCCCGTCAACGGTGCCGAACGTCGCCTCAAGACAAACGACCGCGCGCTCAGCGGACGCGGCTCACTCACCTACAAACCCACCGAAGCTGGCCGCATCTACCTCGCCTATGGCAATTCTTTCAATCCGTCGGCCGAATGGCTAGTCACCACAGGACGGGGCGTCACTGCGGCCAATCAAGGCCTGGCCCCGGAACGCAATCACAGCTGGGAACTGGGCAGCAAATGGGAGTTGATCGAGCGCCAACTGGCCGTCAACGCCGCGCTGTTTCAAGTCACAAAACAGAACGCCCGCGAGACCCAGACAGATGGCAGCACCACCTTGAGCGGTAAACAACGGGTGCGCGGTCTGGAGCTCGGCGTTGCGGGCAAGCTGACACCGCAATGGGAAATCTACGCCAACTACACCTATCTAGACAGCAAGACGCTCAAGTTCGCCTCGAGACCTGGCCAGGAAGGCCGGCCGCTGGGCAATACCCCGCGCCATAGCGCAAGTCTTTGGAACACCTATACCTGGCATTCCGGCTGGCGGGCGGGTTATGGGCTGCGCGCCATAGGCAAGCGAGCCGTGAGCTCGTCAGGTGGTGGAGAACTGCCTGGCTACATCGTCCACAGCATGATGGTGGCTTACCAGGTTAACCGCAATCTCGGCCTGCAATTGAATATCGACAACCTCACCGACAAGGTATTTATCGAACGCGTGCGACAGAACGCAGGTAGTGATGCCCGCTCCTCTGCGATCGAATACGGTAGCGGGCGGTCGGCGATACTGAGCGCTTCCTGGCGCTACTGAAATGCTGCTGCATATCCCCGAAGTGCTTGCGGCCAACTTCGCACAGCACAGCCTGCGGGCGCTGCAAGGCGCCGACTGGATAGACGGCGCGCAGACCGCCGGCTTTCAGTCGGCGCAAGTCAAGCGCAACCGGCAGCTACCCGCCGACAGCCCGATCGGGCTGCAAATTGCCGCCGAAATCGAACGGGCGCTAATGCGCATGCCGCTCTTTCTCTCAGGTGCGCTGCCAACGCGCATCTTCCCGCCCCTGTTCAACCGCTACGCCGAAGGAGACGGCTTTGGCATTCATGTTGATAATGCCATCCGCTACCCACCCGGCGAATCGCGCGGGGTGCGCACCGATCTATCGGCCACGTTGTTTCTCAGCCCGCCTGACACCTATGATGGCGGTGAGCTGATCATCCAAGACAGCTATGGCGAGCATCGCGTGAAGCTGCCGGCCGGTGACATGGTGCTCTACCCTGCCGGCAGCCTGCACCGCGTCACGGCCGTCACACGAGGCGAGCGCATCGCGGCCTTCTTCTGGATACAAAGCCTGGTGCGAGATGACGGTCAGCGGTCCTTGCTGTTCGAACTCGATGGTGCGATTCAAGACGCTGCTCAAGAGCTGGGCGTCGGCGCCCCCAGTGTCGTCACATTGACGGGCGTCTATCACAATCTGCTGCGCCGCTGGGCCAGCCCATAAACGCTCTGCAACGCCAAATCCTTATGCCGCGGTTGACGGTTTTCAGGTAAAAACGCGCATGGCCGGCATACGCCGGCCCCTGACCATAAGGAGGTACCCATGTTGCAAGACGCTCTGCTCGCTTGGCTGCACTATGTCGCCATCTTTCTCGTCGTCGTGTTGCTCACCGCCGAGTCTGTGCTGCTGCGTCCTTCGCTTAATAGCGAGACTATCGCCCGCTTGATCCGCTATGACCGCTTCTACCTGCTGGCCGCGCTGCTGGCTCTGGTGAGCGGTGTGCTGCGCTTTGCTTTCGGCGCCAAAGGCGGATTGTTCTATATGATCAATCCGTGGTTTCACGCCAAGATCACGCTATTTGTCATTATCGGGCTCTGTTCGATCAAACCCACGCTGCACTACCTGCGCTGGCGCGACAACGCCACCGGCCATGATGGCACGCCGCCTTCGCCCGAGCAGGTCAAAAGCGTGCGCCGTTGGGTCATGATCGAAGCCCACCTTCTCATTCTGATGCTGCTGTTCGCCACCTTGATGGCCGGCGGTGTCAGTTTTTGAATAGGCCCATGCCTCGATGAGCCCTCCTTGTCGAGGGCTCATCAAGCTTTAGCCTAGTACTGCCGCCACGCTGTTTTCACCGATAGCCAAACCTACTGTCATGCCCACGCCTGAATGCATGAGGGCGACGGTGGTATGCGCATCGGCCTGCAACACCGAATACGGCGCCGGACCATGCGCGCCGTACACACCCTGCCAGCGCTCCAGCACACGCAGGCGCGCTCCCAGAGCCTGTTGAGCCAGCGCAATCAGCGCTTCATCGACCGCTTCATCATTGAAGGGCGGCGCATCCACCCCATAGCGATGGGAATCCCCGACGATCAGCTCGCCATAAGGCGTGGGACTGATAAGCAGATGTATGCCCTCACGCATCAGAAAGGGGCTGCGTGCTTCGAAGATCTGCCGCAGGCGCTGCGCACTCGGGAGATCGGAGAACGCGCCGTAATGCACGCAGGATAGGCCCGTCAATAAAGGCATATCTAAGGCGAACCCATGCTCGGCGAAAGCCAGCCGCAGCATCTGCAAACGCGTGGCTTCCAGCTTCAAGGGCTCAAACAGTTCAGGCCACAAGGTCAGATAATCATGTCCAGGACAGACAAAAACGTGGCGCGCTCGCAAGACACCCGCCGAGGTGTGCACCTCACCGCCTTCGGCGCGACGCGCCAGCGTGCCATTGATCATGGCAACGCCCAGATCCTGGGCAAGGTGACGGGTAATGGCGGGCAAGGCTTCGCGCGAGTAGATCTGCAAATCGTCGCTGCCGCGCAGGGCGGCGCAATGATGATCCAGCCGCCCGCCGTAATAGGCGCCGAGCTCACGGCCGGTCAGCAGTTGCGCGGCATAACCTTCGGCCTGCATTCTTGCGCTGGCGAACTCTTCCAGCACATCGCGCTCGTGCGCATTGCGGGCCAGCACCAGGCAGCCATTGCTGCGCACATGAAAGCCCGCCCTGCCGGCCAGTTCGAGCCACAGGGCGCGCGTTTGACGCGCCAGCCCCGCCATTTCGCCCGGCGCCTGGCCAGTCACCAGCACCTGCCCAAAATTACGTATGGTGGCGCCGTGCGCCTGAACGGCGCGCTCCACCACCGCTACCGACAGCCCTCGCCGGGCGCAAGCCCAGGCGTGGGCCATGCCCAACATTCCACCACCGACGACGACGACATCAAAGGTTTTCATTGCGAGTTCTCATCTAAGCATAGGGCGGGTGCAGCGCTGGCCGCACCCGCCCCGATTCCTGCGACCTGCCTGCTTACTTCTTGGGCTCCGACTTGCTGTCGTAGCGCTTGGTCCACTCAGCGATGATGGGATCGCGATGGGTGGCGGCCCACACGAAGTCATTCTTGATCATGCGCGAAGCCAGATCGCTCGGCAGATTGGGGTTCGACGTCGCAACCGACGGGATGGCCAGAACGGCGAAATTGGCCTTATACAGTTCGTTGGCGGCACGGCTGGCGGAGAAGTCAGCGACCTTGCGCGCCGCCTCAGGGTTCTTGGTGCCCTTCACGATGGCGGTGGCTTCGACTTCCCAGCCCAGGCCTTCCGACGGGAAGATGGGTTCGATCGGAGCGCCATCGGCCTTCAGCTTGGCGGCTCGATAATCAAACGACACGCCAATCGGGAACTCGCCCGAAGCAGCCAGATTGCAGGGTTTGGAACCCGAGTGCGTATAGCTGCCGATGTTCTTATGCAGGGCATCCATATAGGCCCAGCCCTTTTCTTCGCCAAACAGTTGCAGCCAGGCGCTGACATCCAGGAAGCCGGTGCCCGAAGAGGCCGGGTTGGGCATCACGATTTTGCCGGCATATTCCGGACGGGTCAGATCTTGCCAGCTCTTGGGCACGGGCAGGTTTTGCTTCTTGGCTTCGATGGTGTTGAAGCAAATGGCCGAGGCGAAGGCATCCATGCCGACCCAGGCGGGCACGGGCTTGGCATCACGCATATTGGGAGCGATCTGGTCCAGGCCCTTGGGTGCATAGGGTTCCAGCATGCCTTCCTTGTCCATCAGGCCCAGCGAGGTGCCAGCCAGACCCCAAATAACGTCAGCCTTGGGGTTGTTTTTTTCGGCCAGCAGCTTGGCGGTAATGATGCCGGTAGAGTCACGCACCCATTGAATCTTGATATCGGGGTACTCGCGCTCGAAAGCGGCCTGGTAGGCCTTGATCTGATCCGCTTCCAGCGCGGTGTAAACGGTCAGCGTGGTTTGCTGCGCCATCGCGGGCGCGGCAGCCAGGGCGAGCAGGCCGACGAAACGGCGCGCGAGCAGGTGAAACTTGGGCATGGTTCAACTCCGGTGTGAAGTACGAAGGGGGAGGGAGAAAGAGCGAGAGAAACTCAGGGTCGTTCGGCGCTTGCCAGGCGTGCTTCGATGTCGCTAAGCACACTCGGGAGATCGGCTATCGTGTCAATGAAGTAATGCGGTTCAGCACTGGCAAAGGCTTGACGCGCACGAGCACGGGCGGCTTCGCGCCCGACCTCGTCCAGGGCCTGATACGCATCCCGCGTCAAGCCGGCGGCATTGCCCGAGAGCAACAGCCCCACCGACCACATGCCGGCGCGGCGCCCCTCTTCGATGCCCACGCCGGTGTCGTCCACTTTCACGCAAGCGGCGACATCTGCCACGCCCAGCTCAACGGCATTTTTCAGCGCCATCGCCGGTGCGGGGCGCGCGCGCGGTACCTGGTCACTGGCCACAACCGTAGCGATTTCAAGCCCGCCTGCCAGAGCCCGCTCCAGCACGCGACGCATGACCGAGGCCGGATACCCGGAGCAAGAGCCGACCTTCAAGCCACGCTCGCGGATTTCCCGAAGGGTCTGCAGTGCACCCGGAATCACGTCGGAATACTCAGCGACCTTCTCCAGTTGCATGGGCAGAAAACGCTCGTAAATTGCCGTCACCGCCGCGTCATCCGGCAGGGCGCCAAAGCGCTCTTGATACTGGCTCGCGATGCCCGGATCGTCACACAAGGCGCGGATGTGATCCCACTTTCCCATGCCCATCGGGCCGCGCGCCTGCTCCAGCGTCAGTGCGACGCCGAACTGTGCAAAGGCTTCGACGAACACACGCGTCGGAGCAAAAGACCCGAAATCGACCAGCGTGCCGGCCCAGTCAAAGATCACGGCTTCAAGCCGCACAGGAAGTGCGTTCATGGCATATCCAGAAAAAAAGAAAGGCATTGAAATCAATCTTGCGGCGCCATGCGCCAGTTCTGCGTGCGGCGCAGGAGCGCCCGGCTGGCCGCATGCAGGAGCAGCGACACCGCGGCGGAGGTCGCCATGATGACCGTGCACATTGCCGCTGCCGGACCGATAAAGCCGGCGTCGTCCATGTTCAGCACGGCAACGGCGGACAGCACGGTTGAAGGGCTGTAGAGGAATACGACGGCCGACACAGTGGTCATGGCGGAAACAAACAGGTAGCGCGAGGTCGCCAACACGGCCGGCAGGCACAGCGGCAGCGTCACACGCCAGAAGGTGATCAGGGCAGGCACCTTAAGCGCTGCCGACGCCGCCTCGAACTCGGGATCGAGCGCGCTGAGCGCGGTCACTGCCGTCAAATGCGCACTGGTATAGAAATGCACGATCGTGCAAATGACTAGCAAGGCCATCGTGCCGTACAGGCCGTTGAGCGGATTGTCCGGGCTATTGAAGAAGAAGATGTAGCCCAGCCCCAACACCAGGCCCGGCACCGCCATTGGCGTAAGCGCCAGCAAACTCACGACAGCGCGCAGGGGCCGCGCGACACCGCGAGCCGAAAGTTTTTCCACCATCCAAGCGCCGCCAAACACTAGCGCCGTACCGATCACGGCTGTCAGCGTGGCCAGCGTGATGCTGTTGCGCCAGGCCAGCCAGCCGCCGCCATCCATATTGTCGAAGTCGTACGAGCGCAGCGACATCGACAGGTTGTACGGCCACATCTTGATGAAGGAAGCCCAGACCGCCACACCCACGAGCAATGCCAACAGGAAAGCGATGACGCCACTCGCCAAAAGGAAAGCCATGTCGCGCACACGATGCACGCCCGGCTCATAGCGCTGCGAGCGCCCTGTCATGCCAGCGCCCTGACGCGTGCGCAAATGGCGGTCCAGCAAAAAAGTCAATACGGCCGGCAATAGCAGCATCAAACCAATGGCCGCACCCTTGGAGAAGTTCTGCTGCCCAACCACCGCCTTATAGGCCTCCACGGCCAGTACGTTGTAATCACCACCGATCACCTTGGGCACGCCGAAGTCGGTCACCGTGAGGGTGAACACCAGGCAGCAGGCAGAAAAAACGGCATAGCGCGTACCCGGCAGGGTGACGGTAAGAAAGGTTCGCAGATGACCCGCTCCCATGGCGCGGGCCGCATCGTACAAACGCCCATCCGCAAGCGTCAGGCCGGTCACCAGAATCAGCAAGGCGTGAGGAAAGGTGTAGAACGCCTCGCCGATCACAATGCCCCAAAAACCGTAGATCGTCGCCCCGCCGGTCCAGGCTTTCAGCAGGCCCTGATTCCCCAGCAGATAGATTAAGGAAATCCCCGGCAGCAGCGACGGCGCCAGCAAAGGCAGCAAGGCCAGCATACGCAGCGCGCCCTTGAAGGGCAGTTGGGTGCGGGTCAGCCCATAGGCATAGCAATATGCGCAGGGCACCACTAGCGCGACGGTCACGACGCCCACTGTCAGGCTACGCCCGACCATGGCGAGAAACTCGCCCTGAAAAACAATAGCGCGTAGCAGCGCCAGCCCGCCCTGCTCGCCGGTGATGGCACGCACCAAAATGGCGATCAACGGTAAGGCCAGAAACACGATCAGCGCCAAGGCATAGCCACCCTGCCCACCCAGCGTGGCCCACCGGCCCAGCCAGCCCGGCAGACGTTTGCGTGAAGGTAGGCGGGCGCACATAGCAGGCGGGGTTTCAACAGACATGGCAGCAACATCAAGCGTAGGGACGTAGCGCATCGCTCGGCAGCTCCACCCAGCAACGGCCGGCAGCATGTTGATCGAGCAGCGCATCACCGACCTGAGGCGGAACAATGGCCTGCAATAGTTGTCCGGGCATACCTTCGATGCGCAGCGTCATCCGGTAGTTGCTGCCGAGAAACACACCATCCTGAACTTCCGCCAGAAAGGTGTTCGCGGGCGGCAAACTGCCCGACTCGCCCAAGCGGATGGCTTCCGGACGCACAAACAGACGGCCGCGCTCGGCCGCCGGCGCCTCGTGCACCTGCAAGACCTGACGGCCGACGCGCACATGCGCACCGTCCACGCGCTCATAGCCCAGCCAGTTCGCCTCACCGACAAAGTCCGCGATAAAGGCCGTGGCCGGACGGCGATACAGTTCCCGCGGCGTGCCGAACTGCTCAATCCGCCCCCCGTTCATGACCGCAATACGGTCGGCCATTTCCATCGCCTCGTCCTGATCATGCGTCACCATCAGCGTCGTGATGGCCAGACGACGCTGCAGCGTGCGCAGTTCTGCGCGCAGGTGCGTACGCACTCGGGCATCCAGGGCCGACATAGGCTCATCCAGCAACAGCAAGGACGGCGCCGGAGCGAGCGCTCGCGCCAAGGCGACGCGCTGCTGCTGACCGCCCGACAATTGCCCGGGATACTTTTGGGCCGCGCCCGACAGACCGACCAGATCCAGCATTTCTTCGACTCGTGCGGCCACATGCTGGCGGTGCGCGCGCTGGCCGCTCAAGCCATAAGCCACGTTCTGCGTCACCGTCAGATTGGGGAATAGGGCATACGACTGAAACAGAATGCCGTAGTCGCGCTCGGCCGGGGAGGCGCGGGAAATATCGCGCCCGGTCAGGATGATCGTGCCGCTGTCCTGAGAGTCCAATCCGGCAATAGCGCGCAAAAGCGTCGTCTTGCCGCAGCCCGAAGGGCCAAGGAGACAAACCAGTTCACCTGCGCGAATGTCCAGCGACACATCCGCCAATGCGGTGTGCTTACCAAAACGCTTCACGAGATTGCGCACCGACAGAAAAGTGTCGTCGGCTAGGCTCATTACTCCTCCCTTGCGGATGCTTGCCTGGCCGCCAGTATCGGGAGTTTTCATTGACCGTTTATGACAGTCCACGAAAATGCAGTAATGAAATCATCAAAAACTTTTGGTCTACTGGCGGCCCTTATCGCTTTTTAGGCGCGCCGTCGGCGCGACTCTTCCCTCTTGCTCGTCGCCGAACTCAAATCCTTCTACGCGGTCGCCCGTTGCGGCTCAGTGACCAAAGCCGCAACACAACTGGGAGTAAGCCAGCCCACTGTGACAGGCCAATTACGCCAATTGGAGTCCCGCTACGGGATCGAATTGTTTTATCGCCAGGGGCGTTCTCTGCGACTGTCCGATGCCGGGCACCGCCTGATGCCTTTGGTCGAAAAACTGATGCTTCAAGAAAGCGAAATTGAGTTCCGCCTGCGTGACGCCCGCGAACTTCGCGAAGG
Source organism: Bordetella avium (assembly GCF_034424645.1). Classification (NCBI taxonomy): domain Bacteria; kingdom Pseudomonadati; phylum Pseudomonadota; class Betaproteobacteria; order Burkholderiales; family Alcaligenaceae; genus Bordetella; species Bordetella avium. The sequence goes on from NZ_CP139969.1 coordinate 2,477,143, forward strand.
CAATTTGCGCATAGGCGCGACCGGCCCTTTCTACATCATGGATACGGTCAAGCGATATAACGAACGCTATCCGGGCATCGAACTGAGCCTGACCATAGGCAACTCACAAAGCGTGCTCAAAGCACTGCACGAGTACCGCATCGAGATCGCTACGTCCTCCTATGTGATGGACGACAAGCATCTGTATCGCCGCATGATCGCCGCTGACCCCCTGCGCGTCGTGCTGCACCGCGAACATCCGCTGGCCAGCCGCACCTCGGTCACGCTGGCCGATTTGCAGCCTTACACCCTGCTGCTGCGCGAACCCGGTTCCATGACAAGGCAACTGACCGAACAGGCCTTGAGCGACGCCAGCATTACCCCCAGTCGGGTACTGGAGATCGGCAGCCGGGAGTCCATCCGGCAGGCGGTCCAATGCAATCTGGGCATCAGCCTGATCCCGGCACGCGAAGTGCCCGCCTACGCGGAACTGGCCACACTGGACCTCTCGGACTGCCGTATTCTCATGCACGAATATCTGTACTACCTGCGCGAGCGCCAGCCCGTGCAATTGATCGCACGTTTTCTGGAACTGGCGCCGCAGGCTGAACAGCCCGCCCAAAGTTCGCCATCAATCGCAACAACATAGGCCCCCTTGCGCCATCAAGGCTCTGGACCTGGCCAGAAACACTAAGCCTCCCGAAAAGACCTGGACGCCCTGCCCAGAATTGGCCCCTCTCAAGCCACAGCTAAGCGCGACGGCCAGACCCAAACAGCTTGCCGGAGCGCCCTTGGCTCGATGAGTCTCGATACGCTCATAAAACAATAGCCCTAGCCTGCAACATTGCTAAACCAGAATCTAACGATGGATGGTTGGACGCCGAAAACGGAATTTCTTAGATGGACAGACATACCCCTTCTCCAGGGCAAAAACCTGAGCAACATTAATCGGGCTGTATTCCTGAACGGTTTTCTTCCCGCCCTCATCAGCCATGGCCTGGACCTTGATCATCCCAGCTGAAACCGCATTCGCTGCGGATGATTCCCTGGAAATGCCACCATCACGTCGGCACCCGCTGCAGCCTTGGCCAACAAGGACTGGACTTCTTTCTGGCGGGCAGCGCCAATATCGCCCCACCGTCGGCCTCTTGCTGCCCCTTGAGACTAGGTTCGCACACTCGTCTTCGCTCTTCGTCAATGCTTTCAATTGTGGCGTAACCCGATTTTCAATCGGCAATACAGTCGCTTACAATCTTTGACTTAATTAATCGGTACAGCACCGCACCGGTCGGCCAGGCATATGCTGAGCACGACAAAAAACTCATACCCTTGCTCACTGCAATGGCATTCATCGGCATCGTATAAATAATATTTACACCGATGAATACCAAACCTCGCGCCACGACCATAGAAATGAAAATAGACTTAAAGAAACTTATACTAATATTATCTTTATTAAGCCTATCTATTACACTTTCAAATTCTTTATTTGCCTCTTTTAGAGTGCAAAAAGAATCATTAATTCACAACACGCTTGAGTCAAACTATGCCTATGCTACAAAAATAGCTTTCAGCGTAAGAGATCTCATGAGTTCAGCGAGCACCCAACTGCTCTATTCATCAAGAATTCTTTCTCAAGATTTCAAAAACAAAAAACTCCTCGATGATGAGGCGAAAAGAATAAGAAATCAGTCGAATATTTTTAACTCTGTTTTTATTGCAAACAACGAAGGCGTGGTCTTGGCCACTGACCCAGACCTAGGCATAAAGGGTCAAACCCTATCGTCAGCCGGATCAGAAATCGCCCTACGCGAAAAAAAACCATTCATAAGTGATCCATTCATTGCACAAACAGGGCGGCTTCTAATAACAGTCTCTCAGCCCATATTTGACAATGAGGAAGTCTATTTGGGATACATCAGCGGCACGATATATTTAAACGATCCGAGTATACTAAACCATATGCTTAACAAGCATTTCCATATAGACGGATCATATATTTATGTCGTCGACGATGAGAGACGGATAATATTTCACCCCGATAAAAAAAGAATTGGCGATCAAGTAAATGGAAATCCAGTCATTGATGATATTTCCAATAAAAACTCTGGCCTTAAGCAAATAGTCAATAGCGAGGGAATCGAAATGCTCGCCGGGTATCACTATGTGCCAGAAGTTGGCTGGGGAATCGTTACGCAACGCCCCTTGTCAAGCACGCTTGAGCCGATGAACGAGCTAATTTACCGAGTCATGCTCAATGCTTTGCCAATGACAATTTTGCTTATATTATTTATTGTTCAGTGCGCAAGAATAATTTCCAAACCTCTTCGACGACTTGCAGAGGGCGCGTCGACGATGGACATAGGCCAAATCAAGACTACCAAAGCCTGGTATTTCGAAACTATGGCCTTACAAAAAGCATTGATTTCTGGCATTAGCTTTATGCAAGGCAAGATAGATAAACTCAACTCCGATGTAGCTAAAGACGCTCTGACTGGATTAGCGAACAGAAGGGTATACGAGATATGCATCAACACTTGGGAGTCATACCACCGCTCGGTCGCCATCATCGCCATTGATATCGATCACTTTAAAAAAGTTAACGATACCTATGGCCATGCTGTAGGCGATGAAGTATTAAAGAAGCTGTCAGAGATCATGTCCTCATGCGCAAGGGCTGCTGACGTCGTCTGTCGAATTGGAGGGGAAGAGTTCCTCATCTTGGCGCCCGCAATGAGTCGCGATTCAGCAAAGGAAATGGCCGAACGAATTAGGGTCCAAGTTAGCGAATACGATTTCAATACTGTGGGCAATATCACTATTTCGCTTGGTGTCGCAGTTTGGCCCTACGATTGCAGCAAGCTATCCCAACTAAGCAAAATGGCAGACGATATGCTTTACCAGGCCAAAGCCAACGGACGAAATCGTGTCGAAACAGCAGACGAATTGGAATAAAGATTGGAGACCCATCCCGCTTTTGCTGCCTTCCTAAGCGGGAAAAATCCCCTATTGCCCCGTAGAAGCCTCTGCCTCAACTCACAACTGAGGGCATTGGCGACAAGGAGACGACGCCCAAAGCTGGACGACCAAACACAAGGACGCACCGACGCCGGCGATTATCTAAGGCAAAACGACGGTGGCGGAGGCTGGCCGGACCGCGGTCGGAGGTCAAGCATCGGGCCGGGGAAGGCGGGCTTGATCTGAATGACACCCTGCGCGCCAGCCTTCATGGCCTGTGGCGCAGTACGGGTTCCGCTCAAGGAGTGGCAAGCGGCTGACGACGTAGCGATGCAGGGGAGATGCCTAACCTAGGCAGGGTCTACCGGGTCCAGCCATGAAGCAGATGGCCTGAGCGCCCTCACACCTTGAGGCCTAGGATTGAAATGACAGCTGGCGGGCCAGCCTGAGCATGCTGCCGGTCATTTCGACATCGCCATCATTGGGTGAGCAGCACAGAAAAAAAGAGGGGTGCCTTAGCACCCCTCCCCTTACTACCCGGTAACGGCCCAAACCGGCAATCTTGCTGGCTGCTCGCGAGGCAAGCGGCCAGCGACTGCGATCAGCGCTTGGGAACGTCGCGCACGACCGAGCCGGTGTACAACTGGCGCGGACGGCCAATTTTGTACTCGGGGTCGGACAGCATTTCGTTCCACTGGGCAATCCAGCCCACCGTACGGGCCAGCGCGAAGATGGCCGTGAACAGCGAGGTCGGGATGCCGATAGCGCGTTGCACGATGCCCGAATAGAAATCGACGTTCGGGTAGAGCTTGCGCTGCACGAAGTAATCGTCTTCCAGGGCGATGCGCTCGAGTTCCATGGCCAGCTTGAACAGCGGGTCATTCTCGAGGCCCAGGGCACCCAGCACTTCCTTGCAGGTTTCCTGCATCAGCTTGGCGCGCGGGTCATAGTTTTTGTAGACACGGTGGCCAAAGCCCATCAGGCGCACGCCCGAGTTCTTATCCTTGACCTTCTCCATGAACTCGCCGACCTTTTCCACGCCGCCATTGGCCTGCAACTCTTCGAGCATTTGCAGGCAGGCTTCGTTGGCGCCGCCATGAGCCGGCCCCCAGAGGCAGG